>CALLKI010000043.1 GCA_938008415.1 uncultured Luteimonas sp. | reverse complement strand
TGGTGGGCCCACCAGGATTCGAACCTGGAACCAAGGGATTATGAGTCCCCTGCTCTGACCGTTGAGCTATAGGCCCGCGCTGCGGGCGGCAGTGTAGCGGATGGTCCGCCCCCTGGGCAGGGCCGCAGCGGCGCGCGGCGCGCCGGCATGGGTCGGCCGCAAGCCAGGCTCCGGAAAACGCCAAGGCCCCGCATGGGCGGGGCCTTGGCCTGGAGCGGACCGACGCTGCGCGCCGGCGAATCAGTCGATGTCGAGGAACGAGCGCAGCTGCTCGGAGCGGCTCGGGTGGCGCAGCTTGCGCAGGGCCTTGGCCTCGATCTGGCGGATGCGCTCGCGGGTGACGTCGAACTGCTTGCCGACCTCCTCCAGGGTGTGGTCGGTGTTCATGTCGATGCCGAAGCGCATGCGCAGGACCTTGGCCTCCCTCGGGGTCAGGCCGGCCAGCACCTCGCGGACCGTCTCCTGCAGGTTGATGTTGGTGGTGGTCTCGATCGGGGACTCCACGTTGGTGTCCTCGATGAAGTCGCCCAGGTGCGAATCCTCGTCGTCGCCGATCGGCGTCTCCATCGAGATCGGCTCCTTGGCGATCTTCAGCACCTTGCGGATCTTGTCCTCGGGCATGTCCATCTCCTTGGCCAGCTCCTCCGGCGTCGGCTCGCGGCCGTACTGCTGGAGCATCTGGCGGGAGATGCGGTTGAGCTTGTTGATCGTCTCGATCATGTGCACCGGGATGCGGATCGTGCGCGCCTGGTCGGCGATCGAGCGGGTGATCGCCTGGCGGATCCACCAGGTGGCATAGGTCGAGAACTTGTAGCCGCGGCGGTACTCGAACTTGTCCACCGCCTTCATCAGGCCGATGTTGCCCTCCTGGATCAGGTCCAGGAACTGCAGGCCGCGGTTGGTGTACTTCTTGGCGATGGAGATCACCAGGCGCAGGTTGGCCTCGACCATCTCCTTCTTGGCCTTGCGCGCCTTGGCCTCGCCGTAGGCCAGCGCGCGGCTGATCTCCTTGAGGTCTGCGAGCGTGACCATCATCGCCTTCTCGAGGGCGATGATCGCCTCCTGCTCGGCGATGATCTGGCCCTTGACCTCGCGCAGGCCGCTGGCCCACTTCTGCTTGCGCTTGAGCATCTCCTCCACCCAGCCCAGGTTGGTCTGGTTGCCTTCCCAGGCGCGGAGGAAATCCTTGCGCGGCATCTTCGCGACCTGGGTGGACAGGTCGTGGATGCGGCGCTCGTGCTCCTTGACCTCGCCGACCACGTCGCGCAGCTTCTTGACCAGCGCGTCGGTCAGCGGCATCGGCAGGCGGAAGGTGACGAACTGCGCGGCCATCTCCTCGCGCAGCTTCAGCACCTGCTTGGCGCCGGGGCCGTGCTTGGCGTAGGCCTTCTGGAACCTGGCGTAGGTGGCCGCCAGCTCCTCCATGCGGCGGGCGACCTCGGCCGGGTCCGGGCCGGTGGCGGGGCTGTCGTCCGCATCGTCCGCGGCCGCCTCCTCGTCCTCCTCGTCCTCCTCGTCGAGGAGGTCGGTCTCGGGGATCTCGGCGTCCTCGACCGGCAGCGGCTCTTCCTCGGCCTGGTCGTTGAAGCCGATCACCACCTCGGGCAGGCGCTTCTTGCCGGCCTTGTGCAGGTCGTACTCCTCCAGCAGCATCTGCACCGACCACGGGAAGCTGGCCAGCGCGGAAGCCATCTGGTTCAGGCCTTCCTCGATGCGCTTGGCGATGGCGATCTCGCCCTCGCGGGTCAGCAGCTCGACCGTGCCCATCTCGCGCATGTACATGCGCACCGGGTCGGTGGTCCGGCCGCCCTCGCTGTCGAGCGAGCTCAGCGCGGCGGCAGCCTCCTCGGCCGCCGTCTCGTCGACGTCGGTGCCGGGGGCGGTCTCGCCGGTGAGCAGCAGGGTCTCGGCATCGGGTGCGACTTCGTGCACATCGATGCCCATGCCGGTGATCATCCCGATGATGTCTTCGATCTGCTCGGGATCGACCAGATCGTCGGGCAGGTGGTCATTGACCTCGGCATAGGTCAGGTAACCCTGCTCCAGCCCCTTGGAGATCAGGAGCTTGAGATCGGAGTGTTGGGCAGGACGCTCGTTCGCCATGTGGCGCACCAGAATGGATGGAGAAAAGGGAACCCTTAATTGTACCAGCCTCCCCGGGGCGGGTCCGTGCCCGCGGGGATCGCGCCCGGCCCCGGGGGGCCGGACATGGGTCACGATATGGGGACAGGGCTCCGTCTTTCCAGTACTTGCGCGGAAAAAGCGGGCCGGACGGGCCAGATCGCGGTTTGTGTCCGGTTCAGGCCCGGAGCAGGAAGGTCACCGGTCCGTCATTGGTCAGGCTGACCGCCATGTACGCCCCGAACCGGCCCGTCTCCACCGCCCCCCGGTGCCGGGCCCGGCACTCGGCCACCAGCCGGTCGAAGACCTGGCGGGCCTCGTCCGGGGGCGCCGCGGTGCTGAAGCTGGGCCGCATCCCGGAGCGGGTGTCCGCCGCCAGCGTGAACTGGCTGACCAGCAGCAGCCCGCCGCTGGTGTCCGCCAGCGACAGGTTCATGCGCCCGGCCTCGTCGGGGAAGACCCGGTAGCCCAGCAGCCGCCCGGCCATCCGCGCGACCTGGTCCTCGCCGTCGCCGGGCTCCACGCCCACCAGCGCCAGCAGCCCGGGGCCGATCCGGCCCACGCATTCGCCGTCCACGTCCACGCGGGCCGCGGTGACACGCTGTATCAAGGAGATCATCCCGGCATTGTAGGGGCGGCCGGGGCGCATCCTGCCAGTGGGGCGGTTGCCGACCCCCTACAATGCCGCCATGACCCGCCTCCTCGCACGGCTGCTGTACCTGCTCGCCGGCCTCGTCGCCCGCCTGCCCTGGCCGGTGCTGCGCGCGCTGGGCGATGCGCTGGCGTGGCTGTGGCTGAAGTCCGGCGCCCGCGAGAGCCGGGTCGCGGAAATGAACCTCGCCATCGCCTACCCGGACATGCTGCCGGCGCAGCGCGAGGAGTGGCGCCGGGCGGTGCTGCGGACCACCGCGCGGCAGGCGCTGGAGACGCTGCGGCTGTGGACGCGGCCCCATGCCGAGAACCTGGCGATGATCGTGGAGGCCCACGGCGTCGAGCTGTTCGACGCGGCGCTGGCCTCGGGCAAGGGCGTGATCGTCGCCGCGCCGCACTTCGGCAACTGGGAACTGCTGAACCAGTGGCTGGCGGCGAAGACGCCACTGGCCATCCTCTACCGGCCGCCGGAATCGGCGGTCGGCGAGGCCTTCCTGCGCCTGGTGCGCGCCCACGACGACCCCTCGCGCGTCACCCAGGTCCGCGCCGAGGGCCCCGGCATCCGCGCGCTGTACAAGCGGCTGCGCGACGGCGGCGTGGTCGGCATCCTGCCCGACCAGCAGCCCAAGGCGGGCGACGGCGAGTTCGCGCCGTTCTTCGGCAAGGAGGCGCTGACGATGACGCTGCTGCCGCGGCTGGCCGAACGCAGCGGCGCGACCGTGCTGTTCGCCTGGTGCGAGCGCATCGGCGGCGGCCTGCGGTTCGCGCTGCACATCGAACAGGCCACCGGCGACATCGCCTCCGCCGACCCGCGGACCGCGGTCGCCGCGCTCAACGCCAACGTCGAGCGCATCGCGCGCCGCGACCCCGCGCAGTACCAGTGGACCTACAAGCGCTTCAAGGCGCGTCCGCCGGGCAGCGGCGAGGAAAACCCCTACCGGCACTTCGAGCGCATCCAATGACGCTTCCCGACGATCCCGCGGTCCCGCACGGTGCCGCCCCCGGCGACGGCTGGCAGCCGCTGCCGCCCGCGGCACGCACGCTGTTCACGCTGACGGCCGCCCTTGCTTCCGCGGCGGCGGTCATGGCCGCGCTGGTCGCGGCCGGGCTGCTGCTTCCGGCCGGCGTGGCCAGGACCACGGCCGCCGTCGCCGTGCTGGTGCTGCTGCCGGCCTGGTTCGTGTGGCTGGCGCGCCGGCGCTACGCGTGCACGCGCTGGAAGCTCGACGACGAGGGCTTCGCCCTGCGCCGCGGCCGCCTGTGGCGGACCGAAACGCGCGTGCCCGGCTCGCGGGTGCAGCACCTGGACCTGGTGCGCGGGCCGCTGGAACGCCGCTTCGGCCTGGCCACGCTGGTCATCCACACCGCGGGCACCCGCCTGAACGCGGTCGCGGTGCGGGGGCTGGGCGTTGCCGAAGCCGAACGGCTGCGCGACGCGCTGGCGCGGGTGACGGCGGATGACGATGACGCCTGAGCCGCTCGAACCGGGCGCATCCCCGGGGCCGGGCGCCGTCCCGGCCGCCGGCGGGGAACGCCGCCTGCACCCGTGGTCGTGGCTGTTCGTGCTCGCCGGCGCGCTGCGCCAGTTCATCGTGCCGCTGCTGGTGCTGGTGTTCATCGGCGGGCGCAGCCAGGAGAGGTACCAGCTGGCCGCGGCGGGCGTGGCGGTGCTGGGCCTGGCCGCCGCCTCGGTGGCGCGCTACTTCACCTACCGCTACCGCATCGACGGCGACAGCCTGTTCGTGCGCAGCGGCCTGTTCGAGCGCGAGCTGCGCCAGATCCCGTTCTCGCGGATCCACAACGTGGCCCTGCACCAGTCGCTGCTGCACCGCCTGTTCGGAGTGGCCGAGGTGCGGCTGGAATCGGCCGCCGGCGCCCGCCCGGAAGCGGAGATGAAGGTGCTGTCGCTGGCCGACGCGCTGGCGCTGGAGCAGCTGATCCGCCACCGCGGGCAGGCGCCCGCGCAGCCCGGCGAGCAACCGGGCGCGACGGAGGCGGGCGACACCCTGCTGTCCCTGCCCGCCGGGGAGCTGGTGCGGCTGGGGCTGATCTCCAACCGCGGCATGGTGGTCGTGGCCGGCGCGTTCGCCGCGGCCTGGCAGCTGTTCCCCGAGGAACGCATGGTGCAACTGCTGCGCGCCGTGACGCGCGCCGTGTTCGGCTACGTCGGCATCGCCACCGGGAACTGGCTGCAGACCGCCGCGGGTGCCGTCTTCCTGGTCGTGCTGGCGCTGCTGCTGTTGCGGGCGTTCTCGGTGCTGCTGGCGTTCGTGCGCTACCACGGCTTCCGGCTCGGCGCGCACGGGCGCCGGCTCACGGTGGAACGCGGGCTGTTCTCGCGCGTGCGCAGCAGCGTGCCACGCCGGCGCATCCAGGCGTGGACGCTGCGCGAGGGCCTGCTGCACCGCCTGTTCCGGCGGCGCTCGCTCACGATCGACACCGCCACCTCGCAGTCGGAGCCCGGCCAGGAAAAGCCGCTGCACGAACTGGCGCCGGTGGCGACGCCGGAGGCCTGCGACGCCCTGGTCCGCCACGTCCTGCCCGGCGCGCAGTGGCCCCCGGCGCAATGGCACCCCCTGCATCCGCGCGCGTGGCTGCGGCTGCTGTGCGTCCGCCTGCTGTGGGGCGTGGTCCTGCTCGCCATCGGGCTGCGGCTGTCCGGGGCATGGGGCCTGCTGGCGCTGGCCTGGCTGCCGTGGTCGTGGCTGGCGGCGCGCCGCCATGCCGCGTTCGCGGGCTATGCGGTCGACGGCGGCATCGTCGCCGTGCGCCAGGGCTGGTGGTCGCGGCACTGGCGCTTCGCGGAGCTGGACAAGCTGCAGGCGATCCAGCTGCGCCGCTCGCCGCTGGACCGGCTGGCCGGCATGGCCTCGCTGTGGCTGGACACCGCGGGCGCGGGGCCGATGTCGCCGCCGCTGCGCATCCGCTTCCTGCCGCTCGCGGAGGCGCGCTCGCTGATGGCACGGCTCGAGCGCGAGGTCGCCCGGCGCCCGCTGCGCTGGTGACGCAGGCTCAGCCGGGCGGATCCCCCGCGGCCAGCGACAGGAACAGTTCCTCGTAACGCCGGTTCATCAGCTCACGGCCATGGCGGGCGAGCGCGGTGGCGCGCGCGGCGCGGCCCAGCCGTTCCGCGAAGGCGTCGTCGCGCAGCAGGCGCTCGAGCGCGTCGGCCAGGGCCACGGCGTCGGACTCGGGGACCAGCAGGCCGTCGTTGCCGTGGTCGATCACCTCGCGCACGCCGGGCACGTCGCTGCCGACCACCGCGCAGCCCGCCGCCATGCCCTCGATCAGCGCCAGCGGCATGCCCTCGTAGTGCGTGGCCAGCACCGCGATGCGGTGCCCCATCAGCACCTCCGGCACGTTGCGGATCACGCCCGGCAGGCGCACCTGCCCTTCGATGCCCAGTTCCCGCGCAAGGCGTTCCACCGGCCTGCGGTGCAACGCCTTGCCGCCGCCGGCCAGCAGCACCGGCGGCCGCAGGCCGCGTTCGCGCAGCAGGGCGACCGCGCGCAGCAGCGTGGCGTGGTCCTTCTGCTTCGAGAAGCGCGAGACCATGACGATGCCCGGCGTCCGCGCCGGCAGCGGGTGGGCATCGGCACCGGCGAACGGTTCGAGCCGGATGCCGTTGGGGATGGCGATGGTGCGTTCCGGCGGCATGCCCATGTCGAGCAGGACCCGGCGCACGCCCTCGGAACAGCCGACGATGCGGTCGGTGCGCCGTGCCAGCCACCGGGTCTGCGCCAGCCGCCAGCGGGTGTAGCGCTCGCGCGTGTTGTGCTCCACGTGCACCAGGTGCGGCACCTTCGCCAGCAGGCCGGCGTAGCGCCCCCACAGGTGCTCGCTGAAGCCGTGCGCGACCAGGATGTCCGGGCGCCACTCGCGGCACAGGCGCGCCAGCGAGAGGATGGTGGCCAGGTGCGACCAGCCCGGCACCACGCGCAGCGGCACGCCGGCGCGCTCGAGCTCGGCGATCCGCGCAGGATCCCCCCTGCGCTTGCGGCGCAGCACCAGCAGCGGTTCGGTGGCGCCGCCGTCGCGCGCCGCGTTGACCAGGGCGATCGCGACCTGGGTCGCGCCGCCGGAAAAGCCACCGGTGACGAAATGGAGGACCCGGGGCCGGCGGCGGTGGGAAGGACCTGGACTCATAAGCCGCATACGATATCGCCAACCCACACCCTGCGGCCGGCGACGGCCCGTACTTGCATGATCTGGTTCTGGCTCGGCGCCCTGTGCATGCTCCTGATCGCGGCCTTCGCATGGCTGTCACGGCCGGTCGAATCGTGCCCGGAACATCCGCGGGTGGTGCTGCTGCCGGGCGACGGCCGGGTGCCGCCGGACGCGCGCATCCCGCGCATCGTGTGGTCGTACTGGCATTCGGACGACGTGCCGCTGGTCGTGCGCCGGTGCGTGGAGAACTGGCGCCGGATGTGCCCGGGCTGGGACGTCCGCCTCGTCCTCGGCAGCGAGCTGCACCGCCACGCCGGTGCCGACGGGCTGCCGGAAAGCTTCGAATCGATGACGCCCGCGCGGCGCTCGGACTGGCTGCGCCTCACCCTGCTCGAACGCCACGGCGGCGTGTGGGTGGACGCCAGCAGCATCCTCACCGCTTCGCTCGACTGGATGGTCGAGGCGCAGGCCGAAAGCGGTGCCGAATACCTGGGCTACTTCATCGACAAGTACGGCGAGCCTGGCCACCCGCCGGTGGTCGACAGCTGGTGCATGGCCGCACCGCCGGGCATGCCGTTCGTCCGCGCCTGGCGCGCGGAGCTGTGCCGCGCGCTGGCCATGGGCGACGATGCCTACCTCGACGCGCTGCGGCGGGAAGGCCGCTACGGGCGGCTGGTGCAGCGGATCAAGCATCCCGCGTACCTGATCATCCACGTCTGCGCGCAGGCGGTGCTGGACGCCGGCCGGGGCTGGCGGCTGCAACTGTGGCGCGCCGAGGACACCGCCTACTTCCTGCAGCACGTCTCGCACTGGCGGCGCCTGCGGCTGTACCGGCGCCTGCTCGCGCAACCGGCACCGGCACGGCCGCCGCGGCTGATCAAGCTGCGCGGGGGCGAGCGCCGGAAACTGGAAGGCTACCTCGCCCGCGGGCTGTACCGGCGCGACAGCATCGCCGGGCGCTTCCTCTCCTGATCGCCGGCGTGGTGCCCCCACCCGCGGCGCGCCAGGCTGTGCCCGGCACGCCATGCGCGCAGCCACCAGCCACGCCTGCGGCAGTCGGCAAGCACGCGTGGTATGCCCTGCGGGAAGACCTCCGCCATGACCGCCAGGCACTCGCGCTCCAGGGATTCATCGCCGGGCATCTTGCGCGCCAGCGCGGCGAAGGCACGCAGGCAGGCGTACTCCAGCGCGCGGCGCGTGCGCGCGGACAGGCCCTGCATGGCCGTCACACCACGGTGCAGGTCCCGCAACGATGCCAGCAGGTCACGCGTCTTGGCCGGCGTCATGTCGGACAGGATGCTGCCGTCGCGCTGGCGGTAACCGACCCAGGGCTCCGGCACGTGGCGCCAGTTCCGCACCGGAGCGCACAACGGCGCGATCACGGCGATGTCCTCGAAATACCGGCCTTCCGGGAAGCGCGCCGCGCGCCAGATCCCGGCGGTGGCGATCTTCGACCAGGCATGGAACTGCCGTGCCTCGAGCAGGCCCGCAAGCAGGGCGTCGCGGCCGGAGCCGGCGCGCGTCCGCCCGGCAAAGCTGCGGCGGTGCATCTCGCCCCGCAGGCGATGCAACAGCCCGGAGTCCTCGCGCAGCACCCTGAAGTCGCACAGCACGAGGTCCGGGGCTTCCCGCGCGACGACGCCACGCAGCCTTTCGATCGCGCCCGGCAGCAGCACGTCGTCCGAATCCAGGAACCAGAAGTAACGTCCCGTCGCCGCGTCCATCAGGCTGTTGCGGGCGGCGGACAGGCCACGGTTGCGCGGATGTTCCAGGACGCGGATGCGGCCCGGATGCCGCTGCTGCAGCTCATGCACGATCGCCATCGAGCCGTCCGGCGAGGCGTCGTCGAGCACGAGGATCTCGACCCCGTCGTCCGCCTGCGAAAGCACCGACTCCATGCACTGCCGGATCCACCGCTCGACCCCGTAGACCGGCACGAGCACGCTCAACCAGGGGGAAGGAGTGCTTTGAACCATGGGTTTCATGCGGTCACCGGCCGCGCACTCTAGCGCCCGGTGCATGAACCGATCATGGCGGAATCATTGCCGTTTGCGCATGCAGGCGTAGAAGAATCCGTCCATGCCATCCATGCCTGGGAAACGTTGGCGGCCGGCACCGATGGCGTTGCCGAAAACACCGGGAAGCGTGACCGGCTCCGCATCTTCGTGGCCGGCAAGGAAGGCATCCACCTGCGCCGCGTTCTCGGCCTTGAGGATCGAGCAGGTGGCGTAGAGCAGCCGGCCACCCGGGCGCAGCAGCGGCCACAGCGAGCGCAGCAGCCGCGCCTGCAGTCCGGCCAGGGCGGCCAGGTCGGCCTCGCGCCGGTGCAGCAGCACGTCCGGCTGGCGGCGGATGATGCCGGTCGCCGAACACGGCGCATCGAGCAGGATCGCGTCGAACGGCCTGCCGTCCCACCACGCCTCCGGCGCGGTGGCGTCGGCCGCGTGCAGCCCGGCATGCTCCCCGACACCCAGCCGCGTGAAGTTCGCGCGCACCAGCTCCAGTCGGGCGGGATCCACGTCGAGGGCGGTCAGGCGCAGCGACGGATCGCGCTCGAGCAGGTGCGCGGCCTTGCCGCCAGGCGCGGCGCAGGCATCGAGCACGCGCGCCCCCGGCGGCGGCGAGAGCGCGTCGGCGACCAGTTGCGCGGCGCCGTCCTGCACCGAGACCTCGCCCTCGGCGAAGCCCGGCAGCGCCGAGACCGGGATCGAGCCTTCGATGCACAGGGCATCGGGCAGCGCGGGATGTTCCGCCGCGCCGATGCCGGCTTCATGCAGGCGCTGCCAGTAGGCCTCGCGCGTGGTGCGCCTGCGGTTCACCCGCAGCCAGGTGGGCGCCTGCGCGCTGCTGGCGGCGATGATCGCCTCGAAGTCGCCGGGCCAGTCCGCCTTCAGCCGGCCGCGCAGCCATGACGGCCACAGGTCGCGCCAGTCGCCTTCGGGCAGGCCCTCGCGCTGGGCGCGGCGCAACAGGGCGTTGACCAGCCCCGCCTGGTGCGGCCGTCCCATCGCGCGTGCCGCTTCCACCGTGGCCGCGACCGCGGCGTGCGCGGGCAGGCGCAGCGGGTCGAGCTGGGCGAATCCCGCCAGCAGCAGCGCACGCAACGGAGCGTCGCGTCCGGCCGGCGGCCTCGGCATCCACGCCGCCAGCGCGGCGTCGGCGCGGTGTCGGATGCGCAGCGCGGCGAAGCAGATCGCCTCGGCCAGCGCGCGGTCGCGCGGGTCCGGCAGGCCGCCCAGCGCCCGCGCAAGCTCGGCCCTGAGCGAACGGCCGCGGTGCAGCACCGCGTCGAGCACCGAGGCGGCGGCGATGCGTGGGGCGGTGCCTGGGGATGCCGTCTTCATGCGTCAGCGGTCGCCCGGTCGCCGGGCAGGGTTCGCGGGAGGTTCAGGCCAGGTCGCGCCGGGCGTTGAGGTAGTCGGCGGCGGTGATCACCTTGCCGCCGGCGCGCTGCAGGGTGCGGATGCGCAGCACGCCCTCGCCGCACGCGACGTCGATGCCCTCGCGGCCGGCGGCGAGCACCGTGCCCGGCACGGCATGGTGCGCCTGCGCCAGCGCGACCGCGCCGTGGATGCGCAGGCGCTCGCCGGCGACGTCGGCCTCGGCGACCGGCCAGGGGTGGAAAGCGCGCACCTTGCGCGCGAGCACCTCCGCCGGCCGGCTCCAGTCGAGCACCGCCTCGGACTTCTCCAGCTTGCGCGCGTAGGTCACGCCCTCGGCAGGCTGTGGCCGCGGCACCGGGCGGATGCCCGCGCGCAACAGCCCGAGCCCGTCCGCCAGCACCTGCGCGCCCAGCTCGGCCAGGCGGTCGTGCAGCTGGCCGGCGGTCTCGTGCCCGCCGATCGGGGTCGAACGCGACAGCAGCACCGGCCCGGTGTCCAGCCCCTTCTCCATCTGCATCAGGCACACGCCGGTTTCGGCATCGCCGGCCTCGATCGCGCGCTGGATCGGCGCCGCGCCGCGCCAGCGCGGCAGCAGCGAGGCGTGCACGTTCCAGCAGCCGTACGTCGGGATGTCGAGGATCGCCTGCGGCAGCAGCAGGCCATAGGCGACCACGACCATCAGGTCGGGGCGCAGCGCGCGCAATGCCTCCTGCGACTGTTCCGTGCGCAGCGTCTCCGGCTGCAGCACAGCCAGGCCGCGCGAGAGCGCCTCGACCTTGACCGGGGAGGGCGTCAGCTTCCGGCCGCGCCCGGCGGGACGGTCCGGCTGGGTGTAGACGGCGACGACCTCGCCGCGCGACGCGGCGACGCGCAGCGAAGGCACGGCGAACTCCGGGGTCCCGGCGAAGACGATCCGCAGGGACATGCCTTCAGCCCTTCTGCCGGCGCAGCTTTTCCAGCTTCTTCAGCGCGCGCTCGCGCTTGAGCGGCGAGAGGTAGTCGATGAACAGCTTGCCGTCCAGGTGGTCCACCTCGTGCTGCACGCAGGTCGCCAGCAGGCCGTCCACGCGCAGCTCGAACGGCTTGCCGTGGCGGTCGAGGGCCTCGACCACGATGCCGTCCGGGCGGGTGACCTCGGCGAACACGCCCGGGATGGACAGGCAGCCCTCCTGGTGCATGCGCAGGTCGACCGAGCGCTCGCGGATCACCGGGTTGATGAACACGAGCGGCTGGTCGCGACCCTCGCTCACGTCGATGACCATGAACCGCTGCAGCACGTTCACCTGCGGCGCCGCCAGGCCGATGCCCGGCGCCTCGTACATGGTCCGGAACATGTCGTCGATCAGGCGCTGGAACGCGGGGTCGGCCAGCCGTTCGGCCTCGACCGGGCTGGCGACCTTGCGCAGGCCGGGATGCGGGTATTCGAGGATCGGGAGCAGGGACATGGCACCGGAGCGTGGCGGCGGTCACAACCGCGCGAGATGGCGGCATTGTAGCGCGCCCGAGCTTGCCTCGGCCCGCGATTTGTAAGCTATAGTGCCCCGGCTGCAGGGGAAATCTCCAAGGGGAGCAGGTAGATGGCCAGCAGACTCGAGCGCCTTTCCCGGGGGCTTCGCACCGGCGTTGCCGTCGCGTTGCTGACGGTCACGGCCTATGCCGCCGCGCAGGGCCTGCGGGGGGACCACCCCGACACCTACGTGGTCAAGCGCGGCGACACGCTGTGGGACATCGCCGGCCGGTTCCTGCGCAAGCCGTGGCTGTGGCCGGAAATCTGGCAGGCCAACCCGCAGATCCAGAACCCGCACCTGATCTATCCGGGCGACGTGATCAGCCTCGCCTACCTGGACCGGGTCACCGTCGAGCCCGGCCCGCGCGAGGACCCCCGCCCGATCGACGCGATCCCGCTGTCCGACGTCGAGGCCTTCCTGAAGGACCTGCGCGTGGTCGACAGCTTCGAGCACCTGCCGTACGTGGTGGCGCTCGAGGAGGACCGCCTGCGCGGCACCCAGGGCCAGGTCGCCTACATCCGCGGCCTGCCCGACGCCCAGCCCGGCCAGCGCTACGCGGTGGTGCGCCCGACCGTGCGCTTCGCCCGCGTGGACCGCAGCGGCCTGTGCTGCGACGTGCACCACAAGGACGACCTCGACTTCCGCGGCCGCCGCGAGACCGACTTCCAGCAGTACTGGGCCGACGTGATCATGCCCGACAAGGGCAAGGAGGTGCTGGGCTACGAGCTGCAGCGCGTCAACGTCGGCACCATCACCCGCGGCGAGGTCGGCGGCATCCAGACCAGCACCCTGCTGCTGGACGAGACCGGCCGCGAGGTCCGCGTCGGCGACCGCCTGATCCCGGTGGACGCCCAGCCCTACGACCTGCAGTTCTTCCCGCACCCGCCGAGGCAGCAGACCGACTACGGCGTGGCGCGCGTGATCGGCGTGGCCGACATGCTGGCCCACGGCGGCCCGCGCGACGTGATCGCGATCTCGGTCGGCGCGCGCGACGGCGTGGACAACGGCACCGTGTTCTCGCTCTGGCGCGAGGGCACCCAGGCAGTCGACCGGGTCGAAAAGGGCGAGTACCGCGACGAGGACACCGTGTTCTTCGAGAACAGGGTGCGCCTGCCCGACGAGTTCGTGGGCCACGCGATCGTGTTCCGCACCTTCGAGAAGATGAGCTACGCGCTGGTCATGAGCAGCGTGCGTCCGACCCGCATCGGCTACCACCTCAAGCACCCGGACGCGCCGTACTGAGCGCGGACGCGGGGTTTCCCTACACGCACGCGGGACGGCGCCCTAGGGCGCCGTCCCCGTTTCCGCGGCAGGCTGGCGGCATGCCGCACCGCCCTCCCACGGATTCCAGCGAGGCCCTGCTGCGCCTGCTTGCCGCGGGCGGCCCCGTGGCGCCGCGCCGGCGCCTGCTGGAACAGCATCCGTCGCCCGGGGCCGCGCTGGACGCCGGCCCGCCCGCCTGGCGCCGGGCCGGGCTCGATCCGGACCAGGTCGCCGTCCTCGCGGCGCGCCGCCCGGCCGATCCGCGCGCCCTCGACTGGCTGCAGGCGCCCGGCCACCACCTGCTCGGCTGGCATGACCCGGATTACCCGGAACTGCTGCGCCGGATCCCCAGCCCGCCCCTGGCGCTGTTCGTCGCCGGCGACCCCGCCCTGCTCTGGCACCCTGCGGTCGCGGTGGTGGGCAGCCGCCACCCCACCGCGGGCGGGCGCGACAATGCCCGCCTGTTCGCGCGCGCCTTCGCGGCCTCGGGGCTGGCGGTCTGCAGCGGGCTGGCCGCGGGGGTGGACGCCGCCGCACACGAGGCCGCGCTGGAAGCCGGTGGCATCACCGTCGCCGTGCTCGGCAGCGGCATCGACGTGCCCTACCCGCGCCGGCACGCGGACCTGCACATGCGCATTGCCGCCACCGGCGCCGTGGCCAGCGAGCACCCGCCCGGCACCCCGGCCCGGCGCGGGCACTTCCCCTGCCGCAACCGCATCATCGCCGGCCTGGCGCTGGGCACGCTGGTGGTCGAGGCCGCGGAACGTTCCGGTGCGCTGATCACCGCCCGGTTCGCCGCCGAGGCCGGGCGCGAGGTGTTCGCCCTGCCGGGCTCGATCCACAACCCGATGGCCCGCGGCTGCCATCGCCTGATCCGCGACGGTGCCGCGCTCGTCGAGTCGCCGGACGAGGTGAACGCCGCGCTCGCCCCGGTGGCCTCCACCCTCGGCGATGCCTTGCGCCGGCGTCTGGGCGCCCCCATTCCGATGGCCGGGAGCGTCGGCGAAGACACCACGGCACCGCCACCGGACGATCCGCGCCACCAGCTGTTGTGGTCGGCACTCGGCCACGACCCAATCCCTATGGATGTGCTGGCCGGGCGCACCGGATTGACGGCCGCGGAACTGTCCTCCATGCTGCTCGTCATGGAGCTGGAAGGCCGGGTCGTGTGCGAGCACGGCCGCTACTCCCGCAAGACATCTCACACCGCGCCCTCGGGCGCAGGCCGGGGGAAATGAAAGAAAGCATCCTGGACGTCCTGCTCTACCTGTTCGAACACTATTTCTCCCAGGACACGGACATCGTCCGTGACCGGGACTCGATCCAGAACGGCCTGCTCGAGGCCGGGTTCAGTCCCTCCGAGATCCACAAGGCGTTCGACTGGCTCGACGCGCTCGCCCAGCAGCGGCCGACCGCGGACGGCACCGACGCCGGCGGCCCGGTCCGGATCTATGCCGGGCCCGAACTTGACCGGCTGGACGTGGAGTGCCGCGGCTTCCTGATGTTCCTGGAGCAGCACGGCATCCTGAACGCGGACCAGCGCGAGCTGGTGCTGGACCGGGTCATGGCCTTGGACCAGGACACCCTGGACCTGGAGGACCTGAAGTGGGTGGTGCTGATGGTGCTGTTCAACCAGCCCGGCAGCGAGGCCGCCTACGCCTGGATGGAGAACCAGATGTTCGCGGACGAACCGGAGCCGGTCCACTGAAACTGAACGGCCGGCCACCCGGCCGGGCGAAACGTGGCCGGGGTCGCGGTTTCCGCCCGCATGCGCCGCGCCGGCTTGCTTGACACGGCCGGCGGGGGCGTGATTCCACTATAAAAAGCCTGAACGCCCGGGGCCTCCCGGGCGTCTCTTTCTCCCCCCACGCCCCATGACGCGGCTCCCGAGCCGCGCCCGGACCCTGCCCAGATGGCCAAGAATCTCCTCATCGTCGAATCGCCCGCCAAGGCCAGGACGATCAACAAGTACCTCGGCAAGGACTTCCAGGTCCTGGCCTCGTACGGCCACGTCCGCGACCTGGTGCCGAAGGAGGGGGCCGTCGACCCGGACAACGGGTTCCGGATGCAGTACGAGCTGATCGACAAGAACGAGAAGCACGTCGACGCCATCACCAAAGCGGCCCGGGAGGCGGAGAACATCTACCTGGCCACCGACCCGGACCGCGAGGGCGAGGCGATCAGCTGGCACATCGCCGAGATCCTCAGGGAGCGCGGGCTGGGCGACAAGCCGCTGCACCGCGTGGTGTTCACCGAGATCACCCCGCGCGCGATCCGCGAGGCCATGCAGCACCCGCGCCGGATCTCCGGCCCGCTGGTGGACGCGCAGCAGGCGCGCCGCGCGCTGGACTACCTGGTCGGCTTCAACCTCTCGCCGGTGCTGTGGCGCAAGATCCAGGCCGGCCTGTCCGCCGGCCGCGTGCAGTCGCCGGCGCTGCGCATGATCGTCGAGCGCGAGGAGGAGATCGAGGCGTTCCAGGCCCGCGAGTACTGGACCATCGAGGCCGAGTGCACGCATCCGTCGCAACCCTTCACCGCCCGGCTGGTCAGGCTCGACGGGCAGAAGTTCGAGCAGTTCACGATCACCGACGGCGAGACCGCCGAGGCCGCGCGCGCGCGCATCGCCGCCGCGGCCCGGGGGTTCCTGCACGTCACGGACGTGGCCAGCAAGGAACGCAAGCGCCGCCCGGCACCGCCGTTCACCACCTCGACCCTGCAGCAGGAGGCCGCGCGCAAGCTCGGCTTCACCACGCGCAAGACCATGCAGATCGCGCAGAAGCTGTACGAGGGCGTGAACCTCGGCGACGAGGGCTCCGTCGGCCTGATCACCTACATGCGTACCGACTCGGTGAACCTGTCGGCGGAGGCGCTGGCGGAACTGCGCGACGTGATCGCGCGTGACTTCGGCACGGGGTTCCTGCCCGACCGGCCGAACATCTACCAGACGAAGTCGAAGAACGCCCAGGAGGCCCACGAGGCGATCCGCCCGACCTCGGCGTTGCGCACGCCGGCCCAGGTCGCGCGCTACCTGAGCGACGACGAGCGCAAGCTCTACGAGCTGGTGTGGAAGCGCGCCGTGGCCAGCCAGATGATCCCGGCCACGCTCAACACGGTGACCGTGGACCTGGCCGCCGGCGGCGAGCACGCGTTCCGCGCCTCCGGCACCACGGTGGTGGTGCCCGGCTTCCTCGCGGTGTACGAGGAAGGCAGGGACGCGGGCGGCAGGGAGGACGAGGACGAGGGCCGCAAACTGCCGCCGATGAAGCTCGGCGACCGCATCCCGCTGGACCGCGTCCACGCCGAGCAGCACTTCACCCAGCCGCCGCCGCGCTACACCGAGGCGGCCCTGGTCAAGGCGCTGGAGGAATACGGCATCGGCCGTCCCTCCACCTACGCCTCGATCATCCAGACGCTGCTCACGCGCAGGTATGCCGAGCTCGAGGGCCGCAGCTTCCGGCCCACCGACGTCGGCCGCGCGGTGTCGAAGTTCCTGAGCAACCACTTCCCGCGCTACGTGGACTACGACTTCACCGCCCGGCTCGAGGACGAGCTGGACGCGGTCAGCCGCGGCGAGGAGGACTGGATCCCGCTGATGGAGAAGTTCTGGGGTCCGTTCAAGGAACTGGTCGACGACAAGAAGTCCACGCTCGACAAGATCGACGCCGGCAGCGTGCGCATCCTCGGCACCGACCCGGTCTCCGGCCGCCAGGTCAGCGCGCGCATCGGCAAGTTCGGCCCGCTGGTGCAGATCGGCACCGCCGAGGACGAGGAGAAGCCGCGGTTCGCCTCGCTGCAGCCGGGCCAGAGCATCTACTCGATCACCCTCGAGGAGGCGCTGGCGCTGTTCCGGCTGCCGCGCGTGCTCGGCGAGAGCAACGGCGAGCAGGTCACCGTCGGCATCGGCCGCTTCGGCCCCTTCGTCAGGCGCGGCAGCACCTACGCCTCGCTGAAGAAGGAGGATGATCCGTACAAGATCGACCTGGCGCGCGCGGTGGCGCTGATCGAGGAGAAGGAGGAGATCGCGCGCAACCGCGTGATCAAGGAATTCCCGGGCAGCGACATCCAGGTGCTCAACGGCCGCTTCGGGCCGTACATCAGCGACGGCCGGCTCAACGGCCGGATCCCGAAGGACCGGGATCCAGCCTCGCTGACCCTGGAGGAGGCGCAGCGGCTGCTGGCCGAGACCGGCAAGCCGGCGCGCGGCGCGGCGGCGAAGAAGGCTGCGGCCAGGAAGGAAACCGCGGCGAAGAAGACCGCCGCGCGCAAGGCCGCCACGGCGACGAAGAAGGCCGCCACGAAGAAGGCTCCTGCGAAGAAGGCCACGAAGAAGGCGGCGCGCGCCGCGCGTCCGTTCTCGGCGGACCTGGAGCCGGCCCGCCCGCTGATCACCCCGGCGAAGGTCGAGCCGGGCCGCAAGCGCGTGGTCAAGAAGGCCGGCGAAGCGCCGTTCTGACGCCATGGCGGCGGACAGCACGCTGGCCGATGCCGTCGCCGCGCTCCGCCGCGGCGGCATCGTCGCCTGTCCGACCGAAGGCGTGTGGGGGCTTGGCTGCGATCCGTTCGACGAGGCCGCCGTCCGGCGCCTGCTCGCGCTCAAGCAGCGCGATCCCGGCAAGGGCCTGATCCTGGTCGCCGCGCACGCCGCGCAGCTCGACGCGCTGCTTGACTGGGACGCCCTCCCCCCGCCGCGCCGCGACGAGGTGCTCGCCAGCTGGCCCGGCCCGCACACCTGGGTGATGCCCGCGACCGCGCGCGTGCCGCGGCTGGTCAGCGGAGGACGCGACAGCGTGGCGGTGCGGGTGAGCGCGCATCCCGTGGCCGCCGCGCTGTGCGAGGCATTCGGCGGCCCGCTGGTCTCGACCAGCGCCAACCTGTCCTCGCACCCGCCGCCGCGCACGCGCGATGAACTCGACCCGCGCATCCTCGCCGCGGTGGATGCGCTCGTCGAAGGGGAGACCTCGGGGCTGCAACAGCCCACCACCATCCGCGATGCCCGCACCGGAGCCGTGATCCGCGGCGGTTGACGGCGTCAGCGGGATCGGGCGTTCTGCGTTTGTGGAAACGCCGTGCGCGTGACGGTTTCCGTTGCAACGAAAATGCCGCGAAAGGCTGCGTTGTCGCAGCGCACAAAATGTGATTTATTCGGGCCAAGGCCATGGTTTCCGCGGTATCCGCCGCGGGACCGCGTCCGTTCCCCCCTCGCCACGGACACGACGATGCGGCAGCGCCCGGATCGGGGACTCCACGACCCCGGAAGAGAACACGACAGTTGCGGTTTCGGCCTGATCGCGCAGCTGGAGGGCAAAGGCTCGCGCGCCATCGTCGACGCCGCGCTCGAGGCACTCGCGCGCATGGCGCACCGCGGCGGCGTCGCCGCGGACGGTCTGACCGGCGACGGCTGCGGCGTGCTGCTGCACGGCGCGGAAGGCTTCGTCCGCACGCTCGCCTCCGAATCCGGATTCCCGCTGCACGACGGCACGGTGGCCGCGGGCAACGTGTTCCTGCCGCGCGGCGCGGAGGACGCGGCGCGTTGCCGCGAGGTGCTCGGCCGCGAGCTGGAACGGGCCGGGCTGCGCGTGCGCGGCTGGCGCGATGTGCCGGTGGACCCTTCCGCCTGCGGCCGGGTCGCCCGCGACACGATGCCGCGCATCGTGCAGGTGTTCGTGGAATGCGACGACACGGACCCGGATGCGGTGGACCGCGCGCTGTTCCTCGCGCGCAAGCGCAGCGAGGACGCACTGCGCCTGCTGCCCGACTTCCATGTCGTCGGGCTGGCGACGCGGCTGCTCGGCTACAAGGGCATGGTGCTGCCCAGCCGCCTGGTGCAGCTGTACCCGGACCTGGCGCGTCCGGAACTGTCGGCACGCGTGGTGGTGTTCCACCAGCGCTTCTCCACCAACACCATGCCGCGCTGGCCGCTGGCGCAACCGTTCCGCCGCCTCGCCCACAACGGCGAGATCAACAGCATCGAGGGCAACCGCCGCTGGGCCCAGGCGCGGCGCAACGTCTGGCGCTCGCCACTGCTGGACACCGGCGGCCTGGGCGAGATCGTGTCCATGCAGGGCTCCGACTCGCAGAGCCTGGACAACATGCTCGAGTGGCTGCTGCTCGGCGGCATGGACCTGCCCAAGGCGATGCGCATCCTGATGCCGCCGGCGACGCAGTCGCTGGAGTACAAGGACGCCGACCTCGCCGCGTTCTACGAGTACTACGCGATCAATTCCGAGCCGTGGGACGGCCCGGCCGGCGTGGTGATGTGCGACGGCAGGTATGCCGCCTGCACGCTCGACCGCAACGGCCTGCGCCCGGCGCGCTGGCTGCTGACCGCTGACGGTGTGTTCGTGGTCGCCTCCGAGGCGGGCGTGTACGACGTCGCGCCTGAATGCGTGCGGGCGAAGGGCAGGCTCGGCCCGGGCGAGATGATCGCGGTGGACCTCGGGGCCGGGCGCCTGCTCGACAATGACGCGATCGACGCGATCAACCGCGCGCGCGCGCCATACAAGCAGTGGCTCAAGCGCGGGATGACGTACCTGCACACCGAGCTGATCGACCCGGCGCTGACCGACGCACCGTTCTCGGACGATACCCTGCTCGGCTTCCAGAAGCTGTTCCAGCTCACCCGCGAGGAGCAGGAGGCGGTGCTGCGCCCGCTGGCCGAGACCGAGCAGGAAGGCATCGGCTCGATGGGCGACGACATCCCGGTGGCCGCGGTCAGCAGCCGCATCCGCCCGCTGTACGACTGCTTCCGCCAGGCCTTCGCCCAGGTCACCAACCCGCCGATCGACCCGATCCGCGAGGAATGCGTGATGTCGCTGGCCACGCAGATCGGCCGCGAGGGCAACCTGTTCCACGACGGCCCGGAGAATGTCGACCACGTGCTGCTGAACTCGCCGGTGCTGTCGCAGCGCAAGCTGCGCCAGCTGCTGGCACTGCCGAGGTTCGCGGCGAAGTATCGCTACATCGACCTCTACTTCGACCGCGACGGGACGCTCGCGGGCGCGCTCGACCGCATCTGCGCCGAGGCCGAGGCCGCCGCGCGCGAGGGCATCGAACTGCTGGTCCTGAGCGACCGCCGCCCGCGCCCGGGCGCCGCGCCCGTGCACGCGCTGCTGGCGACCGGCGCGGTCCACCAGCACCTGGTGCGCCGCGGCCTGCGCTGCGACGTGAACCTGATCATCGAGACCGGCACCGCGCGCGACCCGCACCACTTCGCCTGCCTGATCGGCTACGGTGCGACCGCGGTCTATCCCTACCTCGCCTACCAGACCCTGCACGCGCTGTGCCGCCGCGGCATCCTCGGCGGCAAGACCAGTGGCGAGCCGATGCAGGTCGGCCGCAGCTACCGCAGAGGCGTGAAGAAGGGCCTGCTGAAGATCCTGTCGAAGATGGGGATCGCCAGCATCGCCAGCTACCGCGGCGCGCAGCTGTTCGAGATCGTCGGGCTGGCCGACGAGGTGGTCGAGCGCTGTTTCGCGGGCACGCCCTCGCGCATCGGCGGCGCCGGCTTCGCGCGGCTGGAGGCCGACGCCCGCCGGCTCGCGGAACTGGCCTGGGACGAATGCGCACTGCCCGGGCCGGGCGGCCTGCTGCGCTACGTGCACGGCGGCGAGTACCACCAGTACAACCCGGACGTGGTGCAGGCGCTGCAGCGCGCGGTGCACAGCGGCGACCGCCGCGACTGGAAGGCCTACTCGGAGCTGGTGGACAACCGCCCGCCGGCGGCGCTGCGCGACCTGCTGGCGCTGCGCCCCGCGGCCAGGCCACTGCCACTGGAGGAAGTCGAGCCGGTCGAGTCCATCGTGCGCCGCTTCGACACCGCGGCGATGAGCCTGGGCGCGCTGTCGCCGGAGGCGCACGAGGCGCTGGCCATCGCCATGAACCGGCTCGGCGGGCGCAGCAACTCCGGCGAGGGCGGCGAGGATCCGGCGCGCTACGGCACCGACCGGCGGAGCAGGATCAAGCAGGTCGCGTCGGGGCGCTTCGGCGTCACGCCCGAGTACCTGGTCAACGCCGAGGTGCTGCAGATCAAGATCGCGCAGGGCGCCAAGCCCGGCGAGGGCGGCCAGCTGCCCGGCAGCAAGGTCAACCCGCTGATCGCGCGGCTGCGCTACGCGCGCCCCGGGATCGGCCTGATCTCGCCGCCTCCACACCACGACATCTACTCGATCGAGGACCTGGCGCAGCTCATCCACGACCTGCGCCAGGTCAACCCGCAGGCGCTGATCTCGGTGAAGCTGGTCTCGCACGCCGGCGTGGGCACCATCGCCGCGGGCGTGGCCAAGGCCGGCGCCGACCTGGTCACCATCGCCGGGCATGACGGCGGCACCGGCGCCAGCCCGCTGGGCTCGATCCGCTATGCCGGCGTGCCCTGGGAACTCGGCCTGTCCGAGGCGCGCCAGGCGCTGCAGGCGAACGACCTGCGCGAGCGCGTGCTGCTGCAGGCCGACGGCGGGCTCAAGACCGGCCTCGACGTCATCAAGGCCGCGCTGCTCGGCGCCGACAGCTTCGGTTTCGGCACCGCGCCGATGATCGCGCTGGGCTGCAAGTACCTGCGCATCTGCCACCTCAACAACTGCGCCACGGGCGTGGCGACCCAGGACGAGCGCCTGCGGGCGCAGCACTACAAGGGCCTGCCGGAACGCGTGGAGACGTTCTTCCGCAACGTCGCCGAGGACGTGCGCGAGTGGCTGGCGCTGCTCGGGCTGCGCTCGCTCGACGAGGCGATCGGCCGCACCGACCTGCTGGAGCAGCGCCTGCGCTCCACCCGCGACGGCGTGGACATCGACCTGTCGCGGCTGCTCGCGCGCGATCCGGACCGGCCGGCGGCGTACTGCGGCTCGCCCGCGTTGCAGCCGCCGCCCGGCGGCCTCGCGGCGCGGCTCGACGCGGCGCTGGCGCGCGCGATCGAGCGCGGCGGAGGCGGCGTGCACCGCGACACCATCCGCAACACCGACCGCAGCATCGGCGCACGCCTGTCGGGCCTGATCGCGCGCCACCACGGCAACACCGGCATGTCCCGGCACCCGGTCACGATCCACCTCGAGGGCTGCGCCGGGCAGAGCTTCGGCGCGTTCAACGCCGGCGGCCTGCACCTGCACCTGGAGGGCGAGGCCAACGACTACGTCGGCAAGGGCATGGCAGGCGGTCGCATCGTGCTGCGTCCGCCGCGCGGCAGCCGCCTGGAGACGCGCGAGACGCCGATCCTCGGCAACACCTGCCTGTACGGCGCCACCGGCGGCGAGCTGTACGCCGCCGGGCGTGCCGGCGAGCGCTTCGCGGTGCGCAATTCCGGCGCCACCGCCGTGATCGAGGGCGCGGGCGACCACTGCTGCGAGTACATGACCGGCGGCACCGTGGTGGTGCTCGGCCGCACCGGCCTGAACTTCGGCGCCGGCTTCACCGGCGGCATGGCCTACGTGCTCGACCTCGACCGCGACTTCGTGGACCGCTACAACCACGAGCTGATCGACATCGTGCGCATCTCTCCCGAGGGCTTCGAGAACCATCGCCAGCACCTCATCGGCCTGATCGGCGCCCACGCCAGCCTGACCGGCAGCGCGTGGAGCGCGCGGATCCTCGACGAGTTCCGCGACTTCGTCGGCAAGTTCTGGCTGGTCAAGCCGAAGGCCGCCAGCCTCGAGGCGCTGGCCGACGAACTGCGGAGGGCCGCCTGATGGGCCGGCGCAACGCCTTCCAGTTCCTCGACGCGCAGCGGCGCATGCCGGAGAAGGTGCCGCTGGAGGCGCGCCTTGCCGGCGACTGGGGCGAGCTGTATGGGCGCTTCGACCAGGCCGGGGCCGCGCTGCAGGCCGGCCGTTGCCTCGACTGCGGCAACCCGTACTGCGAGGCGAAGTGCCCGGTGCACAACCACATCCCCGACTGGCTCAGGCTGGTCGAGGAAGGCCGCATCCTCGAGGCTGCCGCGCTGTGCCACGAGACCAACCCGCTGCCGGAGATGTGCGGGCGGGTGTGCCCGCAGGACCGCCTCTGCGAGGGCGCGTGCACGCTGGAGGACGGCTTCGGCGCGGTCACCATCGGCGCGATCGAGAAGTACATCGTCGACACCGCCTTCGCGCAGGGCTGGCGCCCGGACCTGTCGAAGGTCAGGCCGACCGGCAGGCGCGTGGCCGTGGTCGGCGCCGGACCGGCGGGATTGGCGTGCGCCGACCGGCTCGCGCGCGCGGGGATCGCCGCGACGGTGTTCGACCGCTACGAGCAGATCGGCGGCCTGCTCCAGTTCGGCATCCCGCCGTTCAAGCTCGACAAGCAGGTCATCGCGACGCGGCGTGCGGTCCTCGAGGGCATGGGCATCGGATTCCGGACCGGCGTCGAGGTCGGCACCGACCTCCCGCTCGAACGCCTGCTCGACGAATACGACGCGGTGTTCCTCGGGCTCGGCGCGTACCGCTACACCGACGGCGGGCTGCCGGGCCAGGACCTGCCCGGCGTGGTGCCCGCGCTGCCGTTCCTGGTGCAGAACGGGCGCATCGCCACCGGCCAGGACCCGCAGGGCCGTCCCGTCGCCGGCTGGGAGCGGCACGTGCCGCTGCCGGAAGTGCGCGGCCGGCGCGTGGTGGTGCTCGGCGGCGGCGACACCGGCATGGACTGCGTGCGCTCGGCGGTCCGGCTCGGCGCGGCCAGCGTCACCTGCGCCTACCGCCGCGACGAGGCCGACATGCCCGGTTCCGCGCGCGAGGTGGCGAACGCGCGCGAGGAAGGCGTGCGCTTCCTGTTCAACCGCCAGCCGGTCGCGATCGTGGACGACGGCCACGGCCGCGTCACCGGCGTGCGCGTGGTGGAGACGCGCCTGGGCGAGCCGGACGCGCGCGGCCGCCGTGCCGCCGAACCGGTGCCCGGCAGCGAATCGGTGATCGGGGCCGACGTGGTGATCATCGCCTTCGGCTTCTCGCCGTCGGTGCCGGACTGGCTGCGCGCAGCCGGCGTCGAGGTACAGGCCAACGGCCGCATCGTCACCGGCGGGCCAGGCCGCCTGCCCTGCCAGACCTCGCACGACCGCCTGTTCGCGGGCGGCGACTGCGTGCGCGGCGCCGACCTCGTGGTCCATGCGGTGCGGGAAGGACGCGACGCCGCGGCCTCGATCGCGTGCATGCTGCTGCACGACGCGAAGCGGATCCCGGCCGCACTGGCGACCGCCTGAACACGGCATGCGCGCCGGAGTGTGAACGCGTGCCGCCCGCGGGCTTCCCCCGCGCCGCGCGGACGCCCAAGATACCGCCATGCTCCGGATCACGACCCGCATCCTGCTGCTCTGCCTGCCGGCAGCGGCCGTGTCCGCGCAGCAGGCCGGCAACGTCACCGTGTACCGCTGCACCGATGCCCGGGGCAACGTGACCCTCTCCGACCAGCCCTGTGCGGCGGGCGACCGCCAGGAATTGCGCTCCATGCAGCGCCCGCAGGACGCGCCGCCCGCGCCCGCGCCGCAGGCATCGCCCGCGCCGGCCGTGCAGCCGCAGCAGCCCGCGCCCGTGGTGCAGACCGTCGTGGTGCGCACGCCGCAGCCGATGTACGAATGCATCACGCCCGACGGCAGGCGCTACACCAGCGACACCGGCGACGGCAACCCGCGCTGGGTGCCGCTGTGGACGCTGGGCTACCGCGCCGGCTGGCGCGGCGGCCGCGTCGGTCCGCCGCCTTCCGGCGATCCCGGCGCGCGCCGGCCGCCACACGGCCCGCCGCCGGGCCCGGCCCCGGTCGTGGCGGGCGGCACCTGGATCCGTGACAGTTGCCACGTGCTGCCGCAGGCCGAGGCCTGCGCGCGCCTGCGTGAGCGCCGCGACGAGATCCGCCGCCGCTTCTTCAACGCGCAGGAAAGCGAACGCAACGAGCTGCGCCGCGAGGAACGCGGGATCAACGCCCGGCTGGAGGCCGATTGCGGATGAGCAAGCGCAGGATGGGCATGCGTGCCACCGCCCCCGTGTCCGCGTTCGCGTTCGCCGCGATGCTCGCGCTGGGCAGCGTCGCACCCCTGCGCGTGCAGGCGCAGGTGATCTACCGTTGCACCGACGCCAGCGGCGCGGTGACGATCCAGAACGACAGGCCCTGCCCCGCCGGCAGCCGGCAGGAGGTCCGCCGGGTCCAGTCGCTGCCGACGGTGCCACCACCGCAACCGCCCGCACCCAACCGGCCGCCGCCGGCCGGGGACTTCGTGCAGGCCGCCGGTCCCGGGCCGGAGCCCGCCGCGGCGCCGGAGCGCCCGGTACCGCCGGAACCGGCACACATCGACGACGCCGCACGGCTGCCGCCTCCGCCGATCTTCCAGTGTGAAACCTGGGACGGCGACAGCTACGTCAGCGAGGACCCCTCGCCCAAGCCGCGCTGCGTGCGCCTGGACACCGGCGGGGTGGGCGAAGCGTGCGAGATGAAGTACGACATCTGCGCGCGCATCGGCGACAACGCCGCCTGCGACGGCTGGCGGCGCCGCCAGCGCGAGATCGAATCGACATGGCGCCACGCCAGGGCCGCCGACCGGCCCGCGCTGCAGGAGGAATTCGCACGCGTCACCCGGATCCTGTCCGACTCCACCTGCGCGCTGCAGCCGTAGACCGGCTCAGAAGCCGTAGCGCAGGAAGCCGCCGTCCACCGCGATGCACTCGCCGGTGATGTAGGACGCTGCGGGCAGGCACAGGAAGGCCACTGCCGCCGCCACCTCCTCCGGCTCGCCCACGCGGCCCATCGGCGTGCGCTGCAGCACGTCGTCGAGGTAGTCGGGATCGGACAGCTTGCCGGAGGTGCGCCTGGTGCGGATGTACCACGGCGCCACCGCGTTCACGCGGACCCCGTCCCCGGCCCATTCCATGGCGAGGTTGCGCGTCATCTGGTGCAGCGCCGCCTTGGCCATGCCGTAGGGCGCCCCGGTGCGAACGTGGGTGATGCCCGAGACGCTGCCGACGTTGACGATGCACGAACTGGCGTGCCTCGTCAGCAGCGGGTGCGCGTAGCGCGACAGTTCGAAGGCGCTGAACAGGTTGACCTCGAAGATTTCGCGCCACTCGTCCTCGGTGTACTCGGTGGCGGCGCGGCTGAGGTTGCCCCCGGCGTTGTTGACCAGGATGTTCAGGCCCTCGCCCTGGTCCTCGACCCAGTCCAGTACCTCGCGGCGCTGCTCCTCGTCGGCCACGTCCGCCGCGAAGGCGCGCACGTCGCCGTCCGGGTTTTCGTCGAGCAGTTCGTCGCGCACCGATTCGAGCAGGTCGGGGTTGCGCGCCACGATCAGCACGGTCGCGCCGAAACCGAGCAGTTCGCGCGCGATGGCACGGCCGATGCCGGCGCTGCCACCGGTCACCAGCGCGATCTGGCCGTCGAGGTGCCAGCGATGCGGGTCCATGGTCCGTTCCGGTTGCGGATGCGGAGCCCAAGCATACCGCCCCGCCCGCGGCGCGGGCGGGGTGGCCGGTGTTCACGGCCCGCAGAAGCAGTAGGCGAGCGTCTTGACCGGCATGCCGGGCGCGGTCGCCAGCACGTGCTCGAGCAGTTCCAGATCCTGGCGGGCGCGCGGCGCGACGCGCTCCAGCAGGGTGCGGGCCAGGCCCGAGCCGCCGACCAGGGAGCGGCCGACGCTGCCCTCGACGAAGCGCGCGAACCAGCGCTCGAGCGGAGTCGCGGTGCGCTCGACGTAGCGCACGCGCCACCGGTCCTTCCCGCCGAGGTCCGCCAGGCGCGCGGCCTCGGCAATGGCGTCGCGCAGGCCGCCGAACTCGTCCACCAGCCCGCGCTCCTTCGCCTGCGCGCCGCTCCACACCCGGCCCCGGGCCACCGCGTCGATCTCCTCGACGCTGCGGTTGCGGCTCTCGGCGACCTTGCCGGTGAAGTCGCGGTAGCCCTTCTCGATCACCGACTGGATGATCGTGCCCAGCTCGGGCGACAGCGGGCGGGTCAGGTCGAACGCGCCGGCCATGCGCGTGGTGCCGACGCCGTCGGCGCGCACGCCGATCTTCTCCAGCGCGCGCGGGAAGGTGGGCACCACCGCGAAGATGCCGATCGAGCCGGTGATCGTGGACTCGTCGGCGAAGATGCGGTCGGCGTTCATGCTGATCCAGTAGCCGCCCGATGCGGCCACGTCGCCGAACGACACCACGACCGGCTTGCCGGCCTCCTTCAGCGCCACGATCTCGCGGCGGATCTGCTCGGAGGCGAACACCTCGCCGCCGGGCGAATCCACCCGCAGCACCACCGCCCTGACCAGCTCGTCGTCGAGCGCCTCGCGCAGCAGCGCCGCGGTGGACTCGCCGCCGACGTTGCCCGGCGGCTGCTGCCCGCCCATGATCGTGCCCTCGGCGACCACCACCGCCACCTGCGGCCGCTTGTCCGCGGCGGCGACCATCGGCTCGGCCACGCGCCCGAGGTACTCAGTGAACGAGACCTGGCGGAAGCCGCCCCACGCGTCGTCGTCCGCGGCGCCGCGCTCGGCCATCAGGTCCTGTACCTCCGCGAGCGTCTTCAGGCCGTCCACCAGCTTCAGCCCGAGCGCGTACTCCGCCAGGTCGCCGCCCGCGGCGGCGATGCCCTCGGCGGCGCCGTCCACGGCCGCCGCCAGCTCTCCGGGCTGAAGCCCGCGCAGCCTCGCGATGTCGGCAATGTAGCGCTGCCAGACGTCGTTCATCCAGTACAGGTTGGCCTCGTCCGCCTCCGGCGACGAGCCGTCGAGGATGTACGGCTCGGCGGCGGACTTGTACTCGCCGACCTTGAACAGGTGCACGTCCACGCCGAGCTTGTCCTGCAAGCCCTCGCGGTAGTACAGGCGGTAGCTGGACAGGCCTTCGAGCAGGATGCCGCCCTCCGGGTCGAGGTAGACCTCGTCGGCGTGCGCCGCGAGCAGGTACTGCGCCTGCGAGAAGTACTCGCCGAACGCGATCACCTGCTTGCCGGCTTCGCGCAGTTCGTCGATCGCCCGGGCCACCTCGCGGATCGAGGCCCAGCCGGAGAAGCTCATGCGGTCCACGCGCAGCAGCACCCGGCTGATCCTGTCATCGTCCTTCGCGGCTTCCAGCACGCGCAGCAGGTCGCGCAGCTGCACCTGCGACGGGCCGCGCCCGGCCGCGTTCTCGAGCGAGCGCGTGAGCGGGTCGCTGCTGAACTGCTCGACCAGCTCCGCCTCCGGCGCGATCACCAGCGCGGTGTCCTCCTTCAGCGGCCCGGGCGCGCCGCGGCCACCGAACACCACGGAGAGGAACAGCAGCAGCAGGAAGAAGAACAGCAGGTTGAGGATCAGCCTGCGGATGAAGTTCATGCCGTCCCACAGGCCGATGATCGCGCGCACGATCGGTCCCCGGTTCATGTTCTGGCCCATTGCGTCCTCTCCCTGTTCCTCCGCCACAGACTACCCGGCCCGCAGGCCGGATTCACGCCCCACAGGTCACCCTGACATCCCGCCGGCATACGCCGCCCTGCCGCTGCTGCGCACGAAGCGCGAGCCCATCAGCACGGCCGCGACCACCAGCCCGGCGATCAGCCCGGTCCACATCCCTTCCGGCCCCCTGCCCAGGCCCAGGCCCAGCCCGGCGCCGAGCGGCATGCCCACGCCCCAGTACGCGAACGCGGCGATGAACATCGGCACCCGTGTGTCCTTCAAGCCGCGCAGCGCACCGGCCGAAAGCACCTGGATGCCGTCGGGGAACTGGAACGCCGCCGCGTACAGCAGCAGCGAGGAGGCCAGCGCCGCCACCGCCTGGTCGCGGGTGTAGACCGCGGCCACGAAATCGTGGCCCAGCAGCATCAGGCCCGCGGACAGGGCCTGCGTCGCCAGCACGATCGCCAGCCCGGCGGCCGCCGCGCGGCGCACCCCCTGCGTGCCGAGCCCGGCGCCGACGGCATGGCCCACGCGCACCGTGGTCGCCTCGGCCACGCCGAACGGGACCATGAAGCACAGCGAGGCCACGTTGATCGCGATCTGGTGCGCGGCCGCCGGCACCTCGCCCAACCGCCCGATCAGCAACGCGGTGACGATGAACAGCCCGCCTTCCATGGCCACGGTCACGCCGATCGGCAGGCCGACCTTCAGCAGCCCGCCGATGGCCCGCCAGTCCGGGCGCTCGAACCGGGCGAACAGGCGCAGGTCCGCGAACCGGCGCGCACGCGCCAGGTAGCACGCGAACGCCGCCGCCTGCACCCACATCATCGCCGCCGACGCCAGCCCCAGCCCCTGCGCGCCCAGTTCGGGCAGGCCCGCCAGGCCGAAGGTGAGCACCGTGCCCAGCGGCACCAGCAGCAGCAGTCCGCCGAACCCCAGGAGCATGGCCGGCAGCGTCCAGTGCAGGCCGTCGCTGAGGTAGCGCATGCACAGGTACAGCGTCAGCGCAGGCACGCCCCAGCGGATGCCGTGCAGGAATCCGGTGGCGGAGGGGCGGATCTCCGGCGCGATCCCCATCGGTTCCAGCGCGTGCACCGCGAAGGTGAGGAACACGCACAGCAGCATGCCCAGCATCAGCGCCAGCCACAGCGCCTGCCGGAACAGCGGCCCGATGCCGTCGCGGCGACCCGCGCCGTCGAGCTGCGAGACCGAGGGCGGCAACGCCATCAGCGTGCCCATCGGGACCATCATCGGCAGCCAGAACATCGCCGTGCCCACCGCCACCGCGGCCAGCGTGTTGGTGCCATGGCGGCCGGCGATGACGCTGTCGACGAAGCCGATCAGGCCGGTCGCGAAGTGGCCGGCGACCAGCGGGGCGGCAAGGACGGCGGTGGCGCGCACTTCGCGGAGGAAGCGCGCACGGTCGGCAAACAGGGGCATGCGGAGGGAAGGGAAACGGATCGCCGGCAGCCGGAATGGCCGCTGGCGCCAGATGCGGCGGGGCCGTATTTTAGTCCCCCTTGCCGGGAGGGTGCCGATGCACGCCAACGACGACGCCACGGGAACGCCGGATGCCCTCCCCGCACCGCAGGCCGGAGCCGTCGCGCGCGGCAACTGCCAGAACTGCGGCGTACCGCTGCTCGGCGACTACTGCTACGCCTGCGGCCAGCCGGTCAAGGGCCTGGTGCGCCACTTCTCCAGCCTCATCGGCGACGTGCTCGACAGCGTGTTCGAATGGGACGGGCGCACGCCGCGCACGCTGTGGCCACTGCTGGCGAAGCCAGGCTACCTGACCCTGGAATACCTCGCCGGCCGGCGCGTGCGCTACGTCAGCCCGTTCCGGCTGTTCTTCTTCCTCGCCGTCATCACCTTCTTCGTCGGCCGCTTCGTGGTCAGCTTCGGCGACGGCGAGGTCAACTTCGCCGGCAATCCCGCCATCGCCAACGCCACGACCGTCGAGGAAGTGGAACAGCTGCGCGACGAAGCGCTGGCGAAACTGGCCGATGCCCGCAGGTCGCTGCCGTCCACGCCTGGCGCGGACGCCGGCATCATCGCCGCCGAGGCCACGGTGCGCGCGCAGGCCGGCGAGCGCATCCAGGCCCTGCGCAAGGCCGCCGACGAGGGGCGCCCGCCACCGAAGCCCGAGCGCGTGCGCATCGCCTTCGGCGAGGAGGAATGGGATCCGGTCACCAACCCGGTCGACATCTCCTGGCTGCCCCGGTTCGCCAACGACTGGCTCAACGAGCAGATCGGCCACACGGCGCGCAACATCGAGCGCCTGCGCGAGGAACCGGGGCTGCTGAAGGACGCCATGCTTGGCGCCGTGCCCACCACGCTGTTCGTGCTGCTGCCGGTGTTCGCGCTGATGCTGAAGGTGCTCTACCTGTTCAGGCGCAGGCTCTACATGGAGCACCTGATCGTCGCCCTGCACAGCCACGCGTTCCTGTGCCTGGCGCTGCTGCTGGTGTTCGTGCTGCTCCTGCTCGAACGCGAGCTGGCGCCGGGTGGCGGCCTGCCGGGCACGGTGTTCTCGCTGCTGGAGGCGGCGCTGTGGGTGTGGATGCCGCTCTACCTGCTGCTCATGCAGAAGCGCGTGTACGGGCAGGGCTGGCCCATGACCCTGCTGAAGTACTGCGTCCTCGGCATCTGTTACCTGGTCCTGCTGTCGCTCGGCGCTGCATTCACCGTCGTCATCGGTCTGGTGTCCATGTGACAGGACGCGCGGCCGGCCCGGGTCAGGGCCGGCCGGTGCGTTCGCGCAACCAGGCCTCGCGCGCCTCCGGCGGCAATGACAGCAGTTCGCGGCGCACGGCCTCGCGCGCCTCGGGCGGCGTGCGTTGCGCCAGCACGGCCAGGTCGGCGCGGCCCTGCCGTGACAGCCCGCGCAGGGCCTCGAGCACGGCCTGCCGTTCGCCGGCGGGGACCTGCGCGAAAAGGGGATGCAGCCGCGGCCAGTCGCCGCCCAGCACCGGGCCGAGCAGCCAGCCGCGGCGCACCGTGCCGTCCATTGCGTCGAACCTCTGGCGCAATGCCGCCTGCCGCTCACGCGGCAGGGCCTCGAACCGGGCCCGCGCCTGCCGCATGCGCGCGCGCTCGTCCGCCGGCAGCTCGCGCCAGGCCGCCCATGCCTCGCGCCGCGCGCGCTTTTCCTCCTCGGGAAGCGCATCCCATTCGGCCAGGCGCGCCGCCAGCGCCGCGCGCGCTTCCGGCCCCAGCTCCGCAAGGCGCTGCTGGCGCTGCAGCAGGCGTTCGCGCTCCTGGGCGGGCAGGCGCGCGGCCACCGCTTCCAGTTCTGGCGGCAACGGCTGCGCCGCCGCGGCCATGGCGGCGAGCACGCCGGCAAGCGCAATGGCGTCAACGGCGCGTCGCACCACCCTCTTCCCCTTCGAGCACGGACACCAGCCAGGCATCGAACGCGGGATCCGCGGGCGGCGCTTCGCCCGCGACCTGGTCGAGCAGCAGGTCGAGGTCGGGATGGGTCAGCAGCGTGGCCTCCACCCCGAGCCCGGGCGGCGGCGCATCCGCTTGCGGCAGTTCCTCCGTGCGGATGCGTCCCGGGCCCTGGACCGGACCCGGGGCCCCGCCTCCCGGAGCGGGTCCCGGGCCGGCCGGCGTCCACCACCAGGTCGCGGCCAAAGCGCCCGCCGTCAGCAATGCCACCGCCACCAGCGCGGGCCACATCCAGCGCGCCCGCGCGCCTTTTTCCCGACGCCGGTGTTTCTCCGCCTGCGGGGAGGTCCCGTCGCGCAGCGACGCGATCCGCTCCAGCCGTGCCTGCGGCAATTCGCGCACCTTCCGCTGCGCTTCCTCGCGCATCGCCCGCCACAGTTCAGGATCGGGGGCCCCGTCGGGGGTCCGCGGGAAAGCGTGCATCAGGGCCAGCCGGTAGGTGGAGGGGGCGATGCCCAGCACGGCGGCGGCCTCGTCCTCGGACAGCCCGGCGACCAGACGCAGCAGCAGGGCCGCGCGCGGGCCGGGGCCTAACCCGGACAGCACCGCCAGGGGACCGTCGGGCAACGGCGGCATCCGGGCGCCGCGCAGCCCGGGCGCCGCCAGCAGCATCGTCCAGAACCGGCGCGCCCAGCCGGCGAACGGGAGCCGGTGGGCGTTGCGGGCGAATTCGCGCATCACCGCGGCCAGGGCCGCGTCGCCCCGGCCGGGGTCACCCGACTGGAGTTCGGCGAACACCGCGCCCCGGCGCTCCACGCCTCGCAGGAACGCTGAAAGCGCCCCGGAGGACGGCGCAGGAGAGGCTGGAACGGGGGCGGGCGGGCTCATGCGGCCTGCCATGATATGCCGCCCGCCGGCATCCCGCCCCTTGACGGAAGCCACGCACGCCGTTCCACCGCGACATTTCCCGCATGCGGTTGTGCACAACGGGCACGCCTGCCCCCTGGCGCCGGGCCACATGCCGGACGCCCTCCCAGGCGACGCCCGTGTTTCACGGATAACCCATTGATGCAAATGGGATTTCAAAGGTTGGCAATTTTTTCGCCAATCCACCCTTCCTGCCGAATCTGAACGGCGCGGACGGCTGTGGAGCACTTCGATGCACAGACTTATCCACAGCGCATGTGGATAAACCAAAAACCGTTTGGCGCCGGTAACTTGCGCGTGAATCATCGCGGACCCGGCAACAGTGCGCCGCAACTCGCCCCGCCAACCCCCGGCCACCTCGGCCGTCGGCCCAGCCGGTAGACTTCGCCCGTGTCCAGCCCCGACGACTGCCTGCAGGTCGCGCTGCCGGTCCCGCTGCCGCGCCTGTTCGACTACCGCGCCCCGGCGCCGGTCGGCCCGTCCGACGTGGGCCGCCGCGTGCGCGTGCCGTTCGGGCCGCGCACCCTGGTCGGGATCGTGGCCTCGGTCGGGCCGCCCCGGGCCGACGTGGGGGAGCTGCGCGAAATCGCTGGCTGGCTGGACGGGGAGCCCCTGCTCTCGGGCGAACTGCTCGATTCGCTGCGCTGGCTGGCCCGCTACACCCACGCGCCGCTGGGCGAGGTGCTGGCGACCGCCCTGCCGGCGGCGCTGCGCCGCGGTGAGCCGCTGCCCGACACCCATGCCTGGGCCTGGCGGCTGACCGGGGCCGGGGCCGCCGCGCTGCCCGGCTTGCGCGCCGGCACCCGCCCGCGGCGGCTGGCGGAACTGCTGCACGGGGCCACGCGCGAGGAGGACGCGCTCGACGGACTGATGGATGGCTGGCGCGAGGCCGCACGTTCGCTGGCCAGGCGCGGCTATGCCGAGCGCATCGCGGTCCCGGCATCGCAACCTCCGCCTTCGCCGCAGCCGGGGCCGGAGCCGAACGCCGAACAGCAGGCCGCGATCGCCGCGGTCCGCGACGCGTCCGGCTTCGCGCCGGTGCTGCTCGACGGCGTCACCGGCAGCGGCAAGACCGAGGTCTACCTGCACGCCATCGCCGACTGCCTGGCGCGCGGCCGGCAGGCACTGGTGCTGGTGCCCGAGATCGGCCTGACCCCGCAGCTGCTGGCACGTTTCCGCGCCCGCCTCGGGGTGCCGGTCCACGCCACCCATTCCGGGCTCAACGACGGCGAGCGCGCCCGGGTCTGGGCCGCGGCCTGGCGCGGCGAGGCGCGCGTGATCGTGGGCACGCGCTCGGCGGTGTTCACGCCGTTGCCCGATGCCGGCCTGATCGTGGTCGACGAGGAGCACGACGGCAGCTACAAGCAGCAGGACGGGATCCGCTACAACGCCCGCGACTTCGCGCTGGTGCGCGGCAAGGCGCTGGGCGTGCCGGTGCTGCTGGGCAGCGCCACGCCGTCGCTGGAATCGCTGCACAACGCCACCGGCGGGCGCTACCGCTACCTGCGGCTGTCGCGGCGCGCTGGCACCGCGAAGCCGCCGCAGGTGCGCGTGGCCGACGTTCGCAAGCGCCCGCTCGAGGCCGGGCTGTCGGCACAGACGCTCGACGCGATCCGCGCCGCGCTCGACGCCGGCGGCCAGGTGCTGGTGTTCCGCAACCGCCGCGGCTACGCGCCGGTGCTGCTGTGCCACGATTGCGGCTGGAGCGCGCAGTGCCCGCGCTGCGACTCGGCGATGACCGTGCACGGCGCCGGCCGCCGCCTGCAGTGCCACCACTGCGGCCACCAGCGCCCCGCGCCGCAGGCCTGCCCCGACTGCGCCAGCCTCGCGCTGCAACCGCAGGGCGCGGGCACCGAACGCATCGAGGAGACGCTGGCGGCGAAGTTCGCCGGCGTGCCGGTGCTGCGCATCGACCGCGGCAGCACGCAGCGCAAGGACGCGCTGGAAAAGCTGCTCGCCTCGCTCGGCGGCAGGCCGGGCATCCTCGTCGGCACGCAGATGCTGGCCAAGGGCCACGACCTGCCCAACCTCACCCTGGTGTGCGTGGCCGGCATCGACGAAGGGCTGTTCTCCGCCGATTTCCGCGCCCACGAGAAGCTGGCGCAACTGCTGATCCAGGTCGCCGGGCGCGCCGGACGTGCGCAGCGCGAGGGCGAGGTGCTGCTGCAGACCCACCACCCGGAGCACCCGCTGCTGGCCACGCTGCTGTCCGGCGGCTACCACGCCTTCGCCGCGCAGGAACTGGAGCAACGCCAGGCGGCCGGGTTGCCGCCGTTCGCCTTCCTCGCCCTGCTGCGCGCGGAGGCGAAGCATGCCGGACCGCCGATGGCCTTCCTGCACGCGGCGCGGCGCGCGTTCGAGGAGGCGGGCGTGGATGCGGCCGCCGTCCATGGCCCGATGCCCGCGCCGATGCGCAAGCGCGCCGGCATGCACCGCGCGCAATTGCTGCTGTCCGCCTCCGCGCGGCCGCAGCTGCACGCCCTGCTCGACCGCGCACTGCCGGCGATCCACGCCCTCCCCGAAGGCCGCCGGGTGCGCTGGTCGCTGGACGTGGATCCGCTGGACCTCTACTGAGCCGCGCCGGCCCCGGCCGCCCTGGTGGCCTTGCCCTGGCGGCGGCGGCGCGGCTCGCCGCGCGGCCGTTCGCGCACCAGCACCGTCTGTCCTTCCCTGCGCACCTCGAACAGGTTCACCGCGTCGATCAGCGCGCTGAGGCTGCGGTAGCCGTAGTTGCGCGGGTCGAACGAGCCCTGGTTGCCGAGGTGGCTGCCCACGCCGGACAGGTGGGCCCAGCCCTCGTCGTCGGCGACCGCGGCGACCGCACTGCGCAGCCGGTGGACCAGTTCCTGGTCGCGCGCCAGGTCGTCGGCCGTCAGCGGGCGCGCCTGCCCGGCGCCCGCCCCGTCCTCCTCGCCCAGTTTCTCGAGGTAGAGGAAGGTCGAGCAGGCCTTCACGAACGGCAGCGGCGTCTGCTTCTGGCCGAAGCCGTAGACCGCATAGCCGTCGTTGCGCAGGCGCATCACCAGCGGGGTGAAGTCGGCGTCGCTGGACACGATCGCGAAGCCGTCGAGCGTGCGCGCGTACATCAGGTCCATGGCGTCGATCACCATCGCCATGTCCGAGGCGTTCTTGCCCGGGCTGTAGGCGAACTGCTGTATCGGGCGGATCGCGTACTCGTGGAGGACCTTCTCCCAGCCCGCGAGGTTCGGGCTCTTCCAGTTGCCGTAGGCGCGGCGCACGTTGACCACGCCGTGGCGCGCGACCTCGTTGAGGATGGCGTCGATCCTGGACGCGGGGGCGTTGTCGGCATCGATCAGCAGGGCGATGCGGCGTTCGGTGTTCATGGGACCGGGGGAATGCGGGGAACCGGCCGCAGCGTACCCCTTCCCGCGCTCCCGGTCTCCCCCGGCGGGCCGCCCGCAGCGGGCCGCGGCCTTTCCGGTACCCTTCGGCGGACAGCACGCTTGCTCCGACACGGGACGACATGCAGCCGGCAGCAGAGACGATGACCCCCGCCAGGCGCCTGCGCAGCATCCTCGGCGGTGCCGCGGGCAACCTCGTCGAGTGGTACGACTGGTACGCCTACGCCGCGTTCTCGCTCTACTTCGCCGAGGTCTTCTTCCCGGGCGGGGACCGCACGAGCCAGTTGCTGAAGACCGCGGCGATCTTCGCGGTGGGCTTCCTGATGCGCCCGCTCGGCGGCTGGCTGCTCGGCCGCTACGCCGACCGCCATGGCCGCAAGCGCGCGCTGATGCTTTCGGTGCTGATGATGTGCGCCGGCTCGCTGCTGATCGCCGTCACCCCGGGCCACGACCGCATCGGCGTCGCCGCGCCGGTGCTGCTGGTGCTGGCGCGGCTGCTGCAGGGGCTGAGCGTGGGCGGCGAGTACGGCGCCTCCGCGACCTACCTCAGCGAGGTGGCCTCGAGCCGGCACCGCGGCTTCTGGTCCAGCTTCCAGTACGTGACCCTGGTGATGGGCCACCTGCTCGCGCTCGCCGTGCTGATCCTGCTGCAGCGCGTGTTCCTCGACGACGCGCAGCTGCACGCCTGGGGCTGGAGGATCCCGTTCGCGATCGGCGCGCTGGCCGCGCTGGTGACGCTGTGGCTGCGCCGGAGCATGGACGAGAGCGAATCGTTCGCGCGCAGCGAAGGCGCCGCCGACGCGGCCATGCACCGCCGCCAGGGCACGCTGCGGGAACTGGCGAAACACCCGCGCGCGGTGCTGACCGTGGTCGGGCTGACCATGGGCGGCACGCTGGCCTTCTACACGTACACGACCTACGTGCACAAATTCCTGGTCAACAGCGCGGGCATCGCCAAGGAAACCGCCTCGCTGGTCAATGCCTCCACGCTGTTCGTGTACATGCTGCTGCAGCCCGTGGTCGGTGCGCTGTCGGACCGGATCGGGCGGCGCCCGATCCTGGTCGCGTTCGGCGTGCTCGGCGTGGCCTTCACCTGGCCGATCATGACGGCGCTCGAATCGGTGTCCTCGCCGGTGCAGGCGTTCTGGCTGGTGCTGGCCGCGCTGGTCATCGTCACCGGCTACACCTCGATCAACGCGGTGGTGAAGGCCGAGCTGTTCCCGGTCGAGGTGCGCGCGCTCGGGGTCGGCCTGCCGTACGCGCTGGCGGTGGCGCTGTTCGGCGGCAGCGCCGACCTGGTCGCGCTGTGGTTCAAGGACATCGGCCTGGAGCGCGGCTTCTACGGCTACGTCACCGCCTGCATCGCCTGCTCGCTGCTGGTGTACCTGTGGATGCCGGATACCCGGCGGACCTCGCTGATCGACCGCGACGCGGACCGCGCCTGAGCCGGCCGCCCGGGCTGTGCCCCGCCGGCCGCGGGTGCGACAATACCCGTGCACATCCCGTCTTTCCGCCCTGCACATGCCCAGCCAGCTCGAACAGCTCCGCGCCCTGTCCGTGGTCGTCGCCGACACCGGCGACATCGACGCCATCGCCCGCTTCCGGCCGATGGACGCCACCACCAATCCCTCGCTGCTGCTCAAGGCCGCGTCCCTGCCCGCCTACGCGGAGCACCTGGACCGGGCCGTGGCCGGGGCCAGCGGCAGCGGCGAGGCCAGGGTCGCCGACGCCTGCGACCGGCTGGCGGTGGCGATCGGCGGCGAGATCCTGAAGCTGATCCCGGGCCGCGTCTCCACCGAGGTGGACGCGCGCCTGAGCTTCGACGCCGACGCCACGGTCGCCAGGGCGCACCGGCTGGTCGAGCTGTACGAGCAGGCCGGCATCGGCCGCGACCGCCTGCTGATCAAGATCGCCTCGACCTGGGAGGGCATCCGCGCCGCCGCGCGGCTGGAGCGCGAGGGCATCCACTGCAACCTCACCCTGCTGTTCTCGTTCGCCCAGGCCGTGGCCTGCGCCGAGGCGGGCGTGTTCCTGATCTCGCCCTTCGTCGGCCGCATCCTCGACTGGCACCTGGCCAACGGCGGGGAGAAGCCGGCCACGCCGCAGGAGGACCCGGGCGTGCAGTCGGTCACCCGCATCTGGCACTGGTACAAGCGCCACGGCTACCCGACCGTGGTCATGGGCGCGAGCTTCCGCAACACCGGGCAGGTGCTGGCGCTGGCCGGCTGCGACCGGCTGACCATCTCGCCGGAGCTGCTCGCGCAGCTGGAAGCCTCCGACGCCCCGGTCGCGCGCGCGCTGGTCGATGCAGGCGAACGCGCCGCGCCGCCGGAACCGATCCGCGAGGCCGGGTTCCGCTGGCAGCTCAACGAGGACGCGATGGCCACCGAGAAGCTGGCCGAGGGCATCCGCCGCTTCGCCGCCGACCAGCGCAGGCTCGAGGACATGCTCGCCGCGCGCATGCGCTGATCCCCCGTCCCGGTCGCGGCATTGCCGCCGGGAACTTCCCGTTCCAGTCCAGCGCGGCGGCCCCCGCGCCGCCATGTCCCGGCATGGGCTAGGATGGCCCTGGCGGATCACCCTCTCCTGGAACCACAGGCATGACCGACATCGCGATGCACAACTGGTGGATCGCGCTGGCCGTGACCGTGGGCGCGGGCCTGGCCACCGGCTTCGGCAGCCTGCTGGTGTTCGCCTCGAAGAAACCGAACGCGCGCCTGCTCGCGTTCGGCCTGGCGTTCGCCGGCGGCGCGATGGTGTACGTGTCGCTGAGCGAGATCCTCAACAAGTCCATCCTCGCCTTCACCCAGGCCTGGGGCGACCGGATGGGATTCACCCTCGGCACGCTGTCGTTCCTGGCCGGCGTCGGCCTGATCATGCTGATCGACCACCTGGTGCCGAACCCGCACGAGCGGCTGGAAGTCGACGACCCGTACTTCCGCGAGCACAACCTCGAATACATCCGCCGCGTCGGCCTGCTCACCGCCGCCGCGATCACCGTGCACAACTTCCCGGAAGGGCTGGCGACCTTCTTCGCCACCCTGGAGAACCCGGGCGTGGGCATGCCGCTTGCCTTCGCCATCGCCATCCACAACATCCCCGAGGGCATCGCGATCGCGGTGCCGGTGTACTTCGCCACCAACAGCAGGGGCTGGGCCTTCGCCGCGTGCATGGTGTCCGGGCTGGCCGAGCCCGCGGGGGCGCTGCTGGGCTATGCGCTGCTGCGGCCGGTCCTGTCGGACGCGGTGTTCGGCGCGGTGTTCGGGGTCATCGCCGGGGTCATGGTGTTCCTGGCGCTGGACGAGCTGCTGCCCGCGGCCAAGCGCTACTCCAGGGGCCACGAGCCCGTGTACGGCCTGGTCACCGGCATGGCCGCGCTCGCGCTCAGCCTGGTCCTGTTCAAGTGGTGATGCGCGCCGCCGGCCCGCGCACTGGCCGGCGGGCGGAAGGAAATGGCGGAAGGAAAAAAGAAGGCCCGCGCGAGCGGGCCTTCCCGTCGGGTTGCCGGTCCCCGGGCGCTCAGGCCGCGAACAGCGCCTTCATCTTCTTCAGCGCGTTGGCCTCGACCTGGCGGATGCGCTCGGCCGAGACGCCGTACTCGTCGGCCAGCTCCTGCAGCGTGACCTTGTTGTCGCCGTCCAGCCAGCGGCGCTGGATGATGTCGCGGCTGCGCGGGTCGAGGCGGGCCAGGCCCTCGCGCAGCAGCTCGAGCTGGTTGTCCTCGCTGTCGGCGCGCTCGTAGACCACCGACGGATCGGCGTCCTCCGCCTCCAGGTAGCTCACCGGCGCCGGCAGGGCGCTGTCGTCGTCCTCGTCCACGGGCGCGTCGAAGCCGATGTCGCGGCCGGACAGGCGCGCCTCCATCTCCAGCACCTCGCGCTCGGAGACGTTGAGGTCCTTCGCCACCGCGCGCACTTCCTCCGCGTTGAGCCAGCCCAGGCGGGTCTTGGCCTTGCGCAGGTTGAAGAACAGCTTGCGCTGCGCCTTGGTCGTGGCGACCTTGACGATGCGCCAGTTGCGCAGGATGAACTCGTGGATCTCCGCGCGGATCCAGTGCACCGCGAAGCTGACCAGGCGGACGCCCATGTCGGGGTCGAAGCGCTTGACCGCCTTCATCAGGCCGATGTTGCCCTCCTGGATCAGGTCGCCCAGCGGCAGGCCATAGCCGGTGTAGCCGCGGGCGACGTGCACCACGAAGCGCAGGTGCGAATGCACCAGCTCGCGGGCGGCGTCGAGATCCTCGTGGTCGCGGTAGCGGCGCGCGAGCGCCTGCTCCTCCTCGGCCGACAGCACCGGGATCTGGTACACCGCGCTGATGTACGCCTCCAGCGAACCGAGCGCACTCGGGACCGGAAGATTGTTGGCAACCAGTGGATGGGCAATCTGGGTCATGGCAGCGAGTTTAGCAGTCTGCGCCTCTGACTGCTAATCGGCGGAAAAGTTCCCGACTGTTCCAGAAACGGAACAGGAAATGGATAAGTCATTGATTCCGGATCTCAAGTTCGGCCCAGGGCGGAAGCGACCAGTCGATCGGGGCCTGCCCCCGCCTGGCCAGATACGCATTGGCGGCCGAAAAGTGGCCGCAGCCCAGGAACCCCCGGTGGGCCGACAGCGGGGAGGGGTGGGTGGTCTTCAGCACCAGGTGCCGGCGGGGGTCCACGATCCGGCCCTTGGCCTGGGCGTAGCTGCCCCAGAGCATGAACACCAGGCCCTCGCGCTCGCGGTTGAGCACCTCGACCACATGGTCGGTGAACCCCTCCCACCCCCTGCCCTGGTGGGAGCCGGGCCGGCCCTCCTCCACGGTCAGCACCGCGTTGAGCAGCAGCACCCCCTGCCTCGCCCAGGGCATCAGGTAGCCGTGGTCCGGGCGCGGGATGCCGAGGTCGCGCTCGATCTCCTTGAACATGTTCTCCAGCGAGGGCGGCACCGGCACCCCGGGCAGCACCGAAAAGCACAGGCCATGGGCCTGGCCGGGCCCGTGGTAGGGGTCCTGCCCCAGGATCACCACCTTCACCGCGTCGAACGGCGTGGCCTCGAACGCGGCGAAGATCCGCGGGCCGGGCGGGTAGATGCGCGCGCCGGCCGCCTTGCGCTGGCGCAGGAACGCCGACAGCGCGCGCATGTCCTCGCGCGCGAACCAGTCGCCCACGCGCGCCTTCCACGACGGTTCCAGTCTGAGCCGGTCCCCGCTCTGGCTCATGTCGGGTCGAACACGGGTTGCTCGGGAAGCCTGGCCAGCCGCAGCTGGAACAGCACCTTGGTCACCAGCAGGCGCTCCTCCACGGGCTTGAGCACAAGGTCGTTGGCGCCGTCGCGGATCAGCGCGGCCTGGCTGTCGCGGTTGTCGTCGCCGGTCATCACCAGCACCGGCAGCCGGCGCTTGCCGTAGCCGAAGTCGCCGCGGATGGCGTTGAGCATGTCGCGACCGTCGAGCTGTCCCTTGAGGTACAGGTCGGTGAGCACCAGGTCCACGCCGGGGGCGGCGGCGGTGCCACGGAAGGACTCGAGGAAGGCCAGCGCGTCCTCGACGCTGGTCACGTGGGTGACCCGCATCTGCTGCGACCCGAGCGCGCGCCGGATCGCCAGCGCCACCGTGCGGCTGTCCTCGACGTAGAGCACGTGGGCACCGGGAACCGGCGCCGGGTGCACGTACCCGCGGATGAATGCCGCCAGCGCGTTGTGGCCGAGCGACTTGTCGAAATAGTCGGTGACGTCCTCGGACAGGCTGCGGTCCTCCAGGCGCGACTGCACGTCCCCCGAGATCACGATCACCGGCACGTAGCGCTGGCCGACGGCCTCGCGCACCGCGCGCGCGACCTGCAGGCCGTCGCCGTCGGGCAGGACCAGGGCGGTGGTGACCAGGTCCACGGGCTCGGCCTGCAGTTGCTCACGCACCTCGGCCAGGCCGCCCGCCTCGGCCACCCGGACCGCCGGCAACTCCTTGCGGAGCATCGCGGCGATCAGCATGCGCACGACACGCGATCCGTCCACGACCAGCACGCGCGGCGACTCGGTGGAAAGGTGGCGCAGATCCTCCAGCATCGCTCCGCTCAGGTCTCGGTGGGGCGCGTCTGGCGCAGGAAGTGACCCGCGGCGGCGCCGGCGCCGAGCCAGCCGAGCACCGTCGCGCCGCCGAGCACCACGGCCAGTTCCGCGATCGTGAATCCCTGCAGCGCGAACGGGCTGCCGTAGCTCTCGGCCAGCCGCGCCAGCGGCCCGCGGACCGCCAGCCCCGCGAGCGCCAGCACCGCCAGCGCCAGCGCGCCGGACGCCAGACCGTACCACGCCCCGAGGTACAGGAACGGCCTGCGGATGAAGCCATCGGTGGCGCCGAGCAGTTGCAGCACGCCGATCTCCTCGCGCCGCGACTGGATGTCGAGCCGCACCGTGTTGCCGACCACCAGCAGCGCGCCGGCGCCGAACAGCACCGCCAGCACCCACGCCACGCGCCTGCCCAGCCGCAGCCAGGTGTCGAGCCGCTGCCGCCACTGCGCGTCGTGCTGCACCACTTCCGCCTCCGGCAGCGCCCGCAGCGCGCCGGCCAGCGCCAGCTCGTCCCCCGCGGGCGTCACCACCAGCACGTGCGGCAGCGGATTGTCGCCACCGAGCGCGTCCACGATCTCCTCCAGGCCGCCGCGTTCGCGCAGGTGCGCCAGTCCTTCCTCCGGGGTGACGTGGCGCACCGCCGCGACGTCGCCACGGCCGCGCAGCTCGCCGGCAAGCTGCGCGGGCCGGCCCGGCGCGAGGTCCTGGCGCAGGAACACGGTGATCTCGCGCGACTGCTCGATGCTGCCCCCCAGCCGCTCGAGGTTGCCCAGCACCAGCCACAGTCCCAGCGGCAGCGCCAGCGCCACCGCCATCACGCCGATGGTCAGCAGCGCCGCCAGCGGCCTGCGGAACACGCGGCCCAGCCCCGAGACGAAGCTGTAGGCGTGGTGGTCGAGCCAGGTGCCCAGGCCCGACCGTCGTGCGCGCGGCTCATTCATCGGCCAGCTCCTCCGGCGGGATGTCGTCCACCAGCCGGCCGTGGTCGAGCACCAGCACGCGCTTTTTCATGCGCTTGACCAGCATCAGGTCGTGGCTGGCCACGATCACGCTGGTGCCGCGCTCGGGCAGCGAAGCAAACAGCGCCATGATCTCCGCCGACAGCGTGGGATCGAGGTTGCCGGTGGGCTCGTCGGCCACCAGCAGCCGCGGCTCGCCGACCAGCGCGCGGGCGATGCCGACGCGCTGCTGCTCGCCCGCCGACAGCTGGGTCGGCAGCGCGCGCTCGCGCCCGGCCAGGCCGAGCCGGTCGAGCATGCTGCGCACGCGCTTGCCGATCTCGTTCCGCCGCATCCCGCGCAGGACCAGCGGCAGCGCGACGTTGTCGAACACGCTGCGGTCGGTCAACAGGCGGTGGTCCTGGAACACCACGCCCACCTCGCGCCGGTGCAACGCCACCCTGCGCCCACGCACCTTCCGCAGGTTGCGGTCGCAGAACAGCACCGCGCCACGCGTGGGCCGCTCGGTCAGGTGGATCAGCTTGAGCAGGGTGCTCTTGCCGGCGCCGGAGTGCCCGGTGACGAACAGCATCTCGCCCGCGGCGACCTCGAACGTGACATCGGAGAGCGCGACGTGCCCGCCCGGATACTGCTTGCTGACGTTGTCGAAGCGGAGGACGGCCATCGCGCGAAGTATCGCAGATATGCCCGGCGATGCCCGCGCCGCCGGCACGACGGCGCGGGCGGCGGGATCATCAGTGCTGCGTGCGCGGGCCGCGCAGCACCAGCCGCTTCAGGCGCTGGCCGATGCGGGCCAGCAGCGACGGCTTGCGTTCCGGCGGCCCGGCCTCCTTCCGGGAGGAGGAACCCTTGCCGCCCTGCTGTTGCCGGGCCTGGCTGGCGTTCGCGGCCTCGGTGCCCTCCGGCTTGCGCCCGCGGCGGCGGCGGCGCTTGCGCCTGGGCCGGTCCACGCCGGCCGCGGCATCCGGGGCCGGGGCGGCCTGGGCGGGCGCCTGCCGCGCGCCTCCGTCCGCGGCCTGCGCCTGCGGCGCGGAAACGGCCGCCCCTTCCTCTGCGCCGCCGCGCTTGCGGCGACGTCGGCGGGAACGCCCCCCCTGGCCCTGTTCCGCGGCGCGCGTCTCGCGTACCTCGCGGAAGATCTCGCGGATGCTCTCGCCCTCGCCGTCCGCGCCTGCCTCGGGCTTCGGGCGCTCCGGACGCGGCAGCGGCACCAGCAGCTCGGGCGTCACCGGTTCCGACGGGATCTTCTGGCCGATGTAGGCCTCGATGTCGGGCAGGTGGATGGCGTAGCGCTCGCAGGCGAAGCTGATCGCGTCGCCCTCGGCGCCCAGGCGCGCGGTGCGGCCGATCCGGTGCACGTAGTCCTCGGGATCGAACGGCAGGTCGAAGTTGAAGACGTGCGAGACGCCCTCGATGTGCAGGCCGCGCGCGGCCACGTCGGTGGCCACCAGGATCTCGAGCTGGCCGGTCTGGAACCTGCGCAGCAGCGACTCGCGCTTCTTCTGCGGCACGTCGCCGGACAGGACGCCGACCCGGTAGCCGGCCTGCTCCAGTGCCCTGGCCACGCGCTCGACGTACGCCTTGGTGTTGACGAACACCATGGTGCGCGCGCCCTCGCTGCGCGAGAGCAGGCCAAGCAGCAGCGGGATCTTCTCGTCGTCGGCCGGGTAGTAGATCTTCTGGCGCACGCGCGCGGCGGTGACCGTCTCGGCCTCGACCACGATCTTCTCGGGGTCGTTCATGTGCTCGTAGGCCAGCTCCAGCACGCGCAGGCTGAGCGTGGCCGAGAACAGCAGCGTCTGGCGCTCGGTGCGCGGCGGCATGCGCCGCAGCAGGAAGCGGATGTCCTTGATGAAGCCGAGGTCGAACATGCGGTCGGCCTCGTCGAGCACGCAGATCTCGCAGGCGTGCAGCGACACCACCCTGTGCTGCCTGACGTAGTCGATCAGGCGGCCCGGGGTGGCGATGATCACGTCGGCGCCGGCCTGCAGCTGCGCGCGCTGCTTGTCGTAGTCCACGCCGCCGTAGACCAGGGCGAATCGCAGGCCGAGGTCCGAGGCGAACTTCAGCGCGTCCTTGTGGATCTGGATGGCCAGCTCCCGGGTCGGCGCCAGGATCAGCGCGCGCGGGTCCTCCGGCTTGCGCTCGGCCAGCGCCGGCCTCGTCAGCAGCCGGTTCACCACGGTGACCAGGAAGGCCAGGGTCTTGCCGGTGCCGGTCTGCGCCTGGCCGGCGACGTCGCGCCCGGCCAGCGTCAGCGGGAGGGTCTGCGCCTGGATCGGCGTGCAGCGGGTGAAGCCCGCGGCCTCGAGGCCGGCGAGCAGCTCGGGATGCAGCCCGAAGGACGAGAAGGTGATGTCGGTAAGTGGTTTGTCGCTCATGCGTGGGATGGTCCGTGCGGTTGGCGCGCTTGCGTGGAAGGCGCCCGCATCGCAGACTGCCAGGGGCGGGAGCGGCATTCGCCGGGATCCCGCGGGGACTGCGGCCGGCCCCCCCTTGAAGCCGCCGCGAATCGACGCAGTTTATCATTCGCGGCCGACGGCCCGGGCCCGGGCCGCCCGCGCAGACCAGGAGCCCACCGTGAGCGAGCACGTGATCCACGCCACCGACGCCGACTTCGACGCCACCGTCCTGCAGTCGAAAGAGCCCGTGCTGGTGGACTTCTGGGCCCCGTGGTGCGGGCCGTGCAAGGCCATCGCCCCGCTGGTGGACGAACTGGCCGAGGAATACGCCGGCCGGGCCAGGGTGGTGAAGGTGGACATCGACCAGAACCCGGCCACCGCCCTGCGCTACCACGTGCGCTCGATCCCGACCCTGCTGCTGTTCAAGGACGGCCAGGTCCAGGCCACCCAGGTCGGCATGGCCGGCAAGGCCCAGCTGGCGCAGATGATCGCCAGGGCGCTCTGACGCCCGCCCCGCGGCCGCGCAGCCGGCCGCGGCGACGATGAACGCAAGCGCCACGGCCGCTTGCATGCGGGCGTGGCGCGGTGCTAGTTTTGAGGCATCCGGCGCGGCGTCCCGCGCCGCACCCATCTGGAAGTCCTCTCCGCTTTTTCCCCTTTGCCCGCAGCCGGGCGCTCGCACCGAGCGAGGATACGCACTTGTCCGAGAACACCAACGACGCTGGCGACATCGCCGAGAAGCGCGTGCGCAGGTCGCGCGTGAGCAAGGCCGCCAAGGCCACCGACAACCCCGACACCGCACCCGCGGAGGCGGCACCGCCGGCCGAGGCCGCGCCTCCCGCGCCGCCCCCGCCACCGCCTGCCCCCGCTGCGGAAGCCGCGCCGGCCACGCAGCCGCCGCAGGCCACGCAGGCCCCGGCCCCACAGGCCGAATCCGCACAGGGCGGCGGCGGCGAGGCCCCCGCCGAAGGCGCCCAGGGCCAGCAGCCGCAGCGCCAGCAGTTCGAAGGCCAGGGCCAAGGCCAGGGGCGCAACCGCCGCGACCGCTTCCGCAACCGCCGTGACCGTTTCCGCAACCGCGACGGGCTGCCGCAGGACGACGGCGGCAGTGGCAACGGGAACGGCAACGACCAGCACGGCCGCATGCCGATGCCGACCATCCCCGAGGGCTTCCCGCAGTACACCCTCACCGACCTGAAGCGGATGCCGGCGCACAAGCTGCTGGAGATCGCCGAGCAGCTGAACATCCACGAGGGCGTGGCCCGCGCCCGCAAGCAGGACGTGATCTTCGCCCTGCTCAAGGTGCTCACCCGCACCAGCGAGGGCGTGCAGGCCGAGGGCGTGCTCGAGATCCTGCCCGACGGCTTCGGCTTCCTGCGCTCGGCCGACGCCAGCTACCTGGCCGGCCCGGACGACGTCTACATCAGCCCTTCGCAGATCCGCCGCTTCAACCTGCGCACCGGCGACCACATCACCGGCCGCATCCGCTGGCCGAAGGACGGCGAGCGCTACTTCGCCCTCAACGTGGTCGACACGATCAACGGCGAGCCGCCGGAGGCGAGCAAGGGCAAGATCCTGTTCGAGAACCTGACCCCGCTGTTCCCGCGCAAGCGCTTCAAGCTCGAGCGCGGCGACGGCTCGACCGAGGACATCACCGGCCGGATCCTCGACCTGATCGCGCCCCAGGGCAAGGGCCAGCGCTCGCTGATCGTCTCGCCGCCGAAGGCCGGCAAGACGATGATGCTGCAGCAGATCGCCACCGCGATCACCACCAACCACCCGGAAGTGCACCTGATCGTGCTGCTGATCGACGAGCGCCCGGAGGAGGTGACCGAGATGCAGCGCACGGTGCGTGGCGAGGTCATCTCCTCGACGTTCGACGAGCCGGCCGCGCGCCACGTGCAGGTCGCAGAGATGGTGATCGAGCGCGCCAAGCGCCTGGTCGAGCACAAGAAGGACGTGGTGATCCTGCTCGACTCGATCACCCGCCTTGCCCGCGCCTACAACAACGTGGTGCCCAGCTCCGGCAAGGTGCTCACCGGCGGCGTGGATGCCAACGCCCTGCACCGCCCGAAGCGGTTCTTCGGCGCCGCGCGCAACGTCGAGGAAGGCGGTTCGCTGACGATCATCGCCACCGCGCTCGTGGACACCGGCAGCGCGATGGACAAGGTGATCTACGAGGAGTTCAAGGGCACCGGCAACAGCGAGATCCACCTCGACCGCCGGATCACCGAGAAGCGCGTGTACCCGGCGATCGCGGTCAACCTCTCCGGCACCCGCCGCGAGGACCTGCTGATCGAGCCGGACCTGCTGCAGAAGATCTGGATCCTGCGCAAGCTGCTGCACCCGATGGACGAGATCGCGGCGATGGAGTTCCTGCTCGACAAGATGAAGAGCACCAAGTCGAACGACGAGTTCTTCGCCTCGATGCGGCGCTGAGCCGGATCCCGGACCATGGAAAAAGGCCCCGCGTGCGCGGGGCCTTTTTTCATCGGCGAACCGTAATGTCCCTCAGCTCCGGTCGCGCAGGAACCGCGCCATGGACACGCCCTGCGGCGGCGGCGCGTACTCGGCGGCCACGTCCACGAAACCGCGCATCACCGCGATCTCGCGCGGCGTGCGGTTGAGCGCGTCGCGCTGGTCGGGGTCGGCGCCGGCGCGCAGCAGGCGGCGGGTGACCTGGAGCAGGCCGTGCAGGCTGGCCAGGTGCAGCGGGCCGAAGCCGCGCGGGTCGCGCGCCTCGAGCGAGCCCCCTTCGTCGAGCAGCTGCTCCATCGCCGCCAGCACCACCTCCTCGTCGCAGGCGGTGCCGGGCTCGGCGCGCGCGCCGAGCAGCAGCAGCAGCGGGGTGACGCCGCCGGCAGCCTGGGCATCCACCTCGGCACCGGCCAGCAGCAGGGTGTCGAACAAGGCCAGCAGGCGTGCGCGGTCGCGCGCGGTGAAACCGTACAGCGCCGCGCAGTGCAGCGGGGTCAGGCCCTGCGCGTCGGTGGCGTGGACGTTGGCGCCGGCGGTGAGCAGTTTCGCGCACAGGTCCGGATGGCCGAGCGCGGCGGCCAGCATCAGCACGGTGACGTCGTTGGGCAGGCGCTGTTCGAGCGGCGCGCCGGCCGCGAGCAGCCGGTCGACGATCTCGCCGTGACGCATGCTCACCGCGGCCGACAGCGGCGTGGCGCCGGTATGCGCGGTGTGCTGCGGGTTGGCGCCACGCGCCAGCAGCAATTCGACCACGGCGCGGTGCCCGCCGCCGCAGGCACGCAGCAGCGCGGTGCAGCCCTGCGCGTCGACCGCGTCCACCGGGAAACCGAGGTCGAGCAGCCTGCGCACCGCGTCGGCATCGCCGGCGATCGCGGCCGCGGGCACGTCCTCGTCGCGCAGCGGACGCTTCGGCAGGCGCCAGCCGCGCCAGTCGAGCCAGTCGGCCAGATCGCGGCGGCCGCAGGCCAGGGCCACGCCGAGCGCGGTCTGGCCGTCGCTGGCACGCTCCTCCGGCGAGGCGCCGTGGCGCACCAGCATCTTCACCGCCTCCATGCGCCCGAGCGCGGCGGCCAGGTGCAGCGCGGTCATGCCGCGCGCGTCGCGCGCGTCCAGTGGCGCGCCGTCACGGGCCAGCCGCTCCGCCAGCCGGTCCCAGCCGAGGTGGATGGCCAGCGACAGCGGCGGATCGCCCGCGGGCGACAGCCCCCGCGTGTCCACGCCGCCGTCGACCAGCCGCAGGGCGAACTCTTCCAGCCGGTCCCCGGCGCGGTCACCGCCCAGGCATGCGGCGAGGAACCTGGCCAGGCCGCCCTCGCCCGCCATCGGCGCGCCATGTTCGAGCAGCGCCTGCAGCGCCGGGACCGCATCCGCGCCGAGGCCGAACAGTTCGAAGGCCGGGAGCGTGCCCGCCCCGTCCGGCAACGCGGGATCCGCGCCATGGCCGAGCAGCCAATGGACGCTCCCGGCCGAAGCGGCGACATCCGGCTCGCGCAGCAGGCCGGACAGCTCCGCCGGCGACAGCAGTGGCACCAGACGTTCCAGTTCCTCGTGGCGGCCTGCGAGCAGGCCTTCGCGCAGCAGTTCCAGCGGCGGGCGGTCCGGCGCGGTCCCGCCCTCCTCGGGCCGCACGCTGGCGGGCAGCGCGTAGGCCGGGTCGAGCAGCGACACCATCGCCCAGCGGCCGGCTTCGGCCGCATAGTCCACCGCACGCTTGCCGGTCGCGTCGGCCCGGGCCGGATCGACGCCCAGCGCGAGGATGCGCTGGACCAGCGACAGCGAGGGAATCTCGGCCTGGACGGCATGGACCAGCGCGGTGCGGCCGAGGTCGTCCGCGGCCAGCGGGTCGGCGGACGCGTCGAGCAGCACGTCGAACGCTGCAGGGCGGCCGCCGCGCGCGGCCGCCAGCAACGGGGTCATGCCCTGCGCGTCGCGCGCATGCACGTCGGCACCGGCATCGATCAGGGCGGCGACGATGTCGGCATGGCCGCAGGCGGCGGCCACGTGCAGCGCGCTGCGCCGCTCGCTGTCGCGGCTGTCCACGTGCGCCTTGTGGCGCAGCAGGAGCAGCACGCCGGCCGGGTCGTCCTCGTCGCTGCCGGCGGCGGCCAGCAGCGCCGGCACCGCGCCTTCGACCTCGGTCTTCGCGCCGCGTTCGAGCAGGAAGCGGGCGAGCCGCCAGTTGCCGACCGAGCAGGCCACGCCCAGCGGGGTGAACCCCTCGCCGTTGATGGCGCCCAGTTCCGCCGCCGCGTCGAGCAGCAGCGCGGCGACACCGGGATCGGAGCTGCGTGCGGCATGGTGCAGCGGGGTGTTGCCTTCGCCGTCGGTGGCGCGCGGGTCGGCGCCGTTGGCCAGCAGCGTCATCACCGCCTCGGGGCGGCCGTGCCAGCTGTCGCGCGTGGCCGCCAGCAGCGGGGTCATGCCCGCGTGCGGGGTGTTGAGGTCGACGCCACGGGCGATCAGCGCGCGCAGCAGGCGCAGGTCCGGCAGCACCGCCGCCAGCACCGCGAGGCTGCGCTGGTCGCGGTCGTCCGGCGGCGGCAGGGCGAACGGGTCGGCACCGGCATCGAGCAGTTCCAGCGCGCGGTCCACGCGACCGGTGCGCGCGGCGGCGTACAGCGCGGCCTCGAGGCCATGCACCTCGATCGTCCCGCCTCCGGGCTGTCCGCCGTCGGGCCCCGGCATCTCGAGCACCGGCAGGCCCGCCAGCATCTCCGGCGCGCGCAGCCGTTGCACGGCCACATGCAGCAGCGGCGAAACGGGCACCGCCACCGCCGCCAGCCACCAGCGCGCGGCCCCGGGCAGCAGCCCGGGCCAGGCCAGCGCCAGCACCGCGGCCACGACCGCGCCCACGCAGAGGGCGGCGCCGAACCCGCGCCAGCTGGACGCGTCCTGCTCGGCCAGCGCGCGCCAGTGCCGGGCCAGGCCGCCTCCTTCGTGCTCGACGCCGTGCCACAGCGGCCAGGTCCTCCACAGCGCGACCAGGCACACGCCGATGGCACCGCTGAGCGCCAGCGCCGCGCCGAGCGCGCCACTGGCGCGCAGTGCCGCGAGTGGCCAGGCCACCAGCAGGGCCGCGCCGGCAAGCGCGCCGCCCCAGCAGGCCAGCAGGGCGCCGGCGTCGCGCAGCAGTTCCGCGCGGGTGGCCGGCAGGCCGCCGCGCAGGCCGCGCACGCCCAGCGCCAGTGCCGGCTGCGCCAGCCAGCCCGCGAACGCGGCCGCGATCCCCCCGGACCCGGCCAGCAGGGACAGGATCAGGCCGATGGCGATCGCGATGATGGCGTGGTGGCGCGCCCTTGCTTCAGGCATCGTCGTTCCGGTCTTCCAGGACCGGCAGGCCGCCCGGGACCGGCGGCAACTGCAGGTGATAGCCGCGCGTGGCGAGGTTGCGCCGCACTTCCTCCGGGTTCGCCCGCGCCAGCCTGCGCTCCGGGGTCAGCGCCACCTCGAGCACGAAATGCAGGGGGCCGAGTGCGGCGCGGAGCTGTTCGGGCAGGCGGGAGAAGTCGTCGCGCGCGGCGAGGTAGACGTAGGTGTCCGCCCGGCGCTGGCTCTTGTAGACGTAGGCGTGCATGTCCCGAACCGGCAGGAATGCACGGAATTGTGCGGGAAAAGCGCCGGGCGCGGAACCGCCGTCGCAGTTTTCCCGCCGCCCGCGCCCCGCCCCACCATGACCATCGGCCGGGCCGCCGCCGCGGGCGCGCTGCTATCGTCTCGCGTTCAGGTCAACGTCACATCCGGACACCATGGCCATCACCCGTACCTCGCTGCTTTGCCTGCTGCTGCTCCTGGGCGGCCCTGCGGCCGCCCAGCCGGCGCAACCCCTGACCCTCGACCGGATCATGGACGACCCGGACTGGATCGGCCCCGCGGTGGACGCCGCCTGGTGGTCGTGGGACGGCCGCACCGCCTACTTCCTCACCAGGCGGGCCGGGAGCACGGTCCGGGACATCAACGTCATCCCGGTGGACGCAAGCGCGCCCGCCAGGGTGCTCGAAGGCGCCGGCCGTGCCGGCATCGACGGCATGCAGCCGGTGTACGACGCCCAGGGCACGCGCATGGCCTTCGTCCGCAACGGCGACGTGTTCGTGCGCGACCTGCGCAGCGGCGCGCTGGCCCAGCTCACCCGCACCGACGCGATGGAGGCCTCGCTGCAATGGAGCCACGACGGCGCCCTGGTCTGGCGCGCGGGCAACGACTGGTACCGTTGGACTGCGCAGGACGGCGTCACCCAGGCCGCGTCGCTGCGCGCCGAGGACGACCCGGCGAAGCCGCCGAAGTCCGACCTGCTGCGCGAGCGCCAGCTGGAGCTGTTCGAGACCCTCCGCCGCGAGCGCGACCAGCGCGAAGCCGCGCGCAAACAGGAAGAACAGTGGCGCCGCGAGGACGGCAGCCGCGCCCCGGCGCCGATCCACATGGGCAAGGACGTGGAGATCGCGGCCAGCGCGCTCTCGCCCGACGGCCGCTGGCTGTTCGTGGCCACCGAGAAGAAGTCGGAGGACCGCGGCCAGCGCGGCCGGATGCCGAAGTACATCACCGAGTCCGGCTACGAGGAATTCGAGGACGTGCGCACCCGCGTCGGCCGCAACCCGCCGCGCGGGCAGGCGTTCTGGATCGTGGACGTGCACGACGGCACCCCGCGCGAGATCAAGCTCGACACGCTGCCCGGCATCGGCACCGACCCGCTGGCGCAGCTGCGCAGGGCCGCCGGCAAGGAGCCGCTCAAGGGCCTGCGCCCGGTGCGGCTGGAAGGCCGCGGCGCGGGGGCGCTGGCCTGGTCCGCGGACGGCCACCGCATCGCGCTGATGCTGCATTCGGTCGACAACAAGGACCGCTGGCTGGTCACGGTGGACCCGCAGCGCGCCGCGCCGCAGGTGCGCCACCGCCTGACCGACCCGGCCTGGATCAACTGGGACTTCAACGAGTTCGGCTGGATGCCCGACCAGCGCACCCTGTGGCTGCTGTCGGAGGAGTCCGGCTACTCGCACCTCTACCTCGCCGGCGAGCAGGGCAGGCCGCGCGCGCTCACCTCGGGCAGGTGGGAAGTCTCGCAGCCGGCGCTGTCGCGTGACGGCAGCCGGTTCCTGTTCGTCTGCAACCGCGCCCGCCCCGGCGCCTACGAGCTGTGCGAGGTGCCGGCCTCGGGCGGCCAGGTGCGCGAGCTGACCCGGCTCGGCGGCGTGGAGGACTTCGCGCAGTCGCCGGACGGCAGGCGCCTGCTGCTGCGCCACTCGTCCAGCTACGTGCCGCCGCAGCTGGCGGTGATGGATGCCGACGGCGGCAACCTGCGCACGCTGACCGACACCCGCACCGCCGAATACCGCGCCTACGAGTGGCTGCAACCCGAATACGTGCAGGTGCCGTCCAGGCACGGCGCCGGCGTGATCTGGGGCAAGTACTACGGCCCGAAGACGCTGGAGCCCGGCCGCCGCTACCCGATCGTGCTGTTCGTGCACGGCGCCGGCTACCTGCAGAACGTCAGCGACCGCTGGCCGAACTACTTCCGCGAGCAGATGTTCCACAACCTGCTGGTGCAGCGCGGCTACATCGTGCTCGACCTGGACTACCGCGCCAGCGCCGGCTACGGCCGCGACTGGCGCACCGCGATCTACCGGCGCATGGGCCATCCGGAGCTGGAGGACTACCTCGACGGCATCGACTGGCTGGTCGAGCACCGCCAGGGCGACCGCGAACGCGTGGGCATCTACGGCGGCAGCTACGGCGGCTTCATGACCTTCATGGCGCTGTTCCGCGCGCCCGGCACGTTCAAGGCCGGCGCCGCGCTGCGCCCGGTCACCGACTGGACCCAGTACAACCACGAGTACACCAGCAACATCCTCAACACGCCGGACATCGACCCGGAGGCCTACCGCGTCTCGTCGCCGATCGAGTACGCCGCCAACCTGCAGGACCACCTGCTGATCGCGCACGGCATGATCGACGACAACGTGTTCTACAAGGACTCGGTGATGCTGGTGCAGCGCCTGATCGAGCTGCGCAAGGACAAGTGGGAGTTCGCCAGTTACCCGATGGAGCGGCACGGCTTCGTGCACCCCGAGTCGTGGTACGACCAGTACCGCCGCATCCTCGAGCTGTTCGAACGCACCCTGAAATGACGCCGTGGCGGGCGGGGCGACGGCCCCACCCGTCCTTCCCCGGCCACAGCCCAGGCGACCACCGGGTGACGCGCCGGTGGCGGGCATGCGCGCCCCGGGGCAAACTTTCCGGCCACCCATCCGTTCCGGGGCACGTTCCAGTGGAAGAGTTCGACGCCGTACGCGACTACCTCACCGGATTGCAGGACCGCATCTGCGCCGCCATCGAAGCCGCCGACGGCACCGCCCGCTTCCGCGAGGACGCCTGGCGGCGCGAGCCGGGCGCGTCCGGTTCGCGCCTGCGCGGCGGCGGCCGCACCCGCGTGCTGCGCGACGGCGCGGTATTCGAGCAGGCGGGCATCGGCTTCTCCGACGTCTCCGGCGACGCCCTGCCGCCCTCGGCCACCGCCAGCCGCCCGGAACTGGCCGGCGCCTCGTGGCGGGCGGTGGGCGTGTCGCTGGTGTTCCACCCGCGCAATCCCTACCTGCCGACCACGCACGCGAACGTGCGCCACTTCCGCGCGATGCGCGACGGCAGGACGGTGGCCTGGTGGTTCGGCGGCGGCTTCGACCTGACGCCGTTCTATCCCTTCGACGAGGACATCCTGCACTGGCACCGCACCGCGCGCGCGCTGTGCGGGCCGTTCGGCGGCGAGGAACGCTACCAGGCGCACAAGCGCTGGTGCGACGAGTATTTCCACCTGAAGCACCGCGGCGAGACCCGCGGCGTCGGCGGCCTGTTCTTCGACGACCTCACCGGCGACTTCGAACGCGAGTTCGCCTACCTGCGCGCGGTCGGCGACGGCTTCCTCGACGCCTACCTGCCGATCGTCGAGCGCCGCAAGGACACGCCATACGGCGAACGCGAGCGCCAGTTCCAGCTGTACCGCCGTGGCCGCTACGTGGAGTTCAACCTGGTGTACGACCGCGGCACCCTGTTCGGCCTGCAGAGCGGTGGCCGCACCGAATCGATCCTCATGAGCATGCCACCGCTGGCGCGCTGGGAATACGGCTACGCGCCGGAAGACGGCAGCCCCGAGCAGCGGTTGTCCGATTACCTGCGGCCTCGCGACTGGCTGCGCGAGCTGGGCTGAGGCGGCATCCGCCCCGCGCGCGGCGGCTGGCGGAACGCGGGCAATAAAAAGCCCCGCAGACAGGGGGGAGCCTGCGGGGCCGGGGGAACGGGACTCGGGGAAAAGTCTTCGTTCCGGGGGGAGATCACTCCAGGGGATTGGAGGAGGATCTACAGCGACAGACGTTGCATCTGTCGCGTGCCATCTGACCACCACGGACATGGAAAGTTCGTGAAGATCCCGTGTCTTTCCCGATGGAATTCAGGCTCCGTTTACCCGTTCCGGCACGGCATTTTCCGCAGGTTGCCGGCGGCAGGCGCAGGTGGCGGCGCGTGTAACGCCTGCAAATGGTTGATCCTGCTCGCGCGCGCCGTATTCAACATGCTGAACCCGCGCGTCAGTGCGCCTCTTCCCAGTTGGCACCGACGCCGGATTCGACCACCAGCGGAACCCGCAGTTCCGCAGCCGCCGCCATCCGCGCCGGGACCTCGCGCAGCAGGGTGTCCACGAACCCCTCGTCCACCTCGAACACCAGCTCGTCGTGGACCTGCAGGATCATCTGCGCCTGCCCGCCCTGCCCGGCCAGCCAGCGGTCGATGTCGATCATCGCGCGCTTGATGATGTCGGCGGCGGTGCCCTGCATCGGCGCGTTGATCGCGGCGCGCTCGGCGCCAGCGCGCTGCGCCTGGGTGCCGCGGCGGATGTACTCCAGGTACAGGCGGCGGCCGAACACGGTCTCGACGTAGCCCTGCTCGCGCGCCTGCTGGCGGATGCGCTCCATGAAGTCGCGCACGCCCGGGTAGCGCGCGAAATAGGTGGCGATGTAGTCCTGCGCCTCGCCGCGGCCGATGCCCAGGTTGCGCGCCAGGCCGAACGCGCTCATGCCGTACATCAGGCCGAAGTTGATCGCCTTGGCGGCACGGCGTTCCTCCGGCGTCACGTCCTCCAGCCTGCGCCCGAACACCTCCGCGGCGGTGGCACGGTGGATGTCGGCGCCGGCGGCGAACGCCGACAGCAGCCCGGGATCCTCCGACAGGTGGGCCATGATCCGCAGCTCGATCTGCGAGTAGTCGCAGGCCACCAGCCTGCGGCCCGGAGGCGCGACGAAGGCCCGGCGGATGCGGCGGCCGTCCTCGGTGCGGATCGGGATGTTCTGCAGGTTGGGATCGCTGGAGGCGAGCCGCCCGGTCGCGGCCCCGGCCTGGTGGTAGCTGGTGTGCACCCGGCCGGTTTCCGGGTTGATCATCTCCGGCAGCTTCTCGGTGTAGGTGCTGCGCAGCTTCGCCAGGCCGCGGTATTCGAGGATCACGCGCGGCAGTTCGTGCAGGTCGGCGATCGCCTCCAGCGCCTCCTCGTTGGTCGAGGGCTGGCCGGTCGGCGTCTTCAGCACGGCAGGCAGCTTCAGCTCGTCGAACAGCAGCGCCTGCAGCTGCTTCGGCGAATCGAGGTTGAAGGTGCGCCCGGCAAGTCCGGTGGCCTTCTGCTGCGCGGCCAGCATCCTGCGCGACAGGTCCGCGGTCTGCCGCCGCAACTCGTCGGCGTTCACCATCACGCCATACGCCTCCATGCGCTGGAGCACCGGCACCAGCGGGATCTCGATCTCCCGGTACACGCGCTCGAGCGACGGCTCGGCCGCCAGCCGCGGCGCCTGCACCCGGAACAGCCGCATCGTGATGTCGGCGTCCTCGGCGGCGTAGCGGGTGGCATCCTCGATGGCGACCGAGGAGAACGGGATCTGCCTGGCGCCCTTGCCGGCGACCTCCTCGTACTTCAGCGTCCCGTACCCGAGCAGGCGGCGGGCCAGGGAATCCATGTCGTGGCGCTGGCTGGAGTCGAGCACGTAGCTCTGCAACATGGTGTCCTCGGCGTAGCCGCGCACCTCGACGCCATGCCGGCGGAACACGTGCAGGTCGTACTTGCCGTGCTGGCCGATCTTGCGCCTGCCCGGATCCTCCAGCAGCGGCCGCAGCGCCTCCAGCACCCGGCCGGCATCGAGCTGCGCCGGCGCGCCGGGATAGTCGTGCGCGAGCGGCAGGTAGGCCGCGCGCCCGGGCTCGACCGCGAAGCTGATGCCGACGAGCCGGGCGCGCATCGGGTCGAGCGAGTCGGTCTCGGTGTCGAGCGCGAACGCGTCCGCGGCGCGCAGCCGCTCCAGCCAGGCGTCGAACCGCTCCTGCGTCAGGATCGCCTCGTACTCGCCCGGGGCGGACAGCTCCGCCGCGGGCGGCGCGGGGGCTTCCCGCGCGGGCGCGGACACGCGGCCGCTGCCGCGCGCGCGCCCGGGCTCCTTCTCCTTCGCGTCCGGCCCGCCGTTGCCATCGAGTTCCTTGAGCGCCTGGTTGAAGCCGTAGCGCGTGTACAGCGCGCGCAGCGCGTCGACGTCGCGCTCGCGCAACGCGAGGTCGCGCGGCCCGAAGCCGAGTTCCACGTCGGTCCGGATCGTCGCCAGCCGCCTGCCCAGCGGCAGGAACGACAGCGACTCGCGCAGGTTCTCGCCGATCTTGCCCCTGATCGCGCCCGCGTTGGCGATCACGCCGTCGAGCGAACCGTACTCGGCCAGCCACTTCGCCGCGGTCTTGGGGCCGCACTTGGGCACGCCGGGGATGTTGTCCACGCTGTCGCCCATCAGCGCCAGCATGTCGACGATCTGGTCCGGACGCACGCCGAACTTCTCCACCACCGCCTCCTCGCTGTCGAGGCGGCTGCCCGTCATGGTGTTGACCAGCCCGATCCCGGGCCGCACCAGCTGCGCGAAATCCTTGTCGCTGGTGGAGATGGTGACGTCGATGCCCTCGGCCGCGGCCTGCACCGCGAGCGTGCCGATCACGTCGTCGGCCTCGACCCCGGGCACGCGCAGGATGCTGAACCCCAGCGCCTCGACGATCCTGCACATCGGCTCGACCTGGGCGCGCAGGTCCTCCGGCATCGGCGGGCGGTGCGCCTTGTATTCCGGGTACAGCTCGTCGCGGAACGTCGGCCCGCTGGCGTCGACCACGAAGGCGGCGTAGTCCGGCCGCTCCTTCAGCGTCGCGCGCAGCATGTTGACCACCCCGAACAGCGCCCCCGTCGGCTCGCCCTCCGCGTTGGTCAGCGGCGGCAGCGCGTGGTAGGCGCGGAACAGGTACGAGGAGCCGTCGATCAGCACGAGCCTTGGCATGGGCGGATTCTACGCCCCTGCCGCCCCGCCCGCCGGAACGGGGGGAACCGCTGCCGGACGCAGGTCACCCCGCGTCCCGCGCGGCGGGCGCATAATCGAAGCCTCCGCGCCGGAGAGCCGCCATGCGCCCCACGTTCCCCCGTCCCGCCCGTTCCCTGGTTCCCGCACTGCTGCTGTGCCTGGCCGCCTGCGCGTCCACACCACCGCCATTGCCCGACGGGATCGAGATCCCGCCCGAGGCGGTGCAGAACGTGCGCCGCGAATCCAATGGCGACGTCATCACCGAATACCGCGTGGGCGGCCAGCTGGTCCTGATCCACGTGCAACCTCCGCGCGGCCCGGGCTACTACCTGTACCTGCGCGACGGCCGCGTGCATTCGACCCGGACCGGCGACGATCCGCCGCAGACCTACTTCAAGCTGTTCGGGTGGTGACACCCGCCACGGCGGCCGGATGCGCCGGGCCTGGCCGGCCACCGCCCGCGATGCCCAGGGTCAGCGCACCACCAGCACCGGCAGGTGGCTGCGGGTGACCACCGACTGGGTCTGGCTGCCCAGCAGCAGCTTGCGCACGCCGCGGTGGCCGTGGGAGGCCATCACGATCAGGTCCGCGCCGACCCGGTCCGCGGTCTCGAGGATGGCCTCGTCGGCCAGCCGCTCGGGCACGTAGACCGTCTCCAGCGACACTCCCGCGCGCGCCGCGCGTTCGCGGCCGTCCTCGAGCACCGCCCGGGCCCTGGCCTCCTTCTGCCTGCGCTGCTCCTCGCGCACTTCGGCGTCCACCACCAGCGCGGAGGGTTCGGCGGTCATGAACGCCTGCCAGGGATCGGACACGGTGACCAGGGTGGCCCTGGCCTTGAGCGCGGCAGCCAGCGCCAGCCCCGCGTCCAGGCCCTTGCCGGCCAGGGCGGACCCGTCGCTCGCGATCAGGATGTGGGTGAACATCGCACTGCCTCCGGTTCAGGGGACGTGGTCATGGGAACATCACCGCCGGTGGCCCGCATTGATCCAGTGCAGGCCGGGCCGTGCTCAGGCCGGCCTGACCCCATGGCCGCCAAAGGCGTTGCGCATGGCGGCCAGCAGGCGGTCGGCGAAGGCTTCTTCGTCGCGCGAGCGCAGCCGTGCCAGCAGCGACTGGGTGATGACCGGCGCGGGGACGTCGAGCGCGATGGCCTCGGCCACGGTCCAGCGCCCCTCGCCGGAATCGGACACGTACGGCGCGATCCCGTCGAGGTGGGGGTTGCGGCGCAGCGCGTCGGCCACGAGGTCGAGCAGCCAGGACCGCACCACGCTGCCGTGGCGCCAGACCTCGGCGACCTGCGCCACGTCGGGCACGAGGTCGCGCCGCCGCTCGAGGATCGCGAAGCCCTCGGCGTAGGCCTGCATCAGGCCGTACTCGATGCCGTTGTGGATCATCTTGGCGAAATGCCCCGCGCCGGCCGGGCCGACATGGGCCCAGCCGCGGTCCGGTGCAGGCGCCAGCGCCGCGAACAACGGCGCCAGCCGCGACACCGTGTCCGCATCGCCGCCGACCATCAGGCTGTAGCCCTCCGACAGTCCCCACACACCGCCGCTGGTGCCGACGTCGAGGAACGCGATCCCCCCGGCCCGCAGTTCCTCCGCCCGCCGCTGGCTGTCGCGGTAGTACGAATTGCCGCCATCCACGACCACGTCGCCGGGCGCCAGCAGCGGCCGCAGCACGGCGAGGGCCGCGTCGACCGGATCACCCGCCGGCACCATGAGCCACAGCGCGCGTGGCGCGTCGAGCACGGCGACCAGCGCCTCCAGGGAACCGGCCGTGGCGATGCCCGCTTCCTGCGCGCGGGCACGCGCGTCGGGTGACGGGTCGTAGCCGGCCACGGCATGGCCTCCACGCACCAGCCGCTGCGCCATGTTGGCGCCCATGCGCCCGAGTCCGATCATCCCCAGCTGCATCGCATCCTCCGCCCGCATGGCCGACGCGCCCATCATGCCCGAGGCCGGGCTGCCCGCCACCCTGGCCCGGGCCATGCGGCGCTGACCCCGGCCGGAGCAACCACGATGCGTACCACCCGCCGACGGATGCTTGTCCTCGCCTTTGCGGCGGGCTTCCTCGCCGTCGGCATTCCCTACTGGAGCATTCCCTGCGACAGCCCGGCCTTCTCGCTGCCCTCGGCACTGCCGGACGCGGGGCTTGTCGTGGTCGGCTGCATGGCCGCGCTGGCGCGCGTCCTGTCGCCCGCGGGGCTGGTGCGGACCACGCTGGCCGCCGGCGCTTCCGTGCCGGCGGCGGTCATGGCGCGCGTGGTGTACGAAGTCGTGCCCGATCCGACCTCGCACAACCTGTGGCCGTTCGAACTGGCGCTGGCCGTCGTTCCCGGCTTCGGCCCGGCGCTCGCGGGCGCGGTCGCCGGCGGCCTGGCCGCACGGCTGTCGAGAACGCCAGGCGGGGACTGAGGCACCCGCTCAGCGCGCGGCGAGCCGCGCCTGCAACAGTTCGCGCAGCTCGGCCTTGTCGGCCTCGTCGAGGCCGCTGGTGCGCTGCTTGTCCTGCAGCTCGTCGATGCGCTGCTGCACCATCATCCGCTCCAGCTGCGCGACCGAGTCGAGGAACTCCGCGCGTAGCGCCTGGTCGTCGCCGGGCAGCGACTGGCTGGCCAGCTTCTGCAGCGCCGCGCTTTCCTCGCGGCCGTCGAAATGCTCGATCAGCACGCCCGTGGTGATGTCCGGGCGCGCGTGCACCAGTTCCACCAGTTCGACCAGCAGCGGGACGCCCGGCTGGCGCAGCGCGGCCAGGCGCAGCGGCAGCGGCAGCTCCAGCGCAAGCGACGGCCGCTGCAGCAGCAGGGTGATCGCGGCGCGGACCAGGCTGCGCTTCGGCGCCGGAGGCGGCGCGGGCCTGCGCGGGCGCCGGTCCGCCGGCTGCGGCTCCGGGGACGGCTGGCGCACGCCCACGCCGGTCAGCTCGGTCAGGCGCTGGCGCATCAGGTCGCCGAAGGCGCCGTCCGGGATCCGCGCCAGCAAGGGCCGGGCGCGTTCGGCCAGCCGCGCCTTGCCATCGAGCGTGGACAGCGCGATGCCTTCGGACAGCGTGTCGTAGAAGAACTGCGACAACGGCACCGCCTGCGCCAGCCGCGCCTCGAACCCCGACGCACCCTCGTGGCGCACGAGGCTGTCCGGGTCCTCGCCCTCGGGCAGGAACAGGAAGAATGCCTGGCGGCCGTCGCGCATCCGCGGCAGCACCGATTCCATCGCCTTCCACGCTGCCTTGCGCCCGGCGTTGTCGCCATCGAAGCAGAAGTACACGTCCGGCGCGTTGCGGAACAGCAGCTCGGCGTGGTCGAGCGTGGTCGCGGTACCGAGCGTGGCCACGGCGTTCTGGATGCCGTGCTCGAACAGCGCGATCACGTCCATGTAGCCCTCGACCACGATCAGCCGCTCGATCTTCGAGCGCGACTGCCGCACCTGCCACAGGCCGTACAGCTCGCGGCCCTTGTGGAACAGCGGCGTCTCCGGCGAGTTGAGGTACTTCGGCCCGGCCTCCCTGTCGAGCACGCGGCCGCCGAAGGCGATCACCCGCCCGCGGCGGTCGTGGATCGGGAACATCAGCCGGTCGCGGAACTTGTCGTACACGTGGCCGCGGTCGTTGCGCGAGAACAGGCCGGCGCGCTCGAGCAGGCGCATGCGCCGCTCGCTGGTGCCGAGCGCGTCCTTCAGCGCCGAATAGCCGTCCGGCGCGTAGCCGAGGCCGAAGTGCCCGCACGCGGCCTCGCCCACGCCGCGCGCCTCGAGGTAGGCGCGTGCCCGCGGGCTGGCGGCGAGCTGGCGGCGGAAGAATTCCGCGGCCGCCTCCAGCGCCGCGTACAGGTCACGGAGTTCCGGGTCCTGGTTGCGCTGCTGCGTCTCGCGCGGCACCTCCATGCCCGCGCGGCGGGCCAGTTCCTCCACCGCGTCGAGGAAACCGAGCCGGTCGTATTCCATCAGGAACGAAATCGCGGTGCCGTGGGCGCCACAGCCGAAGCAGTGGTAGAACTGCTTCTGCGGCGACACCGTGAACGACGGCGTGCGCTCGTCGTGGAACGGGCAGCAGGCGGCGTACTCCTTGCCCTGCCGCTTCAGCGGCACGCGCGCGGCGATCACCTCGACGATGTCGGTGCGTGCCAGCAGTTCGTCGATGAAGGCGTCGGGGATGCGGGCCATCAGTCCCGCCCCCGTCGGCCTGCTGCTGCCGGGCTCGTGCGGATGGCCATGCCGTCAGTTTACGGGTTGCCGCAGCCGCGGCGGCGCGCGTCAGCCCCGGGCCTCCGCCGCGAGGGCATGCAGGGCCTCGCCTTCCAGCCGCTGCACGGTCCACTCGTCCATTGGCCGCGCGCCGAGGCGGCGATAGAAGCCGATCGCCGGCGCGTTCCAGTCCAGCACGCTCCACTCGAAGCGCGTGCAGCCGCGCTCGACCGCAAGCCTGGCCAGGTACGCCATCAGCCGCCGTCCCAGGCCACGGCCGCGGAACGCCGGGCGCACGAACAGGTCCTCCAGGTACAACCCCGGCCTGCAATGGAAGGTCGAGTAGTTGTGGAAGAACAGCGCGAAGCCCGCGGGCCGGCCGTCGGCCTCGGCGACCAGCGCCTCGGCATAGGGACGGGGCCCGAACAGGTGCGCCTCGAGGTCCTCCGCGCGGCCACGGGCCTCGTGCGCGAGGCGCTCGTACTCGGCCAGCTCGCGGATCAGGTCGAGCAGCAGCGGCACGTCGGCCGGGGTGGCGGGACGGATCGTGTCCATGTGCAGGCAAGCCGGGCCGCCTCCGCGCGGAGGCGGCGGGATGCGGAACTCAGCCGGCCAGCTTCTGCTTCACGACCCGGCTGACCTCGGCCATGTCGGCCTGGCCGGCCAGCCGCTGCTTGAGCAGGCCCATCACCTTGCCCATGCCCGCCGGACCGCTGGCGCCGGTCTCGGCGATCGCGGCCTCGACCGCGGCGGCGATCTCCGCCTCGCCCAGCCGCGCCGGCAGGTAGCCCTCGATCACCGCGATCTCGGCGCGCTCGACGGCGGCCAGGTCCTCGCGGCCGGCGGCCTCGTACTGGCTCACGGAGTCGCGGCGCTGCTTGAGCATCTTCTCCAGCACCGCGAGCACGCCGGCGTCGTCGAGCTCGACCCGCTCGTCGACCTCCTTCTGCTTGATCGCCGCGTTGATCAGCCGGATCACGCCCAGGCGGTCCTTGTCGCCCGCCTTCATCGCGGCCTTCATGTCGTCGATGAGCTGCTGCTTCAGTGCCATGGCCAATCTCCAGAAAGACGAAAAGCCGGCAGCGCTTGCACGCGGCCGGCTTCGTGAGCGTCGTCGCCCCGCGATCAGTACAGGCGCTGGCGCTTCGCGGCGTCGCGCGCGAGACGGCGCGCCTGGCGCTTCACCGCGGCAGCGGCCTTGCGCTTGCGCTCCTGGGTCGGCTTCTCGTAGTACTCGCGCTTGCGGATCTCGGCGAGGATGCCCGCCTTCTCGCAGGTGCGCTTGAAGCGACGCAGGGCAAACTCGAACGGCTCGTTTTCGCGGACTTTGACGCTGGGCATAGGGTTCTCGGGATCCTGTGGACCGGCCCCAATGGACCGGGCGAGCCGCGTATGATAGCGGCCTGCCCCGCGACGGCGCAAGCCGCCCCTCCCCCATGAAAGTCCTCGGCATCGAATCCAGCTGCGACGAGACCGGCGTTGCGGTCTACGACACCGCCCTGCCCGGGCCGGCCGGCCTGCGCGCCCACGCGGTCTACAGCCAGGTGGCCCTGCACGCCGGGTACGGCGGGGTGGTGCCCGAACTGGCCAGCCGCGACCACGTGCGCAAGCTGCTGCCGCTGGTCCGCCAGACCCTGGCCGAGGCCGGGTTGTCGGTGCGCGACCTCGACGGCGTGGCCTACACCGCCGGCCCCGGACTGGTCGGGGCGCTGCTGGTCGGGGCCGGCGTGGCCCGGGCGCTTGCCTGGGCGCTGGAGGTGCCGGCGATCGGCGTGCACCACATGGAGGGCCACCTGCTGGCCCCGCTGATGGAGGAAAACCCGCCCGAACCGCCGTTCGTGGCCCTGCTGGTCTCCGGCGGCCACACCCAGCTGGTGGCGGTGGAGGCCATCGGCCGATACCGGCTGCTGGGCCAGACCCTGGACGACGCGGCGGGCGAGGCCTTCGACAAGACCGCCAAGCTGATGGGCCTGCCCTATCCCGGCGGCCCGCAGCTGGCCGCGCTGGCGGAACGGGGCCGGCCCGGCGTGTTCCGCTTCTCGCGGCCGATGACCGACCGGCCCGGACTGGACTTCAGCTTCAGCGGCCTGAAGACCCAGGTGCTGCTGGCCTGGCAGCAGTCCGACCGGTCCGAACAGACCCGCGCCGACATCGCGCACGCGTTCGAGGACGCGGTGGTGGACACGCTGGCGATCAAGTGCGCGCGCGCGCTGGACGCGGCCGGCACCGGCACCCTCGTGGTCGCGGGCGGCGTCGGCGCCAACCGCCGCCTGCGCGCGCGGCTGCAGGAGATGTGCGCGCGCCGCGGCGGCCGTGCCTGCTTCCCGCGCCCGGACCTGTGCACCGACAACGGCGCGATGATCGCCTTCGCCGGCGCGCTGCGGCTGCAGGCGGGGCAACGCGACGGCGCCGCCGTGCGCGCCGTGCCGCGCTGGGACATGGCGACGCTACCACCGCTGGAGACGGCGGCCTGACCTCCCCGCGCGGGACCGGCGGTTCGGATTTGCGCGGGGCGGTTGCTACCCTGTGCGTTCCACCGATCCGCCACGCGAGCCACGCGCCCATGGACAGAGTCTTCATCGAGGGCCTCGAGATCGAGGCCGTGATCGGCATCTACGACTGGGAGCGGCGCATCCGCCAGCCGCTGGTGTTCGACCTGGAGATGGCCTGGGACAACCGCCGCCCGGCGGCCACCGACGACATCGCCAGCGCCCTCGACTACAAGGCGGTGAGCAAGCGCCTGATCGGGTATGTCTCGCAGTCCGGCTTCGGCCTGGTGGAGACGCTGGCCGAACGCTGCGCGCAGCTCGTCATGGACGAGTTCGGCGTGCCGTGGCTGCGGCTGAAGCTGAGCAAGCCCGGCGCGGTGCGCGGCGCGCGCGCGGTCGGCGTGGTCATCGAGCGGGGACGCCTGCCGTGAACGGGCTGATGGACGCGCTGGAACGCCGCCTGGAAACCCTGCATGCGGCCCTGGCACCATATCCCGGCGCATGGACCCTGCTGGCGCTGGCCACGCTGCTGCTGGTGGCCTGGCTGGCGAACTTCGTCACCCGCCACCTGCTGCTGCGCGGCCTGCGCCGCGTGCTGGCGAAGGTGGCCGAGCTCGCCGGGCCGCATGCGCCGGCCCTGAGCCGCATGCGCGTGGTCTCGCGCCTGGCGAACGTGGTGCCTGCGCTGGTCATCGGCGCCGGCATCGCGGTCGTGCCCGGGCTGCCGCCCGGCCTGGTCAAGGCCGTCGCGGGGCTGTGCCAGGCATTCGTGGTCATCACCGTGGCGCTCGCCGTGTGCCACGCGCTCGACGTGGCCAACGAGGTCTACGAGCGCCGCCCGGACGCGCGCAACCGGCCGATCAAGGGCTACCTGCAGGTCGCCAAGATCGTCGTGCTGGCACTGGCCGCGCTCGGCTCGGTCGCCCTGCTCGCCGGCGTCGGGCTGCTGCACGTGCTCACCGGCCTGGGCGCCGCCAGCGCGGTGCTGATGCTGATCTTCCAGGACACCATCCTCTCGTTCGCGGCCAGCCTGCAGATCAGCAGCGACGGCCGCGTGCGCGTCGGCGACTGGATCGAGATGCCCAGCCAGAACGCGGATGGCGACGTCATCGACATCGCCCTGCACACGGTGACGGTGCAGAACTGGGACAAGACCATCACCACGGTCCCGACCCGCAAGCTGATCAGCGAGTCGTTCAAGAACTGGCGCGGCATGACCGAATCCGGCGGCCGCCGGATCAAGCGCGCGCTGTACATCGACCAGCACACCACGCGATTCCTGGAACCGGAGGAAATCGAGCGCTTCCGCCGCTTCCGGCTGCTCGACGCCTACCTCGACGCCAAGACCGCGGAAATCGAGGCCTGGAACGCGAAGCTGGCCGGCTACGGCGCCGAGCCGGTCAACCGCAGGCGCGTGACCAACCTCGGCACCTTCCGCGCCTACGTCGACCAGTACCTGCGCCACCACCCGGGCGTGCACCAGGACATGACCATCATCGTGCGCCAGCTGCAGCCCACCGACCGCGGCCTGCCGCTGGAGATCTACTGCTTCACCTCCGACGTGCGCTGGGACGCCTACGAGCGCATCCAGGCCGACATCTTCGACCACCTGCTGGCGATCCTGCCCGAGTTCGGCCTGCGCGTGTTCCAGGTCCACAGCGACGCCCCGGTGGAGGTGCGGCTGCGGCAGGCGGACGCGCCGGCGGCCGGGGCCTGACCGCTCGCGCACGGGGCGCCAGGTGCGCGATCATGGCGCCCCCACGGAGCCGCCCATGCACACCGCCTGCCTGAGCCTCGGCAGCAACGTCGACCCCGAGCGCCACATCGCCCTGGCCATCGCCGCATTGCGCGAACGCTTCGGCGACATCCGCGCCTCGCGCGCCTACCGCACGCCGGCGGTGGGCTTTTCCGGCGCCGACTTCGTCAACGCCGCCGCGGTCGTTTCCTGCGACCTCGACGTGCACGCGCTCAACGCCTGGCTGCACGCGCTGGAGGACGCCCACGGCCGCGACCGCAGCGGCCCGCGCTTCGGCGACCGCACCCTCGACATCGACATCGTGCTGTTCGACGACCTGGTCTGCGAGGGGCCGGGCAACCTGCGGCTGCCGCGCCCGGAGCTGCGCCACGCCTTCGTGCTGCGGCCGCTGGCCGAGATCGCGCCGGAGGTCGTGGAACCGGTGAGCGGGCGCACCCTGGCCGAACTGTGGGCGGAATCCGGCGAGCACGGGGTGCGGATGGAGGAGGTCGCGCTGCCCGGCGTGCCTGCCGCGGGCCGGCCGCCGCGGGACGCGGGTCACAACCGCCGCCCCGGCGCCGTCGAAGAATGACCCCCGCCCATGGCCGGGCAGCCGGCGGGGCGGGTGGATGACGCCAACCACGGGAGGTACGCCTGATGACCGGGAAATTCTCGCGGAGCTGGGAACTGGCCAGGGCCAGCGCCTCGGTGCTGCGCTCGGACAAGGAGCTGCTGCTGTTCCCGCTGTTCTCCGGGGTGGCCACGCTGGTGGTCATGGCCACGTTCCTGCTGCCGATCATGGCGCTGCGCCTGTTCTCCGACGGCTTCGGCATCGGCGCCGCCGTGGCGGGCTTCCTGTTCTACTTCGTCCAGTACTCGGTGATCGTCTTCTTCAACTGCGCCCTGGTCGGCGCGGCGATGATCCGCCTCGACGGCGGCGACCCGACGCTGGCCGACGGGCTGCGCGCCGCGAGGGCGCGGCTGCCGCAGATCCTCGGCTGGGCGGCCATCGCCGCGACCGTGGGCGTGGTGCTGCGCTCGCTGAAGGACCGGAAGAACCACGCACTCGTGCGCATGCTCGGCAGCGGCCTGGGCGTGGCCTGGACGGTGGCGACCTTCCTGGTGGTGCCTGTGCTGGTGTCGCGCGACGTCGGCCCGATCGACGCGCTGAAGGAAAGCGCCTCGCTGCTCAGGCGCACCTGGGGCGAGAACATCGTCGGCCAGGCCGGCATCGGCGTGGCCTTCGGGGTGATCCATTTCCTGGTGGTCGTCGCCGGCGTGGTGATGGTGATGCTGGCGCTGAAGGCCTCGGTCGCGCTGGCGGTCGCGGTGGGCGCGGCGTTCCTGCTCGCGGTGCTGCTGCTGGGCATCGTCCAGTCCGCGCTCTCGGGCATCTACTCCGCGGCGCTGTACCGCTACGCGGTGTCGCGCGAGGTCCCGGCCGCATTCCGCGGCAGCGACCTGGAACACGCGTTCCTGCCGGCCCGCGCCTGAGCCGGCCCGGCCATGCGGCCGCGGCCCGTCACAGCGGGTCGCGGCCGCCGTCCACCGCGACCACGCTGCCGGTGGTGTAGCCGGCGTCGCGCAGCAGCCACAGCGCGGTGGCCGCGATCTCCTCCACGGTGCCGGTGCGGCCCAGCGCGGTGCGCGCGAGGATGCGCGCCTGCAGCTCCCCGTCCTGCGCGTCCTCCGGCCACAGGATCGCGCCCGGCGCGATCGCGTTGACCCGCACCTCCGGGCCGAGCGCGACCGCGAGCGCGCGGGTGGCCGCCTCCAGCGCGCCCTTGCTGGCAACGTAGGCGGCCAGGTCGGCGCGCGGCTGCCGCGCGTACACGTCGCTGATGTTGAGCACGGCGCCGCGCGCGGCCTTCAGGTGCGGCGCCGCGGCCTGGGCGAGGAAGAACGGCGCGCGCGCGTTCACCGCGAACAGCCCGTCCCACTGCGCCGGGGTGATTTGGCCGAACGGCACCGGGAAGAACGCCGCGGCGTTGTTCACCAGCGCGTCCAGCCGGCCGAAGCGGCCCACGGCCTTGGCCACCAGCTCCGGCAGGCGGTCGAATTGCATGAGGTCCGCCTGCAGCACCAGCGTGCTGCCGGGGCGTGCCGCCTCCAGCTCCGCGGCCAGCGCCTCCGCCTCCCCGCGCGAGCGGTGGCAGTGCAGCGCCACGTCGTAGCCTTCGGCGTGCAGGCGGCGCGCGATGGCGGCGCCCAGCCGCCGCGCGGCGCCGGTGACCAGGACGGCCGGGTTCGAACCTGTCATGGCGGGCTCCGGATTGCCGTTATCCTTCCGCATTGTCGCTTTTCCGGTCCATCCATGTCCCACGACCCCATCCCCGAGGAGGCGCTCGCGCACAGCGCGCGGCTGCGCGGGCACATCCACCGCGAGATCGCCGCCGCGGGCGGCGCGATCCCGTTCTGGCGCTTCATGGAACTGGCGCTGTACGCGCCGGGCCTGGGCTACTACAGCGCGGGCGCGGCCAAGTTCGGCGCCACCGGCGACTTCGTGACCGCGCCGGAACTCGGCCCGCTGTTCGCAGAGTGCGTGGCCGGGGCGCTGGCCCCGGTGCTGCGCCAGCTCGGCCCCGGCGCAACCCTGCTGGAGGTCGGCGGCGGCAGCGGCGCGTTCGCCCGGGATGCCCTCGCGCACCTGGCGGAACTGGACGCGCTGCCGGCCGGCTACGCCATCCTCGAGCCCAGCGCCGACCTGCGCGAGCGGCAGCGCCATCTGCTGCAGTCGCAACTGCCGCCGGAACTGTCCGCGCGGGTGGCGTGGCTCGACCGGCCGATCGGGGACGCGTGGGACGGCGTGCTGTTCGCCAACGAGGTGCTCGACGCGCTGCCCACGCCACGCTTCGCCATCCGCGACGGCGAGGTGATGGAGGAACACGTGGTCTCCGACGGCGAAGGCTTCGCCACCGTGGACCGTCCCGCCGACGCCCTGCTCGCGGCCGCGGTGCGCCACGTCGAGCGCCAGCTCGACGCGCCGTTCCCGGATGGCTACCGCTCCGAGCTGCTGCCGCAACTGCCGTACTGGGTGCAGGCGGTGGCCGGCGGCCTGCGCAACGGCGCGATGCTGTTCATCGACTACGGCCACCCGCGGCGCGAGTACTACGACCCGCGCCGCCGTGACGGCACCCTGCGCGCCTTCCACCGTCACCGCATGGTCGGGGACGTGTTCGCCCGCGTCGGCCTGCAGGACATCACCGCCTCGGTGGACTTCACCGCGCTGGCCGAGGCCGGCACCGCGGCCGGCTTCGACTTCTCCGGCTACGTCACCCAGGCCGGCTTCCTGATCGGCAACGGCCTGGAGCGGCGGCTGCAGGCGCACGAGGCCAGGGCCGCGGGCGAGGCCGCGCGCTACGCGTTGCGCCAGCAGGCCAAGACACTCACCCTGCCCGGCGCGATGGGCGAGCGCTTCCAGGCGATGGGGTTTGCCCGCGGCGTGGACTTCGACGCCGCGTTCCTGGTCGGCGACCTGAGCTTCCGCCTGTGAGCGCATACCGCTTCGGACGCTCGCTCAAGCCGCTGCGCCACCCGCTGCTCTGGTGCGCGCTGTGGTGCCTTGCGATCGCGTCGGTGGTGGTGGTGTCGCTGGTGCCCCCGCCGCCGATGCCGGATTTCGAGGGCAGCGACAAGGTCTCGCATTTCGCCGCCTATTTCGTGCTGGCGGCGGGCGCGGTGCAGCTGTTCCGCAACTGGCCGGCATTGCTCGGCGCCGGACTTGGCCTGGTGCTGCTGGGCATCGGCATCGAGTACGCGCAGGGCGCGCTGACCGAAACGCGCATGGCGGATGCCCGGGATGCGCTGGCCAACACCCTGGGCGTGATCGCGGGGCTGGCCACGCGGCTCACCCCGCTACGCGACCTGCTGCTGCGCATGGACGGGCGCCGCGACGATGCGCCGCGGCGCTGAGGGTGCTCAGCCCCCGTCGAACGCGGCCAGGTAGTCGTCCAGCCGCTGTTCGCGCAGCAGCGCGGCGGCGTCCGCCCACGGGACCGGGCGGCCGAGGCGCAGGCTCTCGAGGATGCGCACGATGCACAGCTCGACCTCGGGGTTCGCCGCGAGCGCGGGATCCGTGCGGCGCTGCCCGATGATGTCGAACAGGATGGCGTTGGCGTCGGCGTAGCCCAGCGGCCCGTGCGCCGGATACGACGCGCGCCAGGCCGGGCTGGCCAGCACCGCGTTGACGTGCGACTGGACCAGGTAGGTCGCGCGGCCGATCAGTTTGAGGTTGCCCGGCTGCACCGCGGTCATGGTGTTGCCGACCACGCGGCCCAGTTTCGCCATCACGCCGGTGGAATGGGCGTTGAGCAGCATCTTCAGCGCGAGCGTGCGGTTGAGCTCCAGCGCGTCGCCGGACGGGATGCGGACGTCGAGCAGGTGCAGGTCCGGCGCGGCCGCGCGCATCGCGGCCCCGGCGCCTTCCGGCAGCGGCTGCTCGGCCACGCGCACCACGAACAGCGACGCGCCGGCGCCGGCGAAGGCGCGCAGCCAGGCCAGGCCGCGTTCGCCAGGCGTCTCGTCGCCGAGCAGGATCGCCGCGCCGAGGTCGCCCGCGGCCGGGCCGCCGCGGCGCATGTTGCCTTCCGAGAACGACAGGTCGTACAGCAGGCGCTGTTCCCCGCCGGCCAGCGCCAGGCTCCGCAGCGCGGCGCGCCTGAGGAACGGGTCGTCGATCTGCTGCGTGAACGGCGCCTCGTACAGCGCCGGATCCAGGCCGTGGAACGGGCGGTGCAGCAGCGCGTCCCAGGCACTGCCGGCATCCTCCACCGGCGCCCAGACCTGGATCCACGAGCGGCGTTCCTCCGCGTCCACGCGGTCCAGCGGCGCCAGCCGGAAGGTCGGCGAGCGTTCGGTCACGTCCACGAACACCGGCATCAGCGCGCGCAGCGCGAGGTAGGTCGCGTGGTGCCCGGCGGCGTAGGTGGCGGCCTCGCGCTCGGTCCACGCCGCCAGTTCCGGCGCGGTGGCCGCGACCGCCTGCTGGAGCCGGCCGAAGTCGCGCAGCCGCGAGGCGATGCCCGCGCCTTCGGCGAAGCCCAGCGCGCGCATCTCCTCTGCGGTCAGCAGCGGCGCGAGCAGGCCACGGATCGCGTCCTCCATCGCCACGCCCAGCGCGTACAGGCTGGTGGTGGTGGCCTGCATGCGGGTGGAGCCGGTGATCGACTGCGGCCCGGTGGCAAGATTGATCTTGGTGATGCCCGGGTGCTCGAGCACGCTGCGGCTGCGTTCGAACGGCAGCAGCACCTCGTCCGGGTTGTTGTAGACGAACCAGGTGCGCGAGGGATCGTTGCCGTTGATCTCGGCGCCGCGCAGCGCGGTGCCGATCACCGCCGAGGTCTCGCCGCCCTCGGTCACCGCGAACACCACGTCGCCCGCGGCGATGCCGTTGTCCTGCAGCTGCAGGCGGCCGATCAGCTGCAGGTCCTCGAAGCCCTCCAGCGAACTGATCAACGCGCGGTCGCCACCGGTGATCTCGCCGCGCACGCGGTCTGCGATGCCCGGCAGCGCGGCCTCGATCTTCGGCCAGAACGGCTGTGCCGCGGCGCGCAGCCAGAACGGACGCCACAGCCCGCTCTCGAGCGTCTCGGCCAGGCGGCCGGTGGACCCGGTGCCATAGAAATACAGGCGGTGGCCCTCGCGCAGCGCGCGCTGCATCGCCGCCGATGCCTGCTCCAGCAAAGCCAGCCGCGCCGGATCTGCGGCGACGGCATCCATTGTCCGCGCCACGTCCTCGTCCACCGACAGCAGCGCCTGCAGCCCGGCCACGGTGTCGTTCGCGATCCGCCGGCTCAGGTCCATCGTCCTGGGATGGCGCTGCTCGGTCAGCAGCGTGTGCAGCTGGAACTGGCGCTTGTTGGCGACGTAGTCGCGCGATTCCTCCGTCGGCGTGATGCCGAGCATCGTCGCCACCGGCAGCGGCGGCGCGTCATCGGCGGTAGTGGCGGCGTGGACCAGGCCTGTCATGCCGGCAAGCAGCAGCATCGCGCTGCGGAAACGGTTGGATACGGACATGTCGGTTGCGTCCTCGTCGGGAAGTAGTTCTGCGGGGCGCTGGCGGGACCTGTCCGGCACATGGCTCCGGCAACGCGATGCGCGGCGGAATCCGGCCGCGCGCGGGCGCCGCAGGGCCGGGGCGCGATCGTCGGGTTACCGTGGGCATCCGCCTGCATGATCGTGTCCTTCCGCCTGCGCAGACCGCCGCGGGCGGCTGGAAAGTCCCGTGCTATAACCCCCTCCCCACACGATAGCAGAGGCCGAACGCGATGGCCGGCCGGATCCACGCCCGATGCTCCGGTGGCGCAGCCGGACACGCGTCATGTCCCGTTCCGCGTGGGCACGGGACATCGCTTGTCCAGGCATGGACACGCACGCTGGCGGCGCTTGCGCTCGCCTTCGCGTGCTGCGCGGTGACGGCGCGCGCGACGGACAACGCACCCGTGCTTCCCGGCATCGAGGTGCTGCTGTCCGGGCGCCTGGACCTGGTGCGCGGCCGGCGCGTCGGCCTGGTGACCAACCCGACCGGCGTCGACCGGGAACTGCGCAGCACCGTCGACCTGTTGCACCGGCACCCGGAGGTCGAGCTGGTCGCGCTGTTCGGCCCCGAGCATGGCGTTCGGGGCGACGCGCAGGCCGGCGACGCCGTCGCCACCACGCGCGATGCCGCGACCGGCCTGCCCGCCTACAGCCTCTACGGCGAGCACCGCGAACCGACGCCGGAGATGCTGCGCGGTATCGACGTGCTGCTGTTCGACATCCAGGACGCCGGCGCGCGCTTCTACACCTACCCGTACACGCTGGCGAAGGTGATGCAGGCGGCGGCCCGCGCCGGCATCCCGGTGGTGGTGCTCGACCGTCCCAACCCGGTCGGCGGCGTGGAGGTCGAAGGCCCGGTGCTGGAGCCGGAGTACGCCTCGTTCGTCGGCATGTATCCCATCCCGGTACGCCACGGCATGACCATCGGCGAGCTGGCGCGCCTGTTCAACGGGGCCTTCGGCATCGGCGCGCGGCTCGAGGTGGTGCCGGTGCGCGGCTGGCGGCGCGACATGCGTGAACCGGGGCACGCGCTGCCATGGGTGCCGCCGTCGCCGAACATGCCCACGCCGGACACCGCGCTGGTCTATCCGGGCACCGCGTTGCTCGAAGGCACCAACGTCTCGGAGGGGCGCGGCACCACGCGCCCGTTCGAGACCGTCGGCGCGCCGTACGTGGACGCCGATGCGCTCGCGGCGCGCATGAACGCGCTCGGCCTGCCCGGTGTGCGCTTCCGCCCGGTCTGGTTCATGCCCACTTTTTCCAAGCACGCCGGCAGGCGCTGCGGCGGCGTGCAGCTGCACGTTACCGACCCGGCGGCGTTCCGGCCGTTCCGCACCGGCGTGGCCCTGCTCGCCACGCTGCGCGCGATGTACCCCGACGACTTCGCATTCCTCGACGGCGACCCGCCGTTCTTCGACCAGCTGGCCGGCAACGGGTGGCTGCGCGAGGCGATCCTCGCCGGTGAAAGCCCCGGGGCGATCGAGGCGCGCTGGCAGGCGCAACTGCGGGAGTTCCTCGCGCTGCGCGAGCGTTACCTGCTGTACTGAGGCCGGCGCACGGCGCAGGCGGCCGCACGCGCCGCGCCATGCCACCCGCAGGTTCAGCGCGGCACCAGCTCCACGCGGTCGAGTACCCACATCGCCGGGCGCGTGTCGCCGGTGGGGGTCAGGCACAGCCCGGTGCGCCCGGCGGCCTCCGGCGGCAGCGGCGCCTCGACCTCGACGAAGCCGTCCGCGCCGGTCCGCTCCGGCAGCGGGATCCGCGCCACCTCCACGCCATCGCAACCGCCCGCCTGCACCAGCAGCTCGCCATGCGCCGTCCCGGCCGGCAGGAACGCGCGGTGCCGCTCGTCGTGCGCGAGCTGGAAGTAGTACGGGATCCGCCCCAGGCGCGCCTTCACCGCCGCGGCGCCGTCGAGCGCGGCATCCGGCCACAGCCAGCACGGGTAAAAGATCGTGACGTTGAAGATCGCGCGCTCGCCGTCGGCCGGGCCGTCGTCCTCCAGCCGCAGCAGCAGGCGGCCGGTATCGGGACAGGTGGCGAGCTGCTCGTCGGTGCGCACGCGCAGGGACGCCCCGTCGACCACGTGGCGCGTGGCCGGGGCCAGCATGGCCATGCCATGGAACGTGGCGGCGCGGATCTCCAGCGGCAGCGTGGCCTCGAACGGCGCCTCGTACAGGGTCGAGTCGGCATCCGGCTCGCTGCCGTCCATGGTGTAGCGGATCGCATAGTCCAGCGGCGCGCGCAGCGACACGCGCACGGTGCCGGGCACACCGGTGGGCTCGACGTCCGCCCGCACCTCGAACGGCGTCTTCGCGTAGGCGATGCCGAACGCCTGATAGCGCGCCAGCTGCGCCGGCAGCCGTTGCAGGAAGCCGGCGAAGTCCCTGCGCGCCTTCGGCGACCAGGCGGTCTCGGCCAGCGCCGCGATCCGCGGGAAGATCGCATGCTGCACGCGCTCCCACGTGCGCATGTGCTCGGTCCAGACGTTGGCCTGCACGCCGATCACGCGCATCTGCTGGACCGGCGACAGGCCGTCGGGCACCGGCTCGAAACCGTACACGGCCTCCAGCGGGGCCAGACGTGGCCGGCCGGGCGGCTCGTTCGGCGAGTCAGTCTGCAGGTAGTCGAGGTAGAGGGTGTCCACCGGCGCCATCACCACCTCGTGGCCGGCTCGCGCCGCCCTCGCACCGCCTTCGGTGCCACGCCACGACATCACCACGGCGTCCTCCGGTATCCCGCCATCGAGGATCTCGTCCCAGCCGAGCAGGCGGCGCCCCTTGCCCGAGAGGTATTCGTGCAGGCGGCCCACGAACCAGGCCTGCAGCGCGTCCTCGTCGGCGATGCCCAGCTCCTTCATCCGCGCCTGCACCCGCGGCGAGGCCTTCCACTGGTCCTTCACCGCCTCGTCGCCGCCGACGTGGATGTACTGCGACGGGAACAGCTCCAGGATCTCGTCGAGGACGTCCCGGACGAAGGAAAAGGTGTCCTCGTCCACGTTCAGCAGGTACTGGTGCACGCCCCACTCGTTCGACACCGGCGGCGTGTCGCCCAGCGAGCCGTACTGCGGATAGGCCGCCACCAGCGCCTGCACGTGCCCGGGCATGTCGAACTCGGGCACGACGGTGATATGGCGCTCGGCGGCGTAACGCACGACCTCGCGGATCTGGTCCTGGGTGTAGTAGCCGCAGTACGGCCTCGGCCTGCCGCTGGCCGGGTCGATGCCGGCCTCTCCGGCCGGGATGCGGCAGCCGCCGACCTCGGCGAGCCTCGGGTACCTGCGGATCTCGATCCGCCAGCCCTGGTCGTCGGTCAGGTGCCAGTGGAACACGTTGAGCTTGTGCAGCGCCATCGCGTCGAGCAGCTGCTTGATCTCCTCGACCGACTGGAAGTGGCGCGCCGAATCGAGCATCAGCCCGCGCCACGGGAACCTGGGCGTGTCCTCGATGCGCATGGCCGGGATGCGCACGGCCCCGGCCGGCGCCGACGACAGCAGCTGCCACAGCGTCACCGCGCCGTAGAACAGCCCGCGCTCGTCGCCCGAGGCCACGTGCACGCCCTGCGAGGTGACCTCGAGCACGTAGCCTTCCGGCGCGCCCGGGAAGGCGTCCGGATCGATGGCGAACACGATCTCGCCCTCCGGGCCGTCCACGATGGCCGGCTCCACGCCGTTGGTCCTGGCGATCCAGCCGGCAAAGTGCGCGGCCACGCGCCGGGCGGCCACGCCTCCCGCCACGACCCGGCTCGCGGCGTCGAAACGGAAGCTGCCGTCCCGCGGCAGCACCTCGGCCGGCGCCGGGATCAGCGCCGGGACGACGATGGCCTCGGACGGCGCCGGCTGCGGCGCCTGTTCTTCGCCGCAACCGGCGAGCAGCATGAGCGGCAGGACAAGGAGGGCGATGCGGCTTGCGATGGACCGTTTCATCTCGTCATCCCCGTTCAGGCTTGCGTCGCCGGGAAGGAAAGGGCCCGGACGGAGCCGGGCCCGCGAAGCGACCCACGGACAGGATACGGCGTCAGAACCTGTAACGCAGGCTCAGGTAGGTCTGGCGGCCGTTCCGGTAGAAGCTCAGCGGCACCTTGTCCGCGCCGGGGATGTCGTTGTAGTACTTCGCGACCGGGTCGTTGAGGTTGAGCGCATCGAGGTTCAGGCTCAGGTTGTCGTTGATCCTGAACCCGACCGAGGCCGACAGCGTCGCGAAGTCGTCCTGGTAGAAGTTGCTGCCGCGGGTCACGCCGGCATAGTACTCCGAGCGGAAGGTGTAGCCGACGCGGGCGTTGAAGCGCGCGTTCTCGAAGTAGGCCGAGACGTTGTACGTCCGCTCCGAGGTGCCGTTCATCGGGCCACCACCCTCGGTCTCGCCGTCAGCCCAGGTGAAGTTGGCGGCGATGCCGAAGTACTCGCCGATCGGCTGCTGGTAGTCGAGCTCGAGGCCCTTCAGCTTTGCGCCGACGTTGTACGGCTGCGAGACGAGGTAGGTGGACCAGACCTCCCGCTGCTGGTTGTTGGTCTCGGTCTGGTTGAGGTACTCGCCCGGCACCACGCGGAAGTCGATGTAGTCCTTGAGGTCCATGTAGAACACGCCGGCCGACAGCAGCGCGCGCGGCGCGAAGTACCACTCGAGCGAGGCGTCGAAGTTGGTGGACACGATCGGGTCGAGGTACGGGTTGCCGCCGGTGCCGCTGAGCGCCAGGTCGTTGAGGTTGAGCGCGCCCGTCAGCGCCGAGTAGTCGGGCCGGGTCAGCGTCCGTGACACCGCCACGCGTGCCACCAGCGCATCGGTCAGGTCGTACCTGAAGTTCACGCTCGGCAGCAGCTTGCGGTAGTCGTTCTTCGCCACCTGCGGCTGGTACGGGCCGAACGCCGAGTCGGTGATCGCGCCAGGCGGCAGCACGCCGGCCGGCAGCGCCTGGTTGAAGTTCACGGTGACGTCGGTCTGGACGAAGCGCACGCCGACGTTGGCGTCCCAGCGCTCGCCGGAGAGGTTGGCCTGCACGTAGGCCGCGGCCGTCTTCTCGTTCACCCGGTAGACGTTCTCGAACATGTTGCGGACCACCGGGTCGGCGTACAGGTACGCGTCACCGAGCGCGTCGATGTCACGGGAAGCGAAGTACCAGACATCGCGCGGGAAGCTGCCGCCGATCCCCTTGCCGTAATCGCCCGGGTAGCGGTGCAGCGCCGTCGGCCACAGTGCCTGGTTGTACAGCGACGAATATCCGTCCGGGCAGAAGAAGTTGTCGTCGCGGCCCCAGTCGAGCGGGAGCACCGGGCCACCCGCGCCGTTGCCGCAGCCGGGGCCACCGTTGGTCCAGCTGTCGTTCTCGCGGGTGTGCTCGTTGTAGCGGGCGCCGAACTCCAGGCTCTCGAGCACGCCGCCGCTGCCGTGCCAGGTGGCGTCCACGGAGAACCAGTCCTCCTCGTCCAGCACGTCGATGTTGCGGTTGCCCCAGGCCCAGCCGAAGCCGTTGGTGTACGGATCGACCAGGTTCCAGTCGGTGGGACGGCCGGCGTCGTGGATGGAGAAGCTGGCGCCGGCGGCGCCGGTGTTGGTCTCGAAACCGGTCTCGCGCGTGGTCCTGCCGTGACCCTCGGTGGTGCCCGCCTGGAACCTCAGGTCAAGCCGATCGCCGGCCACCCAGTCCACGTCCAGCGCGATGTAGTTCGTCTCCGCCGCCGAACCCGGGCGCGAGATCTGGTCGTACACGCCATAGGTGCCGTGGTCGCCGCTGTAGCTGGCACCGGTCAGCACGTTGTTGCGCACGGTGTAGCTGCCGGGGATGAGGTTCGGGATGAAGTTCGAGCCCCACATCATGTAGTTGCGGTTGAAGTTGCTCGCCTTGAGCCGCGACCAGAACCCGTTCAGGGCCAGCGACAGGTTGTCGGTGGGCCTGACCTGCAGGCCCAGCGTGCCGCCGCGGCGGATGCGCTGCTGCTCGAACAGCGCCGAGCCGACCAGACCCGGCGCCCACACGTTGGCCAGCGCCGGGTTGGCGGTGGCGGCAGGCGAGTCCTCCGGGATCTGGAACCAGCTCAGGTTCTCCTGGCCGTCCCGGCGCAGGCTGCGCTCCTCGGAGAAGCCCTGCACCATCAGCGCCGCGGTGCCGGCCTCGTTGCGGATGTTGATCAGCGCGTCGAACTGCGGGTCGGTCCTGCCGGCGAGGTCGGAATGGACAGCGCCGACCGAACCGGCGAGCGTCACCCGCTCCGGGAAATCGAGCGGCTTGCGGGTGATGATGTCCACCGAACCGGCGCTGCCGCCCTCGACCAGCTTCGCCTGGGGCGACTTGTACACCAGCACCTGGCCGACGATTTCCGACGGCAGCAGCGAGTAGCTGACGCTGCGGCCGACGGTCTGGAACTGGCTGAGCACGAACCAGTCGCCGCTGGCCACGGAATGCCCGTTGACCAGCGTCTGGGTCAGGCTGGGGTTGGTGCCGCGCAGGCTGACGCGGTCGGCCTCGTCGAATGCGCCCTCGTCGGCGCTGGCGGAACTGATGTTGACGCCCGGCAGCTGGCGCAGGGTGTCGGCGACGTTCTTCGCCGGCAGCTTGCCGATGTCCTCGGAAGTGACCACCTCGACGCGCGCGCGCGCCTCGCGCTTGACGTCGAGCGAGCGCTCGAGGCTGCCGCGGATGCCGGTGACGACGACGGCATTCAGCTCCGTGGCATCCCGGGACGTCTGATCCGCGGATCGCTGCTGCGCCAGTGCGTCCTGCGCGTTCGCCTGCCCGGCGGCGCCGAGGCAGACTGCGATTGCGGCCGACAGTATGGTCTTGCGGTGGTTCATGGCGGTTCTCCCCATCAGTCTGGTTGGCTGCATGAACGGCATGCTTCGCGGGGGTGGGGGGCATCCGTGTCCAGCGGATCGCCGGTGTGGCCGAGGTACCAGCTGGCGGCGCCGATGACGCCCAGCTGCCCGTGCTCGACCAGGGTCACGGGAATGCGTTCGAGCGCCCGGCGCATCGGCCCCTTGTCGAGGAACCGCCGCACGAAGGCGCTGCGGGGAAGGAAGTCGCGGATCCGGGGCAGCACGCCGCCGGCCAGGTACACCCCGCCATGGGCGCCGTAGAGCAGCGCCATGTCGCCGACCGCGCCGCCGAGCAGCGCGCAGAACACCTCCAGCGTCTCGCGCGCCAGCGGATCGTCGTCCGCCAGCGCGGCGGCACTGATCGCGGCCGGCGCGTCGAGGCCGGTTCGCACGCCCCTCACCCGCGCCAGGGCATGGTGCAGGCGCACCAGACCCGGGCCGGACAGCGCGTGCTCGAGGGTGACGTGGCCGTGTCCGCGCCGCAGTTCACGCAGCAGCTCGATCTCGATGTCCTCGCGCACCGGCAGCGACGCCTGCCCGGCCTCGGTCGCGAGCACCACCGCGCCGCCGCGCGCCGGGATGCGCACCGCGGCGCCAAGGCCGGTGCCCGGCCCGACCACGAGCACCGGCCCGGGCGGCACGGAATCCGGCCCGGACAGGTGCAGCAGCACATCCACCCCGCCGTGGCCGACGGCATGCGCCACCGCCTCGAAATCGTTGACCAGCTCGAAGCGCGTGAACCCCAGCCGCTCGCGGAGCGCCGGCATGGACACCGGCCACGGCAGGTTCACCGCCAGCAGGCCGCCGTCCGGCAGCGGCTGGCCGGCGCACGCGATCACGCCTTCGCGGACGCCGGCCGCGTCCGGCACACCGGCCTGGAAATGCGCCACGACCTCCGCCAGCCCGGCGAAATCGGCGCACGCGTACTTGCGGTAATGCAGCACCTCCACCCTGCCACCCGCGCCGTGCACCAGGGCGATGCGGACGTGCGTGCCACCCACATCCGCCGCGACGAACGTCCGTCCGGCGGTTGCCCCGGCGGCGGCGGTGGGCACGGAAGCTGCGGTCACGGTTCTCCTGCCTTGCAACGCGATGCGGGTACGCGGCCAGTGTTGGAACCGTTTGACAACGATGTCAAGCACCCCTGTTCCGCCGTCGCAATCGCCAGGAGAAATCAAGGCACAACCGCCACCAATCCCTCATTTTCCCGCAGGATTGATGACAAAAATATTCGCAAAAAGGCCCGATGTCCCGCCTTGTCCCGCGATTGCCCCGTGGACTCGTGCTGCAGGACAACAGCTTTTCCTGCCCTGGAAACGGATGAAACCCGCTCCTGAAATTGGCATCTTCCGGAAAATTATGACAACGTTATCCCCGAACCCTGTCCCAATGGACACGAGCGGAGGAACAGGCCGATGGACGACGCCCCCGCAAAGCCACGCAAGACCACGATCCGCACCGTCGCCGAACGCGCCGGTGTGTCGCTGAAGACCGTCTCGCGCGTGATCAACAACGAACCCTCGGTGCTGCCTGCGACCCGCGCCCGGGTGCTGCAGGCGATCGCCGAGCTCGACTACGAACCCGACCCGTCCGCGCGCAGCCTGCGCAGTTCCAGCGCCTACGTGATCGGGCTGGTGTACGACAACCCCAACCCGTACCACATCATCGGCATCCAGAACGGCGTGCTCTCGGCCTGCCGCGAGGCCGGCTTCGGCCTGCAGATCCACCCCTGCGACTCCTCCTCGCCGCTGCTCGCCGAGGAACTGGTCGAACTGGTGCAGCGCTCGCGCCTGGCCGGGCTGGTGCTGACCGCGCCGATGTCCGAGCGCACGGAACTGCTGCAGGCACTCGACACGCACGGCATCCGCGTGGTGCGCATCGTCGCCGCGGCGCAGGACCCGGACGACGGGTTCCCCTGCGTGTACGTGGACGACCGCGACGCCGCCTACGAGATCACCGAGCACCTGATCCAGCTCGGCCACCACCGTATCGGATTCCTGTGGGGTGGCGAGCAGCACCGTTCCAGCATCGAGCGCTACGAGGGCTACGCGCAGGCGCTGCATGACTACGGCATCACGCTGGACAAGCACCTGGTGGTGCCGGGCGACTACACCTTCGACGACGGCTTCCGCGGCGCGCGCCGCCTGCTGTCGTTGCGCGAGCCGCCGACCGCGATCTTCGGCTCCAACGACGAGATCGCCGCCGGCGTGCTGGCAGCCGCGAAGTCGGCGGGCCTGAACGTGCCGTACGACCTGTCCATCGCCGGCTTCGAGGACAGCCCGATCTCGCGGCACTCGTGGCCGGCGCTGACCACCGCCAGACAGGCGACCGAGGACATCGCCCGGCACGCCGCGCGCATGCTGATCGCGGGCCTGCGCAACGACGCAGGCGTGCCGATGCACAACCAGGGCTTCGTGCCGCAACTGGTGGTGCGCGGTTCCACCGCCCCGGTGCGGCCACGCACGCCACTGCCCATGCCGCTGCCGGAGGAAGCATGAACGCCGGTACGGGCCATCCGTCCGCGCACGGCCGCGAGCAGGCCACCCGGATGTTCCGCGAGGCGGCGGAAGCGGCCGGCATGGTGGAGCTGCAGCTCGCGCGCAACCGCGACACGCTCGCCGCCCTCGCCGCGGACCTGCGCGCCCGCCCGCCCGCGTTCGTCGCCACCTGCGCGCGCGGCAGTTCCGACCATGCCGCCACCTTCGCCAAGTACCTGTTCGAGACGCAGCTCGGGCGGCTGACCTGCCCGGTCTCGCCCTCGGTCGGCTCCGTGTACGGCGTGACGCCGCACATGGAAGGCGCGCTGTTCGTCGCCATTTCGCAGTCGGGCAGGAGCCCCGACCTGCTGCGCAACGCGGAGGCCGCGCGCGCGGCCGGCGCGCGCGTGGTGGCGCTGGTGAACGTGGAGGATTCGCCGCTGGCGCGGGCCGCAGACGTCGTGGTGCCGCTGCACGCCGGCCCGGAGCGCAGCGTGGCCGCGACCAAGAGCTACCTCGCCTCGCTGTCGGCACTGCTGCAGCTCACCGCGCTGTGGAAGGACGACGCCGCATTGCTCGACGCGCTCCGGCGGCTGCCCGGCGCGATGCGCGGGGCGTGGGAGTGCGACTGGTCGGACCTGGTGGACGGGCTGGCCGGCAAGCGCAACCTGTTCGTGCTCGGCCGCGGCCTCGGCCTCGGCGCCGCGCAGGAGGCCGCGCTCAAGTTCAAGGAAACCTGCGGCCTGCACGCCGAGGCCTACAGCGCCGCCGAAGTGAAGCACGGGCCGATGGCGCTGGTCGGCCCGGGGTTCCCGGTGCTGATCCTCGCCCAGCCGGACGGCACCGAGGCCGGCACGCTGGCGCTGGCCGACGAGTTCCGCGCGCGCGGCGCGCAGGTGTGGGTGGCGTCCGGCCATGGCGGCACCCTGCCGGTGGCCGAAGCGCCGCACCCTGCCTGCGCGCCGCTGCTGCTGGTGCAGAGCTTCTACCGCGCCGTGAACGCGCTGTCGCTGCGTCGCGGGTACGATCCCGACCGTCCGCCGCATCTCGACAAGGTGACGGAGACCGTGTGATGGCGACCGCGCTGGTCAACGGCCGGGTCCTGCTCGACGACGGCTTCCGCGACGACGTCGCGGTGCTGCTCGGGGACGGCCGCATCGCCGCGGTGGTCGCCGCGGACGATCCCCGCGTGCGCGATGCGGACCGCGTGGACCTCGGCGGCGGCCGGCTCGTGCCCGGCTTCATCGACGCACAGGTCAACGGCGGCGGCGGCGTGCTGCTCAACAACGCCCCCACCGTCGAGGGCGTGGCCACCATCGCCCGCGCGCACCGCCGGTTCGGCACCACCGGGCTGCTGCCCACGCTGATCAGTGACCGCGTCGGGACCATGCGCGCGGCCATCGCCGCCGTGCGCGAGGCCATCGCCCGGGGCGTGCCCGGCGTGCTCGGCATCCACCTCGAGGGCCCGTACCTCGCGCCGGAACGCAAGGGCACGCACGACGCCGGCGTGTTCCGCGTGCCGGACGCGGCCGAGATCGAGCTGGCCACCTCGCTGGGCAACGGCATCACCCTGGTCACGCTGGCCCCGGAGCGGGTGCCGGCGGACACCATCCGTGCCTTCGTCGCGCGCGGCGCGCTGGTCGCCGCGGGCCACACCGCCGCCAGCTACGAACAGGCCCGCGCGGGGCTGGCCGCCGGCATCCGCGGTTTCACCCACCTGTTCAACGCGATGACCCCGCTGCAGGGCCGCGAGCCCGGCGTGGTCGGCGCCGCGCTGGAGGACCGCGAGAGCTGGTGCGGCGTGATCGTGGACGGCGTGCACGTGCATCCCGCCAGCCTGCGCGTGGCGCTGTCGGCGAAGCGGCGCGGCAAGCTGTTCCTGGTCACCGACGCGATGCCGATGGTCGGCGCCGACGATCCCTCCTTCGCCCTCTACGGCGAGACCATCACCGCCGCGGACGGCGTCGTGCGCAACGCCGCCGGCGCGCTGGCCGGCTCCGCGCTCGACATGGCCACCGCCGTGCGCAACACCGTGCGCCTGCTCGGCCTGCCGCTGGAGGAAGCGGTGCGCATGGCCTCGGCCTACCCGGCGCAGTTCCTGGGCATCGGCGACCGCTACGGCCGGATCGCGCCGGGCCATGCCGCCGACCTCGTCCTGCTCGACGACGACGTCCGCGTGCGCGCGACGTGGATCGCCGGCCGCATGGAGCGCCACGACTGATGGCCGCGCCCGCCCGCTACGCGTCGGTGGATGCGTTGCGCGGCCTGACCGTCGCGGCGATGCTGCTGGTCAACAACCCGGGCGACTGGGGCCACGCGTACGCGCCGCTGCTGCACGCGCAGTGGCACGGCTGCACGCCCACCGACCTGGTCTTCCCGTTCTTCCTGTTCGTGGCCGGCGTGTCCATCTCGCTCGGCATCGTGGCGCGCGCGGAAGCCGGCACGGATGCGTCGCTCCTGCAACGCGGCGTCGTCGCGCGCGCCCTGCGCATCATCGCGCTCGGCCTGCTGCTGCACCTGCTGGCGATGTGGCTGCTCGACCGCCCGGTGTTCCGCATCTGGGGCGTGCTGCAGCGGATCGGCGTGTGCTTCCTGTTCGCCGCGACCATGGCGCTGCACCTGCGCCCGCGCCTGCAGTGGCTGGCCATCGCGGTCATCCTCATCGGCTACTGGGCGCTGCTGGCCGCGGGCGGCACGCTCGCACCCGGCGCGAACATCGCCAACCGCATCGACACCGCGCTGTTCGCGCCGTACCTGTACCGCTACGACCCGGCCACCGGCCTGGGCCAGGACCCCGAGGGCCTCGTCAGCACCCTGCCCGCCATCGCCACCACCCTGCTCGGCGTGCGCGCGGGCGACTGGCTACGGCACGGGAACACGCACGCGATGGCCATCGCGGCCGTGGCGATGACCGGCCTGGGCTGGGCATGGTCAGGCCTGCTGCCGCTCAACAAGCCGCTGTGGACGTCCTCGTACGTGCTGTGGACCGCAGGCTGGGCCCTGCTCGCCCTGCTGGTGATGCATGTGCTCATCGACCGCCGCGGCTGGCCCGCCATCGGCCGCCGCTTCGGCACCAACGCCATCGTGGCCTACGCCGGCGCCGCGGCGCTGGTGTACGTGCTGCTCGGCACCGGCGCCTGGCGCTGGCTGTACCGGCACGGATTCGCGAAATGGATGACGCCGATCTTCGGCCCTTACGTCCCCTCGCTCGCGTTCGCCCTGGGCTACGTGGCGCTGTGGTGGCTGGTGGTCTACGCCATGGACCGGCGGGGGTGGCACGTGAGGATCTGAGGCCGCACACCGGCTGCTGCAGCCTCAGACCTCTCTGCGTGCCATCCGGATCGCCTCGATCCTCGCCCTCCTGAGCGCCTCGCCGATCTGCCGGCCGTCCATGCCACCGGTGGCCAGGTCGCGGGCGTTGACCGCAAGCGCGGCGGCATGGACGCGGCGCAGGGCCTCGCCCTGCGGGTAGGGCTCGTTTTCGCGCCCCAGGCGGCCGCGCTTGTCGGCCTCGCAGACCAGCGCCAGCTGCGCGATGCGCTCGGGCTTGCGGAAGGCGTCGCAGCGGACCAGCAGGTCGTGCACGGTGTCGTCGCGCAGTTCGGCGAGGCGGTGCACGTTGAGGTGCTCGCGGCAGGCGATGACGGCGAGGTCGCGGTGCTGGACCGGCACCTTCAGGCGCTCGCACAGCGCGCGCAGTGGTTTCAGGCCGGCCTGTTCGTGGCCGATGTGGCGCGGCCACCGGTCCTTCGGCGTGAGCGCCTTGCCCAGGTCGTGCGCCAGCGCGGCGAAGCCGACCACGGCGTCACCGGGCGCGAGCCTCGCGGCCATGTCGCTGACCAGTTCCTGGTGCAGGCCGGTGTCCACCTCGGGGTGGAACTCGGGGCGCTGCGGCACGCCGTAGAGGGCGTCCACCTCGGGCAGCACGGCGCGCAACGCGCCGGCCTCGCGCAGGGTGCGCAGGAAGGCCGAGGGCCGCGGCGCGGCGAGCGCCTTGCACAGCTCCTGCCAGACGCGCTCTGGCACGAGGGTCTCGAGTTCGCCGTTGGCCGCCATTTCGCGCATCAGCGCCACTGTCTCCGGCGCCACGGTGAAGCCGAGCGGCGCCAGGCGCGCCATGAAGCGCGCGGCGCGCAGCACGCGCAGCGGGTCCTCGACGAAGGCCGGGCCGACATGGCGCAGGACGCGCGCCTCGATGTCGCGCGCGCCGCCGAACGGGTCCACCAGACGGCCCTGCGCGTCCTGGGCGATGGCGTTGATGGTGAAGTCGCGGCGCTCGAGGTCCTGCTCGAGGGTGACCGACGGGTCGGCGTGGACCACGAAGCCGCGATGGCCGGGCGCGGTCTTCCGCTCGGTGCGCGCCAGCGCGTATTCCTCGCCGGTTTCCGGGTGCAGGAACACGGGGAAGTCGCGGCCGACCGGGCGGAACCCGGCGGCGATCATGGACTGCGGGGTTTCGCCGACCACGACCCAGTCGCGGTCGCCGGGCGGCAGGCCCAGCAGCCGGTCACGGACCGCGCCGCCGACGAGGTAGGTCTCCATGGCGCCAATGATGCCTGTTTGCGGGGCGGTGCCGGTGGACTGCCCGGTGGGAGGTGAAAACCCGGAGGGGGCCGGGACTTTGGCGCAGGCCAACCGGCGTCCGGGTTCGGCGCAGCGCGCCCGGCCTTTGGACGATCCACGTGGCAATGCCGCGCATGCCGATCATCGCCCCCCATCCCTCCCCCGCGAACGGGGGGTGATCCCGGGTGGGGAAGGAAAGTCCCCGCCTGCAGGGAAAGGCCGGGAGGACGCGGACGTTTCAGCCCGCCCGCGGCGCGGGGTCGGAGGCCGGGCAGGCGAAACGCTTGCGCGGGGAGCCCTTGATGCCGCGCATGCGGTCGGTCACCGGGACCGCCATGCCGTACATGCGCCAGTCGTAGATCACGCTGAAGGCGAGCACGCGCGCGACGTATTCGCGTGTCTCGCGGTAGCTGATGGTCTCGATCCAGATGTCCGGGTCCATGTCCGGGCGCTGCGAGAGCCAGCGCGCGGTGGGCGTGGGCCCGGCGTTGTACGCGGCGATGGCCACGTAGGGCTTGCCGTACATCTCCTCCTTCTCGCGCAGGTAGGCGGTGCCTAGGATGATGTTGGTCTCGGGGTCGTAGAGGCTGTCGGGACCGTTCCAGGGCAGGCCCAGCCGGCGCGCGACCGCCGCGGCGGTGGACGGCAGCAGCTGCATCAGCCCGCGGGCGTTGGCCTGCGAGCGGGCACGGGGGTTGAAGGTGCTCTCGGCGCGGATCTCGGCGGCCACCCAGGCCGGGTCGAGGCCGTTCTTCCTCGCCTCGCGCTGGATCAGGTCGGCGTGGTGGATCGGGAAGCGCAGCGTGTACAGGCGCGCCTCGCCCGGCGCCTTGAGCAGCCCGAACACGGCGCGGTCGTACCAGCCGTTGTCCTGCGCCACTTCCACCGCGATCCGGCGCTGCACGTCGTCGAAGCGCGAGAGCGCCTCGTCCCATTCGCGCGTGGCCCAGCCCTCGCGGCCGGCGCGGTAGAGCGCCATGGCGCGGCGGATCGCCGGGTCCTCCGCGACCGCCTTCTTCTGCTCCTGCGTCCAGTCCGGCATCCACGGGCACAGCGCATACGGCAGGCCGAGTCTGTCGGCGGCGAGGAAGCCGTGGAAATCCGCTTCGCGCGCGGCGCGCGCGTACAGCGGCTGCGCGGCGGCGCGGTCGCCGACCAGTTCCAGCATGCGCGCCTCGAACCAGGTCCAGCGCGACTGCATGCGCTGCTTCTCCGGCATCTTCCGGATCGCGGCAAGCGCCGCGCGCCAGTCCGAGCGCGACAGCGCCTCGCGCACCCGCCACTCGTGCAGGCGCTCGTCGTAGGCGGATTCCGGCACGAGGCCGAGCAGCCGCGCCGAGTCGGGCAGGTACGAGGCGACCGTCCACAGTGCCGCCTGGTAGAGCACCCGGCCACGGTCCTCTCCGGTGAAGCCGAGCGCCCCGGCGAATTTCGGCAGCAGCGCTTCGGCCGAGAGCGGGTCGTCCTTGGCGTGCTTCGCCAGGCCGTGCGAGGCGACGAGCCGGCTGCGCGCGGTCTTCGGCCAGGCAAGGGCGCGATCGTGCGGGCGGTCGAGGAACGCGGCATAGTCCTCGGCCAGCGCGCGCTGCTGCGCCGGCAGGCCGCGCGCGGCGGCGCGCATCACGCCCGGCTGCCATTCCGCGGCCGCCAGCTCGATGCGCTCCCAGCGCAGTTCGTCGGTCAGCCCACCCCGCTCGGCGAGCGCGGCGAACGGCGCGTCGCATTCGTTCGGCAGCGACCTGCCGCTGCTGCGCCACATCGCCTGCACGTCCCGCACCCACTGCGCGTCGGCGGCGCCGGCGCGCAGGCGCGCCTCCAGCTCGCTGCAGCGCAGGTCGGTGGCGGTCACCTCCGGCGACCATGCCGCACGGAAGCCGGCCCAGTCCCTGCGTCTGGCCAGGGCGCGCAGCCAGGCCTCGCGGAACGCGGCGGCCACGGCGGTGCCGGCGTTGCGTTCCAGGAAGGCGCGTGCCTGCGCCTGCGGCAGGGTGTCGAGGTTGCGGCGCAGGGCGGCATATTCCACCCAGGCCTGCGCGGGATGGTCCTTCAGCTCCACCGGCTGCCCGCGCTCGGCGGCTTCGAGCGCGGCGCGCAGCGCCGCGTCGTCGTCGCGCGGCTGCGCCAGCGCAAGCAGCGGCCAGGCCAGCGCCGCAACGAGTACGATGTAGCCAGGTTTCTTCCTCATGGCCGGAGTTATACCCGGGCGCCGATGAATCCAGGTTCATGGCGGCGGGCCCGGCATCGGAGCGCGCGTGATCGAAGGGCTTTGGATCTTCCCGCTGCTGGGCGTGGCCGCCGGCATCCTCGCGGGCCTGCTGGGCATCGGCGGCGGCCTGGTGCTGGTGGCGGCGCTGGTGTGGCTGTTCCCCCGCATCGGCGTGCCGCAGGAGGCGGCGGTGCACGCGGCGCTGGCCACCTCGATGGCCGCGATCATCTTCACCGGCACCTCGTCCGCGCTCTCCCACCACCGCCGCGGCAGCGTGCTGTGGAAGCCGGTGCGCTGGCTGGTGCCGGGCATGCTGCTGGGCGGCTGGCTCGGCAGCCTGTTCGCGCAGACCCTGCACGGCGGGGTGCTCCGGTGGTGCGTGGCGCTGTACTGCTGGCTGGCCGCCGCGCAGATGGCCTTCGGCCGCACCAGGCCAGCGCCCGGTCACGACGAAGCGCCGACCGGCTGGCCGCTGACCGCGGTCGGCACCGGCATCGGCGCGGTGTCGGCGGTGGTGGGCATCGGCGGCGGCAGCATGACCGTGCCCTATCTGGTCTGGCGCGGCGTCGCGCCGGTGCGCGCGGTGGGGTCGTCCGCCGCCTGCGGTGTGTTCATCGCCATCGCCGCCGCCGCGGGCTATGCCCTGCACCCGCCCGCCGGCGCCCTGCCCGCGCACGGGATCGGCTACGTGTTCGTGCCGGGCGCGCTCGGCATCGCGGCCGGTTCGGTGCTGGCCGCACCACTGGGCACGCGCATCGCGCACGCGATCAGCGGACCGGCGCTGCGCCGGGTGTTCGCGGTGTTCATGGCCGTGGTGGGCCTCGGCGTGGTGCCGTGACCAGGCCGCCGGCGCGCCAGCGGTTGAGCAGCTCCGCCAGTTCCGCCGCCTTCATGCCGTAGGTGTCCGGCAGCCCCGCCTCGACGCCGGCCACGGCGCTGGACAGCCGGCGCCCGAGCCTCTGCCCGTCATAGCCGGGCGCGTAGTTCCAGCACACCATCCAGCGCCCGGCCACCGGCCGGACGTAGAACACGCCCACATCCTCGCGGCGGAGGTGCCACTCGCGGTAGAGCGAGCGGACCGTCATGCGCCCGGGTTCCAGGCGCAGGCCGGTGCTGCCCGGCAGCAGCGCGACCAGCGCCGCCAGCGCGCATGCGCCGAACAGCAGGCCACAGCACCAGGCCAGCCACGGGTGCTGCGGCGCGATCAGCACCGCCACGGCGACGAACGCGGCGCCCGTGGCGAACAGCGCCAGGTGTTTCCAGGGGGACGGCTTGAGGTGGATCGCGGGTGTCATGCCTTCACGACGGTCCTGGAGCGGCGGATGTGACGCGACCACGCGCCGGCCTTCAGCCCGCGATGTACGACAGCGCGAACGCCACCCACATCCCGACCACGAGCAGGAACCCGGTCACGAACGCGGCGAGCCGGTGGATGACGTTGTTGCAGGTGCAGTGGATCGCGCTGTGCACGATGCGCGAGGCCACGAACAGCCACGCCAGCGCCGGCAGCCAGCCCGGGACGTGCCCGGTGGCGATGGCGAGCGCGCAGAGCGCGTAGAAGACGACCGGGACCTCGAACAGGTTGGTGAAGTTGTCGGCCGCGCGGGTGTCCTCGAACCGCTGCGCACGCTGCCGGGAAAGCGCGATGGCCTGCGGCCCGAAGCGCTGCCGGCGCATCTCCGAGACGCGGACCGACACCATCCGCAGGCCGACCAGGAACCCCAGGACCACCAGCGTCGCGCATGCGGCGACCAGATGCTGCGCCGGACCCATCACCCCTCTCCGCCGGCCTGCGCCGGAACCGCCCGCGGACCGGACGGCATGCCGCGGAGGTTAGCCGCGCCCCCGTGAGCGCGGCAAGCGCTCCCCGGGACCGTTGCAGCCGCTCAGCCGACGCGCTCGAATCCGATCGCCGGGGACGGCTCCAGCCACGGCAGCAGCCAGTGGTCCACCAGCAGGAACGCGAACAGCGCCATCAGGTACACCACCGAGTACTGGAACACGCGCATGGCGTACAGCTCGTCCGGCGGGTCGAGCAGGCGCCACGCGTGCCACAGGAACACCAGCCCCAGCACCACGGCGCCGCCGAGGTAGAACAGGCCGCTCATGCCGATCACCACCGGGAACAGCGAGACCACGCACAGCAGCCCGGTGTAGAACAGGATCTGCCAGCGCGTGTACTGCACGCCGTGGGTCACCGGCAGCATCGGCACCAGTGCGCGCGCGTAGTCCTCGCGGCGGAAGATCGCCAGCGCCCAGAAGTGCGGCGGTGTCCACACGAAGATGATCAGCACCAGCAGCAGCGCGTGCGCCCAGTCCCAGCGGCCTGTCATGCCGGTGACCGCGGCCCAGCCGAGCAGCGGCGGCGCGGCGCCGGCGATGCCGCCGATGACGATGTTCTGCGGCGTGGCGCGCTTGAGGAAGCCGGTGTAGATGACCGCGTAACCGATCAGCGAGGCGAAGGTCAGCACTGCGGTGATCGTGTTCACCAGGGTCACCAGGATGACCATCGACAGCACGCCGAGGGCCAGCGCGAACACCAGCACCTGCACTGGCCGCAGCGCGCCGGTGGCCAGCGGGCGTTCCATGGTCCGCGTCATCACCCGGTCGATGTGCTGGTCGATCAGGTGGTTGATCGCCGCCGCGGAGGCGGAGGCCAGCCAGATCCCCAGCAGCCCGAACACCGTTTCCTTCGGCGGCGGCAGGCCGGGCACCGCGAGGAACATGCCGACGAGCGCGGTGAACACCAGCAGCGCGACCACGCGCGGCTTGGTCAGTTCCCAGTAGCGGGGGATGTCCCTGGCCAGCGACATGTGCGCCTCAGTCGGGCCGGCGCAGGCGCGCCAGCAACGTGACCAGCATGAACAGCAGCACCGCGGCGCCGCCGTTGTGCATCACCGCCACCGACAGCGGCAGCGACAGCTTGACATTGAAGATGCCCAGCAGCACCTGCACGCAGGCCATCAGCGCGATCGCCACCCCCCAGCCGCGGATGCCGGGCGTGTGCAGCAGGCGCCGCGCCAGCAGCAGCAGGTAGACGAAGGCGACCACGGCGAACAGCCGGTGCGCCATCTGGATGGCGATGCGCGAGGCGCCGTCGAGCACGCCGCCCTCGTAGTCCACGCCGATGCCGCGCCAGAGCACGAAGCCCTCGCGGAAGTCGGCCGGCGGCCACCACTGGCCCACGCACTTCGGGAAATCCATGTAGTGCGGCTCGGCGGTGGTCCACCCTCCCGCGCCGCAGGCCAGCGCCGCGTAGTTGGCGCTGACCCAGCCCCCCAGCGCGATCTGCACGCCGAGCACCGCGATGCCCGCGATCACCCAGCGCCGCAGCGCGCGCGCGTCGGCGAGCACGATCGGCAGCCAGGTCGCGCGCCACGCCATCCAGGTCAGCAGCGAGAACGTCAGCAGGCCGCCGAGCAGGTGGCCCATCACTACGACCGGCTTGAGCAGCAGGGTGACCGTCCACTTGCCGAGCAGGGCCTGGAACACCACCACCGCGAGCGTGAGCACCGCCGCGCGCGCGAGGTCCATGTTCGACCAGCGCAACGCGGCGAACAGCAGCATCGCCTCGCCCAGGGCCGCGCATGCAAACGCGGCCAGGGCCTTCCCGGACATGTAGAGCGGTATCGAGACGGCGACCAGCACGGACGCCGCGAGTACCTGCGCGATGCCGTACGGCCGCCTGCGCGCCGCGACCAGCGCCAGCACCAGGACCAGCACGCCGAGCGTCGCGGCGATGTGGCGGTGCACCTGCTCGCGCCAGGCCTTGTGCATGTCGTACGGGCGGATCGCGCTGGCGGCATGGCCGCTGGCCTCATGCGCCGCCTCCGGCCAGGTCGCGCGGCCGTAGCAGGTGGGCCAGTCCGGGCAACTCAGGCCGGCGTCGGACAGGCGCACGAACGCGCCGAACACGATCACGACGAAGGTCAGCGCCACCGCGAGCCAGGCGATGCGGTGGAAATGCCGGTAGACGTGCGGACGGGGGGATTCCATCTTCACCTCAGCTTGAGGAGCCGGGACATGTCCTCGCGCAGGTGCGCCGGGTCGAACCCGGGAGCGTAGCGCAGGACCACGAACCCGTAGGGATCGATGATGTAGACCGGGACGCCCGCGGGATCATCGACCCGCGGCAGCCCGGCGCGCAGTTCGGGATCGTCGCGCAACACGTGCCAGGAGGCGTTGCGCACCGCCCCGGCCGGTGGCTCGCCGATCCACAGCGTATGCACGCGCTCGCCGCGGTGCCCGAACAGCTGCCAGACCGTGTCGAGCGTGCGCGACAGATCGACGCAGGGCGCGTCGCAGCCGGGCGGCGGCGCCACCGCGATCCGCCAGATGCGATCAACCGGCGCCCAGGCGTATTCGCCGCCGTCCAGCAGGCGCGGCGTGACCCGGCGCAGGTCGCCGTACGGCTGCAGCAGCTCGCCGTGGTTGGTGTTGCCCGATGGCCGCCAGCCCGACAGCCGCAGCGTGGCGGCGACCAACGCGGTGCCGAGGAAGACGACCATGATCAGCAGCAGCAACGCGCGGTTGCGGCTGCGTTCCTGCGGTGAAGGCGGGGTGTTCATCGACGCGGTTTCCGGAACGTGAGGACCAGTGCGGTGACCAGGACCGCAAGCGCCAGGCCGAACCACTGCACCGCATAGCCAAGGTGCTTCTCCGGCGGCAGCGTGTTCGGCAGGATGACATCGTCACGCACGTGGCCGAACGGCAGGTCAGGATCCGGCTTCAGCACGCGCGGCGCCAGTGCCGCAAGGCCCAGCGCCTCGCGCAGGCGCCCCATGTCCAGCGCGGTCACCAGCAGGGTGCCATCCGGCCTGGCGTCGACGGCCATGTCGCCGATGCCCCGCGACGGCGGCGGCGCCAGCAGGCCCCGGACCTCGACCTCGCCCTGCGGGTGGTCCACCGCGGGCAGGCTGCGGTCGCCGGGCAACGGCAGCCAGCCAAGCTCGACCAGCACCGGCGGCGCGCCGTCGGACAGGAACACGCGGTAGCCGCGCACGCCCGGGCGGCCGTCGCGCAGCTGGTTGTCGAGCACCACCGCCGGGCCGTCCGCGAAGCGCCCGGTCGCGGCCACCCGGTCATAGCCGCGGCCGGAGTCCAGCGCCTCGCGCAGCGCCTGCGGCGGCGCAGCGCGCACCGCGGCGGCCTCGTCCAGCATCGCCTGCTTCTGCGCCATCCGCCCGAGCTGCCAGCGCCCGAGCGAGCCGAACACGGCGACCAGCGCGGCGGCCAGCAGCCACCCGCCGACAAGCATCGCCCGACGGTTCACGCCCATCCCCTGTGCCGCCTGCGATAATGTGCCGATCCCCACACCGAACCGGAGCCCGCGATGAACGATTCCCTCAAGACCCTGCTCATCATCGCGTTCCTCCTGCTGATCATCTGGAACCTGGGCTCCGGCCTGTACTACATGCTGGTCGACAAGGGCCAGACCAAGCGCACCGTCAACGCCCTGACCCGCCGCATCGCCCTGTCCGTGCTGCTGATCCTGCTGGTGGTGGTGGCGATCCTGATGGGCTGGATCCAGCCCCACGGCATCATGGGCTGAGGCCCGTCCCCGGATTCGCAACCCCCGATTGGCCTGCAGGCGCGGCGGTTCCCCGCCGCGCCTGCCTGTTTGCACCATCCGTTCCGCCGGTCCCGGCGCCACGCGCCGGGACCGGCGGGGATCACATGACGTAGACGAACAGGAACAGGATCAGCCAGACCACGTCCACGAAGTGCCAGTACCAGGCCACCGCCTCGAACGCGAAGTGGTTCTCGCGGTTGAAGTGGCCCTTCACGCAACGCAGCCAGATCACGATCAGCATGATCGTGCCCAGGGTCACGTGGGCGCCGTGGAAGCCGGTCAGCATGTAGAAGGTCGAGCCGTAGATGCCCGAGCCGAGGGTCAGGTTCAGCTCGCTCCAGGCGTGCATGTATTCCTCGACCTGGAACACGAGGAAGGTGCAACCCAGCAGGATGGTCGCACCCAGCCAGAACACCAGCTGGCGGCGGTGCTCCGCCTTGAGCGCATGGTGGGCCAGGGTGATGGTCACGCCCGAGGCCAGCAGGATCAGGGTGTTGACCAGCGGCAGGCCCCACGCGGGGATGGTCTCGAACCATCCGCCGACGCCGCCGGGGCCGGCGCTCGGCCAGGCCGCGCTGTAGCCGTCCCACAGCAGGCTGTTGCTGCCACCCTTGGCGCCCTCGCCGCCCAGCCACGGCAGCGCGAACTTGCGGGCGTAGAACAGCGCGCCGAAGAACGCGCTGAAGAACATCACCTCGGAGAAGATGAACCAGACCATCCCCATCCGGAAGGAGCCGTCGACGCGCTTGTTGTAGTAGCCCGAGATCGACTCGAGCACCACGTCGGCGAACCACTTGAACAGGATCAGCGCGAGGCCGGCGAGGCCGACGAAGAACACCGTCCTGCCCCAGGACACCTCGTTGAACCAGGTCGCCAGTCCGACCATGGTCACGAACAGGAAGATCGAGGCGAACAGCGGCCAGCGGCTGCTGTGGGGCACGAAGTAGATGTTCGGATCTCGTGGATCTGCGTGGACCTGGGCCATGGGTATCCGTCCGGTATGCCTTGGTATCTCAGAGTGCCGCCAGCGAAGCGCCGGCCGAAGGATGGGGAGCGGCCTGGACCTGCGCCTGCGCGCGCTCGGTCAGGACGTCGTTCTTGAAGAAGGTATACGACAGGGTGATGGTTTTCACGTCGCGCGGCAGGGCCGGGTCGATGATGAAGCGCACCGGCATCTCGCGCTCCTCGCCCGCGTGCAGCGTCTGCGCGGTGAAGCAGAAGCACTCGGTCTTCAGGAAGTAGCCCGAGGCGCGCGCGGGCGCCACCGACGGGGTGGCGCTGCCCACGATCGGCCGGTCGGCCTCGTTGCGGGCGTGGTAGGTGGTCTCGTACGGCTCGCCGACCTTCACCCGCATCCGGGTTTCGCTCGGCCGGAACGACCACGGCAGCTTCGGGTTGACGCTGCCGTCGAACTCGACCGTCACCCAGCGTTCCTCGCCGCCGCTGCCGGCCGCGGCCACCCGGGCGTCGGCCGGGGCGCCGGACAGGCGGATGCCGAACACCTTCTCGCAGGCGATCCGGTACAGCGGCACCAGCGAGAAGGTGAACGCGAACGCACCCACCGACACCAGGGCCAGCCGCAGCAGTCCCTTCCTGCCCCCGCTCATCGCCCGATCACCCCGCTCAGGATGAACGCGACGTAGATCGCCACCGCGATCGCGCCCACAATGATCGCGGTCCGCACGGCGCCCTTGCGCCGGCGGGCCGCTTCCTCGGGGGACATGGGATCGGGATGGCGGGACATGGCGGCCGTCCGCCTCCTCAGTGGGTCACGTCGCCGTGCGCCAGGTCGCCCGGGCGGATGACCGGCGGCGTGGTGAAGGTGTGGTGCGGGGCCGGCGACGGCACCGTCCACTCCAGGCCCCTGGCGCCTTCCCACGGGCGGGCCGGCGCGGGCGCGCCCTTCTTCAGCGAGTGGAACAGGATGGCGAACATCATGAACGGCGTCAGGAACATGCCGAAGGCGCCGATCGAGCTCACCAAGTTCCAGTCCGCGAACACGACGTTGTAGTCCGGGATGCGGCGCGGCATGCCGGCCAGGCCGAGGAAGTGCTGCGGGAAGAACAGCAGGTTGACGAACACCACGCTCCACCAGAAGTGGAACTTGGCCCACTTCTCGTTGTACATGCGCCCGGTCCACTTCGGCCACCAGTAGTACACGGCGGCGATCAGCGAGAACAGCGCGCCGGGCACCAGCACGTAGTGGAAGTGGGCGACCACGAAGTAGGTGTCGTGGTACTGGAAGTCGGCCGGGACGATGCCGAGCATCAGGCCGGAGAAGCCGCCGATGGTGAACAGCACCACGAAGGCGATCGCCCACAGCATCGGCACCTCGAAGGTGATCGAGCCGCGCCACATCGTGGTGACCCAGTTGAACACCTTCACGCCGGTCGGCACCGCGATCAGCATCGTCGCGTACATGAAGTAGATCTCGCCGCCCAGGGGCATGCCCACGGTGAACATGTGGTGCGCCCAGACGATGAACGAGAGGAACGCGATCGCCGCGGTGGCGTAGACCATCGCCTGGTAGCCGAACAGCGGCTTACGGCTGAAGGTCGGGATGATCTCGCTGACCACGCCGAAGGCGGGCAGGATCATGATGTAGACCTCGGGGTGCCCGAAGAACCAGAAGATGTGCTGGAACATCACCGGGTCACCGCCGCCGGCGGCGTTGAAGAAGCTGGTGCCGAAGTACTTGTCGGTCAGCAGCATGGTCACCGCGCCGGCCAGCACCGGCATCACCGCGATCAACAGGAACGCCGTGATCAGCCAGGCCCAGCAGAAGATCGGCATCTTCAGCAGGTCGACGCCCGGCGCACGCATGTTGAGCACGGTGGCGATGACGTTGATCGCGCCCATGATCGAGCTGATGCCCATCATGTGCACGGCGAAGATGGCGAACGAGACGTTCGCGCCGCCCTGGATGGACAGCGGCGGGTACATGGTCCAGCCGCCGGCCGGCGCGCCGCCCGGCAGGAACAGTGTCAGCAGCAGCAGGATGAAGGCGAACGGCAGGATCCAGAAGGACCAGTTGTTCATGCGCGGCAGCGCCATGTCCGGCGCGCCGATCTGCAGCGGGATCATCCAGTTCGCCAGGCCCACGAAGGCCGGCATCACGCCGCCGAAAATCATGACCAGCGCGTGCAGCGTGGTCATCTGGTTGAAGAACTGCGGGTCGACGTGCTGCAGGCCCGGCTGCATCAGCTCGAGGCGGATGATTACGCTCATCGCCGCCCCGATGATGAACATCACGAAGGCGAACAGCAGGTACAGCGTGCCGATGTCCTTGTGGTTCGTGGAGAAGAACCAGCGTTCGATGAACGACTGCTTGTGGTCGTGATCGTGGTGATCGGCGGTTGCGGTATGCGTGGACATGGACTGTCGACCTCGGGAAAACGATCAGCCGGCCGGCGTTGCGGCGGCGGAAATGGTTTGCGCGGTGGCTTCGGCCTCCCCGGCCTCGCCTTCCTCCCCGCCGGCGGGGGCGACCGGCGCGGCGTTGCCTGCCTTGCGGGCCGCCAGCCAGGCATCGAACTCCTCACGCGGCACGGCCTTCACCACGATCGGCATGAAGCCGTGGTCCTTGCCGCACAGCTCGGCGCACTGGCCGCGGTAGACGCCAGGCTCCAGGATCTCGGTCCAGGCCTCGTTGACGATGCCCGGGATCGCGTCCTGTTTCCAGCCGAATGCCGGCACCCACCAGGAGTGGATCACGTCGTCGGCGGTGAGCACGAAGCGGATCTTGGTGTTGGTGGGCAGCACCAGCGGGTTGTCGACCTCGAGCAGGTAGTTCGGGTGCGCCTGCTCGATGTCCGCGCGGCCCAGGCTGCGGTCCTGGCGCAGGCGGTCGGACTCGCGGTCCAGACGGCTGGTGAACTCAACGCCCTCGCCCAGGTACTCGTACTTCCACATCCACTGGGCACCGGTGACCTTGACGGTCATCTCGGCCTCGCGGGTGTCGTAGATGGCGATCAGCTTGGCCGTGGCGGGGACCGCCATGACCACCAGCAGGATGATCGGGATGATGGTCCAGACCGTCTCCAGCTTCATGCTGTGGGTCAGGCTGGTGTCGGGCACCGCGCCCTTGGACTTGCGGAACTTGAACATGGCGTAGGCCATGGCGCCGAACACCACCAGGCCGATGCCGATGCACACCACCAGCGCGAGCATGTGCGCCTCGTAGGCGTTGTGGGACGTGGCGGTCACGCCCTTGCCCATGTTCAGCTGCCACCGCTGCGGGTCGGCCGCCTGCGCCAGCACGGCAGCCGGCATCGCCGCCAGTGCCGCCAACCCCCATCGCCAGAATCGCGCCTGCCTCATCTGCTGGACCCCAAAAAATCCTGTCGTGTGTCGCGGCCCGGCGACCGCGGGTCGGCCAGCACGCGGCTGGCCTTCAAACGCCGGAAAACGGAACGCGCACCCGTCCATACGGGGGCGCGTAAGCTAGCAGATGGTAGCCGTCCCGGGGGATGAGCGGCAAGTTGACATGGGCGTGGCCGCGCCCGAGGGCCCGCACTGTCGCGCCGCGGCGAACCTCCGGCGGCGGGAGGCTCTAGAATCCGCGCTCCCAGCAACAGACCCGTCCCCTTGCCGTGACCCTGCCCCTGCTTTCCGGGCTGCCGGCGCCTCCGCCGGCGCCGCGAGCCGCCATCACCGCGGCCTGGACCCTGGACGAGACCGCGCACGTGCGCGCCCTGCTGGCGCAGGCACGGCAGCCGGTCCCGGACTGGGGCGACGCCGACCGCGCCGCCATCCGCGCCACCGCCACCGATCTCGTCCGCCGGGTCCGCGCCCGCGCCAGGGACCAGAGCGCGATCGAGGCCTTCATGCGCCAGTACGACCTCGGCAGCGAGGAGGGCGTGTTGCTGATGTGCGTGGCCGAGGCGCTGCTGCGGATCCCCGACGAGGACACCGCCGACCGCCTGATCCGCGACAAGCTGGGCGAGGCCGACTGGAAGAGGCACCTGGGCAGGTCCGACTCGGTGCTGGTCAACGCCTCGACCTGGGGCCTGATGCTGACCGGGCGGCTGGTCGAGCTGGCCGACGAGACCCGGCGCGACGTGTACGGCGCGTTCAGGCGCCTGGTCGCCCGCGTCGGCGAGCCGGTGATCCGGCTGGCGGTGCGCCAGGCGATGCGGATCATGGGCCACCAGTTCGTCATGGGCCGGACCATCGGCGAGGCGCTGGCGCGCTCGCGCAAGGGCCCCAACGCGATGTTCCGCTACTCGTTCGACATGCTCGGCGAGGCGGCGCTGACCCGGCGCGACGCCGACCGCTACTTCCAGGCCTACCTCGACGCCATCGACGCGATCGGCGCCACCGGCCCGTTCGCCGACGAGATCACCGCGCCGTCGATCTCGGTCAAGCTCTCCGCGCTGCACCCGCGCTACGAGCACGCCAAGCGCGGGCGCGTGCTGGCCGAGCTGGCGCCGCGGCTGCTGCAGCTGGCGCGGCGCGCGAAGGACCACCGCATCGGGCTGACCGTGGACGCCGAGGAGGCCGACCGCCTGGAGCTGTCCCTGGACGTGATCGAGGCGGCGTGGAGCGATCCGTCGCTGGACGGCTGGAACGGCTTCGGCATCGTGGTCCAGGCCTACCAGAAGCGCGCGCCATTCGTGATCGACTGGATCGTCGACCTCGCCCGCCGCGGCGGGCGCCGGATCCCGGTGCGTCTGGTCAAGGGCGCGTACTGGGACTCGGAGATCAAGCGCGCGCAGGTGGACGGCCTGCCGACCTACCCGGTGTTCACGCGCAAGCCGAACACCGACGTCAGCTACCAGGCCAACGCGGTGAAGCTGCTGTCGAACACGGACGCGATCTACCCGATGTTCGCCACCCACAACGCGCAGACCATCGCCGCGATCCACCACATGGCCGGGCGGATCCTCGGCCCGCGCGCGCCGGGCGCGCCGCATCCGTACGAGTTCCAGAAGCTGCACGGCATGGGCGACGACCTCTACGCCGAGGTGGTGCCCGCCGACCGGCTCGACGTGCCCTGCCGCGTGTACGCGCCGGTGGGCTCGCACGAGGACCTGCTGCCGTACCTGGTGCGCCGCCTGCTCGAGAACGGCGCCAACACCAGCTTCGTCAACCGCATCAGCGACGAGGAGGTGTCGGTCGAGGACCTGGTCCGCGACCCGGTCGAGACCGTCCCGGCCTTCGACCCCATCCCGCATCCCCGCATCCCGCTGCCGGTCGACCTGTACCGCAGCCAGGGCCACGACAGGAAGAACTCCATGGGCATCAACCTCGCCAACGACGATCAGCTGCGCGAGCTGGCCGCGCAGGTCAACGCCGCCGCCACCGGCGACTGGCACGCCGGGCCGCTGGTCCCGGGCGCGGCCGTCACCGGCCCGGAAATCCCGGTGACCAACCCGGCGGACCGGCGCCAGCGCGTGGGCAGCTGGCGCGCGGCCGACGGGGCCGTGGTCGAGCAGGCCCTGCGCAACGCGGTGGCGGCGCAGCCGGGCTGGGACGCCACGCCCGCCGCCTCGCGCGCGGCGATCCTCGAGCATGCCGCCGACCTGCTCGAGCAGCGCATGCCGCAGTTCATCGCGCTGTGCACTCGCGAGGCCGGCAAGACCATCGCCGACGGCGTGGCCGAGGTGCGCGAGGCGGTGGACTTTCTGCGCTACTACGCCGCGCAGGCGCGCCGCGACTTCCAGCCGCAGCCCCTGCCCGGCCCGACCGGCGAGACCAACGCCCTGCAGCTGTGCGGACGCGGCGTGTTCGTCTGCATCAGCCCGTGGAACTTCCCGCTGGCCATCTTCACCGGCCAGGTCGCCGCTGCGCTGGCCGCCGGCAACAGCGTGATCGCCAAGCCGGCCGAGCAGACCACCCTCACCGGCTGGTACGCGGTGAAGCTGCTGCACGAGGCCGGCATCCCCGGGGACGTGCTGCAGTTCGTGCCGGGCGACGGCGCCACGGTTGGCGCCGCGCTGACCCGCGACCCGCGCGTGGCCGGCGTGGCCTTCACCGGCTCCACCGAGACCGCGCGCGCGATCAACCGCGCGCTGGCCGCACGCGACGCGGCGATCGCCGTGCTGATCGCCGAGACCGGCGGCCAGAACGCGCTGATCGCCGACTCCTCGGCGCTGCCCGAGCAACTGGTCAAGGACGTGCTGGCCTCCGCCTTCACCTCGGCGGGCCAGCGCTGCTCGGCCGCGCGCGTGCTGTTCGTGCAGGAGGACATCGCCGACAAGGTGATCACCATGCTCGCCGGCGCGATGGACGAACTGGTGGTCGGCGACCCGGCGCAACTGTCCACCGACGTCGGCCCGGTGATCGACGAGGATGCCCGCCGCATGCTCGAGGAGCACGCCGCGCGCATGGATGCCAGCGCGCGCCCGATCGCGCGGGCCGGTCTCGGCCCGGGCACGGAACACGGCACCTTCTTCGCGCCGCGGGCCTGGGAGCTGCAGTCGCTGTCGGAACTGACCCGCGAGGTCTTCGGCCCGGCGCTGCACGTGATCCGCTGGAAGTCGGACCAGCTCGACGCCGTGGTGGACGCGGTCAACGCCACCGGCTACGGCCTGACCCTCGGCATCCACTCGCGCATCGACGGGACCGTGGACCGGATCGTGCGCCGCGCGAAGGTGGGCAACATCTACGTCAACCGCAACCAGATCGGCGCGGTGGTCGGCGTGCAGCCGTTTGGCGGCCAGGGCCTGTCGGGCACCGGCCCGAAGGCGGGGGGCCCGCACTATCTGCTGCGCTTCGCCACGGAGAAGACGGTGACCATCAACACCACCGCCGCCGGCGGCAACGCCAGCCTGCTGACCCTCGGCGACTGAGCGGAAGCCCGGCGCCATCGCGGGAAGGCGCAACAGCAGGAAAGGCCCCGCCTAGGCGGGGCCTTTCCTGTTTTCCGGGACGCGAAGGACGCTTCCCGGGACGGTCAGAACTTGTAGTTGACCGAGGCCGCGAGGATGTCGCCGCGCACGTCGTACGAACCGCGGATCCGGTTGGCCGTGGCCGACGTCGTGTCGATGTGCGAGTCCTTCACGAACAGGTGGGTGAAGCCGACGTTGTATTCGAGCTTCTCGCTCGGGGTCCAGGTCACGCCCAGCGACAGCCACTTGCGGGTCTGGTCCGGGACGCGCACGTCGCGGTGCTGGTACGAGGTCGGGGTCTCGTCGTAGGCCAGGCCGCCACGCAGGGTCACCTTGTCGCTGAGGCGGTACTCGGCGCCGATCGAGCCGAAGGTCGAGTCGTCGTAGCCGAACTCCAGCACGCTGTCGTCCTGGTTGGAGTCGAAGTCGATCGTCACGCTGTCGAAGGCCGGGGCCCACGCGGTGCGCGACAGGTCGGCCATCACCGTCCAGCGGTCGTTGACCTTGTGGGTGAGGCTGAAGGTCAGCGTCGCCGGCAGCTCGACGGTGGCGCGGCCGGTGGTGTCCACGAACCAGCCCGGACGGACCTGGGCCAGCACCGCGGCGGCGTTCGACGGCACGTCGAAGTACGCCTTGCCGTTGTCGATGTCGTGCTTGGTCTTCGAGCGGTAGGCGATGCCGATGTGGGTGTTCTCGGTCGGGCTCAGCAGGGTGCCGATGGTGAAGCCGACGCGGTTGTTGGAGCCCTCGATGGTGGCGAAGCCGTCGGCGTTGCCCGGGCGGAAGCCGAGCGCGGCGGCGCCGCCGGTGTACAGGATGGTGCCGAAGTCGATGGCGTTGGTCAGCTCGATGCTCAGGTGCTGCACGAACACGCCGGCGCCGAACGAGACGTACGGGTTGACGTCGTAGGAGAACGCGAAGTTGAGGTCGATCGCCTTCAGGTCGGTCTTGACGCCGTTGTAGCGGCCGATCCAGTCGCGGTCGTACTCGGTCACGAAGCCGAACGGGGCGGTCAGCGACATGCCGAAGTGCGCCTTCTCGCCGATCGGGGTGTGGAAGTAGGCCGCCGGGACCGGCACGGTGGCGCCGGCGTCACCGCCGTTGCCGCCACTGATCTGGCCGCCGAGGCCGCCGAGGTAATCAGCACGCCCCTCGAACTTGGCGCTGAAGTTGATCAGGCTCAGGTCGGCCTGGAACTGGCGGCCGTCAAGGCCGCGCATGGCCGCCGGGTTGGTGGCGACGACCGAAGCGTCGCCCGGGGCGCTGATCGAGCCGGCGAAGGCACGGCCGAGGCCCTTGGCGCTGTTTTCCTTCAACTGGAAGGCGGCGGCATGGGCCTGGGAAGCGAACGCCAGGGAGCCGGCGATGCCGAGCGCCAGGGCGGTGATGGAGTTGCGGGGGCTGATTCGCATCTGAAAGGTCTCTCCGGTGACTTGTTATTTCGGTGTCGCGTCGCGGTCGGTCCCCGGAGGGGTCCGTCGTCGGCAGTCCCTCCCACGCACGACGCCGCGGCACTATACCGTACCGGGGCGTGTGGTAAACGTGCGGAACGGCACGGCCTGCCGCCGCCCCCTCCTCCCGGAAGCCCCGGACGCGTTAAGGTGTCGGCCGCATGTTCGTCCCGATCCCGATACGCCAGCGCCCGGTGATCCGCTGGGCGACGCCGGTGCTGGTCACGCTGCTGTGGCTGGCCTGGATGTGGACGGCCACCCGTCCCGACGACTCCCGCGCCCAACTGCTGCTCGAGTGGGGCGCGCTGGCCGGCAACCCGGGCATCGCCGGCCCGCGCGGCTGGCTGGACCCGGGGCACTGGCTGCGCCTGTTCAGCGCGCTGTTCCTGCACGCCGACTGGGCCCACCTGCTCGGCAACCTCGCGTTCCTGCTGATCTTCGGCCTGCCCGGGGAACGGATGATGGGGGCCTGGCGGCTGCTGGTGCTGTTCTTCCTGGGCGGCGCCTTCGCCAACCTGTTCACAGTGCTGGTGATCGGCGCGCCCGACCGGCTCGTGATCGGGGCCAGCGGCGCGGTCTCGGCGCTGATCGGCGCCTACCTGGCGCTGTTCCCGCAGGCGCGCCTGGGCGTGGTGGTGCCGCTGGGGCTGTTCCTGGAGTTCGTGCGCGCACCGGCCTCCCTGCTGATCGGCGTGTGGGCGGTGCTGCAGGTGGTGTTCGCCTACATCGGCCCGGCCTATGGCACCGTGGCCTGGGCCGCGCACGTGGCCGGCTTCGTGTTCGGCGTGGCGTTCGCGCTGCTGTCGCGGCAGGCCATCGCGCGGCGCCTGCGCCGCTTGAAAGGCTATTGAGCCGTCCGCATTTTCCCCGCCGGTCGCGCCCCGGGAGGGCGCTAGAATCGCACCCATGGCCAAGACGCTCTACAAGGTCACCTTCCTGAGCCACGGCAAGGTCTACGAGCTGTACGCCCGCCGGGTGGACAGCGGGCGCCTGTGGGGGTTCCTCGAGGTCGCCGACCTGGTGTTCGACGTGCACGAGGGGATCGTGGTCGATCCCACCGAGGAGCGCCTGCGCGACGAGTTCGGCAGCACCCGCGTGCTGCACCTGCCGATGCAGCTGGTGCTGCGGGTGGAGGAGGTCGAGAAGAAGGGCCAGTCCGCGATCCGCGACGCGGAGTCCGGCGAAAAGGTCGTCACCCCGTTCCCGCTGCCGGCCAAGCCGCGCTGACCGGAAAGACGCCCATGCGCCCCGCCCGCGCCGCCAGCCTCCTGCCGGTTCCCTGACGGACGGGAGGCGCGGGAATGGCCCTGTCCCTGCCCCCGGTCCTGCTGGTCGCGCTCGGCGGCGCCGCGGGTTCGTCCGCCCGCTATCTGGTCTCGGCATGGTGCGCGCAGGCCGCGGGCACGCAGCGGTTCCCGCTCGGCACCTTCGTGGTCAACGTGCTCGGCTGCCTGCTTGCGGGGGTGCTCGCCGGCTGCGCCGGGCGCCTGCCCTGGCCCGACGCCGGCACCCGCCTGCTGCTGATGACCGGCCTGCTCGGCGGTTTCACCACCTTTTCCGCGTTCGGCCTGGAAACCGCGCAGCTGCTGCGCCGTGGCGACTGGTGGCTGGCGTGCGGCTACGCCGGCGGCAGCCTCGTGCTGGGCGTGGCCGCGGTGCTGGCCGGGCTGTGGCTGTCGGGCGCCCCCGGCGGCGGACGCGGCTGGGCGGGGTGAAGTTCAGCGGCGGTCCGGCTGCCGTGCCGCCGCGACCTGCTTCTTCAGCTCCGAAAGCGCGGCCTGGATCGGGCCATCCCCGGGCAGGACGTCACCCGGCCGTGCCTCCCCCTCCCCGCCTTCGCCCTGCAGGTGCCCCGGCAGCACCGCCTCGGCGACCGTCGCCGGCCGTGCATCGCCATCCTCCGGTGCCAGCACCACGTCCGGATCGATGCCGCGCGCCTGGATCGACTTGCCACTGGGCGTGTAGTAGCGCGCGGTGGTCAGCTTGATCGAATCGCCGTTGCCCAGCGGCAGCACGGTCTGTACAGACCCCTTGCCGAAGGTGCGGCTGCCGACCAGGCGCGCGCGGCCGTTGTCCTGCAGCGCGGCGGCCAGCACCTCGGAGGCGCTGGCCGAGCCGGCATCCACGATCACCACGACCGGCGCGCCGTGCATCAGGTCGCCGGCGGTGGCCTTGAACTCGGTGTCGTTGACCCGCGAACGCCCGCGGGTACTGACGATGTTGCCGGACTCGAGCAGGTCGTCGGCGACCTGTACCGCGGCGGTCAGCAGCCCGCCCGGATTGCTGCGCAGGTCGATGACCAGTCCCCTGAGCCGGCCGCCGGCCTCCTCGTGCAGGCGCGCCAGCGTCTTCTCGAACTCGGCCGCGGTGTCCACCTGGAACGCGGCGATGCGGACGTAGCCGTGGCCCGGCTCCAGCATCCGCCCGCGCACGCTGGCGATGCGGATGGTCTCGCGCTGCACGGTGATCTCGAGCGGCGCGGGCTCGCCCTCGCGCTGCACGGTCAGCACGACGCTGGTGCCCGGCGGCCCGCGCAACGGGCCCCTGCCCTCGTGGTCGGCCGGGGTCAGCGCGCGGCCATCCACCGCGATGATGGTGTCGCCCGCGCGGATGCCGGCCTTCTGCGCCGGCGTGCCGTCGATGGGAGAAATCACCCGGATCCTCCCGTCCGGCAGTTCCATCACCTCGACGCCGATGCCGTCGTAGGCGCCGGTGGCGTCCTCCTCGAATTCCTCGGCGTCCGCCCTGCCGAGGTAGGCGCTGTGCGGGTCGAGGTCGAGCAGCAGGCCGCGGATCGCCGAATCCATCAGCTTGCGGTCGTCCACCGGGTCGACGTAGCCCTCGCGGATGGCGTTGAACACCGCGACGTAGCGGCGGATCTCCTCCAGCGGCACGCGGGTGTAGGCACTGCCGACCGCGTCCGGGTCGTCGCTGGGCGCGACCGCGCGCGCCTCCTCGCGCCCATCCGCCGCGGGCGCCTGCTCCTCCGGTTCCGCGGCCCGGGCATCGTCCGCGCCGGCGGCGGCCCCCGCCCCGTCCTGCCGCGTTTCCTGCGCGAACGCGCCGGGCACGGCGAGCGCCAGCGGGAGCGCGAGGGCAAGCGGAAGCAGGCGGATGCGCATCGGACGGGACTCCTGGGTCGGGAACGGACGCCACCGTCGGACCGCGGAACGGCGCGACGGTTCGCCCATTATGGTGAACGGAACGCAAATCCCGTGAACGGCGGTCAGCGTTTCTGCAGCCAGGTGGCGGGATTCACCGGCCGGCCGTCACGGCGCAGCTCGAAATACAGCGCGGACCGCCCCTGCCCGCCGGAATTGCCGACGCTGGCGATGACATCGCCGCGCGAGACCCGGTCTCCCACCTTCTTCAGCAGGGCCTCGTTGTGGCCGTACAGGCTCATGTAGCCGTTGCCGTGGTCGATGATCAGGATCAGGCCGTACCCGGTCATCCATTCGGCGAACACCACGGTGCCGTCGGCCACCGCACGCACCGGCGTGCCCGCCGCAGCGGCGATCAGGACGCCATTGCTGCTGCGCCCGTCCGGCAGCCGCGCGCCGAACGGGGTCAGCAGCGTGCCCGGGAGCGGCCAGCCGAGCCCCCCGACCTGCAGCGCCGGCGCGGAGGCCGTGGCCCGCGCGCCGCCTCCGCCCTGCCGCCGCGGCGTCCCTGTGCCGTTCGCCCGGGCTGCCTCGGCCCGGCGCGAGGCTTCCGCCCGGCGCGCCGCCTCGCGCAGCCGCGCCAGCAGTCGCTCGAGCGACTGCGCATCGCGGCCCAGCGCCTTCTCGCGTTCGCTGCGGTCGCGGTAGCGCTGCTCCAGCTGCGCCACCATGGCGTTGCGTGCACGCCGTTCCCGCTCCAGTTCGGCATGGCGGGCACGCAGGGATTCCCGTGCGGCCGCCAGTTCCTCCTGCCGGGCCGCGATCTCGCGCTCCACCTCCGCCAGCTCCGCCAGCTCCGCGCGCAACGCGGCGATGCGCGCGGCACGATGGCGCTGCAGGTAGCCGTGGTAGGCCAGGGTGCGCGCGCCCTCGGCCACGTCGTCCTGCGACAGCAGCAGCTTCAATGGCGCGTTCCCGCCGAGCATGTAGCTGGCACGCAGCAGCGCGCGCAGTTCCCCGCGCTGCGTTTCCATGGCCTTTGCCAGCCCGTCGCGACGCTGCCGCAGTTGCGCCAGCTCCGCGTCCTGGCGCCCGATCCCGGCCTCGAGCTCGCGCAACCGGCGGGCGACGCGCGCGACCTGCTCGTCGCTCTGGCGCAGCGCACGCACGGCCTCGCCACGCTGTCCCTCCAGGCGCCGCCGCTCGCTGGCGACCTCGCGCAGCTCCTTGCGCACGCGTTCGAGCCGGCGCTCGGCCTCGCGCGGGTCCTGCTGCGCCGCCGCCGGCAGCGCGCAGGCCAGCACGACGGCCAGCAGTGCCGCCGTCCGGCGCTCCGGCCGGCCCGGACCCGGCCTCATTCCCCGGCAGCCGGCCGACGGCGGCGGCCGGCCCCCTTGCCCGCGGGGTCGCGGCCGCCGCGATGCCCGTCGTGGACCGGGAGGACCACCGGCTGCGGCCGCCCCTGCGGAACGGATGCTGCGTTCGACACGACGATGGGCCCAGTGACGACTGACAGGTGCGATTGTAGCCGGGGCGGGGCAACCTAGCCCCGGACCATGGCAGCATGGCGTCCACATCCACCACGAGGCAATCCATGTCCCGCATCGTCCCCGCCATCGTCCTGTCGCTGCTGCTGGCCGGCGCGCCCGCGTCCGCGGACGAAGGCATCCGCAAGGTCAATGGCAGCATCACTGCAGAGGCCGGGCGGAGCTACGGCGACCTGGTCACGGTCAACGGCAGCATCCGCATCGGCGATCGAACCCGCGCCGGCAACGCCGAGACCGTCAACGGCAGCATCCGCGCCGGCACCGACGTCGAGACAGGTTCGCTCGAAACCGTCAACGGCAGCATCCGCGTCGGACCCGGTTCCCGCATCAACGGCCACATCGAGACCGTCAACGGCAGCATCTTCGTCGACCGTGGCGGCACCATCAACGGCAATGTCTCGACCGTGAACGGCGCGATCGGGCTGGTGGACACCGACCTGTCCGGCAACATCGAGACCACTTCGGGCGACATCACCATCGGCATCGGCTCCCACGTCATCGGCAACGTCCGGGTCAACAAGCCCTCGTCGGGCTGGCTGCCGATCGTGATCAACGGCAACCGGCGCAAGCCACGGATCGTGGTCGGCCCCAACGCCGTGGTCGACGGGGAACTGGTGTTCGAGCGCGAGGTCACCCTGTACGTCCACGAGACCGCGCGCATCGGCAAGGTCACCGGCGCCGAGCCGGTGCGTTTCTCCACCCCCCGCGCCCCCCGCGGGGACGACTGACCCGCACCCGCCCGCCGTGGCCGCCGCCGTGGCCGCCGGCGGGCGCGTAGAATCCGAATTTCCGTTCGATCCTGGAGTCCGGAATGCGTTCCTCCCTGCTGATCCTCTGCGCCGGCGCCCTGCTGCTGGCCGCCTGCAACCGCGAACAACCCTCGCCGGATGCCGCCTCCGGCCAGGCTTCGGCCGGCCACGCCTTCAAGGGCGACATCGACGCCGCCGATTTCCATGAGCTGGTGGCGACCCTGGCCTCGGACGAGTTCGAAGGCCGCGCGCCCGGCTCGCCCGGCGAGGAGAAAACCGTCGAGTACATCAGGGCGCAGTTCGAGCGCCTGGGCCTGTCGCCCGGCGGCGACAACGACACCTTCTTCCAGACCGTGCCGATGATCGAAACCACCGCGGACGAGTCCACCGTCCTGCGGATCGACAGCAACGGCAACGCGCGCGAGCTGAAGTTCGGCACCGAAATGGTGGTCGGCACGCGCACCGGCCAGCCGGAGGTCAGCATCCGGGACAGCGAGCTGGTGTTCGTCGGCTACGGCGTCAACGCGCCGGAACGGGGTTGGAACGACTATGCCGGCCTCGACGTGAAGGGCAAGACCGTGGTCATCCTGGTCAACGACCCGGGCTTCCACGTCAAGGACGAGAGCCTGTTCGAAGGCAACCGGATGACCTACTACGGCCGCTGGACCTACAAGTTCGAGGAGGCCGCGCGCCAGGGCGCCGCCGCCGCGCTCATCATCCACGACACCGACGGCGCCTCCTACGGCTGGGAGGTGGTCCGCAACTCGTGGACCGGCGCGCAGTTCGACCTGCGCCCCGAGGATGACCCCGAACCGCGCATCCCGGTGCAGGGCTGGATCACCGGCGACGTCGCGCGCCAGCTGTTCGCCGACTCCGGGCTCGACCTGGACGAGATGTACAAGGCCGCCAGCCGCCCCGGTTTCAAGCCGGTGCCGCTGAAGGCGAAGATGTCGGTGGACCTGCGCAGCACCATCGCCGAGAAGTCCTCACGCAACGTGATCGGCTACCTGCCTGGCAGCGAGCGCCCGGACGAGACCATCATCTACATGGCGCACTGGGACCACCTCGGCAAGCACGAGGGCCATGACCCCGCCAATGGCGTGGACCGCATCTACAACGGCGCGGTGGACAACGCCACCGGCGTGGCCGCCATCATCGAGATCGCGGAGAAGTTCGCCTCCGGCCCGCGCCCGGCGCGTTCGGTGGTGTTCCTCGCGGTCACGCTCGAGGAATCCGGCCTGCTCGGCTCGAAGTACTACGTCGCCCAGCCCTCGTTCCCGCTGGAGAAAACCGTCGCCGTGATCAACTTCGACGCTCTGAGCGTCGGCGGCCGCTCGCGCGACATCATGATCACCGGCAAGGGCAGCTCGGAGCTCGAGGACCTGCTGAAGATCCACGCCGACGCGCAGGGCCGCGTCCTGGTCGAGGAAGACAACCCGGCCGGCGGCTACTACTTCCGCTCCGACCACTTCAACTTCGCCAAGGCCGGCGTGCCGGCGCTGTACGCCAAGGCCGGCAACGACCTGGTGGACGGCGGTGTCGAGGCCGGCAATGCCGCCCGGGCGGAGTACGCCAGGCGCTACCACCAGCCGAGCGACGAGATCCATGACGGCTGGAAGCTCGACGGCATCGTCGAGGACCTGGAAGCCCTGTACGGCGTCGGCAACGACCTGGCCAACGGCGATGCCTGGCCGAACTGGTACGAGGGCAACCCGTTCAAGGCCGCGCGCGACGCCCAGCGCGCCGCCGTGCAGTAAAGCCGGCTTTTCCGCCACGCTGCGTGGAAGAACGGCGCCGCAAGGCGCCGTTCTTTTTTTGCGTGGCGCCACCTCCGCCCGTCGCCCCGGGGTTTCCCCATCCCGCCCGCATGACCAGCCTCCCGTTCACGGGAGGAGGATGGGAGGGGGACACGCCATGCTCCACGCCAATCCATGTGGCGCGGCGTCCCGCACCCGTCCCGCCCCGGGCCGGGGAAGGCGCCGCATGGGCGCGGCGCACCGGGCGTCCGGACGGGCCGCGCGGCCGCCACGCGGGCGGATCCACCCCCACCCTGCATGCGCGGCGGGTGCTGGAAGGAACAGGATCCCGTCCCCATCGGCAACGCGTGCCCGCCTGGTCTACTGTTACGGTCCCTTCCACTCCCGGAGACCCGCCATGACCCTCGCCACCGCCTACTGGTGCGTGCTGATCGCCGCGCTGCTGCCGTATGTCTGGGTGGTCTTCGCCAAGGCCGGCGCACCCGGCTACGCCAACCGCAACCCACGTGCCTGGATCGCCAGCCAGCAGGACAACGACCGTATCCAGCGCGCGTACGCCGCCCACCTCAACGCGTTCGAGGCCTTCGCCCCGTTCGCCGCGGGCGTGTTGCTGGCGCAGCTGGCCGGCGTGGACCATGGCCGCATCGCCCTGCTCTCGGTGCTGTTCGTGGCCGCGCGCGTGCTGCACGGCCTCTTCTACCTGGCCAACGTGCCACTCGCCCGCAGCGCGACATGGGGCGCCGGTTTCCTCTGCGTGCTGGCACTGCTGGTGCAGGCGGCGCTGCACGCCGCCACCTGACGGCTCAGCCCGCCATCGCCCACAGCGCGAGCGCGTTGTTGCCCGCGTGCACGAGGACCGGCGCCCACAGGCTGCCGGTCCGGCGGTACAGCCACGCCGGTGCCACCGCCATCACGAAGCAGAAACCCCGCAGCAGCCCGGCGATCGGCCATGCCGACCGCGTCGTCCCGGGGAGTTCGTGGAGCGAGGCGAACACGGCCCCGGTGACGGTGGCGTCTGCGCCAGCAGGGTGCTGACGGGCTGCGCGTTGGACGGCTCGATCCCGGGCGCCAGCCGTTCGTCGAGCCAGTCGAGCGCGGCGGACAAGGCCAGCACCGCGGCCAGCGTGACCGCCACCCGCCACCAGGTCCGCCCCTGCACCGCGTTCGCCCGCGCGACCTGGCCGCGCGTCACCGGGCGGCGGCAGGCATGGCCATGGTGCCCGCCGCCAGCACGCCGGCGGAAGCCATCGCGATCACGCCCAGGGCCATCGCCGCGAGGAAGATCGCGGCCGCGGGCAGCAGGTCGGGCAGGAACCCGCCCGGCACGCGCCAGGCCGGCACCCGCCCGGGGTGCATGCACCCCGGGCGCGGGTCCGTGCATCAGGGCAGGCCTTCAGGCCGCCTTGAGCCGCACCCGCGCGAAGTTGCGCTTGCCAACCTGGAGCACGCCCTCGAAGCCGGGCGCGAAGGTCATGCCGGGATCCTCGACCACCACGCCGTCCACCCTCACCGCGCGCTCCTTCAGCTTGCGGTTGGCCTCGGAGTTGGACGGGGTGATGCCGGCGGCGGTCAGCAGCGCGGCGA
>CALLKI010000042.1 GCA_938008415.1 uncultured Luteimonas sp. | reverse complement strand
ATCTGCATGCCGATGCTGGCGATCAGGAAGTACAGGCAGGCGCTGCCGACCTTGGCCATGCCCGCGTTCTCCAGCCGCCGCACCGGGGTGAAGCTCAGCAGCAGGCCCGCCAGCGTGGACAGCAGCACCACCCAGACGAAGGCCGAATCCAGGCTGTAGCGGCTGGCGTTGGCCACGTGCGCGCCGAACCACGCGGCCACCGGCGTGGCCACCGCGTGCGCCGCGCCGACGATGCCGAAACCGACCCCGAGGATCACCATCAGGTCGGTGAGCGTCGGGATCCGCGCGTTGGCGGCCTCGTAGGCCGCCAGGCGCGCCTTCATCTCGTCGATGGCACCGGTGTCGGCGCCGCTGCGCGCGTCGATCCTCGCGGCGCGCCCGGCCAAGAACAGCAGCACCGCCATCCAGCTGTTGGCGATGGCCACGTCCACCACCGCGAACTGGCCGAACAGGGTGGCGTCCACCTCGTACACCTCGCGGATCGCGACCATGTTGGCGCCCCCGCCGATCCAGCTGCCCGACAGCGCGGCCATGCCCCTCCAGACATCGCCCGCCACCACCTCCGGCCAGAACCACTTGAACAGCTGGAACGCCACGATCGCGCCGAGGAAGATGCCGAGGGTGCCGGCGCAGAACACGAACAGCAGCCGCGGCCCCAGCCGCAGCACGCCCTTGAGGTCGATGGTCATGGTCAGCAGGACCAGGGCCACCGGCAGCAGCACGCGGCTGCCGATCGGGTTGTAGACCGCGCCCTGGCTGCCGTCGATCAGACCGACGGTGTTGTAGATGGCCGGCACGAAGTAGCACAGCAGCAGCGCCGGTACCCATTCGAAGAACTTCCTCCAGAACGGCGTGGGGCCGCTGGCCAGCCAGAAGATCAGGCCCAGCGTGGCGGCGATCAGGCCGAAGACGACGATGTCGTTCTGGATCAGCGCGGCGGAGGGGGCGGCGGCTTCGGTCGCCATCGGTTCGACTCCTGCGGAACCCGGGAAGGCGATGGCCGGCGTCCGCCGGCCATCGGGACGGTTACTGGCCGATGTGCTTCCTCAGCCAGTCGTTGACGGTGTCATGCCAGAGCACGCTGTTGTGCGGCTTGAGCACCCAGTGGTTCTCGTCCGGGAAGTACAGCAGCTTCGATTCGATCCCGGCGCGCTGCAGCGCGGTGAACGCCGACAGGCTCTGGTCGATCGGCACGCGGAAGTCGTTCTGCCCCGCCACCACCAGCATCGGCACCTTCCACCTGTGGATGTGCCGCGCCGGGTTGAACGCCTCGTAGGCACCGGGATTGTCGGCGACCGTGCCGCCGAACTCCCATTCGGGGAACCACAGTTCCTCGGTGACCAGGCCCATCGAGCGGGTATCGAACACGCCGTTGTGGGTCACCAGGCACTTCCACGGCTCGTTCCAGTTGCCGGCGATCCAGTTGGTCATGTAGCCACCGTAGCTGGCGCCCAGCGCACAGGCACGGTCGCCATCCAGGAACGGGTATTTCTGCTGCGCCGCGGCCCAGCCCTTCTGCAGGTCCTCCAGCGGGCGGTCGCCCCAGTGCCCGCTGATGGAGTCGGTGAAGGCCTGGCCGTAGCCGGTGGAGCCGTGGAAATCGATCATCACCACGGCATAGCCCTGCCCCGCGTAGGTCTGCGGGTTCCAACGGTAGCTCCAGGCGTTGCCGAAGCTGCCCTGCGGGCCGCCGTGGATCAGGAACGCCACCGGGTACCTGCGGCCTTCCTCGTAGTTCCACGGCTTGACCACGTAGCCGTACACGGTCTCGCCGTTCCAGCCCTTGAAGCTGAACTGCTCGGCGTCGCCGAACCTCACGTCCGGCAGGCGCTCGCCCGCGGCCGGGGTGATCTGGCGCAGCGCCTGCGGGTTGGCCGCGGAGGTCACGTACAGCACGTCGTTGGTGTGCAACGTGTTGCGGGTCAGCGCGATGGTGTCGCCGGCCACGTCGAACGCGGACACGGTGCCTTCCGCGACCAGTTCGGTGACCTTGCCGGTGGCCACGTCCACCGCGAACAGCGGGTGCTGGCCCACGCTCTGCGCGGTGACGTACAGCGTGGTGCCGTCGGCCGAGACCGCGATGGCCTCCGCGGAACGGTCCCAGTCCGGCGCGATCTCGCGCACCTGCCCGGTGGCCACGTCCATCGCCATCAGCGCGTAGCGGTCGGCCTCGAAGCCGGGCCGCTTCATGGCGCGGTAGTACAACGTGCTGCCATCGGGGCTGAACACCGGGCCCGCGTCCCATGCCTTGTTGGCCACGGTCAGGTTCACCGCGGCGCCGCCGTCCAGCGGCAGGCGGTAAAGGTCGAAGTTGGTGGACCACGGCTCGGTGCGGTCGGCCAGGCGGATGCTGGCGACGATGCTGGAGCCGTCGGGCGACCAGGTGTAGTCCCCGGCGTCACCGAACGGCCTGGACGGGACGTCCCCGACCACGTCCGCGCCCACCGCGCGCGCCGAAGCCACCGGCACGGCCTCCGGTCCCCCGGGCAGGTCGGCCACGAACAGGCGGCTGAGCCGCCCGTCCTTCCACGTGTCCCAGTGGCGCACGAACAGCTGGTCATAGATCACGCCGCTGGACCTCGAGGCGGCGCGTTCGTCGAGCCTCTTCTTCGTGCAGGCGAAGTCGGCACCGCAGTCGGGGAAGGCCTCCACGCTGAACGCCACCTTCCGGCCGTCCGGCGAGATCCGGTAGCTGCCGATGTCCAGCGGGATGTCGGTCAGCTGCCGCGGTTCGCCGCCGGAAAGCGGCATGGCGTACAGCTGCTGCGAACCGTTCTTCGCGCTGAGGAAGTACACGGTGCGGCCGTCCGGCGAGAACGACGGCGAGTTCACGTTCCAGCCTTCCGGCGTGATCCGGTGCGGCGGGCGCAGGTCGCGCGTGAGCAGGTTGCGCGCGTACAGCGCGGTGGCCGCCTTGAGGTCGGCGTCCACGCTGCGCTGCGCGAACACCACGACGCTGCCGTCCGGAGACAGCACCGGCGAGGACACGCGCTCCAGGCGCACCAGGTCGCGGACGTCGAAGCCGCGGACATCGGCCGCGGACACGGCGGCAGGCGCGGCCAGCAGCAGGCAGAAGGTCAGGACAGCGGGACGGAACGACATCGGGCCTCCCCGGGTACATCACGGAAAGGCCCGATGTTAGGCGCTGGGGCGACCGGCGCGCAAAGGCGCCCGGTCACGACCGTCGGATCAGGCGGCGTCGAGGGCCGCCTTGCCCTTCACACCGGTCCGGTACAGCAGCCAGCCGACGATGGCGAGCACGACCAGGCCGACCAGTTCGCCCTGCTGGAACGCCCCGGGCAGCACCAGCACCTCGCGGTCCTTGGTGGCGTAGATCGCCACGCCCACCGCGATGCCCATCAGCGCCTCGCCGGTGATCAGGCCCGCGGAGAACAGCGTGCCCGGCCGGTGCAGGCGGTCGCGCGCGGCCTCGTCCTTCGTGCCGACCATGCCGTGGCGGCGCTCGACCAGATAGGCGAGCAGGCCGCCGAGGAAGATCGGCACCATCAGTTCCAGCGGCAGGTAGATGCCGATCGCGGCGGCGAGCACCGGGACGCGGAAGCTGCTGCCCTTCGCCTTGAGCATTTCGTCGATGGCGATGATCGCCGCGCCGATGCCGGCGCCGATGCCGATCATCCCCCAGGGCAGCTCGCCACCGAACAGGCCCTTGGCCACCGAGGCCATCAGCGTGGCCTGCGGAGCGGACAGCGGGTTGGGATGCTCGGCGGTCGGCGCGCCGATGCCATAGGCCTCGGCAAGCACGTTCAGCACCGGCGCCATGATCAGCGCGCAGGAGAATGCGCCGATGCCAAGCATCAGTTGCTGCTTCCACGGCGTGGCGCCGACCAGGTAGCCGGCCTTGAGGTCCTGCAGGTTGTCGCCGCCGACCGCAGCCGCGCAGCACACCACCGCGCCGATCATGATCGCTGCGACCGCGCCCAGCGGCGCGCCGCCCGGGCCGACCGCGTTGCGGCCGCTCTCGCCCAGCAGCACCAGCAGCACCACCGAGGCAAACAGGATGGTGGCGATGGTGATGCCCGAGACCGGGTTGTTCGAGGAGCCGACCAGGCCCGCGAGGTAGGCGGACACCGACACGAACAGGAAGCCGGCGACGATCATGATGATGGCCATCGGGATGCTGACGTGCCACATGCCGACGATGGCCTGGTACAGCAGCAGCAGCGGCAGCACGAACACCACCAGCGCCACCAGCATCCACTTCATCGGCAGGTCGCGCTCGGTGTGCGGCACGTCGCCGCCCGCGGCGCCGGCACGCGCGGCGGCGATGCCGCTCCTGATGCCGGACAGCAGCGACCTGCGCAGCGAGAACAGCGTCCACACGCCGCCGATCAGCATCGCGCCGACGCCGAGGTAGCGGATCTTCGCCGACCAGATCGCGAACGCGGCGTCCTCTGCCCCGGCGCCGGCCAGGCTGGCCGCAAGCGCGGGATCCTGGTCGAGGAAGAACGCGTGGTACAGCGGGATGGCGATGTTCCACGACAGGATCGCGCCCGACAGCACCACGATGCCGATATTGAGGCCGACGATGTAGCCCACGCCGAGCAGCGCCGGCGACAGGTTGGTGCCCATGTAGCCGAGGTAGCGGCCGAGGAAGCCGGCGCCGGCCGCCGTGTCCGGGATCAGGCGCATGCCGCTGTGCGCGGCCAGCTTCAGCACCGCGCCGATGGCCGCCGAGAAGCCCAGGACCTTCAGCCCCGGCCCCGGGTTGTCGCCGGCCTTGAGCACCTCGGCCGCGGCCTTGCCCTCGGGGAACGGCAGCGGGTCCTCGACGATCATGGTGCGCCGCAGCGGCACCGAGAACAGCACGCCGAGCAGGCCGCCGAGGCCGGCGATCGCCAGCACCCAGGAATATTTGAAGTCCTGCCAGTAGCCGAGGATGATCAGCGCCGGGATGGTGAAGATCACGCCCGCGGCGATCGACGAGCCGGCCGAAGCGCCGGTCTGCACGATGTTGTTCTCGAGGATGGTGCCGCCGCCCAGCAGGCGGAGCACCCCCATCGACACCACCGCTGCCGGGATCGCGGTCGCCACCGTCAGGCCCGCGAACAGGCCCAGGTAGGCATTGGCGGCGGACAGCACCACCGCGAGCACGATCGCCAGCAGCACGGCGCGCAGCGTCAGCTGCGGCATTCCTTTCTCGGCCATTGCGGCATCCTCGTCTTCGGGATGAGGTGGCACACGCTAGCGGCCGGGCCGGGCCAAGTCCAGTGGCCGGCCCGGCCGACCGGGACTCACTTCCGTCCGGAGCCGATGTGGCGATCGAGGAACCGCAGCAGGCGGGTGTAGAACCCGCGGCGGTGCCCGACCTCGTAGAAACCGTGGCCTTCCTGCGGGTAATACAGCGCCTCGACCGGGACCCCGGCACGCTCGAGCGCGGCTTCCATGCGCCTGGTATGCGAGACCGGCGCGACGAAGTCCTGCCCGCCCGCCGCCAGCATGACCGGCACCCTGATCTCGTTCGCCCGGTTCACCGGCGACACCCGGGCCAGTGCATCTGTGTTGTCGCCGATCCACTCGCGCAGCCACGTCGCGGTGGAACGGCCGTCGCGGGAGTTCTCCCTGACGAGCTGCGGCAGGTCGTACACGCCGACATAGCCGATGGCGCAGCGGTACAGGTCCGGTTCCCGCACCACGCCCATCAGCGCCGCATAGGCGCCATAGCTGGCGCCGTATATGCAGATCCGGCCGGGGTCCGCGTAGCCCTGCTGGATGGCCCAGCGCGTGGCGTCGGTGACGTCGTCCTGCATCGTCCCGCCCCACTGCCGCGCGCCCGCCTGCCTGAAGGTGCGGCCGTAATTCCCGGAGCCGCGGAAGTTCACCTGCAGGACCGCGTAGCCCGCGGACGCCAGCAGCTGCACTTCCTGGTTGTACCCCCACGCGTCGAAGACCCCGAACGGGCCACCATGCGGCAGGACCACCATCGGCAGGTTCCTGTCACCGGCACCGGCCGGCAGGGTCAGGAACCCGTGCAGGGCCAGGCCATCGCGGGCCTTGAGCTCGATCGGCATCATCTTCGACATCGCCCGGGGATCGATCTGCTCGTCCCGTGCCACGATCATCTCCGCATGCCTGGCCCGGGTGTCGAACAGGTAGAACGTGCCCGGATCGACGTCGCTCTCCACCAGCACCACGCGCAGGCGCCCGTCCCGCGTCGAGGAACGGACGCTCACCACCGCGTCCGGGAAGGCCCACTCCAGCATCTGCTGCAACCGCGCCTCGGGATCCTGTGGATCGAAGAACCCGGTCCGGGGACGCGCGCCGAAATAACGGGCACCGACCGGCCTGTCCCCGGGTCGTAGACGGGGAACGGATCCATGACGTCGTCGCCCGCCACTTCCCTGCGCTCGCCGGTATCGGTGTTCCAGGCGATGATCCGGTCCGGGCCGGACGGCTGCGTGACGCGCAGGTAGGCGGTGACGTCGTCCGCGGCGAAGCCGATCAGTCGCATCACGCTGCCGCTCTCGCGCTCGTGGTTGACCAGCTCCCAGGGCGAATCATCGTCCTTGCGGTGGAACAGCTGGCTGTAGTTGTCCGACATGGAACCGACACCGAAGCGCACCCGCCCCCGGCTGTCGGTCATGTAGTCGGCCTCGAGCACCGACACCGCCGTGACGCGCGTGCGACGGCCGTCATACACGTTCAGCCGCGCGACGTAGGTGACCGGATCCTTGGTGAAGGGCCGCAGCTTCACCAGCACGTGGTCCCTGTCGTGGGGCAGGGTATCGATCAGGAAAGCGGCCAGATCGCCTTCCTTCCGGACCCCGATCCGCGAACCGAACTGCGGCCCCGTCGCACGGAAGCCAACGAGCAGCTGCCTGCGTCCGCCATCGGCGTTCATGGCATACAGCTCGCCGGTCGGCACCGGATCGTCACGCGTGCCGAAGGTCTCGGCAATCGACATCACGATGCGTTCCCCGTTCACCCACCAGAAGTCATGGACGTGGGTGTTGCGGGTGAAACGCATCACGCCCGTGGGTTTGCCATCACCCCGGGTCTTCCTCACGACCAGGCTGGTCTGCCCGTCCACCCGGACCGACATCGCCAGGTATTCGCCCGTAGGCGAGATCTTGATGTCCCGGATCCCTCCCTCGGTGATGAATGGATCCACCTGTTGCGGCATCGCCGTGATGCCCGGCGGCGACGCGCACAGCAACACGCACGCCGCCACGAGTGCGATGAACCGGCTCGACATGTCTCCCCTCTGCTCCCTGTCATGGAGCGTTCCCTGCATCCCGTTGCCGGGATGGGCGCATCCACGCCGCAGACTACGTTACCCCCATGAAGAAGGCATCGAGTGCACGTTTCCAGTCCGGCAGGACAATGCCGTATTCACGCTCCAGGCGGCCGCCGTCCAGCCGCGAATCGGCCGGGCGCCGGGCCGGCCTCGGGCAGCGTTCGCCCGGCACCGGCACCACCTCGGGCCTGCGCGGGATCAGCCCGCGCGCATGCGCGCCCTCGACGATGGCGCTGGCGAAGCCGTGCCGGCTGGTCCCGCCCCGGGTGGCGACATGCAGGATGCCCGTGGCCGCCTGTCCGCGTGACAGCAGGCGCGCGGTGACCTCCGCGACCAGCGCCGCCGGCGTCGGGCACCCCACCTGGTCGTCCACCACCGGGAACGCGTCGCGCTCCCGCGCCAGATCCAGGATCGCGCGGAGGAAATTGCGGCCGCTCGCGGAATAGAGCCAGGCGGTGCGCAGGACCAGGTGGCGCGCACCGCTGTCGAGGATGGCACGCTCGCCGGCCAGCTTGCTTTCGCCGTAGGCCGACAATGGCGCGGGCGGATCGTCCTCGCGGTACGGTCGGCCGGCACGGCCGTCGAACACGTAGTCGGTGGAGTAATGCACCAGCAGCGCACCGTGTGCGGCGCAGGCCCGCGCGAGTGCCGCGGGCGCCAGCGCGTTGACGCGGAAGGCGGCCTCGCGTTCGGCCTCGGCGCGATCCACGTCGGTCCAGGCGGCGGCGTTGACCACCACGTCCGGCGCGATGCGCCCCACCAGCGCCGGCAGCGACGCCGGCACGTCGAAATCCGCGGCCTCGCACGGCGCGCCATCGTCGAGCCTGCCGTCGCGGGTGGCACAGGCCACTTCGCCCAGCGGCGCGAGTGTCCGCCGCAGTTCCCGGCCAAGCTGGCCGTTCGCCCCGAGCAGCAGGATCCTCATGGCGCGTACGACGGCAGCCGCTCCGGCGGGATATCGTCGAGGAAGGGTGCCTTCGCGTCCTTCGCCGACAGCACCGGCGCGGCCACCGGCCAGTCGATCGCGAGCGTGGCGTCGTTCCAGCGGATGGCCGCGTCCGCGGACGGGTCGTAGGGCGCGGTGCACAGGTAGGAGACCAGCGCGCGTTCCGACAGCACCACGAAGCCGTGTGCGAAGCCCTCCGGGATCCAGAAATGGCGCCGGTTCTCCGCGCTGAGCAGCACCGCCGTCCAGCGGCCGAACCGCGGGGACCCCCGGCGGATGTCCACCGCCACGTCCCAGACCTCGCCCTCAAGCACCGACACGTACTTGCCCTGCGGGTTGGGCCACTGGTAGTGCAGGCCGCGCAGCACGCCCCGCCCGGACATGGAGACGTTGCCCTGTACGAACGCCGGCCGCAGGCCGTGCACCTCCAGCTTCCGCAGGTTGAACGCCTCGTAGAAGAAGCCGCGCCCGTCCTCGAACACCCGCGGTTCGATGACGACGCAGCCTTCCAGTCCGGTTTCGATGATCCTCACGGCACCCTGCCCCTCGCGGCCAGGCCCAGGAGGTATTCGCCGTAGCCGCTGCTGGCCAGCGGCGCGGCCAGCCGCTCCAGCTGCCCGGTGTCGATCCAGCCGTTGTTCCAGGCGATCTCCTCCGGACAGCACACGCGCAGGCCCTGGCGCGCCTCGATGGTGGCGATGTAGTTCGAGGCCTCGAGCAGCGACTGGTGCGTGCCGGTGTCCAGCCAGGCGTAGCCCCGCCCGAGCTTTTCGAGCTGCAGCGTGCCCTCCTCCAGGTAGAAGCGGCTCAGGTCCACGATCTCCAGCTCGCCGCGGGCGGAAGGCCTGAGCGTGGCGGCGATGTCGCTGGCGCGGCCGTCGTAGAAATACAGGCCGGTCACGGCGTAGTTGGAGCGCGGGACGGCGGGCTTTTCCTCCAGGCCGACCACGCGCCCCTGCGCGTCGAACTCGACCACGCCGTAGCGCTGCGGGTCGCGCACCCAGTAGCCGAAGATCGTGGCGCCTTCCGTGCGCCCGTCGGCGCGTCGCAGCAGGGTGGTCAGGCCGGGGCCGTGGAAGATGTTGTCCCCCAGCACCAGGCAGCTCGGCGCGCCGGCAAGGAAGTCGCGGCCGATCAGGAAGGCCTCCGCGATCCCGCGCGGCTCCGGCTGCACCGCGTACTCGATGTGCATGCCCCACTGCGAGCCGTCACCCAGCAGGTTGCGGAAGAGCGCCTGCTCGTGCGGGGTGTTGATCACCAGCACCTCGCGGATGCCCGCCAGCATCAGCACGCTGAGCGGGTAGTAGACCATCGGCTTGTCGTACACCGGCAGCAGCTGCTTGCCGACCGCCCGGGTGACCGGGTACAGGCGCGTGCCCGATCCTCCCGCCAGCACGATGCCCTTGCGCGCCGTCATGCCACTCCCCCCAGGCGTTGCAGCCGGTAGCTGCCGTCGAGCACGCGCGCGACCCAGTCCTGGTGCGCCAGGTACCAGTCCACGGTCGCGGCCAGTCCGCGCTCGAACGTGTACTCCGGCTCCCAGCCCAGTTCGCGGCGCATCCTGGAGCTGTCGACCGCGTAGCGCCGGTCATGGCCCGGGCGGTCGGCGACGAACTCGATCCGCGAGGCATGCGACCGGCCGTCCGCACGCGGCCTGCGTTCGTCGAGCAGCGCGCATACCGCCTCGACCACCTCGATGTTGCGCCGCTCGGCGTTGCCGCCGATGTTGTAGGTCCCGCCCACCCGGCCCCGTTCCAGCACCATGCGCAGCGCCCGGCAATGGTCGGACACGTGCAGCCAGTCGCGCACGTGCCCGCCGTCGCCGTACACCGGCAGGGTCTGCCCCGCCAGCGCGCGCGCGATCACCAGCGGGATCAGTTTCTCCGGGAACTGGTACGGGCCGTAGTTGTTCGAGCAGTGGGTGACGACGACCGGCAGGCCGTACGTGCGGTGGAAGGCGCGGACGAGGTGGTCGGAAGCGGCCTTGGACGCCGAGTACGGCGAGTTCGGCGCGTATGGCGATTCCTCGGTGAAGCGCCCGCCGCCCTCGATCGAGCCGTACACCTCGTCGGTGGACACGTGCAGGAAGCGGAACCCGTCGCGCTCGCCGGCAGGCAGCGCCTCCCAGTGGTCGCGCGCCGCCTCCAGCAGGGACAGCGTGCCCGCGACGTTGGTGCGGATGAACGCGGCCGGGCCGTCGATCGAGCGGTCCACGTGGCTCTCGGCCGCGAGGTGGATGATCGCCTGCGGCCGGTATTCGGCCAGCAGCCGCGCCACCAGCCCGCGGTCGCAGATGTCTCCGTGCACGAACACGTGCAGCGCGTTGCCCCGCAGCGGCGACAGCGTGTCGAGGTTGCCGGCGTAGGTCAGGGCGTCGAGGTTGACCACGCGCACGCCGCGCGCCACGGCGTCGAACACGAAGTTGGCGCCGATGAAGCCGGCACCGCCGGTGACCAGCCAGGTCGCCGTCATGCGGCCCTCCGGCGGCGGCGCACGCGCCCGGCGAAGGGCCTGCCGGCCACGCGGGAACGGGATCGGACGGTTCGGGATGCCATTCCGACATCATACCGTCCCCCATCCGCCGGCATGGCATGCCGGCCCCGGGCATGGCCAGCCGGTGATGCCCCGCCTGCCCGGCTCCGCACCGGAGGCGCGGCATCCGGCTGGACAGCACGCGCGACGCCCACGCGCGGACAGGCATGGGAAAGGAAAGCCCCCCTTGGTTCGTTCGTCCCTGGTGAAGCATTCCGCGTTTTTCCTTCACCTGCGGACTCCCCTCCTGCGCGTAGGGTCATCCGTTCCCCAACCCCTGGAGTGCGCCATGGCCGTGAAAAACATCGAAGAACTGTTCGTCCACGAGTTGTCCGACATCTACAGCGCCGAGAAACAGCTGACGCGCGCGCTGCCCCGCCTCGCCAGGGCGGCAGGTTCCGAAGAGCTTTCCGCCGCGTTCGAGGCCCATCTCGAGGAGACCCACGGCCAGATCGAGCGCATCGACCAGATCGTCGACCTGCTCGGCATCAGGCTCAAGCGCATCAAGTGCGCGGCGATGGAAGGCCTGGTCGAGGAAGGCAAGGACGTGATCGAGCATGTCGAGGAAGGCCCCTTGCGGGACACGGCGCTGATCGGCGGCGCGCAGAAGGTGGAGCATTACGAGATCGCCGCATATGGCACGCTCTGCGCGCTGGCTCGGCAGCTCGGCTATGCGGACGCGCTGCCCCTGCTGGAAGAGACGCTCGAGGAAGAGAAGGCCACCGACATGAAGCTGACGGCGCTCGCCGAAGGCGGCGCCAACGAAATGGCCGCGGCGCAGGCGGCCTGAACCACGACAGCGTGACGACGGCGGCCGCCCCGGGGCGGCCGTCGTCGTTTCCGGGGGCACCGGGCGGTCAGGAGGCCGGCCGGTCGTCTGCCGGCCCGTTGCGCCTGAGGGCGGTGATTTCACCGGAGGTTTCGAGCATCGCCAGCCGCACCTCGGCATGGTCGGCGCAGTCGGCCTTGCGCAAGGCCGCGGCGAAATCACGTTCGTTCACCGATTGCCGGCGCAGCTGGCGGTGGAACACGACCCCGTCGCGCGCGAGCACGACCGGCACGCCCTCGACGGCGGCGTCGAACGCCGCCCAGCGAGCACCGAGGAAGCCCACCAGCCAGTTGAGGCCCAGCAGCACGGCCGCCAGCAACAGGCCACCGGACAGCGAGATGTCGTCGCCGATCAGCGAGTTCTGCACCGCGGTACCCAGCAGCACCACGACCACCAGGTCGAACGGCGTGTACTGGCCGACCGTACGCTTGCCGGCGATCCGCACCAGCAGCAGCACCACCACGTAGACGGCCACGGCCCGCAGCACGAACTCCCACCACGGCGCACCGGGCAGCAGCAGCCGGTCGAGGACGCGCCCGTCCATCACCGCCCGGCCAGGTGCCGCGCGCCGGTCCGCCCGGGCCGGGCATCAGCCACCGCGCGATTCCCCTGGCGGCTTGCCGCCACCTTCCCCCGGCCCGGACGCCCCCGGCCCGGTGCCCGCGACGATCCGCGTTTCCGCGCCGCCGGCCGCCGGGGCGGCCGCGTCGCCACCGCCCTGCCCCGGCACCTGATGCACATCGCTTCCTCCCGCGGCAGTACCGGTTCCCGGGATCGAGGATTGCCGGCCTCCACCGGCCCGGTTTCCGGCCACGCGCAGCCGGTTCCAGACCTCCTTCACCCCGAACACCGAATCGGCGATGTCCTCGACGCGATGCTTCATCCGGCGGCTGGGCACCGTGCCCTCGAGCACGACGCACCCCGACTCGCAACGTACCTCGAGCCCGCTCGCGTCGACAGCCGGATCCATGCACAGGCGATCGCACACGTCCTCCAGGACCCGTTCGTCGGAACGCACGTAGCCCCGCGGCCCGAGGCCGCGCAGGTCCGGCGCCCCGACGGCCCCGTCCCCGCGCGCGGCGTCACCGGCGGCATCGCCCGCCTCCCGGTTGCCCCCGCTCCATTCCCGCTGCCACGTGGCTTCTTCCTCCGGTCCGAGCCATTCGCGGCCCCGTTCCAGGAAGCGCATGCCCGTCTCCAGGATGCGGTCCGCGACCGCCCTGAACTCCGCCGTGCCGATCGGCGCGCGGCTGCCGCGCGCCCCGTGCCGTACCGTTCTCCCACTGCTACGCACTGATGTGCCCTCCGCCGTTGACGTGGATGGTCTGCCCGGTGATGAACGAGGCCTCCCTGCTGGCGAGGAAGACATAGGCCGGGGCGATTTCGGATGGTTGCCCGGCGCGCCCGAGCAGGGTGTCCGTGCCGAAGCCGGCCACTTCCTCCGCGTCGAAGCTCGCCGGGATGAGCGGCGTCCACACCGGCCCGGGGGCGACGGCGTTGACGCGGATGCCGCGCCCCGCAAGCGCCTGCGCCAGCGAGAAGGTCAGCGCGTGGATCGCGCCTTTCGTGGAGGCGTAGTCGATCAGCGTCCCGTGGCCGCGCACGCCGGTCACCGAGCCGGTGTTGATGATGTTCGCCCCGTCCCGCAGGTGCGGAATCGCGGCCCGTGCCATGAACAGGTACGCGAACACGTTGGTCCGGAACGTCCGCTCGATCTGTTCCGGCGTCAGTTCCTCCGGCGCGTCCACGGGGTGCTGTTCCGCGGCGTTGTTGACGAGGACATCGATGCGCCCGAAACGCTCCGCGACCCCGGCCACGAAGCGTTCGCAGAACTCCGGGTCGCCGACGTCGCCGGCCATGGCCAGGACTTCCGCGCCCTCGGCGCGCAGCAGGCGCACCGTTTCGGCGGCATCCTCCTCCTCGTCGAGGTAGCCGATGGCCACCGACGCGCCCTCGCGCGCGAAGTGCAACGCGACCGCACGGCCGATGCCGCTGTCGCCCCCGGTGATGATCGCCACCATGTCCTGCAGTCTTCCGGCGCCGCGGTAGTCGTCGCGGATGCTCTCGGGCCGCGGGACCATTTCCGACTGTAGGCCCGGCTGCCGCGGCTGCTCCTGCGGCGGCTGTCCGCCTCCATCCGGTGCTGCGTTCATGGTGTGCTCCGGGATCGATGTCCCGGACACGTTCGCACAGACGATGTACAGCACGCGTCGCCACGGGATGACGGTTTCGCTAAGACCCGCGGCCATGCGGCCCATGCGCGCGGCCCGGCCGGTGCATCCACGCAGCCGACGCGTTGGCCCGGCGCCCGTGCCCACGGGGGATGCCGGTCGCAGGCGGGGCAATGCGGGATCACATGCCCATGACGCCATCCGGCCGGACAATGCCACCTCCCGTATCAACCGAGGTGGCCATGTCCCGCGACCGCAAGGATCCGCCGGCCTTCCCGGAGGAAACGCCGGCGCCCGAATCCCCGTCGCAGCGTCGCGAGCGCAAGCGGCACGAGGACCTGAACCAGGACGAGGCACTCGAGGAAACCTTCCCGGCGAGCGACCCGGTCTCGCCGTTCATCCCGTCGAAACGCCGGGAATGAGCCGCGGGGCCGGGCGGATCCCCATCCCGCCGTGCGTCACCGCAACCGGCGTGCCAAGCGCAGCGACCGGGGCACCGGTTGCCGGCGCGGGGACGGGGATCGTGGATGCAGGCCGCCGCGCGTCACGCGGCGACCGGCCCGGCGGTCAGAACGGAATGTCGTCGTCTGCGAAGTCGTCTTCCGGCATCGGCGGGGGCGGGGCCTGGCGGCGCTGCGCCGGCTGCCCTCCACCGGACCCGAACTCCTGGCGCGGCTGGCGCGGGGCACGGTCGCCATCGGGACGGCTGCCGAGCATCTGCATCTCGTCGGCGACGATCTCGGTGATGTACCGCTCCTGCCCGTCCTGGCCGGTGAACTTGTCGTAGCGGATGCTGCCCTCGACGTACACCTGCGAGCCCTTGCGCAGGTACTCGCCGGCGATCTCGGCGAGCTTGCCGAAGAACTTGACCCGGTGCCACTCGGTGCGTTCCTGGGTGTTGCCGTCGCGATCCTTGCGCACGCTGGTGGTGGCCAGCCGGATCGTGGTGACGGCCATGCCGCCCTGCGTGTAACGGACCTCCGGGTCGTCACCGAGGTTGCCGACCAGGATCACCTTGTTGATGCCACGGGCCATGGAAATCCTTCCTGTCTGTCCGCCGGGGAATCCGGCGACGGACATTGGATTATAGCCCCGCCCCCCCGGCCATCGGTTTCCAGCCCGTCCGCGTGTCGGGGGATCCCGACGGGGGTCCCCGCCGCGCTCCGTATAATTCCCGGTGCCCCCGCCGTCGGACCTCTTCATGCACCTTGCAAGTCCCGCCGCGCCAGCCCTCGCGCTGCCCGCCATCCAGGCATTCGTCGCCGGCGACATGGCCGCCATCGACCGGCTCATCCGCACCCGGCTGGCGTCCGACGTGGTGCTGATCAACCAGATCGCCGAGCACATCATCTCCGCCGGCGGCAAGCGCCTGCGGCCGATGCTGGTGGTGCTGTCGGGGCATGCCACCGGCACGGTGGGCCCGGACCACCACCAGCTGGCGGCGATCATCGAGTTCATCCACACCTCGACCCTGCTCCACGACGACGTGGTGGACGAGTCCGAGCTGCGCCGCGGCCGCAAGACCGCCAACGCGCTGTGGGGCAACGCGGCGAGCGTGCTGGTCGGCGACTTCCTCTACTCGCGCAGCTTCCAGCTGATGGTCGAGCTCGACCGGATGGAGGTCATGCGCATCCTCGCCGACACCACCAACCGCATCGCCGAGGGCGAGGTGCTGCAACTGCTGCACGTCCGCAACCCCGACACCAGCGAGGCGGCGTACCTCGAGGTGATCGAGCGCAAGACCGCGGTGCTGTTCGCCGCCGGCACGCAGCTCGGCGCGCTGGCATCGGGCGCGGACGAGGCCACGCAGCGCAGGCTGTACGAATATGGCCTGCAGCTGGGCCGCGCGTTCCAGATCGCCGACGACGTGCTCGACTACAGCGCCGACGCCGCGACGCTGGGCAAGAACCTCGGCGACGACCTGGCCGAGGGCAAGGCCACCCTGCCGCTGATCCACGCCATGGCACAGGCCGACGGGGCCACGCGCCAGCGGCTGCGGGAAATCGTGGAACAGGGCGACGCCTCGGCCATGCCCGACGTGCTGGCGGCGATCGAACGCGCCGGCAGCCTCGAGTACAGCCGCCGGCGCGCGCGCGAGTACGCCGCCGCCGCGGAGGCCGCGCTCGACGGCCTGCCGGACGGCGAGGCGGTGGCTGCGCTGCGCGGGCTGGCCCGCTACGCGGTGGAACGCGGGCACTGAGCCGCCGCGGCCCGCCCCGCGCTCACTCCCCGGCGAAGGCCTCCTCGAAGAACGCGGCCATCATCCGGTACGCGCGGCGGGCGGCGCGTTCGTCGTAGCGGCAGTTGCTGCCCGGGTCGTTGCCCGCGGACGGCTCGGCGAAGCAGTGCACCGCGCCGCTGAAGTTGACGAACTGCCAGTCCGCGCCGGCGGCATCCATTTCACGCCCGAACGCCACGATCTCGTCCTGGCCCACCGCACGGTCGGCCGCGCCGTTGAGCACCAGCACGGGCGTATCGATCCGCTCCGCGGCCGGCGATCGCGCGCCGGGCGCAAGGCCCCCGTGCAGGCTGACCACACCCGCCAGCTCCGCGCCGCTGCGGGCCAGTTCCAGCACCGCGGTGCCGCCGAAGCAGAAGCCGAAGGCGCCGACCCTGCCGGGACGCAGCGGCACCTTCCCGGCCTGGGCCCGGAGCGTTTCCACCGCCGCATGCATGCGCGCGCGCAGCGCCGAGCGGTCCTCGCCGCGCAGCGAGGACGCCAGCCGGCCTGCCTCTTCGCTGTTGGCCGGCCTGCGGTCCCTGCCATAGACGTCGGCGACCAGCACCACGTAACCGGTGCCGGCCACCGCACGTGCGCGCTCGACCGACTCCGGGGTGACGCCCATCCAGTTGGGCACCATCACCAGCCCGGGCAGCGGCCCGGCGGCCCCGTCGTCGTACACCAGCACGCCGGCGAAGGCCTCCCCGTCCACGGTCCATTCCAGTGGCACCTCGCGCATGGCCGCTGACGCGGGCGCGCACAGGCTGAACAGGCACACGCACAGGAAACGACGCAGCATCGTGGTCATCGCGATTCCTCCGTGTCCGGATGCCGCAAGCCTAGCGCAGGCGGCGTGGCGGCGGGATCAGGCGATGCCCAGGCCGGGGATGGCGGTGATGGCGTCCGGGTCGAAGCCGGCCAGCCGGGCGAAATGACGGCCGCGCGCGGTGTAGTCGCGGTACGGGCCGAAGCTCGGCGCCCCCGGGGACAGCAGCAGCACGCCGTCGCCAGCCAACAGGGCTTCGGCCTGTGCCACCGCGTCGTCCAGGCCGGTGGCCTGGCGCAGCACGAAGCCGGCCTCGCCTGCCACGCCCTCGAGCAGGGCATGGATGCGCGGGCCGTTCTGGCCCATGGTCACGACCGCCAGCGGAGGCCGCGCACGCACGGCCTCCGCGAAGCCATGCCAGTCCAGGCCGCGGTCGTGCCCGCCCACCAGCACCGCAACGCGCCGCCCCCGGTATACGTCCAGTGCCGCCAGGGTCGCGTGCGGCGTGGTGCTGATCGAATCGTTGACGTAGAGGATCCCGCCGCGTTCGCCGAGCGGCTGCAGCCGGTGCGGCAGCGGCACGAACGTCGCCGCGTGTGGCGCCAGCGCCGCCGCGTCCAGCCCCAGCGCCTCGATCGCCGCCAGGACCGCGCACAGGTTGCCGCGATTGTGGCGTCCCGGCAGGGGCAGGCCGGAGGTGTCGAGCACGCGCTCGCCGCCGCGCCACAGCCCGTCGCCGCGCAGGTGCCAGCCATCCTCCCGGCCGAACCAGCGCACCTCGCTGTCCGGCAGGTGCAGCGCCGCGAGCCTGGGGTCGGCGGCGTTGAGCACCGCGATCCGCGGCCGCGCGGCGGTCAGCAGCGAAAGCTTGTCGGCGACGTAGCGCTCCTCGCCGCCGTGCCAGTCCAGGTGCTCGGGGAAGACGTTGGTGACGATGGCCAGGTGCGGGCGCACGCCCGAGGCGGCGACGTCGCGGGTCTGGTAGCTCGACAGCTCGATCGCCCAGTATTCAGCATCCCCGTGCAGCAGTTCCAGCAGCGGCAGGCCGATGTTGCCGGCCAGCGCGGTGCGGTGCCCGCCGGCGCGCAGCAGGTGCGCCAGCAGCGCGGTGGTGGTGCTCTTGCCCTTGGTGCCGGTGACGCACAGCGTGACCGCGTCCGGGCGCGCGGCGAACCACAACGTGCTGCCGCCGATGAAGCGGGTGCCATGTTCCGCCGCGGCCAGCGCCTCGGGCCGGCAGGGACTGATCCCCGGCGACTTCACCACCACGTCGAAGGCCGACAGGCGTTCCGCCGTCGCCTCCGTCTCCACCGCCAGGCCCGGATCGCCGAGCGCGCGCGCCTGTTCCGCCTCCTGCGGCGTGCAGAACAGCGCCAGCGCCCGCGGGAAGCGGCCGTCGCCGGCGTCCGGCAGCGCATCCCGCGCGGCGCGCAGCGCCACGTACGCGGCGCGGCCCTCGCGGCCCCAGCCCCACAGGGCCACGCGCTGCCCGGCGAGCGAGGCGATGTCAGGCGGAGAAGCGCTCACGCAGCCGCTCCCACAGCGGCGCCGGGATGCCGTGCTCGCCTTCGGGCACGAGCAGCGACTCCACATCCGGCACGTCGTCGCCCAGCTGCGGCGCGATCTCGCGCGCGAAGCGCGCCACCACCGCGTCCTCGCGCCAGTCCGGCCGCGCGGCCAGCGCCGCCATCGCCGCGCGCGATTCCCGGCCCTCGCCCACGCACTCGAACGGCTTGTGGTCGCGGTACTCGAGCAGCGCGTCGTAGCCCGGGATCTGTCCCGGGTCGTCCAGCAGGTTGCGGCCGAAGATGGAGACCAGCCGCGGCTTGGGCATGAACGGCGCCAGCGCCAGGAACACGAAGTGGCACTTCGGGCAGACCCCGCACCAGCGGTTCACCGGCCGCTCGCCGAGCAGGTGGAAGTTGCGGTTGCAACTGGAGAAATGCGCGTCGTAGCGGTCGATCCTCGCGAACTGCCGCGCCACCGCCAGCTCGCTCAGCGGCCGCAGCAGCGAGTAGTAGCGCAGGTCCGCGGCCACGTGCGAGCGCAGGTGCGCCGCGAACGCGCGCTCGAACGCCCAGCCCTTGGACCACTGGTGGTTCACCTCTCCGGTGCCCTCGATCAGGCTGCCGTAGCTGGCGGAGCGCTCGTTGGAAAACACCACCTGGTCCACGCCCAGCACGACGGCCGCGAACGCCATGATCGCCGAATTCACCGCGGTCACCGGGATATGGCCGTTCCACGCGCCCAGGCGGTTGTACTCGAACAGCTCCGGCGCCAGCTGGCGGCCGATGTTGAGGGCGGGCAGCCCGGTGCGCCCGGCGCAGGCGCGGATCAGCTGCGAGCTTCCGATCCAGGTCACCGTCTGCTCCACGCCCGCCTCGCGCAGCGCCTCGATGGTGACCAGCGAATCCTTGCCGCCGCCGATCGCCACCAGCGCGTGGGGGCGCAGGCCCAGCGCCGGCGCGCCGCCATCTGCCGCGCCCGCCACGGACGGGAAGCGGACCCGCCCGCGCAGGTCCAGACCGTTGCGGTAGGCGAACTCGCCCAGGCCGTTGACATACACCTCCTCGAGCAGCGCGGCGGTCGCGGCGTCGATGGCATGGCCCTCGATCCGGATTTCCGGGGGCACCGCGGCCTTGTAGTAGCTCACGCCGGCGACCAGGTGCAAAAGCCGCAGCGCCTGCTCCGCGGCGCGCGCGCGCGCCGGGTCGAGCGCGAACGGCGCGCCGGGCAGCGTGATGGTCTCGACCAGCTCGGGGCCGTCATCGAGGGCGTACACCAGCTCGACGACGCCGCGGCCGGCGTCGAAGCCGCAGCGCACGAAGCGGAAGGCGCGGACCGCGTCGCGGTCGAACCTGACAGCACTCATTCCAGGACGTCCTCCTGCGGCAGCGCGCGCAGGTTGTAGTTGTTGGCCATGACGAAGCCGTAGGCGCCCGCGTCGGAGACCAGCACCACGTCGCCCTCGCGCGTCGCCGCCGGCAGCCGGCGCCCGCGGGCGAGCACGTCGCCCGACTCGCAGATCGGTCCGACCACGTCGAACAGGGTGTCCTCCGGCTCGCCGGCGCGGGACAGGTTGTGCACGCGGTGGTAGGCGTCGTACAGCGCCGGGCGCATCAGCGAATGCATGCCGGCATCGAGGCCGACGCGGCGGATGCCCTGCTTCTCCACCACCTGGGTCACGCGCGCCAGCAGCACGCCGGCCTCGGCGACCATGAACCGGCCCGGTTCGACCGCCAGCCGGTAGCGTGGCCAGGCCGCCTTGATCCCGGCCAGGCCGTCCGCCCATTGCGCCAGGTCGAACGGCTGGTCGTCGGGCTTGTACGGGATCGTCAGGCCGCCGCCGATGTCGATGGTGTCCACCGTGCCGATGCCATCGGCGACCGCGGCCAGCTCGGCATACACCTCGCGCCAGTGCAGCGGGTGGCCGATCCCGCTGCCCAGGTGCGCGTGGATGCCGGTGATGCGCGCGCCCAGCGCGCGCGCCGCGTCGGCGAACTCGTCCACGCGCGCCACCGGCAGGCCGAACTTGGACGCTGCGCCGCCGGTGACGACCTTGGCGTGGTGGCCGTCGCCGCGGCCCAGGTCCACGCGCAGCCACAGGTCGCGGCCGCGGAAGGTCTCCGGCCAGTTGCGCAGCGCCTCGACGTTGTCGAGGGTGACCGTGACCCCGCGCGCGAGCGCGCCTTCGTACTCGCGGCGCGGCGCGAAGCTCGGCGTGAACAGCACCCGCGACGGGTCGAGCCCGGGCAGGGTCGCGAACACGTGCTCGACCTCCCCCAGCGACACGCATTCCAGTCCGAAGCCCTCGGCCTCCAGCACGCGCAGGATCGCCGGGTGCGGGTTGGCCTTGATCGCGAAGAAGCGGCGGTCGATGGCGGGGATGGCCTTCAGCGCGCGTGCACGCTCGCGCACCGTCGGCAGGTGGTAGACGTAGCGCGGCGTGCCGCGCCCGGCCAGCTCCAGCAGGCGTTCGCGCCCGCGGGCGTCCTCCCACCACTTGCGCACCCGCGGCGGGCGGCCGTGGAACAGGTCCTTCCAGCTCGGCCCGAACACGGACCCGTCGTCCACCGGCATCGCGCCGCTGGCGATCAGCTCGGCGTGCAGGTGCGGCAGCAGGCCGTCGGCGTCGGCCTCGTCGATCACGAAGGTGAGGTTGAGGTCGTTGGACGACTGCGAGATCAGGTGCACGCGCTCGCGGCCGAACGTGGCCCACACGTCCGAGAGCCTGTGCAGCAGCGAGCGCATGCCGCGCCCGACCAGGGTGATCGCCGCGCAGGGCGCGATCACCTTGACCCGGCAGACCTGGGCGAGGTCCTCGGACAGCCGGGCCAGCACGTCGGTGCTGACCAGGTTCTCGCCCGGGTCCAGCGAGACGGTGACGTTGGTCTCGGCCGAACCGATCAGGTCCACCGACAGGCCGTGGCGCTTGAAGCGCTCGAAGACGTCGGCGAGGAAGCCCACCGACTGCCACATGCCCACGGTTTCCATGGACACCAGCACGATGCCATTGCGGCGGCTGATCGCCTTCACGCCGGGCACCGGGGAGGCGTCGCCATCGATGCGCGTGCCCGGCAGGTCCGGATGCTCCGTGTCGAGGATCGCCATCGGCACGCCGGCCGTGCGGCACGGCCCGATCGCGCGCGGGTGCAGCACCCTGGCGCCGGTGGTGGCGATTTCCTGGGCCTCGGCGTAGTCGAGCCGGGCCAGCAGGCGCGCGTCGGGCACCTCGCGCGGGTTGGCGGTGAACATGCCCGGCACGTCGGTCCAGATCTCGACGGCGCGCGCGCGCAGCAGGGCGCCGAACAGCGCCGCCGAGGTGTCCGAGCCTCCGCGCCCGAGCACGGCGGTGCCGCCGTCGGCATGGCGGGCGATGAACCCCTGGGTGATCACGGACCGCGAGGGCTGCGCGGCGAAGCGCCCGCGCCAGCCGTCGTCGGCCTCGCGCCGGCCGGTGGCGCACAGCCGCCGGGTCCACTCGTTCTGGTTCGGCAGCTCGACCGCATCGAGCCAGTCGCGTGCGTCGCACCAGCCGATGTCCAGCCCCTGCGTGCGCAGGTAGGCCGCGCCCAGGGTGGACGAGAGCAGTTCGCCCTGCGCCAGCAGCTCCGCCTGCCAGTCCAGCGGGCGCGCGGCCGCGCGCGGGTCGTCCAGCAGGGTGCGCAGCATGGCGAGGCGTTCGCCGAGCACGGCGTCCGGGTCGAGCCCCAGTTCCGCGGCGAAGTCGCGGTGCCGCGCCACCAGCGCCCCGATGCGCGCGGACGCATCGGCGGCGCCATCGGCGATCGCGACCAGTTCGTTGGTCACCCCCGACAGCGCCGACACCACCACCAGCACCCGCGCGCCATGCTCCGAGGCCCGTTTTTCGACCAGCCGGCCGATGGTGTCCCAGCGGTGGCGTTGCGACACGGAGGTGCCGCCGAACTTGAGCACGACCCAGGGCGTGCCGGTCGAGGGAGAGGGCATGGCGTTGGCGTCTTGGTTGTGACGGTGCGGCGCGCCCGCGGGTTTTCCGCGGGCGCATTCCCGCGATTCTATGCCAACTCCGCAACGCCCCCGCATGCCCGCGGCAAATGCCGCGGGCCCTCTCCGGCACGCCCCGGGCCATCACCGGCCGGATCGACGGAAGGCGGCGCATCCCGCATCCTTTCCGCCTTCCTCCCCCGCCTCCGTTCCGTCATGACCCTTCGCCGCTTCGTCACCGTCGACGTGTTCGCCGACCGCCCGGGCGCGGGCAATCCGCTCGCCGTCGTCCTCGATGCCGCAGGCCTCGACGATGACGCCATGCAGGCGATCGCGCGCTGGACGCGCCTGCCCGAGACCACGTTCGTGTTCCCCGCGCCCTCGCCCACGGCGAGCTACGGCATCCGCATCTTCAGCCCGCGCCGCGAGGTGCCCTTCGCCGGACACCCGAGCGTGGGCACCGCGCACGCCGTGCTCCGGGCCGGGCTGGCCACGCCACGCGACGGACGGCTGGTGCAGGCGGGCATCGCCGGCGAGCTGCCGCTGCGGATCGAGGGCGAAGGCGCCACGCGCACCATCGCCGTGCGCACGCCGCGCGCGCGCATCGTGGAAGTCGCCGATGCCCCACATCCGCTGCTGCGCGACGCCCTCGCAGGCCTGCCGGCAGGGGCGCTGCCGCCGGCGCTGGTGGATGGTGGCCGCCGCTGGTGGCTGGCCGAACTGCGCGACGAGGCGTCCCTGCGCGCGGCCACGCCCGACTGGGACGCCATCGGCCGGCTCGCGGAGCAAACCGGCAGCATGGGCCTGTGCGTGTTCGCGCGCAGCCTGGCACAGGCGTATTCGCTCGCGGTGCGCGCATGGGTCGGATCCCCCGCCCGGTTCGAGGACGCCGCCTCCGGCGCGGCCAATGCCGCGCTCGCGGCCTGGCTGGCCGACCGCGGCGCGCTGCCCGGCCGTGACGGCCGCTACCGCGTCAGCCAGGGCCGCGAGGTGGGGCACGACGCGATCCTCGAGCTGCACGTGGACGGCGAGGGCGAGGTCTGGTCCGGAGGCCGCGTGCGCACGGTGGTCGATGGCGTCATCGACTGGTGAGCGCGGGCCTCACAGCGCCGACAGCCAGGCCAGCGCCTGCCGCGCGCACTGCGCGGCGTTGCGGCCCAGCAGCGGCCCGACGTGGCTGACCGCGGGGGCGCGCAGCAGCGACGCCCCCCATTCGGTGGCCAGCGCGGCGGTCAGCGCCGGGGGCACGTCGTCGTCCACCATGGAGACCATGCACAGCACCGGGCAGCCGGGCCTGTCGACGGCGATGCCGTCGTAGGCGGCGCGCATCGCCAGGCCGCTCTCGTCGCGCCAGTTGCGGAACGCGAACAGGGAGGTGGCCTCGTCGGCGTCGGGCAGCGCGCGGCGCGTGCCGGTCAGCCGCGCATCGCGCTGCCATGGCACCACGTCCGGCCACTCGCGGCGTGGCAGTTGCACGTGCCATGGCGACGGCGGCAGCGGGTTGACCAGCACCAGCGCGTCGGCACCGCCGGCACAGGCCATTGCCAGCAGGCCTCCAAGGCTCGCGCCGACGAGCGCGCGCGGCCGCGGCAGCGACGCCAGCGCATCCCGCACCTGGCGTGCGTATTCGTCGAACGTGGTCGCAGCCAGTCCCAGCGACGCGGGCTGCAGGTCGGGCGCGAGCACACGCAGGCCCGTGGCCTCGAACACGCCCTTCCACGCGTTCCACTCCCAGCCGCCGCCACCGCCTCCGTGGACCAGCAGCGCGCTCCTGATGCCCCCTGTCAAACCAGTTCCGCCTCCAGCGTGATCGGCACGGCTTCCAATGCCCTGGACACGGGGCAGTTGCGCTTGGCGTCCTCCGCGATGGCGCGGAAACGCCCGGCATCCAGTCCCGGCACCTTCGCCTTCATCCGCAACCGGATCGCGGCCAGGGCCGGCCCGCCGTCGAGCGACAGTTCGACCTCCGCACTGCCGTCGAGCGACTCGGGCGGATAACCGGCCTCGGACAACCTGGCCGACAGGGCCATGGTGAAGCAGCCGGCGTGCGCGGCCGCGATCAGTTCTTCCGGGTTGGTGCCCTTCTCCCCGCCAAAGCGGGTGGCGAAGCCGTAACGGGTACCGTCGAGCAGGCCGCTCTGCGGCGTGGTGAGCGTCCCCCGCCCCGTCTTCAGGTCGCCTTCCCAGTGGGCGCTGGCCCTGCGTGTGATGGCCATCCGGTGTCTCCGCGTACGGCGCAGGCGAAGCTTACGCGTCCAAGCGTTACTTCCGCGTTTGCGGCGGCGATGCTGCGACGCAACGCGCCACGCCGGTGCGCCGGCGTTAAGGTGGACGCCCGCCACGGCCGCCCCGGGCAGAGGCTGCAAGCCGGCATCGCTCCCGCGGGCAGCCATGACGGCCGCCCTGCGGTGTGTTCCGCAGGAGCCGGCCGGACACGGCCGGCTTTCCCGACAACCAGGGAGGAACGGCCCATGTCCTACACGACGGAACAGATCCGCAACGTGGCCCTGGCAGGCCACCCCGGCGCCGGCAAAACCACCCTGTTCGAAGCCCTGCTGCATGCCGGCGGCGCGATCCAGGCGGCAGGCAGCGTCGAACGCGGCAACACCGTGTCCGACTTCGATCCCATCGAGAAGCGGCGCGGCCATTCCATCGACGCCGCGATCGCCAGCGTGGACCACGACGGCATCCACCTCAACCTGGTCGACCTGCCCGGCTACCCGGACTTCCGCGGCCCGGCGCTGTCGGCGCTGGGCGTGGTGGAGACGGCTGCGATCGTGGTGGACGCGGTGTCCGGCGTCGAATACGGCACCCGGCGGATGATGGCGCGCGCGAAGGAGCGCGGGCTGTGCCGCGTGATCGTGGTCAACCGGATCGACGCCGAGGGTGCCGACTGCGCGCGCGTGCTGGAGGAACTGCGCGCCGGGTTCGGCCCCGAGGTGCTGCCGCTCAACCTGCCCGCCGCCGGCGGCGACCGGGTGGTGGACTGCTTCGGCGCCGCCGACGGCGACAGCGACCTCGGCCCGGTGGCCGGATGGCACCAGCGCATCCTCGACCAGGTGGTCGAGATCAACGAGACGGTGATGGACCACTACCTCGATCTGGGCGAGTCCGGCCTGACCCCGCAGGAACTGCACGACGCCTTCGAGCAGTGCCTGCGCGAGGGCCACCTCGTCCCGGTGTGCTTCGTCTCCGCGCGCACCGGGACCGGCGTGAAGGAACTGCTCGGCATCGCCGGACGCCTGTTCCCGCACCCCGGCGAGGCCAACCCGCCGCCGTTCGTGAAGGGCACCGGGCCGGACGCGCAGCCCATCAACACCCGCCCGGATCCGCAGGCGCACGTGGTCGCCGACGTGTTCCGCATCATCCACGACCCGTTCGTCGGCAAGCTCGGCGTGTTCCGGGTCTACCAGGGCACGGTCCGCCGCGACTCGCAGCTGTTCGTGGACGATGGCCGCAAGCCGTTCAAGGTTGGCCACCTGTACCGGATCCAGGGCAAGGACCACGTCGAGATCGAGCGTGCCATCCCCGGCGACATCGCCGCGGTGGCCAAGGTCGAGGAGCTGCACTTCGACGCGGTGCTGCACGACAGCCACGACGAGGACCACATCCACCTCGCCCCCATCCAGTTCCCCAGGCCGATGTTCGGACTGGCGATCGAGGCCGCCAGCAAGGGACAGGAGCAGAAGCTGGCCTCCGCGCTGCACAAGCTGGCCGAGGAGGATCCCTGCTTCCACGTCGAGCACGAGGAGGAGACCAACGAGACCGTGATCCGCGGCCTGTCCGACCTGCATCTTCGGATCAACCTGGAGCGGCTGCGCGAGCGGTTCGGGCTGGAGGTGTCCTCGCGGCCGCCGCGCATCGCCTACCGCGAGACCATCGGCGCGAAGGCCGACGGCCACCACCGGCACAAGAAGCAGACCGGCGGCGCCGGCCAGTTCGGCGAGGTGTTCCTGCGGGTCGAGCCGCTGCCGCGCGGCGCCGGCTTCGAGTTCGTGGACGAGGTCAAGGGCGGGGTGATCCCCTCGCAGTTCCTGCCGGCCGTGGAGAAGGGCATCCGCCAGGTGCTGCGTTCCGGCGCGATCGCCGGCTACCCGATGCAGGACCTGCGGGTGGTCGTGTACGACGGCAAGCACCACCCCGTGGACAGCAAGGAGGTCGCCTTCGTGGTGGCCGGGCGCAAGGCCTTCCTCGACGCCGTGCTGAAGGCGCGGCCGCAGGTGCTCGAACCGATCGTGGACCTCGAGGTGGTCGCGCCGGAAGCCTTCATGGGCGACATCAGCGGCAGTCTCGCCGCCAAACGCGCACGCATCAACGGCACCGGCTCGACCCGGGGCGGGGAGATCGTGGTGCGCGCCCAGGTGCCGCTGTCGGAGCTGGAGGGCTACGCGGCCGAGCTGAAGTCGCTGACCGCCGGGCGCGGCCGCTACAGCCTCGATTTCAGCCACTACGAACCGGTCCCGCCGCAGGTGCAGCAGAAACTGGTGGAGGCGTACCGGCCGGCGCCGGAGGAGGACTGACCGGGACGCTCCCACGTCCGTTTCCGTCGCGTTCCGCGACGGCGGCCGGCGCGCGACGGGGACGTCCGCACGGTTGCCGCGGTGCACGAACGGCAGCCGCGAACCCATGCGGAAAGGACACTTACGCAACATCCTTCATCCTGCATCGTCTGTCCCGGCCGCGCTTTCCGCCATGCCCGCGCTGGACATCCGTCGCCGGCCGGACCGCATCCGCCTGCACCACCCGGCCCGCACCGGCGGCGATGGCCGGCGCGAACCCGCCGCTTCCCCGTCCCTCCCCCGACGCGGAAAACACGGACTTTTTTTGCGATTTCCTATTGGCGGCGCGTTTCGGATGCCCTACATTTCGCCTGCCGGCACGTTCGGCCAGAGACAACTCGCAGACATCAACCGACACAGACGAGGGAATCGAGAACCCATGGCTAAGAAGAAGGCGACAACCAAGAAGGCCGCCCCGAAGAAGGCCACCAAGGCCGCCAAGGCCGCCGCCCCGAAGGTGATCAAGGAAGCGTTGACCAAGTCGGGCCTGGTCGCCCACATCGCCAACGCCACCAGTGTCGCCGCGAAGGACGTGCGTGCCGTGCTCGCCGCGCTCGAGGGTGCGATCCACGGCTCCCTGAGCAAGAAGGGCGCGGGCACCTTCACCCTGCCCGGCGTTGCCAAGTTCACCACCGTCCACGTCCCGGCGAAGCCGCGCCGCAAGGGCATCAACCCCTTCACCAAGGAAGAGCAGTGGTTCGCCGCCAAGCCGGCCACCGTGAAGGTCAAGGTGCGCGCCCTCAAGAAGCTCAAGGACGCCGCCCTGTCCTGATTTCCGGCCCCGACCGGACAAGCTCACCCGAACCGGGACGGCCATGCGCCGTCCCGGTTCGTTTCAGGCGGCGCATTCCCGTGCCCGCGACGCGATGGCCGTGTTCGACACCCCGACCCTGCTCGCCTACCTCGTGGCTGCCACCGTGCTGGTGCTCGTGCCCGGGCCCGGCTCCGCCTGGGTGGTCGCGCAGACCATCGCCGGCGGCCCGCGGCGCGGACTGCAGGCGGGGCTCGGGCTGGAAACGGCCACGCTGCTGCATTCGCTCGCCGCGGGCATCGGCCTGTCCGCGGTGGTCGCGACCTCCGCGCTCGCGTTCGAGGCGATCAAGTACGCCGGCGCCCTCTATCTCGTCTGGCTCGGCATCCAGGCCTGGCTCGATCGCGGCCAGCCAGGCGATGGACCGGCACCCGCGCGCAGGACCGGCGGCGGCGTGTACCTGCGTTCCGTGCTGACCGGCCTGCTCAACCCCAAGGTCGTGCTGTTCTTCCTGGCGTTCATGCCGCAATTCGTGCATCCCGAACGCGGCCTGGTCTGGCTGCAGTTCCTGGTGCTGGGCCTGCTGCTGTCGGCCATCGGCTTCGCCAACACCACGCTGCTGGCGTTCACCGTCGGCCGCCTGGGCCACCGCGTTGCCGCGCACCCGCGCATCGCCCGCTGGCGACAGCGTGCGCTCGGCGCCCTGTTCATCGGGCTGGGACTGCGGCTGGCGCTGCAGCAACGGGGCTGACGGTCCCGCGCCGGACCGGGGTAGCATCCCGCCATCCCCGCATACGGAGGCAGGACCATGGACAAGCGTTTCTGGGTCTGCGGCGTGGTGATGTCCTTCGCGGCGCTGCTGCTGGCCTTCGTGGTCCACGCCGGACTGCTGGGCGCGGACTACCAGGCGCTCGGCGCGCTGTACCGCGACGCGGAGGACGGCCGCCGTCATTTCCCGTGGCTGCTGCTGGCCCACGCACTGACGGGCTTCGCCATGACCTGGATCTTCGCCCAGGGGTTCTGCGCCGGGCGGCCCTCGCTCGGGCAGGGCCTGCGCTTCGGCCTGGCGATGGCGCTGTTCTCGACCATCCCCGGGTGCCTGGTCCACTACGCGGTGCAGCCGCTGCCCGGCGCACTGGTGGCCAAGCAGGTCCTGTACGGCACGCTGTCCATGCTGCTGCTCGGCGCGCTGCTCACCTGGCTGCAGCCGCGGCGCCGGACCCTCGGGATGCCGGACTGAGCGGCGTCGCCTGCCGTTCATGCGCGACCGGCAAACTGGAGTTCCCTTCCTGCCGGACCGCCCGCCATGCTCCGCCACACGATCGCCCGTTGCGCCGCCGCCTGCCTGCTGCCGTTGCTCGCGGCCTGCTCGACCCTGGGCGCGGTGTCCGCCTGGCTGAACGACCAGGTGTCGTTCACGCCCCCGCAGTTGCAGCGCCACCTCGACCGCCGATTCCCGCGCTCGTTCGACCGGCTCGGCGGCCTGGTCTCGGTCACGCTCGCCAACCCGCGGGTCTCGATCCCGGCGGGCGGCGACCGGCTGCGGCTGGACTTCGACGTCGGCTTCGGCGCGCTGGGCAGCCGCGGCGAGCCGGGCGGCCGCCTGTCGCTGGAAAGCAGCCTGCGCTACGACCCGCGTACGCACGGCCTGCACCTGGACGCGCCGGAACTGCTGCAGTTCGATCTGCCGGGCCAGGGGGCGCTGCTGCAGGGCGGCGCTCGCGGCATCGTCAACGGCCTGCTGGCGGAAATCGCGCGGCAGGAGCCGGTCTACGTGCTCGACGACAGCCTGCTGTCGAAGCTGCCCGCGGGCCGTCGCATCGGCGACGTGGACATCGGCCGCGGCGTGGTCGTGGTGCACCTGGACCGCTGATGGACGATCCCGATCCGATGACGACGATGGACACGAACGCATCCCCGATCCCGCGCATGCTCGCCACACTGGCCGTGGCGATCGCGCTCGCTTCCTGCGCAAAGCAGGGTGGCGAAGGCGAATCCGCGCGTCACGACGCGCCTGCCACCGGCACCCTGCCGCAACCGGCACGGCCGTCCGGCGGCGTGACCGGCATGCCCGCGCAGCCGGGCCCCGGCGTGGTGCCGATCGCCGGCGATCCGCCGCCCGCGGACACCGGCGGTGATGCCGGCCTGCCGCCGGAGGAGAACCCGGAATCGGGCCTGGGCGACCCGGACGTCTTCGCCGCGGAGCCCACGTCCGCGGACGCCGTCGAACTGGTGCGCCGCTACTACGCGGCCATCGCCGCCGGCGACTACGCGCAGGCGCACGCGCTGTGGTCGGGCGGCGCCCCCGAGGACGGGCAGACGCCCGGGCAGTTCGCCGCGGAATTCGCCGATGTCATGTCGGTCGAGGCCGTCACCGGCGAACCCGGGCCGGTGGAAGGCGCGGCCGGCTCCCGTTTCGTCGAGGTGCCGGTGACCGTCACCACCGTCCATCGTGACGGCAGCATGCGCCGCCACACGGGCACCTACGTCCTGCGCCGCGCGGTCGTCGACGGCGCCACCGACGAGCAGCGCCAGTGGCGCATCTTCTCGGCCGAACTGCACGAGGCCCGGCCCTGATCCCGCGGGGGATCGCCGGCATCCTCAAAGCTCGAAGCGGTAGTTCAGCTTGACCAGCAGCTGCTCGTCGTCGCGCAGCCGCAGGCTGTCCCCCAGCAGGCTGCCGAGGCTGTCGGTCCCCGGCAACCGCTGGTAGCCGCCACGTGCATACACCACGTACAGGTGGGACAGCGGCGCCAGTTCGTAGCGGTAGCGCACCTGGAGCCCGAGGTTGCGGACGGTGAAGTCGCCGACCGGATCGTCCGCTGCCAGCGCCCGTCCATCGGGGTCGAAACGCCATGCCCCGTGGTTCCTCGCGTCCAGTGCGATGGCCTGCAGCTTCACCCGCAGTTCGTTGCGGCCGTCGATCGCCCAGTCCACGCCGGCGCCGAGCTCGAGCTGGCGCCGTTCGAACCCGCCGGCCAGGTTGCCCGACTGCCACACCAGCCAGTCGGGCACGCGGAAGGCGTAGAACCCGGCGCGGATGCTGAAGGCGTCGCTGGCGAAATACGTCGCCTCGTAGCCCAGCCCCATGCCGATTTTCCTGTTCCCGGCCAGCCCGCCGCTGTTCGCTTCGGCCTGCGCGGTATATGCCCAGTCGCCCCGGCGCGGGCGGCTGTAGTCGTAATAGGCGTTGAAGTACGGCGGCAGCCGTGCAAGGCCGTTGCCGAACAGCAGCAGGTCGCTGGTGCCGGCGGCATTGATGTTGAGCTGCGCGAATTCGTATCCGCCGTTGCGCAGCTGCGCCTGGCGGACGATCCGGAACTGGTCGCCGAGCCCGATGCCGTGGCCGTTGCGGCTGGTGCTCACGCGCCAGCGCCAATCCACCGAGGAGTAGCGCGAGGATTCCGGCAGGCCGGTGAACCGCCTGCGCACCTCCCAATGCAGGTAGTCGAGGCTGTTTCGCGACAGGTACCCGAAATCGTTGAGTTCGAGCCGGTCGCCGAAGTGCATGGCGATCCACTGCTGCCGCCAGCCACCGTCCATCTCGTAGTCGGCCCACAGCGTCGCGCCGATGTCTCTGCTCCTGCCGTCGGCCCCATCCGTGCGGCTGCCCAGCAGGCGCGTGCGCACGCTCAGGCGCGCCGTCGGGCGCCAGTTGTGGTCGATGCCGAGTACGGTTGCCCTGCGGCCGGTCGAGTCCTGGTCCACCCGGGTCAGCATCGCGCCGAAGTTCTGGTCCTCGAAGTCGTGCACCACGCGCAGGGCGTGGAAACTGCGCCCGTCCGGCCCGCCCTCCACCGCGGAAAACAGGCCGTAGTTCACCCGCCCGATCCCGCCGAGCAGTTTGGCGGCCGCCTTGATCCCGCCGGTGCTGCCCACGCGCCGGGTGTAGAGCTGCTGGCTGTTGTCGGAAGGCGTGGTCAGGTCGAACAGCCCCTGGTTCTCGGTGAAGAACGGGCGCTTGTCGCTGATGAAGGTCTCGGTCGCGGAGAAGTTGATGACCAGGTCGTCGCTTTCGACCTGGCCGAAGTCCGGGTTCACCGTCGCCGCGAGCAGGAGGCGCCCTTCCGGCTTCCAGAACACGTCGAGCCCGGCCTTCGAGCCGTGGCTGCCCCCGGCCGCGTCGTACAGGCTGGAGACGTATGGCGTGACCGCCAGCAGGGACTGGGTGTACGCCGGCACCTCGACCGGGGCGAAGTCCGACAGGAACCGCGGCCGATCGTAGCTGGCCGCCGGCCAGGACACGCGTTCGCCGGTGGCGGCGACCACGCGCGACAGGCAGATCTTCAGCGTCCTGCCGCCCCCGCTGGCGGGACGCATGCGCGCGGTGTGCCAGGGCACGAGCAGTTCCACCGACCAGCCGGCCTCGTCCTCCGAGACGGCCTGCAGCCAGGGCCCGTCCCAGTCGCTGTTGAACCGGTTCTCGTCGGTGATGATCTCGTCGGCGATTCCGCCCGTCGAGCTGACGGTGAAGGCATAGCCGGTGCGGCCGTCGCCGTCGAAGTCCACGAACAGGTTGACCCGGTCCACCTGCTCCTCGAAGTCACGCCGTACCTTCTGCCGCGTGCGCGGCACGTGCGGGGGCTGTTCGCTGCGGAACGCGACCGCCAGCCCGCGTGGCGTCGCCAGAACCCAGGCCTCGGTGCGGAACGTGCCCGGCTCGCCGGTCAGCGGCTGGACCTTGCGGAAGTCGGTGACGTGCAGCGCGCCCTCCCACTCGGACGGGTCGATGCGACCGTCGATCTCGACCGCGGACGCCGGCGCGGCGAGCACCGGCAGCGCTGCCAGCAGGTACCCCGCAACGCGCCTCGACACCTGGAGCCTCCCCGGAATTGTTCCCGGCGCAGGCTAGGCGCCGGCACCGGGGGTGATCATCCGCCACCGGTCACGGCAACCATTCACGGCCGCGGCCCATCCGGGCCGGATCAGCTCCGGCGCCTGCGCTTGGGCTGCAGCATCGTCCCGGTGCAGTTCTTCGCGCCGCAGTGGCAGGCCCACAACTTCTTCAGCCTGGGCGTATGCGGCTCGTCGAGCACGATGCCGTAGTTGTAGGTCAGCTCCTCGCCCGGCCGGATGTCGCGGATCGCGTAGATGAAGACCTTGTCCTTCTCCGGGCGCCCCTCCGGGTCTTCCTCGATCTCGGACTCGCAGTTCGGGTCGCAACTGTGGTTGATCCAGCGGGCGATGTTCCCGCGGATGTTCGCGTCGATCACGTAGTGGTCGTTGAGGGTGAACAGGAAGGTATGCCCGTTCTCCTCCTCGCCGCCGTATTCCTCGTCGACTTCCTCGTGGGTCCGCAGCTTGCCCTTGTACTGGATGATGCGTTCGCCCTTCCTGATCGGCCTGATGGCGAACACGCCCCTGCCGTGGATGGGGGAGCGGCGGGCCTCGATCTTCTTTTCCTTCTTTCCCTTCGGCATCGGTGGATCTGTTCCTGGCTGGACAGGCATTGTGGCATGCGCGGCGCACCGGGGCCGCCACCTTCCCGCCCGCGGTCCCCGGCGCGGCCCGCGCCACCGCAACGGCCGATGCGGCCCGCGGCACGTCACCGCCCTTCCGGGGCCGGCCACGGCGGCCTGCCCGCGGAGCGGGGGGGAGACCCGGTTTGAGCCGGGCCACCGGAAAGCGTACAATTTTGGTCCACTTTAAAGGACCAACCGCATTCCCGTGCTCCGGGTCACCCGCCTCACCGACTACGCCACCGTGGTGCTGACCGTGCTCGCGTCGCGGCCGGACGAGGTGCTCAGCGCCTCGGAACTGGCCGAACGCGCCGGCCTCGAGGTGCCCACGGTCAGCAAGGTGCTCAAGCCGCTGGCCCAGGCCGGGCTGGTCGCGGGCTTCCGCGGCGCCCACGGCGGCTACAAGCTGGCGCGCCCCGCCGCCGACATCAGCCTGATCGAGATCGTCGAGGCGATGGAGGGCCCGCTGGCGATGACCGAGTGCAGCCTGGACCACGGCGAATGCGGCATCTCCCACCAGTGCGGCGTGCGCGCGAACTGGCGCCGGATCAACGACGTCGTCGCGGACGCGCTGCGCGGCGTGAGCCTGGCGCACATGCTGGGCGACGCGCCGCTCCCGACTCCCTCCGCGGCGAAGCGCATCCCCGCGCGCCTCGCCGGCGCATGACCCCCCCAGGGCAGCCCCATGGCCACCGAAACCGCAGAACCGATCGCCAACCGGGAGATCCACGAACGCCTCGGCCGCCGCTACGAGGCCGGCTTCGTCACCCCGATCGAATCCGACTCGCTCCCGCCCGGCCTGGACGAGGACGTCATCCGCGAGCTCTCCGCCAGGAAGCAGGAGCCGGAGTGGATGACCGAATGGCGGCTGGCCGCCTACCGGCACTGGCTGACCATGCCCATGCCGCAATGGGCCAGGCTGAAGATCGCGCCGATCGACTTCCAGGCGATCAGCTACTACAGCGCGCCGAAGGCGAAGTACAAGTCGCTCGACGAGGTGCCGAAGGAACTGCTCGAGACCTACGAGAAGCTCGGCGTGCCGCTGCACGAGCGCGCGCGGCTGGCCGGCGTGGCCGTGGACGCGGTGTTCGACTCGGTCTCGGTGGGGACCACCTTCCGCAGGGAGCTGGCCGAGAAGGGCATCATCTTCTGCTCCATGTCCGAGGCCATCCGCGAGCACCCGGAGCTGGTGCGCAGGTACCTCGGCACCGTGGTGCCGCCCGGCGACAACTTCTTCGCCGCGCTCAACTCGGCGGTGTTCTCCGACGGCAGCTTCGTGTTCGTGCCGAAGGGCGTGCGCTGCCCGATGGAGCTGTCCACCTACTTCCGCATCAACGCCGGCCACACCGGCCAGTTCGAGCGGACGCTGATCGTCTGCGAGGAAGGCGCCTACGTCTCCTACCTCGAGGGCTGCACCGCGCCGATGCGCGACGAGAACCAGCTGCACGCCGCGGTGGTGGAGCTGGTGGCGCTGGATGACGCCGAGATCAAGTACTCGACGGTGCAGAACTGGTACCCCGGCGACGAGAACGGCGTCGGCGGCATCTACAACTTCGTGACCAAGCGTGCCGAGTGCCGCGGCGCGCGCAGCAAGGTCACCTGGACCCAGGTCGAGACCGGCTCGGCGATCACCTGGAAGTACCCGTCCTGCGTGCTGCTGGGCGACGACTCGGTGGGCGAGTTCCACTCGGTGGCCCTGACCCACCACCGCCAGCAGGCCGACACCGGCACCAAGATGATCCACGTCGGCAGGCGCACCAAGAGCAAGATCGTCAGCAAGGGCATCAGCGCCGGCCACGGCCAGAACACCTACCGCGGGCTGGTGAAGGTGGAGCGGAGCGCGGAGGGCGCGCGCAACTACACCCAGTGCGACAGCCTGCTGATCGGCAAGAAGTGCGGGGCGCACACCTTCCCGTACATCGAGGTGAAGAACCCGACGGCTACCGTCGAGCACGAGGCCACCACCTCGAAGATCAGCGACGACCAGCTGTTCTACTGCCGGAGCCGCGGCATCTCCGGGGAGGACGCGGTGAGCCTGATCGTGGACGGCTTCTGCAGGCAGGTGTTCCGCGAGCTGCCGATGGAGTTCGCGGTCGAGGCCAAGAAGCTGCTCGAAGTGAGCCTGGAAGGCAGCGTCGGCTGACAGGACATCCCCCACCACGCCCCTGCCCCACGCGGGCAAGGGACAGACCAGTGACCACAACCACCATGCTGAAGATCGAGAACCTCCACGCCAGCGTCGGCGGCCGCGAAATCCTCAAGGGCCTGTCGCTGGAAGTGAAGCCCGGCGAAGTACACGCCATCATGGGCCCCAACGGCGCCGGCAAGTCCACGCTGGGCAACATCCTCGCCGGCCGTGACGGCTACGAGGTCACCGCCGGCACCGTCGAGTTCGACGGCAGGCCGCTGCTGGAGATGGAGCCGGAGGAACGCGCCGCCGCCGGCGTGTTCCTCGCCTTCCAGTACCCGGTCGAGATCCCGGGCGTGAACAACACCTACTTCCTGCGCGCCGCGCTCAACGCCCAGCGCAAGGCCCGCGGCGAGCCCGAGCTGGACTCCATGCAGTTCCTGAAGCTCGTGCGCGAGAAGCTCAAGGTGCTGCACCTCGATGACACGCTGCTGCACCGTGGTGTCAACGAGGGCTTCTCCGGCGGCGAGAAGAAGCGCAACGAGATCTTCCAGCTGGCGGTGCTGGAGCCGAAGCTGGCGATCCTGGACGAGACCGACTCGGGCCTGGACATCGACGCGCTGCGCCAGGTCGCCGAGGGCGTCAACGCGCTGCGCTCGCCCGGCCGCGCCTTCATCGTGATCACCCACTACCAGCGCCTGCTCGACTACATCCGGCCGGACGTGGTGCACGTGCTGGCCGACGGCCGCATCGTCCAGACCGGCGGCCCGGAGCTGGCGCAGCAGCTGGAACAGCACGGTTACGCCTGGATCGCCGGGCGGCGCACGCCGGAGGCCGTGGCGTGACCAGCCCGCTGCTCGAATCGCTGGCGTCCGCATTCTCCGGCGATGCCGCGCGCCGCGCGCTGCTCGACGCGGCCCTGCGCGACGGCCTGCCAGGCCCGCGGACGGAAGCGTGGAAGTACACGCACCTGCGCCAGCTCGAACGCCGCGCGTTCTCCCCGGCGTCCACGCTGCCGGGGGTCGACCCGGCGGCGCTCGCCGCCATCCCTGCCCCGCGCCTGGTGTTCGTCAACGGCCTGTACGCACCCGCCCTGTCCGATACCGCGGGCCTGCCCGAAGGCGTCTCCCTCCGCCCGCTGTCCGCGGACGACATCGCCACGCGCATCTCCGGGGATCGCTACGGGCGTCCTGAGGAAGTGTTCGCGCGGCTCAACGCCGCGCTGGCCAGCGAGGGCGCGCTGCTGCACGCCAACGCCAGCATCCGCGGCGACCGGCCCGTGCACCTGGTGTTCCTGGGCGCGGGCGACGGTGCCGACCGCGCCTGGCACCTGCACAACCTGGTCGAACTGGAGGAAGGTGCCCGCCTGGCGGTGGTCGAGCACCATCTCGCCGCCTCGCCGCACGCCGGTCTGGCCAACGTCCTCACCCGGGTCCGGCTGGCCGCCGGCGCGCAACTTGCGCACGCGCGCATCCAGGGCGAAGGCGAACGCGCGACCCTGTTGCATCGGACCGACGCCGTGCTGGCCGGCGACGCGGAGTACCGCCGCGCCGACCTCGAACTCGGCGGCGCGCTGTCACGGCATGAACTGAACGTGCGGCTCGGGGATGATGCCGCGCGCCTGGTCGCCAACGGCGTGCTGCTCGCGTCCGGGCGCCGCCACCTCGACACCCGCCTCGGCATCGACCACGCCGCCCGCGACACTGCCTGCGAGCTGGTCTGGCGCGGGCTCGGCGCCGGCCGCGCGCGCGCGGTATTCCACGGCGGGATCCTGATCCGCGAGGGTGCGGACGGTACCCGGGCCGCGCTGTCGAACAAGAACCTGCTGCTGTCCGAGCAGGCCGAGATCGACACCCAGCCGGTGCTCGAGATCCACGCAGACGAGGTCCAGGCCGCCCACGGCGCGACCGTCGGCCGGCTCGACCCGCAGTCGCTGTTCTACCTGCGCTCGCGCGGCCTCCCGCACGCCGAGGCGCGGCGCCTGCTGACCGCCGCCTTCTGCCGCGAGCCGCTGGCCGCCATGGCCGGCGACGACGTGCGCGCCCTGCTCGAGGCGCGACTCGACGGGGCGCTGTCCGGACTGGAGGCCTGAGATGGAGCCCATGCCCGCCTGCACCCCGCCGGACTGGGACATCGTCCGCGCCGGCTTCCCGCTGCTGCGGCGCCAGGTGCATGGCAAGCCGCTGGTGTACCTGGACAGCGCCAATACTTCGCAGAAGCCCGACGCGGTGATCAAGGCGGTGGACGGCTTCTACCGCCGCCACAACGCCAACGTCAGCCGCGCCGTGCACACGCTCGGCACCGAGGCCACCGAGGCCTACGAGGGCGCGCGCGCGAAGCTCGCCCGCTTCCTCAACGTCCGCCCGGACGAGCTGGTCCTGTGCAGCGGTACCACCTTCGCGATCAACCTGGTCGCCTACTCCTGGGCGCTGCCCCGGCTGCAGCCCGGCGACGTGATCCTGGTCTCGCGCATGGAGCACCATGCCAACATCGTGCCGTGGCAGATCGTGGCCGGACGCACGGGCGCGGCGATCCGGGTGGCGGAGATCCGCGAGGATGGCACCCTCGACCTGGACGCGCTGCGCGCGGCGATGACCGGCGACGTGAAGCTGCTGGCCGTGGCCCATGTCTCCAACGTGCTGGGCACGGTCAACCCGGTACGCGAGATCTGCCGCGAGGCGCGCAGGCGCGGCATCACCACCGTGGTGGACGGCTCGCAGGCCGTGCCGCACCGGCCGGTGGACGTGGCCGCGATCGGCTGCGACTTCTACGCATTCACCGGGCACAAGATGTGCGGCCCCACCGGCACCGGCGGGCTCTGGGCACGACGCGAGCACCTGCAGGCGATGCCGCCGTTCCTCGGCGGCGGCGAGATGATCCGCGAGGTCCGCTTCGAGGGTACCGTGTTCAACGACCCGCCCCACAGGTTCGAGGCCGGCACGCCCAACATCGCCGGCTTCGTCGGGCTTGGCGCCGCGGTGGACTACCTCGAGGGCCTCGGCATGGCCCACGTGGAGGCGCGCGAGGCCGAACTGCTGGCGCACGCGACCGAGGAGCTCGACCGGATCGAGGGCCTGCGCATCCTCGGGCGCGCGCCGGAGAAGGCCGCGGTGGTGTCCTTCGTGCTGGAAGGCGCGCACGCCCACGACCTGGCCACCCTGCTCGACCTGGAGGGCGTGGCCGTGCGCTCGGGCCAGCACTGCGCACACCCGCTGCTGCAGTGGTACGGCGTGCCCGCCGCCGTGCGCGCTTCGTTCGCGTTCTACAACACCCACGAGGAAGTGGAACGCTTCGTCGCGGCGCTGAAGAAGGTGCGCAGGCTTCTGGCATAGCCGCCCGCCGCCTGGCGCCGCTTACAATCGGCGGCATGGAAGACGCCCGTTTCCGTGCCGCCACCGCCGGCGACATCCCCGCCCTGGTCGCCCTGGTCACCTCCGCCTACCGCGGCGAGGCCAGCCGCGCCGGCTGGACCACCGAGGCCGACCTGCTCGACGGGCAGCGGATCGACCCGGAGATCCTGCGCCACGACATCGAGCGCCCGCACAGCCGCGTCGTCGTGCTCGAACGCGACGGCGTGCCCCTCGCCTGCGCCCACGTCGCCGTTGACGACGGCGCCGGCTACTTCGGCATGTTCGCGGTCCGCCCGGACCTGCAGGCACGGGGCATCGGCTCGCGGGTGCTGGCCGAGTGCGAGCGCATCGTCCGCGACGAATGGAAGCTGCCGGTCATGCGCATGACCGTGATCGACGTGCGCGACGAACTGATCGCGTATTACCGGCGTCGCGGCTACCAACGCACCGGCATCAGGAAGCCGTTCCCGTACGGCGACGAGCGCTTCGGCATCCCCAAACGCGACGACCTGCGCTTCGAGGTGCTGGAAAAACGCTTCGACGGAGCAACCGCATGAGCGAAACCTGGACCTACGTCTGCACCACGTCCGAGCTGCTTCCGGGCGAGATGAAGACCGCCTTCGACGAGGTCACGGGTGCCGGCATCGTCGTGTTCAACCTCGACGGAGAGCTGTACGCGCTCGAGGACCGCTGCAGCCACGAGGAATTCGAACTGTCCTCCGGCGAATTCGACGCCTCCGCCGGCACCATCGAGTGCCTGCTGCATGGCGCGAAGTTCGACGTGCGCGATGGCCGCGCGCTGTGCGCGCCGGCCTACACGCCCGTCGCGAAGTTCCCGGTCAAGGTCGAGAACGGCGGCGTCTGGGTCCGCGACGACCGCGACTGACCTCCCCGGCGGGGTTCACCCCCCCGTATCCCCCCGGTCCACAGGTTGGCGGCTTGACCCTGGTCAATGAGCCGCCACCGGCCATGCCCGAGCATGTGCGCCACCGGCCCGCCCCGTTCCGGGGCCGGCGCCGGGCCCATGGGCTGTCGCCTGATTGAATTTGCGAATCATTCTCATTAGTATTTGCAGGAGCAACGGTCTTTCATTCAGCCAGGCACCTCCATGACCCTCTCCCCCACCCCCCGCCCGAGCCTGCTCGCAGCCGCCCTCCTGGCCTGCCTCTCCGCACCGGCCGCCGCCGAAACGGCCCCGGACATGGCGACGAAGGAGCTCGACCGGGTGGTCGTCACCGCCACGGGCTTCGAGCAGAAGATCGTGGACGCCCCCGCGAGCATCAGCGTCATCACCCCCGAAGACCTGGCCAAACGCCCCTACATCACCCTGCTGGATGCCGTGCGCGACCTCGAGGGCGTGGACGTCGGCGAGACCCGCGACAAGACCGGCCAGGGCTCGATCTCGATCCGCGGCATGGGCCCGGACTACACCCTGATCCTCGTCAACGGCCGCCGCCAGAACAACCACGGCGACATCTACCCGAACAACTTCGGCGGCAACCAGTTCAACCACATCCCGCCGCTGGACGCGATCGAGCGGATCGAGGTGATCCGCGGCCCGATGTCCACGCTGTACGGCGCCGACGCCATGGGTGGCGTGATCAACATCATCACGAAGAAGACGCTCGACGCCTGGTCCGGCTCGTTCACCCTGGGCCACACCTTCGAGACCGACCACGCCTACGGCGACGACACCACGGCCGACGTCTACGTCACCGGCCCGGTGGTGCCCGGCAGGCTCGACCTCGCCGTGCGCGGCAGCCGCTACCGGCGCGAGGCCTCCAACCCGGTCTATCCCGCCGTGACCGATCCCGCGGGCGAGGTCCACGAGCGCGCGCTCGGCTTCGGCGGCGGCGGCAAGACCGTCGACAACACCAACACGGCCGCGGGCCTGACCCTGACCTGGACGCCGGGCGACAACCAGACGGTGACGTTCGATTACGACACCTCGCGCCAGGAGTACGACAACTCGATCCGGATCAACGACGATGGCGTCGAGGAATACCCGGTCGGCACCGTGGACAACTATGGCGCCGTGCTGCGCATCGGCAACAACGGCCGCGTCGAACCGCGCGCAGGCTACGCGCCGACCCAGGAATTCACACGCGACAGCTGGTCGCTCGCGCACGAGGGCAACTGGAACTTCGGCAACAGCTTCGTCGCGCTGTCGTACGTCTCCACCCGGAACAAGGGCCGCACCCTGCCCTTCACCGTGGCCGAGCGCCGCGAGCTGCAGCAGATCTGGAACGCCGCCTGCGCCAGCCTCGGCGGCGCCATCGGCGGCGACGGCTACTGCGCGCCGGGCGATGCGATGGGCTACCGCAACGCCAACGCGTGGAACAACCAGTCCGAGGCGAAGAAGCTGGAAGTCCTGCGCGCGCACCTGCCCGACGCCGAATACCAGCGCCTGCTTGCCTTCCTGCCGCGGCCGCCACGCCCGCTGGAAAGCGGGCAGTACACGCTCGATGCCAGGCTGGAGATTCCCCATGGCGCCGGTGGCCGCCACGTCGCCGTGGCCGGCGTCCAGGTCGTCCGCGGCGAACTGACCGACGGCGTGTTCGGCATGGAGGCGGGCAGGCCCGGTGGCGTGCAGGAGCACAACATGTGGTCGGTGTTCGCCGAGAACACCTGGGAGGTCGGCGAGCCGCTGTCGGTGACCGCCGGGCTGCGCTACGACGACCACGAGGTGTTCGGCAACCACGTCAGCCCGCGCCTGTACGGCGTCTACACCATCAACGGGCGCTGGACGGTGAAGGGCGGCGCCAGCACCGGGTTCAAGACGCCCAAGACCACCCAGCTCTACGACGGCATCGTCGGCTTCGGCGGCCAGGGCACCACCCCGATGTTCGGCAACCCGGAGCTGGAGCCGGAGACCAGCCGCAGCTACGAGCTGGCGGTGTACTGGCAGCACCCGGACGGGCATGACTTCAATGCCACCGTGTTCCACAACACCTTCGATGACAAGATCGCGTCGCAGCCCTGTGGCGCCGGGACCACGCTGCAGTGCTCGCCCACCGGCGAATACGCCGAGCTCGGTTACGCCAACCGCACGAAGACGGTGAACATCGACAAGGTGGTGATCCAGGGCGCCGAGCTGTCGGGGCACTGGCAGATCAGCGATGCCTTCGGCTTCCGCGCCAACTACACCTACACCGACAGCGAGCAGAAGAGCGGCGCCGAGGCCGGCCTGCCGTTGACCGACAGCGCGCGGCACATGGCCAACGCCACGCTGGACTGGCAGGCGTCCGACCGTGCGCGCCTGTTCCTGACCGCGGAGTCGCGCTCGAAGCGCTACCGCGGCGTGCACGCGGTCACCGGCGAGCCGCTGTACTTCCGCGACTACACCGTGCTCCACCTCGGCGGTTCGTACGCGGTAAACGACCACGTCACCGTCAACGCGCGAATCAACAACCTGCTCGACCGCGACTTCACCACCTACGCCACCGAATTCCGCGACCTCAACGGCGACGGTACCTACGAGGACGGGACCAACGAGGTCCTGTACTTCGACGACTACAACAACAAGGACAAGGCGCGCAGCTTCTGGCTGAGCCTCAACGTCCGGTTCTGACCCGGCGGGCCGCCGGAAATGAGAACGCTTATCGTTTGAAGGGTATACTCCGTCCCCCCCCCCCTCCTCATCCCGACCGTCACGCCGTGCCCCGGACGCAGCCCCAGGACCGCAGCATCACCGCGCAGCAGCGCCGCGGCTTCTGGCTGCGCACGCTGCACCAGTGGCACTGGATCAGCTCCGCGGTGTGCCTGGCCGGCATGCTGCTGTTCGCGGTGACCGGCATCACCCTGAACCACGCCGGCCGGATCGAGGGCAGCCCGGAGGTGACCAACCGCCGGCTGGAGCTTCCCGCGACGCTCCTGCCGGCGCTCGCCGAGGCCCCCGCGGACAGGGCCCCGCTGCCGCCCGCGGTGGCCGACTGGCTGTCCGACGCGCTGGAGGTCCAGCCCGGCACCCGCGCGGCGGAGTGGTCGGACGGCGAGGTCTACCTGTCCATGCCGGGCCCGGGGCGCGACGCATGGCTGAGCATCGACCGGGAAACCGGCGCGGTCGAGTACGAACGCACCGACCGCGGCTGGATCTCCTACCTCAACGACCTGCACAAGGGGCGCAACGCGGGACCGGCCTGGGGCTGGTTCATCGACGTGTTCGCCATCGCCTGCGTGGTGTTCACCGTCACCGGGCTGTGCCTGCTGTGCCTCCATGCACGCCAGCGGCGCATGACCTGGCCCTGGGTCGGTCTCGGCCTGCTGGTGCCGGTGCTGCTGGCGCTGATCTTCATCCATTGAACCGGAAGGCAACCGCATGCACGCACGACTGACCATCGCCATCGGCAGCCTGCTCGCCGCCTCCGCGCCCGCGCACGCCGCCGAGCTGCTCGTCGACGTCGAGATCCCGCAACTGCGCGTGGCCGAGTACCACCGTCCCTACGTCGCGATCTGGGTCGAGGACGCGGCGCAGAAGCACGTGGCCAACCTCGCGGTCTGGTACATGCAGCGCGACACCGCCGAGGGCCACGGCACCAAGTGGCTGCCCGACCTGCGCCAGTGGTGGCGCAAGTCCGGGCGCGCGCTGAAGCTGCCTGTGGACGGCGTGACCGGCCCGACCCGGCCCGCCGGCCGCCACGCCCTGCGCTTCGACGAGCGGCACCCCGAACTGTCGAAGCTGCCACCCGGCGAATACACGCTGGTGGTCGAGGCCGTGCGCGAGGTCGGCGGCCGCGAACTGCTGAAGATCCCCTTCCAGTGGCCCGCGCGCGCGGCGCAGGACGGCAGCGCGCAGGGCGACACCGAGCTGGGCACGGTCAGGCTCGCGCTGCGCCCGTGACCCGGCATGACCGATCCGCTCCCAGGAGACCCCGGATGAAACGCACTTCCCTGCTCGCCCTCGTCGCCGCCTCGCTCCTGCCGCTGGCCGCATCCGCGCACAAGCAGTGGATCGTCCCGTCGCAGGCCGTGGTCAACGGCGCGGACGTCTGGGTGACCTTCGACGCGGCCGTGTCCAACCAGCTGTTCTTCCCGGACCATGTGCCGATGCGGCTGGACAACGTCACCGCCACCGCGCCCGACGGCAGCACGGTTCCGCTGGAGAACGCCAGCATCGGCCGCTACCGGAGCACCTTCGACCTCCACCTCGTCCAGCAGGGCACCTACCGCATCGCCAACACCGGCGGCGGCCTGCTGGTGCGCTGGGACACGCCCGGGAGCCTCGCCGCGAAGGAAAAGGCCAGGGCCGAAGGCAGGCCGGTCTCCGGCCCCGGCGCGCCGCCGGAGACCCGCGGCGGCTTCCTGCGCAACGCCACGCCCGAAGACCTGGAAACGAAGGTGCCGAAGGACGCGAAGAACCTCGAGGTGATCCAGACCGCCATCCGCGTGGAGACCTTCGTCACCAACGGCGCGCCCGACGACACCGCGCTGGCGCCGACCGGCAAGGGCATCGAGCTGGTGCCGGTGACGCACCCCAACGACCTGTACGCCGGCGAGGAGGCGACCTTCCGCATCCTGGTGGACGGCCGGCCCGCCGCCGGGCTGGAGTTCGAGATCGTGCGCGGCGGCACCCGCTACCGCAACGCGCAGGAGGAGATCCACGCGACCACCGACGGCGAGGGCCTGCTGCGGGTGACCTGGCCGGAGCCGGGCATGTACTGGATCGAGGCCAGCCTGGAGGACGACAGGCCCACGATCCCGCAGGCCACCGGCCGCCGGCTGCTGTACGTGGCCACGCTGGAAGTCCTGCCGCAGTGACCGCGTCGCGGCGCCCCGGCGCCGCCGCGACATGCCCATGCCCCTGGAAACGCACGCCACCGCCGGACACGTCGTGCACAGCCTGTACGGCGAGACCATGGGCACGCGCTGGCGCGTGGACCTGTGCGCGCCGCCGCGCACGGAGCTTGCCCCGCTGCATGCCGGCGTCCAGTCGTGCCTGGACCGCGTGGTCGCGCAGATGAGTACCTTCGAGCACGGCTCCGACATCTCGCGCTTCAACCGCGCGCCGGCGGGCAGCTGGCACCGGCTGCCGCCCGAGTTCTTCACCGTGCTGTCATGCGCACTGGACATCGCGCGCGACAGCGGCGGCGCGTTCGATCCCACGGTCGGCGCGCTGGTGGCGGCCTGGGGTTTCGGTGCCGGTGCCGGCCCGCGTGCCGTGCCCGATGACGCGACGCTCGCGGCCTTGCGCGCACGCTGCGGCTGGCAGCGGCTCGAGCTCGACCGCGACGGCCGCCGCGCGCGCCAACCGGGCGGCCTGCGGCTCGACCTCTCCGCCATCGCCAAGGGCTACGCGGTGGACGGCGTCGCGGCCTGGCTGCAGGACGCCGGCGTGGCCGCGGCGCTGGTGGACGTCGGCGGCGAATTGCGTGGCTTCGGCCGCAAGCCCGACGGCACACCGTGGCGGGTACTGGTCGAGACCGGCGACGACGGCGATGACGACACGGACGGCGACCCCTGCATCCTCGCACTCGACGGCCGGGCGGTGGCCACCTCCGGCACGCGCTGGCACCGGTTCGAGGCCGATGGCCGCGAATACGCGCACACCCTCGACCCGCGCACCGGCCGCCCGGTCGCCGGCGCCTGCGCGGCGGTCACCGTCGTCGCCGGCGACGCGATGCATGCCGACGCCTGGGCCACGGCGCTGACCGTGCTCGGGGCGGACGCCGGATACGGTTTCGCACTGCGCCATGGCATCGCCGCGCGCTTCGTGCGTGCCCGCGCGCAGGACGGCGCGCCACGCGTTGTGTCCACCCCCGCCTTCGACACCTGCCTGGCCGCATGAACGCCACGCCCGCCACCGCAGGCACCCGGCGGCGCGCCCTGCTGGCGAACACCGCCGTGCTGCTCGCGCTCGCGGCCTGTGCGCTCGTCCTGTCGTTCCTGCACGACGGCCCGTGGTGGCCCGCGGCGCCGCGTCCCCGGCAGTGGTGGATCGCCGCCGCCTGCCTGCTCGCCTGGGCCGGCCTGTGCGCGTGGTCCCTGCGCCGCTCCCGGGACGGGGAAACCCTGCCGCCCGCCGCAACCGCCGGCGGCGACGCCATCCTCGTCGCCTACGCCAGCCAGACCGGGTTCGGCCACGGGATCGCACGGCGCACGTTCGAGCTGCTGCGCGATGCCGGCGCGCCGTGCACGCTGCGCGCGCTGGGCGCCATCGACGCGCAGACGCTGCGTGACCACGGGCGCGTGCTGCTGGTGGCCAGCACCACCGGCGAGGGCGACCCGCCGGACCAGGCCCTGCCCTTCGTCGCCAGGGAAATGTCGCGCGAACCGGACCTGTCCGGCGTGCGCTATGCGGTGCTGGCGCTGGGCGACCGCGGATACGCCCGGTTCTGCGCCTTCGGCCACCGGCTCGAACAGTGGCTGCAGCACTGTGGCGCGCGCCCGCTGTTCGACCTGACCGAGGTGGACAACGGCGATCCGGCCGCGCTGCGCCACTGGCAGCACGAGGTTGCTCTGCTCGCCGGCGCGACCGACGCGCCCGACTGGGCGATGCCCGAATACGAAGCCTGGACGCTGGCCGCCCGCCGCCTGCTCAACCCGGGCAGCGCCGGCGGCGAGGCCTGGCACATCGAGCTGCGTCCGCCCGCGGGCACCACCCCCGCATGGCAGGCCGGCGATGCGCTGGAGATCGGGCCGTGCAACGCCCCGGACGCGGTCGGGGCGATGCTCGCGGCGCTGGGCCTCGATGGCGACGCGGCGGTGGAATGGCAGGGGCGCAGGGTGACGCTGCGCGAGGCGCTCTCGCGCTCGCGCCTGCCCGGGGTGGACGCCGTGCGCGGCCTGCCGCCGCAGGCGCTGGCCGGCATGCTGGAACCGCTGCCGCACCGCGAGTACACCATCGCCTCGCTGCCGCACGAGGGTGCGGCCTGGCTGCTGGTGCGCTGCATGCGCCGCCCGGACGGCACGCCGGGGCTGGGCAGCGGGTGGCTGTGCCATTACGCGGCGGAAGGCACGGCGATCGCCGCGCGCCTGCGCGCCAACCCCGGTTTCCATCCACCCGATCCCGGCCGGCCACTGGTGCTGGTCGGCAACGGCACCGGCATCGCCGGGCTGCGCGCGCTCCTGGCCGCGCGCGCGGCGGCCGGTGCGCGCCGCAACTGGCTGGTGTACGGCGAGCGCAACGCCGACCGGGACGACTTCTACCGCGACGACATCGCGCGCTGGCGGCGCGAGGGGCTGCTGGAACAGCTGGATCGCGTGTTCTCCCGCGACGGAGGGCCGCACCGCTACGTGCAGGACGCGTTGCGCGCCAAGGCCGGCCTGCTGCGCGGGTGGGTGCGCGACGGCGCCGCCGTGTACGTGTGCGGCAGCCTGCGCGGCATGGCCCCGGCGGTGGACGAGGTGCTGCGCGATGCACTCGGCGACGACGAGGTCGAGGCCATGCTCGCCGACGGGCGCTACCGCCGCGACGTCTATTGAGCTTCCTGGCGCGGACGGATCCGCACCAGCAGCGCCTCGCCGCTGCCGTCGAGCGCATGGCGCGTGCGCGTCCCGTCCGAACGCAGCAGCGCGCTGTCGCCCTGCATCAGGTCCGCATGCGAGTCCAGGCCGTGGCCGATCGCCATCCGTCCGGACAGCAGGTACACCGCCCAGGTCGTGCCGGGGTCGACGAACACCACCATCGAACCCACCAGCGGCCGGTGCCAGAGCGTGGCCTCGACCGCATCCCGCCGCCACATCAGGTTGAACGCCTCGACCCGGCCGTCGACGGGCTCGCCCGCGCATTCCCGATCCCCCGGGAAACGCAGGCGCTGGTGCGGCGGGAGCAACTCGTGCGTGGCGCCGTCGGCAAAGCGCAGGCGCAGGCCGTTGCCGGACAGCAGCACCTGCTCGCGCTCGATGCCGGGAAGCAGCGAATACGGGGCCGGAGCCTCGATCTCGGCGACCGACATCCGCCAGTCCCACTCCGGGACCTCGATGCCCTGCGCGCCCTTGAGGCGGCAGGCGCAGATCGCCCGGGTCCAGCCGGCGCCGTTCGCCCAGCGCTCGCGCCGGTACCCGTTCGCAGGGATGATGCGCACTGTGGACGGGAACGCGGCCATTCCCGAAGTGTACGCCCGACAGGAAATGCCGCCCGCACCACGCGTCGTGCGCGGTACGGGCGGCGGCTACGTCCCTGTAACGGCGATCCCTGCCGGATCCACGGGACGTCCTGCCCCTCCGTCTGCCGGATCGCGTCCCTGCGAAGCCGGCAGCGGCTGGCTCAGCGCTGCGCGGCCTTTGCCTGGGACTGGGCCGTGGCCCGGTCCCCGGCCTTCTGCGCGCCACCGGCGTTGCCACCCTTGCCCTGCGCGCTGCCGACCACGATGCGGTCCCGGTTCAGTTCCACCGTCCTCAGGCCGATGCCCTTGACCTCGGCGAGCTGCTCGGCGCTGCGGAACGGGCCGTTGGCGCGACGGTGCTCGACGATGGCCTGGGCCTTGGAGGGCCCGATGTTCACCAGGACACGCTCGAGGGTGGCGGCGTCGGCGGTGTTGATGTCGACTTTCTCCGTGGCGAGGGCGCTGCCGACGAATGCAAGCGCCAGCAGCAGCGGGGCAACGAGATTCCTGAACACGTTCATGGTTCCTCCTTGAACTTCGATCAGTTCCAGCGATGGCCGGCATCACTTCCTGCGGCGCCGGCGGAACCAGTTTCGGGGAACCACCTGTGTCCAGCGTATCGCCGTCTGCGCCGGACCGCTGCCGGAAAACAGCCCGGCCGCGTGTAGGAAAACCCCTACCCCGCAACCGGGGTAACATTTCCTTTCCCCGTTCCCGGAAAAAGCCCAATGGACGCCAGCAGGATCGACCGCTACGTCAGCGCCAGGTGGGACGACGACATCGTCCCGCAGCTCATCGAGTACATCCGCATCCCCAACAAGTCGCCGATGTTCGACGCCGACTGGGCGGCGCACGGCTACATGGACGACGCGGTCAGGCTGATGGAGACCTGGGCGAAGGCCCAGCCGGTCCCGGGCATGACGGTCGAGGTGGTGCGCCTGGAAGGCCGCACGCCGCTGATCTTCATCGACATCCCGGCGGCCAACGGTGGCAGCAACGACGACTGCGTGCTGCTGTACGGGCACCTCGACAAGCAACCGGAGATGACGGGCTGGGACGACGGCCTCGGCCCGTGGACCCCGGTGCTGCGCGGCGACCGGCTGTACGGCCGCGGCGGCGCCGACGACGGCTATGCCATCTTCGGCTCGCTGGCCGCGATCATGGCGCTGCAGGAGCAGAAGCTCCCGCACGCCCGCTGCGTGGTGTTGATCGAGGCCTGCGAGGAATCCGGCAGCTACGACCTGCCGGCCTACGTCGACCACCTCGCCGGCCGCATCGGCAAGCCCTCGCTGGTGGTGTGCCTGGACTCCGGCTGCGGCAACTACGACCAGCTGTGGTGCACCACCTCGCTGCGCGGCCTGGCCGGCGGCAACCTGACGGTGAAGGTGCTGGAGGAAGGCGTGCACTCGGGCGACGCCTCCGGCATCGTGCCCTCGAGCTTCCGCCTGCTGCGCCAGCTGCTGTCGCGGATCGAGGACGAGGAAACCGGCCGCATCCTGCTCGAGGGCCTGCACGCGGAGATCCCGCCGGAGCGCCTGGAGCAGGCGCGGCGCGCCGCCGAGGTGCTCGGCACCGCGGTGTACGACAAGTTCCCGATGGTGCATGGGCTGCGGCCGACGCTGGACGACCTGGCCGAGCTCGTGCTCAACCGTACCTGGCGGCCGGCGCTGTCGATCACCGGCATCGGCGGCATCCCGCCGCTGGACTCGGCTGGCAACGTGCTGCGCCCGCACACCTCGGTGAAGCTGTCGCTGCGGCTGCCGCCGACCGTGGACGGCAGGCACGCGGGCGAGCTGCTGAAGCAGGAGCTGCTGCGCGACCCGCCCAACGGCGCCCAGGTCACCCTGGAACTGGAGAAGGCCTCGTCCGGCTGGAACGCGCCGGCGATGTCGCCGTGGCTGGAGAAGGCGATCGACACCGCCAGCCGCGAGTTCTTCGGCGCGCCCGCGATGTACATGGGCGAAGGCGGCTCGATCCCGTTCATGGGCATGCTCGGCGAGAAGTTCCCCGGCGCCCAGTTCATGATCACCGGCGTGCTCGGCCCGCATTCCAACGCGCACGGGCCCAACGAGTTCCTGCACATCCCGATGGGCAAGAAGGTCACCGCCTCGGTCGCGCGCGTGATCGCCGAGCACCACCTGGCCGGCGAGCGCGGCGAGACCCGCGGTTCGGCGGTGGCCCCCGACAGCGGCACCCGCCACGGCGGCCACGGCTGCTGCTGAGCCGTCGCATCGCCCGCTCCCGCGAAAACGGCGCCCTCCGGGGGCGCCGTTTTTGCATTGCAGCAGACGTGGGACTGGCACCCACCCCCGGACAACTGCCACAGTGGGGCCTCCATTCACACAGGGGGGATCCCGCATGGAGCTGTTCGGCAGCAGCAACTGGCTCTACATCATCTTCATCGGCCTGGTCGTCGGCGTTGTCGCCCGCCTGCTCAAGCCCGGCAAGGAGAACATGGGCATCGTGCTGACGATCCTGCTCGGCATCGGCGGCGCGTTGCTCGCCGGATTCGTCGGGCAGTCCACTGGCTGGTACAAGGAAGGCCAGACGGCCGGCTTCATCGCCTCGACGATCGGCGCGATCGTGATCCTGTTCGTGGTCGGCGCACTGCGGAAGAAGCGCTGATTCCCGGAACGGCAGGCCTCAGGCCGCGGCGGCCAGCGCCGCGGCCAGTTCCCGCCATGCGGGCGGCGCGGGCCAGCCGGGTTCGAGGTTGCCTTCCAGCACGCGGCGCAGGTCGCGCCGGTCGATCTGCGGCGCCAGCCCCTGCACCAGCGCCAGGGTGTAAGCGCGCGGCACGCGGCCGCGCGGCAACACCGCCCAGGTGATGCATTCGGGGATTTCAGCGGGTGCCTGCAGCACGCGCAGGTCGCCATCGTCCCCGTCCACCGCCATCTCGGCGAGCAGCCCGGCACCGAGCCCGGCGCGCACGTAGGTCTTGATCAGGTTGGCCTCGCGCGCGGTCATCGCGATCCGCGGCGACAACCCCTGCTGCGCGAACGCGCGCCGGAGCGAGGAGTCCTCGCGCATGGACGATTCGTAGCTGATCAGCGGGTACGCGGCCAGCTCGGCCAGCGCAGGCACGCGGTCGAGCGACGCCAGCGGGTGTCCCGCCGGCACCAGCAGCAGGCGGCGCCAGCGGTACAGCGGCACCGCGAGCCCGCCCGCCGGCACCGGCCCGGCGGTGCTGACCAGTGCCAGGTCTGCGCCGGCCTGCTCCAGTTTCTGCAGGACCTCGCCGTCGGCCGCGGCCTGCAGGTCGATGTCCACCTCGGGGAAGTCGCGCTTGACCGCCGCCAGCACCGGCGGCAGGACGTAGCGCGCCTGGGTGTGGGTGGTCGCCAGCAGCAGCCGGCCGGCATGGATGCCGCGCTCGTTGGCGGCGTAGCTGCGGATGTTGGCGGCCTCGGCCAGGATCCGCCGCGCGTGCTCGAGCACCCGGCAGCCGGCCGGGGTCAGGCCCTCCAGGCTGCGCCCGCGGCGGACGAACAATTGCAGCCCCAGCTCCTCCTCCAGTTGCCGGATCTGCTTGGAGACGCCCGGCTGGCTGGCATGCACGCGCTCGGCCGCGAGCGTGACGCTCAGGCCCGCGTCCACGATCGCGACGAAGTAACGCAGCTGGGTGAGGTTCATGGCGGGCCCCGGGCGCCGGGCGCCCGATCCATCGCTTCATCCGAATGGAACGATGTATGATCCTAGCGGCGCCCCCCGCCCGTGTCCACCGCCCCGTTCCCGCCGGCGCGGCCGTAGGCGTCCTCGTAGCGGACGATGTCGTCCTCGCCGAAGTAGCTGCCGGTCTGCACCTCGATCAGCTCCAGCACCTCGGTCCCGGGGTTCTCGAGCCGGTGCAGGGTGCCCGCGGGGATGAACGTGGACTCATCGGCCCGGAGTTCGAAGACCTCGTCGCCACGGGTGACCCGGGCCACGCCGGAGACCACGACCCAGTGCTCGGCCCGGTGGCGGTGCGACTGCAGCGACAGCCGCCCGCCGGGCCGGACCCGGATGCGCTTGACCTGGAACCGCTCGCCGGCATCGACCGCGTCGTAGCTGCCCCACGGCCGGTGCACCTGCCGGTGCCGCAGGGCGTGGCTGCGGCCTTCGGCGCGCAGGCGCTCCACCACCTCGCGGACCCGCTGCACGCGGTCGCGGCGCGCGACCAGGACCGCGTCGTCGGTGTCGGCCACCACCAGGTCCTCGACTCCCACCAGCGCCACCAGGCGGCGGGCGTGGACGTGGCAGTTGCGGCTGTCGACCACGACCACGTCGCCGTGCAGGGCGTTGCCGTCGGCATCCCGCCCGCTCTGCTCCCACAGGCTGGCCCAGGAGCCCAGGTCGCTCCAGCCCATCTCCACCGGCATCACCCGGGCCGCCGAGGTCCGCTCCATCACCGCGTAGTCGATGGATTCGGCCGGGCACGCGGCGAAGGCATCGCCCTCCATGCGCACGAAATCGCCGTCGTGCGAGACCTCGCGCATCGCCTCGCGCACCGCGGCGAGGATGTCCGGCCGGTACGCGCCCAGTTCCCCGAGGTAGCGCGAGGCGCGGAACAGGAAGATGCCGCTGTTCCAGTAGTGGCGTCCGGACGCCACGTAGCGGGCCGCGGTGTCCGCATCCGGCTTCTCGGTGAAGCGCAGCACGCCGCGCAGGCCCTCGCCCTCCGCGGCCTCGATGTAGCCGTAACCGGTCTCCGGTCCGTGCGGGCGCACGCCGAAGGTGACCAGCGCGCCCTCCGCCGCCGCGCCCGTCGCCGCCACCACCGCGTCGCGGAAAGCCCCCGGATCGCGCACCACGTGGTCCGACGGCAACACCAGCAGCAGCGGGTCGGCGCCATCGGCCATCGCCAGCAGCGCCGCCGCCGCGATCGCCGGCGCGGTGTTGCGGCCGACCGGCTCGAGCAGGATCCGCGGGTGCTCCACGCCAACCTGGCGCAGCTGCTCGCCGACCAGGAAGCGGTGCTCCTCGTTGGCCACCACCAGCGGGGCGCGGCGCGCGAGCGGCGCCACCCGCAGCCACGCCTGCTGCAGCAGGGTGGCCCCGCCGGCCAGGGCCAGGAACTGCTTGGGATGCGCCTCGCGGGACAGCGGCCACAGGCGCGTGCCCGCGCCGCCCGACAACAACACCGGCTGCAGATCCGACATCCGTGGTTCCGTTATCCAGTCCAGGCGGCAGTGTAGGCGCTGGCGCCGTCCACGCGCACCCGCCGCGCGCCGGGAGCGGATACCCTATGCGCACCCGGCATCCGCCGGCAGGAGTGCCCATGACCGGAACCGACACCCGCGAACTGCAACGCCTGGCCTGGACACGCAACGCCACCGCGAACCCGTCCCTGGGCCTGGAGCGGGCCTCGTACGACGCCGACTTCCGCACCTACTGGCGGACCACCGGCCACGAACCCAGCCTGATCGTGATGGACGCGCCGCCCGACCGCATGAACGTGCGGCCATGGCTGGCGGTCCGCGAGCTGCTGCTCTCGGGCGGCCTGCGCGTCCCGCGCGTGCTGGCGCAGGACATCGAGCAGGGCTTCCTGCTGCTGGAGGACCTCGGCCGCGAGACCTACCTGCACGTGCTCAACGACGACACCGCCGATGCCCTGTTCGAGGTGGCGCTGGCCGCCCTGGTGAAGCTGCAGGCGATCCCGGTGCCGGACGGCTTCCCCGAGTACGACGATCCCTCGCTGCTGCGCGAACTGCGGCTGTTCGACGAGTGGTTCCTCGGCGTGCACCTGGGCGTGAAGCTCGACGACGGCGAGCGCGAGCGCCTGTTCCAGGTGTACCGGCTGCTGATCGATGCCGCGCTGGCGCAGCCGCAGGTGCTGGTGCACCGCGACTACATGCCGCGCAACCTGATGCCCTGCGGTGGCGACGTCGCGATCCTGGACTTCCAGGACGCGGTCCGCGGCCCGGTCGCCTACGACCCCGCCTGCCTGTTCAAGGACGCGTTCCTGAGCTGGCCTGAGGAACGGGTGAGCGGCTGGCACGCGCGCTACCACGCGCTCGCCACCGGGGCCGGCATCCCGGTGCCGCCCATCGAGCGCTTCCGCCGCGACGTGGACCTGATCGGCGTGCACCGCCACCTCAAGGTCATGGGCATCTTCGCCCGGCTCAGGCACCGCGACAGCAAGCCGAAGTACGTGGCCGACGCGCCGCGCTTCCTCGCCTACCTCGACGGGGTACTGCCGCGCTACCCGGAACTGGCCCCGCTCGCCGGGATCCTCGACGCGCACGTCCGTCCCGCGCTGCAGGGCGAGGCCGCGGTCGCCTGAGCCGCCGCATGAAGGCACTGGTGTTCTCCGCCGGCCTGGGCGAGCGCATGCGCCCGCTCACCAAGACCACGCCCAAGCCCCTGCTGCGCGTGGCCGGCAGGCCCCTGATCGAGTGGCACCTGGTGAAGCTGGCGGCGATCGGCGTGCGCGAGGTCGTGGTCAACCTGTCGTGGCTGGCCGAACAGTTCCCCGCCACCCTTGGCGACGGCTCGCGCTTCGGCCTGCGCATCATGTACTCGCACGAAGGCCCCACCCCGCTCGAGACCGGCGGCGGCATGCTGCATGCACTGGCGCTGCTCGGCGACGGGGATCCCTTCATCGCGGTCAACGGCGACATCTGGACCGACTTCGATTTCGCGCGCCTGCCGCGCTCGCCCGCGGGCGATGCACACCTGGTGCTGGTCGACAACCCGCAGCACCATCCGGCAGGCGACTTCCACCTGCGCCCGGACGGACGGGTGCTGGCCGAGGGCGGGCCAAGGCTGACCTTCGCCGGGATCGGCGTGTACCGCCCGGAGCTGTTCCTGGGCTGGCGCGAGGCGATCGGCGACACCCCCGGCTCGCGCATGTCGCCGCCGCGCTTCCAGCTCGCGCCACTGCTGCGCGCGGCCATGCGCCGCCTCGCCGTGACCGGCGAACACCACACCGGCAGGTGGACCGACGTCGGCACCCCGCAGCGTCTGGCCGCGCTCGAGGACGAGCTGCGCGGCGGCACCTGCTGACCGCCGCCCGTCAGCCCAGCACGTCGCGCAGGAACGGTACGGTGAGCCGGCGCTGCGCGGCGAGCGAGGCACGGTCGAGCCGCTCGAACAGCGCCGCCAGCGAGGCGACGTCGCGGTCCACGCGCCGCAGCAGCCAGTCGATGGCCGCGTCGTCGAACTGCAGGCCACGCCGGCGCGCGCGCAGCCGCAGCAGCTCGCGCCTGCCCTCGTCGTCCGGCGCGTGCAACGCCACCCGCGTGCACTGCTGCAGCCGGGAGCGCAGGTCGGGCAGCACCAGCGGCAGCGCGTCCGGCCACGCCCGCGCCGAGTACACCACCGCGCGCCCGGCATCGTGCATGCGGTTGTGGAAGTCGAACAGCGCGACCTCGTCGTCGCGGTTGCCGGCCAGGGCATCCACGCCGTCCAGCGCGACCAGCGCGCATTCGTGCAGTGCCTCGAGCGCGTCGCGCAGGCGCCCGGCCGCGGCCGCGAGTGGCAGGTAGGCGGCACGGTGCCCGTGTTCCTCGGCCTCGGCGCAGCAGGCCAGCAGCAGGTGGGTCTTGCCGGTGGCCGGCGCACCGGCCACGAAGGCACCCGCGCGGCGCGGCCGCGCCGACAGTTCGCGCAGCTGCGCCACGCCCGGGGGATCGACGGCGACGTAGGTTTCGAAGCGCTGGTCCGGCGGGTAACGCAGCGCCAGCGGCAGTTGCGGCGGGAAGCTTGCCATGGCGGTTTCAGCCGTCCAGGTCGCGCCCTTCCGCCGTCGCGCCGGCGTCCGCCGGGCCGTTGCCGACGACGATCCGCGGCGTGCCGCCCGCGTACAGCCGGCTTCTCGTGTAGCGTTCGTTGGCGTAGCGCAGCAGCACGTTCGCGACCGCCGCCACCGGCAACGCGATCAGCATGCCGACGAACCCGAACAGCTGGCCGCCGGCCATGATCGCGAAGATCACCGCCACCGGGTGCAGGCCGATGCGGTCGCCGACGATGCGCGGGGTGAGCACGTAGCTCTCGATCAGCTGGCCGATGGCGAACACCACGCCCACCAGGACCAGCAGCTTCAGGTCGAAGCCCTGCGCCTGCACCAGCGCCGCAAGCAGGGCCAGCACGATGCCGGTGGCCGCGCCGAGGTAGGGCACGAAGCTGATCAGGCCCGCGACCAGACCGATCAGCAGGCCGAGCTTGAGCCCGACCAGCGACAGGCCGATGGCGTAGATCGCGCCCAGCGCCAGCATTACCGTGAACTGGCCGCGCAGGAACGCGCCCAGCACCTCGTCGGCCTCGCGTGCCAGCCGGCTCACGGTGTCGATGTGGTCGCGCGGCACCAGCGCGGCCACGCGCGCGACCAGCAGGTCCCAGTCGCGCAGGAAGTAGAAGGTCAGGATCGGCACCAGCACGATGTTGGCCAGCCAGGCCAGGAACGCAAAGCCGGAACTGGACAGGTAGCCGAACAGCGTGGCGGCGATGCCGCCGGCCTGCCGCCAGTGCGTGCGCGCCAGTTCGAACAGCCGCTGCGGGTCCAGCCACGAGCTGATCTCGATGCCGGTGCGCGCCTCGACCCACGGCAGCGCGGTCCCGATGAACCAGTCGCGGTAGGCGGGCAGCGACTCGACCAGGGTCACGATCTGGCGCTCGACCATCGGCACCAGCACCAGCATGGCCAGCACCAGGACCAGGATCATCAGCACGAAGACCAGGGTGACCGCCACCGCCCTCGAGCGGCCGGCGCGCTCGAGCCGGTCCACCAGCGGGTCGCCCAGCCAGCCCAGCAGGGCGGCCAGCACGAACGGCACCAGCACCGCCCCCAGCAGCCAGACCAGCCACAGCGTGGCGAACGCCAGCAGCCCCCACTGCAGGCGCCGCAGGAAGCGGGCGATGTCCTCGGTCGGATGTCCGTTCATCATGCGGGGCAGCGCCTCCTGGTCACCGCAGTCGGTACACGGGCACGTCGCCGCCGCCCTCTTCCTGCAGCACGGCCGGATCCACGATGCGACGGAAGCCGGCCAGGCCGGTCAGCAGGTCCAGCTCGGCCTCCAGCCCGTCGGGCGTGGCGCGCACCGGGCGGATGCCCCGCACCACGGACATCCGCTGCAGGGCGGCGGACAGGCGCAGGTAGTCGGCGGCGCCGTGGATGCCGGTGAACACGATCCGCTGCACCGCCGGCTCGCCGACCGGGCTGACCTTGGCATAGCGCGCGACCAGCGCGTCGGCGGCGCCGTCGGCGCCGGTCGCCATCGCGCGGCGCGCATCGGCATGCTCCTCGGACCAGCGCGACAGCACCCGGCCGTCGTCCACGAAGATCCAGTCCGCCTTCCAGCCGCTCCCGCTGCGGTAGAGCTTGCCGATCAGCTGCATCGGCGGGCTGTAGCGCGCCGACAGCCGGGCGATGGCGCCGGTGTCGCCACGCCAGATCGCGCCGACCGCGGCCTGTTCGGCGGCGTTGCCCTGGGGCAGGCCAAGGCGGTAGCCGCGCTCGATCGCACGGCGCAGGACCGGCTGCGCGGCATTGCGCTGGGCCAGGCCGACCAGGCGCGGCCCGCGGCCGTCGTCGATCGCCAGCCACAGCACCGGCTTGGGCCGCGGCTGCGGCCAGATGGGCAGGCCCAGCGCCGCGGCGAGCGCGTCCACGTCCTCCTGGCGGAAGCGCACCACCAGCATGGTCTGGTAGCTCGGCGCGCCACCGCTGCCGACGGTCTCGTCCTGGCGGTAATCGTAGTGCTCGACGTAGGCGGCGGCGCGGCGCAGTTCCTGGCCCACGCCGGGGCGGCTGGAAACGCTGCGGTCGCCCGAGAGCTTGCCGAAGACCTGGGCCAGGGCGCGCGCGAAGCCCGCCTCCCGCTCGCTCTCGCCCTGGCTGCGCACGGGCACCTCGGCCTCGTAGGGGCTCTGCGCGACCGCGCGCTCGCCCTCGACGCGCTGCGCGAAGGCGTGCCCCGCCCACAGCGCCGCGGCCGCAAGCATTCCGGCGAGCATTCGGGCGATTGGTCGCGACACGTGCATCTGCGCATTCCTGGCCTGCGGCGGAATGCGGAAATGGTGCCACAAAGGCCGTCGGCGGCGCCTCCCGGCCGGGCGCCGCCACCGCGGCTGGTAGAATCGCGGGCCCGCCCGGCCACCGCCCAGCGCCCGTGAACACTCCCGATCCCGCCGCCCCCGGCATGACCTACCGTGACGCCGGCGTCGACATCGACGCGGGCAACGCCCTCGTCGAGCGCATCAAGCCGATGGTCCGGCGCAGCTTCCGCCCGGAGGTGATGGGCGGCCTCGGCGGCTTCGGCGCGCTGTTCGACCTGACCGGCAAGTACCGCGAGCCGGTGCTGGTCTCGGGCACCGACGGCGTCGGCACCAAGCTCAAGCTGGCCCAGCAGCTCAACCGCCACGGCACCATCGGCATCGACCTGGTGGCGATGTGCGTGAACGACGTGCTGGTGCAGGGCGCCGAGCCGCTGTTCTTCCTCGACTATTTCGCCACCGGCAGGCTCGACGTGGACACCGCGGCCGAGGTGATCGGCGGCATCGCGCGCGGCTGCGAGCTGTCCGGCTGCGCCCTGATCGGCGGCGAGACCGCCGAGATGCCGGACATGTACCCGCCGGGCGAGTACGACCTGGCCGGCTTCTGCGTGGCAGCGGTGGAGAAGTCCGAGCTGCGCGACGGCTCCACCGTGCGCGCCGGCGACGTGCTGCTCGGCATCGCTTCCAGCGGCCCGCACTCCAACGGCTACTCGCTGATCCGCCGCATCTACGACCGTGCCGGCCGCCCGGCCGACCTCGACCTCGGCGGCGTGAAGCTGGCCGACGCGCTGATGGAGCCGACCCGGCTGTACGTCAAGCCGGTGCTGGAACTGCTGCGTGGCGCGCATGGCCCGGCGATCCACGGCATGGCCCACATCACCGGTGGCGGCCTGACCGAGAACATCATCCGCGTGGTGCCGGAAGGCCTGGGGCTGGACATCGATGCATCGTCCTGGCCGCTGCCGGCCGTGTTCGACTGGCTGCAGCGCGAGGGCAACGTCGTCGCCACCGAGATGTGGCGCACGTTCAACTGCGGGATCGGCTTCGTCCTGATCGTGGATCCGCGGTCTGCGGGCGAGGTCGGGGCCGAACTGGACCGCCTCGGCCTCGCGCACTGGGCCATCGGCCAGGTCGTGCAGCCCGCCGGCGGCATGCGCGTGCGCATCGGATGAGCGGCATGGGCGGCCACCGGCGCTGCCGCCTCGCGGTGCTGGCCTCGGGCCGCGGCAGCAACCTGCAGGCGATCCTCGACGCGATCTCGGCCGGCGACCTCGACGCCGAGGTCGTTGGCGTGTTCTCCGACCGCAGCGACGCGCTGGCCCTGCAGCGCGCGCGCGGCGCCGGGATCCACGCCGAATCCCTGCGCCCGAAGGCATTCCCCTCGCGCGACGCCTTCGACGAGGCCTTCTTCGCGCGGGTGGACGCGGTCGAACCGGACTTCATCGTCTGCGCCGGCTACATGTGCATCATCGGCGCCGCCGCGGTCGAGGCGCGCACCGGGCGCATGATCAACATCCACCCTTCCCTGCTGCCCCTGTTCAAGGGCCTGCACACCCACCGCCAGGCGCTCGAGGCCGGCGCGAGCGAACACGGCGCCAGCGTGCACTTCGTCACACCCGAACTCGACGGCGGCCCCGTGATCGCCCAGGCCCGGGTGCCGGTGCTGCCGGGAGACGACCCGGACATCCTCGCGGCTCGCGTGCTCGAACGCGAACACCCGCTGCTGGTGGAGACGCTGCGCTGGCTGGCCGCCGGGCGCATCACGCTGCATGAACGGACCGTTCACGTGGACGGCACACCCCTGGGCCACCCGCTTCAGCTTGCAGCCAACAACCGCTTCGCATGATGCGCGGCATGCGATTGCTCCCTGCCGCCCTCCTGGCCGCCGCAACCCTGCTGCCCGCCCCGCCTGCCGCCGCGCTGGAACCCTTCATGGCCAGCTACGAGGCCTGGTACGGCGGCAGGCGCGCGGGCACCGCCACCATGCAGGTGACCCGTACCGACGCGGTGCCGAACGGCTGGCGGGTGGACCTGTCCATCCGCGGCAACCGCGGCTTCGCCGGGATCGTCGGGCTCAACATCGACCAGAGCACGGTGTTCGACGTGTGGGACGAGCGCTACCGCCCGATCTCGCAGAGCACCGTGCGCAGGGCGGCCGTGTTCTTCAACCGCAGGATCACCGGCACCTACGACTGGCACACCCGCACCGCACGCTGGGAGGGCGACATCAGTGAAAAGCGCCGCGCCCCCATCCCGCTGCAGGATGGCGACATGAGCGGGCTGCTGGTCAACCTGGCGACCGTCCGGGATGCCGCCCCCGGCCGCGAGCTCCGCTACCGGCTCGTGGACGGCGGCAAGGCACGCGACCATCATTACCGCGTCTCCGACCTGCCGGAAACCGTGACCGTGGACGATCTGGGCTACGAGGCCCTGCGCGTGGAACGCACCAACGGCGGCAACGACGAGACCGTGTTCTGGATCGCGGACGGCGTCCCCACTCCGGTCCGCATCCTGCAGCGAGAGAATGGCGAGGACAGCCTCGACCTGCGCCTCGTCGAGTACAGGGGAGTCGACACACAATGACGATGCAGTCCAGCCCGTCCCGTATCCGCACCCTCCTCCGCCCCGCGACCCTGGCGCTGGCCGGCATCCTGTCCGTGTTCGCCGGCCCGCTGCTGGCGCTGGAGCCGTTCAGCGCCGAATACGAGGCCCATTACATGGGCCTGCAGGCCACCGGCCGCATGACCCTGTCGCGGGAGGATGGCAACCGCTGGAAATACAGCCTCGAGGTCACGGGCGCCGGCGCACGCCTCGCCCAGAGCACGGTGTTCGAGGCCACGGGCGACGGCTGGCGCCCGCTGTCGGCCGTGGACTCGCAGCGCGGCGAGCACGGGCTGGCGGCGATGCTGGTCAAGAACCGCACGATCAACGCCACCTACGACTGGTCGCGCGGGGTGGCGACGTGGAGCGGCGACGTGCGCGAGGGCCGCGGCGGCCCGGTCCGCCTGCAGCCGGGCGACGTCGACGGCATGCTGCTCAACCTCGCGCTGGTGCGCGACTTCGCCTCCGGCCGGGAGCTGAGCTACCGGCTGGTCGAGGAGGGACGCGCGCGCCGGCAGGTGTTCCAGCCCGTGGGCACGGAGACGATCACGGTGCAGGGCCGCGAATACAAGGCCACGCGGGTCAGGCAGCAGGACGGCTCGCGCACCATCACCGCCTGGATCGTCGAAGGCCTGCCGGTGCCGGCACGCCTGCTGCAGCAGCGCAACGGCCGCGACCACATCGACCTGCGGCTGAAGTCGATCCGCTGATCCGCCATCGCCACCCCGGACGGGCCCCCGCATGTCCACGCAGCCGACGGTACGCACCTGCCTGCTCGCCCTCCTGCTCTGCCTCGCCGTCGGCCCGGTGCAGGCGGCGCTGCGGCCATTCACGGCCAACTACTCCGCGAAATACAAGGGCATCCCGGCCGACGCGGTGATGGTGCTGTCGCCGCGTGGCAGCCAGTGGAGCCTGGCGCTGAGCGTCAACAACCTCGCCGCGTCCATGAGCCAGGCCACCCTTTTCACCGAGGCGCGCGGCTACTACATGCCGCTGGGCGGCAGCGACATCACCAGCTACCTCGGCCGGCGCCGGACGGTCCCGGCGCGCTTCGACTGGCGCGCGAGGCAGGCGACCTGGGCCGGCGATGCCAGGCCCTCGCGGCGCGGCCCGGTCCAGATCCGGGCCGGCGACCTCGACAGCCTGCTGCTGATGCTGGCGCTGGTGCGTGATGTCCCCGCGGGCAAGCCGCTCGACTACCGGGTCATCGAGAACGGCAAGGCGCGGCCGATGTCATTCCGGCGCGCCGGGACCGGGGCCATCGCCATCGGCGGGCGCACGGTGCAGGCGACCCGGGTGGTCACGGCCTCGGGCGGCAAGAGCACCAGCGTGTGGGTCGCAGCCGGGATTCCGGTGCCGCTGCGGATCGTCCAGTCCGAAGGCGGCAACGAAACGGTCAGTCTGCACCTGGCCTCGTGGCGCTGACCCCGCCGGGCGGCGGAAGCACTGTCACTGCGCGGCGCCGGGCCTGACCTCGGTGCGGCAGTCCACACGGAACGGATTGGCGCGGTCGCCCAGCCACGCGTAGCGGCGGCAGGTGCGCTGGCCTTCGACCGTCCCGTCCACCACCACCAGGGTGTAGCCCTGCAGGATCTCGAGCCGGGTGACCCGGCCGTCGTGGTTCCAGTCCATCTCGGCAGGCCGGGTTCCCGAAAACCCGGCCACGCCAAGCCAGCCCAGTACCGCCATCAGCAGCAGGACCGTGGCCATGGTGGCCAGCAGGGCCTTGCGCCGCGGTGACAGCCGGCCTGGTGCCCGCATCATGCGTCGATCCTCCGGATCCGCGCGCCCAGCCCCGACAGCTTCTGCTCGATGCGCTCGTAGCCGCGGTCGAGGTGGTAGATGCGATCGATCACGGTCTCGCCCTCGGCCACCAGCCCGGCCAGGATCAGCGAGGCCGAGGCGCGCAGGTCGGTCGCCATCACCGGCGCGCCGGTCAGCCGCTCCACGCCGCGCACGGTGGCGCGCGGGCCGTCGATGCGGATGTCGGCACCGAGCCGCATCAGCTCGTTCACGTGCATGAAGCGGTTCTCGAAGATGGTCTCGTCGATGATGCCGGTGCCCTCGGCGATGCAGTTCATCGCCATGAACTGCGCCTGCATGTCGGTCGGGAAGCCCGGGTACGGCGCGGTCACGATGTCCACCGCGCGCGGCCTGCGCCCGCGCATGTCCACCGCGATCCGGTCGCCTTCGGCGCGCACGTCGGCACCGGCCTCGGACAGCTTGGCGAGCACCGCCTCCAGCGTGTCCGGGCGCGCCCGCGTGGCGACCACATGGCCGCCGGTCATCACCCCGGCGACGAGGAAGGTGCCGGTCTCGATGCGGTCCGAGATGACCTGGTATCGCGCGCCATGCAGCCGGTCCACGCCACGCACGACGATGCGCGGCGTGCCGGCGCCCTCGATGTCGGCGCCCATCGCGACCAGGCAGGTGGCCAGGTCCACGATCTCCGGCTCGCGCGCGGCGTTGTCGATCACGGTGGTGCCCCCGGCCAGCGCCGCCGCCATCAGCATGTTCTCGGTGGCACCGACGCTGACCATCGGGAACTCGAACCGGCCGCCGCGCAGCCGGCGCGCCTTCGCCTTGATGTAGCCGTGCTCGACCGTGATCTCGGCGCCGAGCGCCTCGAGCGCCTTGATGTGCAGGTCCACGGGGCGCGAGCCGATCGCGCAGCCGCCCGGCAGCGATACCTCCGCCGCGCCATGCCGGGCCAGCAGCGGCCCGAGCACCAGCACCGACGCGCGCATGGTGCGCACGAGGTCGTAGGGAGCGAGCAGGCTGTCCACGGTGCGCGGGTCGACCCGGACCACCCCGGCCTCGAAGTCGTGGCCGATGCCCGCGCCGAGCCCGCCCAGCAGGCGCGCCGTGGTCCGCACGTCCTGCAGGTGCGGGACGTTGCCGACCTCCACCGGCTCATCGGCCAGCAGGGTCGCGCACAGGATGGGCAGCACCGCGTTCTTGGCGCCGGAAATGCGGACCTCGCCTTCCAGCGGCACGCCCCCGGTCACCACGATCTTCTGCATCAGCCGCGCTCCTGCTGGCGGGCGTGTTCGTCCGGGGTCAGCGTCTTCAGGGCCAGGGCGTGGATCTCGCCCCCCATGCGGTCGCCGAGCGTGGCGTAGACCATCCGGTGCCGGGCCAGGGGCGGCCTGCCGGCGAACGCTTCCGAGACCACCACGGCCTCGAAGTGCACGCCGTCATCGCCCCGCACCTCGACCCGGGCGCCGGGCAGACCCTGTTCGATCAGTTGGCGGATGGTGTTCGCGTCCAAGGGATGTCCTGCTGAAGGGCGCATGAGTCCCGGTGCCGGCGGAACCGCGGTTCCCGGACACCCGGCGCCGGGGAGCGCCTAGAATGGACGGAATAGCCTAACGGAAAGCCCTCCACCCGGGTATGGCCAAGACCGCGACCTCCTCCGTTCCGGATCCGGCGGCGTTCGCCGACACCGGCCGCCGCGTCTTCGCGATCGAGACACGGGCGCTGCAGACCGTGGCCGGCCGCATCGACGGCGCATTCAGCGATGCCTGCCGGCACATCCTCGCGTGCCGTGGCCGGGTGGTCTGCACCGGCATGGGCAAGTCCGGCCACATCGCCCGCAAGATCGCCGCGACCCTGGCCTCCACCGGGACGCCCGCGTTCTACGTGCATCCGGGCGAGGCCGGCCACGGCGACCTGGGCATGATCACCGACGCCGACGTGGTGCTGGCGCTGTCGTACTCGGGCGAGTCCGACGAGATCCTGATGCTGCTGCCCGTGCTCAAGCGCCAGGGCAACGTGCTGATCGCGATGACCGGCCGCGCGCAGTCCACGCTCGCGCGCGCGGCGGACGTGCACCTCGACGTCAGCGTCCCGGAGGAAGCCTGCCCGCTGCACCTGGCGCCCACCTCGAGCACCACCGCCTCGCTGGCGATGGGCGATGCGCTCGCGGTCGCGCTGCTGGAGGCGCGTGGATTCACCGCCGACGACTTCGCGCGATCGCACCCGGCCGGCGCGCTCGGACGCCGCCTGCTGCTGCACATCTCCGACGTGATGCACAGCGGCGAGGACATCCCCGCCGTGCGCGAGGACGCCACCCTCGGCGAGGCGCTGATCGAGATGAGCCGCAAGCGCCTGGGCATGACCGCGGTGGTGGGTGGCGACGGTACCCTGCTGGGCATCTACACCGACGGCGACCTGCGCCGCACGCTGTCGCGCCCCGGCCTCGACGTGCACACGGTGCGGATCAGCGAGGTGATGACCCGCGATCCGGTCACCATCGGCGCCGACGCGCTCGCCAGCGAGGCCGCCCGGCTGATGGAGACGCGCAAGGTCAACGCGCTGCCGGTGATCGACGCGCAACGGCGCGTGGTCGGCGCGCTCAACATCCACGACCTGCTGCGGGCGCGGGTGGTATGACCGGCGTGCACACCATGTTCGCGGATGTCGCGGCCGACGTCCTCGCCCGCGCGGCGAAGGTGCGCCTGGCCTGCTTCGACGTGGACGGCACGCTCACCGACGGCCGCCTGTGGTTCGACGCCGACCACGTGGAAACCAAGGCCTTCCACGTGCTCGACGGCCAGGGCCTGGTGCTGTTGCGCCGCGCCGGCATCGCCACAGCGTTCGTCACCGCGCGCGAGAGCCGGGTCGCGCGGAACCGCGCGCAGGAACTGGGCGCCGAAGGCCATGCCGGCGTGAAGGACAAGCTGGCCTGCGTGGAGGAAATCCGCGCGCGCCTGGGCCTTGCCATGGACGAGGTCGCGTTCATGGGCGACGACATCGCCGACCTCGGGGTGCTGCGCAGGGTCGGCTTCGCCGCGGCACCGGCGAACGCGCACCCCTGGATCCGCGGCGAGGTGCACTGGATCGCGCGGGCACGCGGCGGCGAGGGCGCGGCCCGCGAGTTCTGCGACCTGGTACTGCACGCGCAGGGCAAGGTCGGGGCGCTGCTCGGCCCCGGGAGGCAGGCATGAATTGGCGCACCCTGCTCGCGGTGGTGCTGCTCGCCGGCGCGGCCATCACCGGGTGGTCGGCCTGGCGGCAGGCGCAGGACGGGGAGGCCGGGGAGATCGACCTGTCGCGCTCCGACTACGTGCTGCGCGACTTCGAACTGGTCACCCTCGATTCCGAGGGCAGGGAATCCTTCTCGCTGCGGGCGCCGGAACTGCGGCAGACGCCGGACGCGCGCACCCTGGAACTGACCACCCCCCTGTTCCTGATGCCCGACCGCCACGGCAGCCACTGGGAAGTCAGCTCGGAGACCGGTTGGATCAACGAAAAAAGCGACGAGATCCGGTTGCGCGGCAACGTGGTCGCGCGCAGTCCCGATGGCGCCGCCCGCACCACGATCCTGAACACCACGGAAATGGACGTGTTCCCGCAGAAGGACCTGGCCGTTTCCTCCGCTCCGGTCACCATCACCAGCCCCGGCTCTACAATGCGGGGCACGGGCATGCGCGCCCACCTCGCCGACAAGCGCATCCTCCTCCTGTCCAAGGTGCAGCTGAGCCATGAACCGAACCGCCGCTAGCCTGGTCCTGGCCACCCTTGCGGTCCTGGCCCACGACGCCATGGCCAGGAGCTCGGACCGCAACCAGAAGATCAACGCCGAGGCCGACAGCAGCGACTGCCGCATGGTCGATGGCGCGCCCTGCCTGCTGAAGGGCAACGTGCGCATCACCCAGGGCACGCTGGACATCCGCGCCGCGGAAGCGGACTTCACCATCCGCGACGGCGAGATCCGCATGGTCAAGCTCACCGGCTCGCCCGCGCACATGAGCCAGGAGAACGATTCCGGCGGCCGCATCAACGCGACCGCCAACCGGATCGACTACGACCGCGCCACCGACACCATCGTGCTCACCGGCAACGCCATGGTGCAGCAGCCCGGACAGGGCAGCATCTCCAGCGAGCGCGTGGTCTACAACATGAGCACCGGGCAGGTGCAGGGCGGCGGCAACGGCGGGCGCGTGCGGCTGATCTTCGAACCGCGCGCCAACAGGTCCGGGACCACCCCTCCCGGCAACGGGGACAACTGATGCTGGTCGCCGAAGGACTGCGCAAGCGTTACCGGCAGCGCGAGGTCGTCCGTGACTTCGGGCTGACCCTGGACGCAGGCGAGGTGGTCGGCCTGCTCGGACCCAATGGCGCCGGCAAGACCACCTGCTTCTACATGATCGTCGGCCTGGTGGCGGCGGACGCCGGCAGGATCGTGCTCGACGGCCGCGACATCACCGGCGAGCCCATGCACGTGCGCGCCAGGCTGGGCGTCGGCTACCTGCCGCAGGAACCCTCGGTGTTCCGCAGGCTGAGCGTGGCCGACAACATCATGCTGGTCCTGGAGACGCGCGAGGACCTCGACCGCAACGGCCGGCTGCGGGAACTGGAGAGCCTGCTCGACGAGCTGCAGGTCTCCCACGTTGCCAACCAGATCGGGGCCAGCCTGTCGGGCGGCGAACGGCGCCGGGTCGAGATCGCCCGGGCGCTGGCCGCCCGCCCCCGGCTGATGCTGCTGGACGAGCCCTTCGCGGGGGTGGACCCCATTTCGGTGGGGGAAATCCAGCGCATCGTCGAGCACCTCAAGCTCCGCGGGATCGGGGTCCTGATCACGGATCACAACGTCCGCGAGACGTTGGGCATTTGCGACAGGGCGTATATTCTCAACGAGGGTGGCGTCCTGGCGCAGGGGGCGCCGGACGCGCTGCTCGCCAACCCGGACGTGCGTCGTGTCTATCTTGGGGAGTCCTTCCGGCTGTAAACACCCGGCATCCCGCCTGTTCCAGGAAGGGAACCGATGAAGCCCCGCCTGCAGGCATCGCTGGGGCAACACCTGGTCCTGACGCCACAGCTGCGCCAGGCCCTGCACCTGCTGCAACTGCCGGCCCAGGAGCTCGAGGCCGAGATCATGGCGGCCGTGGAGAGCAACCCCCTGCTCGACTGGGCCGAGGACGAGCCGTTGTCGGCGCCACCATCCCAGGCCCGGGATGGCGGCGGAGACGACGGCCCGGAACCGGCCGCCGACGATGCGGGCACGGCCGGCTGGGAGGACGGGGAAGGCTGGTACGACCCGGACCCCGGGCAGCGCCTGGCCAAGGCCGAATCCCTGCACGACCACCTGTCCTGGCAGCTGCACCTGGGCCACCTGTCCCCGCGCGACCGCATGATCGCGGCGGCGATCGTGGACGCGATCGACGACGACGGCTACCTGCGCGAGCCGCTGGAAGCCATCGCCGAGGCCCTGCGGCCCGAGATCGAGGCCGGACTGGACGAGATCCAGGCGGTGCTGCACCAGGTACAGCGCCTCGACCCGCCCGGGGTGGGTGCCCGCGGCCTCGGCGAGTGCCTGCGGCTGCAGCTGGAGGCCCTGCCCGCGGACACCCCCGGCCTGCAGGCCGCCATGGCCGCGGCCACATCCCTGATCGACCGGTTGCCGAAGCTGGGGACCGCCGGCCTGGCCGAGGCCCTCCCCTGCCCGATGGCCGAGGCCGAGGCCGCGCTGCGGCTGCTGCGCTCGCTCAACCCCCGCCCAGGCGCGCGCTATGGCGACCTCCCCAGCGAGCACTACGTCGTCCCCGACTGCGTGATCACCCGGCGCAACGGCCTGTGGAGGGTCTCGCTGGCCGGCAACCTGCATTCGCGGCTCACCATCCACCGCGCCTACGAGCGCATGATCCAGCACGCCTCGGGCGAGGACGCGAACTACCTGCGCGGCTGCCTGCAGGAGGCACGCTGGCTGCTGAAGAACCTCGAGGCCCGCAACGAAACCCTGCTGAAGGTGGTCAGGTGCCTGGTCCGGCAGCAGTCGGGCTTCCTCGAGTTCGGTACGCGTGCCCTGCGCCCGCTGACCCTGCGCGAAGTCGCCGCCGAGATCGGCGTGCACGAGTCCACGGTCTCGCGCGCGATCGCCCGCAAGTACGTGCACACGCCACGCGGCACGATCGCGCTGCGCGACTTCTTCGCCTCCGGGATCGAGACCGGCGGCGGCGGCGGCGCCTCCAGCGTCGCCATCCAGCAGATGATCCGCAGCCTGATCGAGGCCGAGGACCCCCGCAAGCCCCTGTCCGACGCCCGCCTGGCCGAAATGCTCCAGGCCGCCGGCATCCCCGTGGCCCGCCGCACCGTGGCCAAGTACCGGGAGGCCATGAACATCGCCTCCTCGCACGAGCGGGTGCGCATCGGCTGAACGCCCGTGGGGCCCCGGGCCGGTCGCGCCCCGCCTCCCCCTGGGTTAACCTGTTCCTGACAAACGCGCATGCGGTTTGCGCGATGCTGCAGGCTCGCCGAAGGAGGTTCCGATGCAACTCGACATCCACGGACAGCAGATCGAAGTGACGCCCGCGCTGCGCGACTATGTCAGCACCCGCTTCCAGCGGCTTGCGCGGCACTACGAACATCCCTTCGAGGTCCGCGTGCAGCTCGGCCTCGACAAGCCGAACCACAGGGCCGAGGCCACGGTCACCCTGCCCGGCAAGACCCTCCACGCAGACGCTTCCGCCGTGGACATGTACGCCGCGATCGACCTGCTCGCCGACAAGCTCGACCGCCTCCTGGTCAAGCACCGCAAGAAGCTGGTCGACCACCATCGCGGCGGGAACCCGGTCCGCGATGGCAGTTTCGGCTGAAAGCCCCGCGCAAGTCCCATGCACTGGAGCCACCTGCTCGCCGCGGACCGGATCGTGCTGCTGGTCGACCCGGTGGACTCCCGTCATGTGCTCGACGCCGCGGCGCGGCTGCTCGGCGCCAACGCGCCGGAGCTGACGCCCGCCATCGCCGCGGCACTGCGCGCGCGCGAGGAGATGGCCAGCACCGCGATCGGACGCGGCGTCGCCATCCCGCACGCGCGCGGGCCGGCGTTCAAGGAAGCCCGCGGCGCCTTCCTGCGCCTGTCCTACCCGGTGGACTTCCGTGCCCACGACGGGCAGCCGGTGGACCTGGTCTTCGCCATGTGCGCGCCCGACGACCAGCCGGAGGTGCACCTGGAGCACCTGGCCGCCATCGCCACGCGGTTCTCCGATCCGGAATTCCTCGAAACCCTGCGCCGGGCCCCCGACCTGACGGCCCTCCGCGCCGCGCTGCTCGGGCCCGGCTGTCGCCCCGCACCCGTCCCATGAACGCCAGCATCACCGCCCGCGAACTGTTCGAGCAGCAGCACGAGCGCCTCGGCCTGCGCTGGGTGGCCGGGCAGGAGGGCGCCTCGCGCGTGCTCGAGTCCGTCGAAACGGTGGCCCGGCGCCCCTCGCTCGCCGGCTACCTCAACATCATCTATCCCAACAAGGTGCAGATCCTCGGCACCGAGGAACTGGCCTGGCTGGACGGACTGGACTCGCGACTGCGCTGGGAGACGATCCAGCGGATCATGCAGTACCGGCCGCTGGCCATGGTGATCAGCAAGAACCAGTCCTGCCCGGAGGACCTGCGCGAGGCCGCGGAAGAGACGCAGACCCCGCTGTGGGTCTCTCCCCGGCGCGGGCACGAGCTGCTCAACCACCTGCAGTACCACCTGGCACGCGCGCTGGCACCGCGGGTCACGCTGCATGGCGTGTTCATGGAGATCTACTCGATCGGCGTGCTGATCACCGGCGAGTCGGGCACGGGCAAGAGCGAGCTGGCGCTGGAACTGATCACCCGCGGGCACCGGCTGGTCGCCGACGACGCGCCGGAATTCGCCCAGATCGCGCCGGACGTGCTCGACGGTTCCTGCCCCGAGCTCCTGCAGGACCTGCTCGAGCTGCGCGGCCTGGGCGTGCTCAACATCCGCCAGATGTTCGGCGACACCGCGGTCAAGCGGAACAAGTACCTGCGCCTGATCGTGCACCTGAGCCGGCCCGGCTCCGAGCCGCAGCGCAACGACGACGGCATGCTGCGGCTGACCGGTGACCTCGGCTATCGCAGGGTGCTCGACCTCGACGTGCCGATGATCACCCTGCCGGTGATGCCCGGCCGCAACCTGGCGGTGCTGACCGAAGCGGCCACCCGCGCCCACATCCTGCGCTCCAAGGGCGTGGATCCGGCCGCGGCGTTCCTGGCCCGGCACTCCCACTTCCTCGAACGCAGCAGCAACACGCCATGACCGACGATCCATCCCCGCAGGTACAGGCCCTCTTCATCGTCACCGGCATGTCCGGCGGCGGCAAGAGCGTCGCGCTCCACACCTTCGAGGACCTCGACTTCTACTGCGTGGACAACCTGCCGGCGGAGCTGCTGCCCGACTTCGTGCGCACCGCCACCCATTCGCTGCGCTCGGTGCAGAAGCTCGCCGTCGGCATCGACATGCGCAACCGCGGCGACCTGGCGAGCATACCCGAATGGCTGTCTGCGGTCGGCGGCATGGGCTTCGACCCGAGGCTGGTGTTCTTCGACGCCAGCGACGAGGTACTGATCAAGCGCTACGCGGAGACCCGCCGCCGGCACCCGCTCAGCCACCTCGGGCTGCCGCTGGCCGACGCGATCTCCCTGGAACGGCAGGCGCTCAAGCCGCTGCGCACGCTGGCCGACGTGGTGATCGACACCAGCGAGCTCAACGTCCACCAGCTGCGCCGCCGGGTGATCACCGAGCTGGGCCTGGGCATGGACCCGTCGCCGTCGCTGCTGTTCGAGTCCTTCGCCTACCGCAAGGGCGTCCCCGCCGACGCGGACTTCGTGTTCGACGCGCGCGCCCTGCCCAACCCGCACTGGGACTCGCGGCTGCGCCCGCTCTCGGGACGCGACGCCCCGGTCCAGGAGTACTTCGGGCAGCGCCCGGAAGTCGGCGAGTTCGTGCGCCAGGTCGCGGAATTCCTCGACGCATGGCTGCCTCGGCTGTGGAGCGACTCGACCCGCAGCTACGTCACCGTCGCCTTCGGCTGCACCGGCGGCCGCCACCGCTCGGTCTACCTGGCCGAGATGCTGGCCGAGCACGCCCGCCGGCGCGGCTGGGGGGAAGTGGCCACCTACCACCGGGAGCTGGACTGATTTCACGGCCGGGATACACCGTCCAGCCCCCCCGCTATCGTGGAATCACCGCCGTCTGTTAAGTTGACGGCATGGCCGTCGGCATCCTCCTCGTCACCCACCCCGGCATCGGCAGCGCGCTGCTGGCGACGGCCTCGACCCTGCTCAACGGCAACCTGCCGCTGCGCGCCGAGGCCTTCGAAGTGCCGTACGACGGCGACCCGGACGCCCTGCTGCCGCAGGCCAGCGCGGCGATGCGCCGGGTCGACGGCGGCGACGGGGTGCTGATCCTGACCGACCTGTACGGCGCCACCCCCAGCAACCTCGCCGCCCGGCTGGCGCGGCTGGGGACCCCGGCGCGGCGGGTGTCGGCCCTCAGCCTGCCGATGCTGATGCGGGTGATGAATTATCCTGAGCTGGCGCTGGACGAACTGCCCGCCGTCGCCTCCGCCGGAGCCCGCAACGGCGTGATTTTCGACGATGCCTGACAACCAGAGGCACACACGACCCAGGGACCCCTGATGCTGGAACGCGAACTGCTCGTCGCCAACAAGCTCGGACTGCATGCCCGCGCCACCGCGAAGCTGGTGCAGCTGCTGTCCGGCTTCCGCTCCAGCGCGACCCTGATCGCCAAGGGCCGCGAGGTGAACGCGAAGAGCATCATGGGCGTCATGCTGCTCGCGGCCGGCCACGGCACGAAGGTGGTGCTGCGGCTCGAGGGCGAGGACGAGGCCGAGGCGATGGAGGCCGCCACCGCGCTCTTCGAGCGCAAGTTCGACGAGGAAAGCTGATGCGGAAGGCGCTGGCCGGGCACGGCGCCTCGCGCGGCAGCGCCCTGGGCCGGGCCCGCGTCCGCCAGCCGCACGCGCTGGAGGTCGCCGAGGAACGCATCCCCGCCGGACAGGTCGAGGTCGAGCTGTCGCGCCTGCACGAGGCGATCGACGAGGTCCGTGCCGAGATGCGCGAGCTGCGCTCCCGCCTGCACGGCGCGCTGGCGCACGAGGTCGGCGAGTTCCTCGACATGCACGCGCTGCTGCTCGACGACCCCGAGCTGCTGCACGGGCTGGACGAGCTGGTGCGCACCGCCCGCTACAGCGCCGACTACGCCCTGCGCCTGCAGCGCGACCGGCTGGCGGCGGTGTTCTCGGACATGGACGACGCCTACATCCGCAGCCGGATCGAGGACATCGACCACGTCATCGGCCGGATCCACGCCGCGCTCCACAAGCACCAGGCCGAGCTGCAGGGCGTGGCCGGCGAGATCCTGGTCACCGACAGCGTCGCGCCCTCGGAGCTGGCGCAGCTGCAGTCGCAGGGCGTGGTGGCGGTGGTCACCGCCGGCGGCAGCGCGCTGTCGCACAGCGCCATCCTCGCCCGCAGCCTGCACCTGCCGCTGGTGGTTGGCGCTCCGCAGGCGCTGCAACTGGTCAACGACGGCGACGTGCTGCTGGTCGACGGCGGCAGCGGCGAGATCGTCATCGAGCCGGACGCCAGCGACCTGCGCGCCTACCGCGAGCGCCTGCGCGAGGAGAAGCGGGAGCGCAAGCAGCTGCACCGCCTGCGCCGCGAACCCTCGCGCACCCTGGACGGGGTGGACATCCGGCTGTGGGCCAATGCCGAGTCGCGCGAGGACGTGGCCGAGGCCCATGCCCTCGGCGCCGCCGGCGTCGGCCTGTACCGCACCGAGTTCCTGTTCCTGCAACGCGAGGAGCTGCCGGACGAAGAGGAACAGTTCCGCGCCTACCGCGACGTGATCCTCGGCATGACCGGCCGGGCGATCACCATCCGCACGCTCGACATCGGCGCCGACAAGGCCGACCGGACCGGGCTGGCGCTGAAGGGCGAACCGAACCCGGCGCTGGGCGTGCGCGGCGTCCGCCTGTCGCTGTCCAAGCCGGGGCTGTTCCGTACCCAGCTGCGCGCGATCCTGCGCGCTTCCGGCTACGGCCCGGTGCGGATCCTGGTGCCGATGGTCACGACCCGCGGCGAGCTGCTGCAGGTCCGGGCGATGGCCGGCGAACTGGCGCGGGAACTGCGCGGGGAAGGCCATGCCGTCGCCGACCGGATCACGATCGGCGCGATGATCGAAGTGCCGGCCGCAGCCATCGCGCTGTCCTCGTTCATCGACGTGGTCGATTTCGTCTCCATCGGCACCAACGACCTGATCCAGTACGTGCTCGCCGCCGACCGCGGAAACGACGCCCTCGCCGAGCTCTACTCGCCGCTGCATCCGGCCATGCTCCGGCTGCTGCACGACGTGATCCGGACCGCACGCAGGCACGGCAGGCCGGTGGCGGTCTGCGGCGAGATGGCCGGCGACGCCACGCTCACCCCGCTGCTGCTGGCGCTCGGCCTGGAGGAGTTCAGCCTGCACCCCGGCACGCTGCTCGAGGTGCGCCGCGTGATCCGCGACAGCGACCTGTCCCGCCTGCAGGCGAAGGCGCCTGCACTGCTGCGCGCGCGCGACCGGGACGGCATCGCGCGCTGGCTGGCCAGGGTCCATGCCCGCACGTGAGGCTTCGCGGGCCCTGTCCCGCACGGAGGCGGGATGATCCGCGCGCACGGCAACGCCACCTGTCCATCCTCCGCGTCCCGCGCGATAATGTGCGCATGAACGCCTGATCCGGCGCGCCCGTTCCCACGCGGCCCGCCATCCCGACAACCCGGAGCCGCGCATGGCCGAAGCCGTCCGCCACGACAAGACCGCGCGCCAGCTGCGCCTGCTCTCGGATGCACTCGACAGCGGCCGACTCGGCCCCGTGCGCCGTCTCGTCAACACCCTGGCGCCGGCCGAGATCGCCAACCTGCTCGAGTCGCTGCCGCCGGACAAGCGCGTGGTGGTGTGGGGCCTGGTCGATCCCGAGGTCGACGGCGAGGTGCTGGTCCACGTCGGCGATGAAGTGCGCGAAAGCCTGATCGCGGACATGGACCAGGACGAGCTGGTCGCCGCGGTCGAGGACCTGGACATCGACGACCTGGCCGACCTGCTCGAGGACCTGCCCGATGCGGTGATCGAGCAGCTCCTGCAGTCGATGGACCGCGAGAACCGCGAGCGCCTCGAGCAGGTACTGTCCTATCCCGAGGGCACCGCGGGCCGCCTGATGAACCCGGACGTGGTGACGGTCCGCGCCGACACCACCGTGGACGTCGTCCTGCGCTTCCTGCGCCTGCGCGGCGAGCTGCCCGAGAACACCGACCATCTGTACGTGGTCAACCGCCGCAACCAGCTGATCGGCTGGGTCGCGCTGCAGGACCTGGTCACCCACGAGCCGAACACGCCGATCAACAAGCTGATCGACGACGAGCTCGAGTCGATCCACGTCAACGAATCCGCCGAGCAGGTCGCGCGCCTGTTCTCGGACAACGACTGGGTGTCGGCGCCGGTGGTGGACGACCACAACGTGCTGCTCGGCCGCATCACGATCGACGACGTGGTCGACATCATCCGCGAGCAGGCCGAGCACCAGGCCCTGGGCGCCGCCGGCCTGGACGAGGACGAGGACCTGTTCTCGCCGATCCGGCGCGCGGTGCGCGGCCGCGCGGTGTGGCTGGGCGTCAACCTGGCCACCGCGTTCATGGCGGCATTCGTGATCGGCCGCTTCGAGGCGACCATCGAGAAGGTGGTGGCGCTTGCCGTGCTGATGCCGATCGTCGCCGGCATCGGCGGCAACGCCGCCGTGCAGGTGCTGACGCTGATGGTGCGCGGCCTGGCGCTCGGCCAGGTCGGCGCCAGCAACGCCGGCATCCTGCTGTGGAAGGAGTTGCGCGTGGCGCTGATCAACGGCCTGCTGATCGGCGCCCTGGTCGGTCTGGTGGCGCTGCTGTGGTTCCACGACTGGGTGCTGTCGCTGGTGATCGCCGCGGCGATGGTCATCAACTTCTGCTCGGCGGCACTGGCCGGCGTGCTGCTGCCGCTGCTGCTCAAGCGCATGCACATCGACCCGGCCGTGGCCGGCACGGTGGTGGTCACCGCCGTCACCGACGTGATGGGCTTCTTCAGCTTCCTCGGCCTGGCCACCGTGGTGCTGCTGCGCTAGAGGCGATGGAGGTGGAGCCATGCGCCTGTTGGCAATGCTGTTCCCGGGAGTCCTGGCGATGACCGCCGCGTGCGCCATCGCGGGGGAACCTCCCGCCGCGGGCGGGTTCGTCGAGCGCGAACTCGCCGCAGGCGGCACGGTGTACCGCTACCAGGTGTACGTCCCGGCGCCTGGCACGGTGGAAGGCAGGCCGCCGGTGATCCTGTTCCTGCACGGCTCGGGCGAGCGCGGGCGCGACAACCGGCTGCAACTCGAGGTCGGCCTGGGACCGGTGGTGCGCGCCAGGGGCGGCGGCTTCCCCGCGATCGTGGTGTTCCCGCAGGCCCCCGGGGGCAGCGAGTGGAACCAGCTGGCGGACGTGGTGTTCGCGCAGCTCGATGCCGTCGTGTCCGAGTTCGGCGGCGACCCCGGCCGCATCTACCTCACCGGGCTGTCCATGGGCGGCTACGGCACCTGGGACCTCGCCCTGCGCGCTCCGGACCGCTTCGCCGCGCTGGTCCCGGTCTGCGGCGGCCTGGTGCACCCGGGCCGTCCCTCGATGTCGGTGCGCGGCCTGGAAGGGGAAGCCGACCCCTACGCGGCGGTCGCGCGGCGCCTGCGCCATGTCCCGGTCTGGATCTTCCACGGTGCGCGGGACGAGCCCGTCCCGGCGGAATACTCGCGCCGCCTGCATGCCGCTTTCGAAGCGGCCGGCGCCACCGGTGCCCGCTACACCGAGTTCCCGGATGCGGGCCACAACAGCTGGGACCCGGCCTACGCCCTGCCGGAACTGTGGAACTGGCTGTTCGCGCAGCGCCGCCGCTGAGCCCGGCGCGGGAGGTCAGCCCAGCAGCGCCTCCAGCACCGCCATCCGCACCGCCACGCCGTTGGCCACCTGGCGCAGGATCAGTGACTGTGGTCCGTCCGCGACCTCGTCGGTGATCTCCACGCCGCGGTTCAGCGGCCCCGGGTGCAACACCACCGCGCCGGGAGCCGCGCGGCGCAGGCGCGCCGCGGTCAGTCCGTAGTCGCGGTGGTAGTCGGCGAGCGAGGGCACCAGGCCCTCGGCCATGCGCTCACGCTGCAGGCGCAGCATCATCACCGCATCCACGCCCTCGAGCGCGGCGTCGAAGTCGTGCGTGACCGTGCAGCCGGCAAGCGTGCCGTCATCGGGCAGCAGCGCCGCCGGTCCGCAGACGCGGATCTCGCCCGCGCCCAGCGCGCGCAGCGCGTGCAGGTCGGAGCGTGCGACCCGCGAGTGCTTCACGTCACCGACGATCAGGAACCTGCGCCGCGAGAAATCGGGGCCGAACACCTGGCGCAGGGTCAGCATGTCGAGCAGGCCCTGGGTGGGATGCGCGCTGCGGCCGTCGCCGGCATTGACCAGCGCGGTCCCCTCGCCCGCGGCGGCGGCCAGTTCGGCCACCGCGCCGTCGCCCGAATGGCGGATTACGAAACCACGCACGCCCATCGCCTCGATGTTCTTCAGCGTGTCGCGCGCGGTCTCGCCCTTGGTGGTGGACGAGGTCGCGGCGTCGAACGACAGGACGTCCGCGCCCAGGCGCTGCGCGGCGCGCTGGAAGCTCAGGCGGGTGCGGGTGGAGGGCTCGAAGAACAGCGTGCAGACCGCGGTGCCCGCGAGCGTGCGCCCGGGCACCTCGCCGGCGGCGAACGCCTGCGCGCGGTCGAGCAGGCGCAGCATCGTCCCGTGCGGCAGTCCATCGAGGGTGAGGAGGTGGCGCAGGCGGCCGGAAGCGTCGGTCTGTGCGGTCATGCCTGCCATTGTCGCAGATCGGCCACCCGCGCCGGAGGCGGCAGGGGCGGGGAAAACCGCCCCGTGCACCTTCACCTGCGACCGCGGGGATCACGGCACGACGGTGGCCAGGTCCGGGGCCTCCAGCCAGCGCTCGACGATGATCGCCGCGGCCATCGCGTCCAGCAGCCCGGCGTCACGCCGTCGCCTGGTGCCCCCGGCGCGTCCGGCCGCGAACCGGCGCGCGGCCTCGACCGAGGTGGAGCGCTCGTCCACCAGCACCACCGGCACCCCGTAGCGTTCGCGCAGCATGCGCGCGAAGGCGTGCGCACGCCGCCGGATCGGCTGGTCACCGCCGTCGAGGGTCATCGGGTCGCCGACCACCATGCCGGCCGGCCGCCATTCCTTCTGCAGGTGGTCGACGGCCTGCCAGTCCACGGCGCCGTCGCGCACGTCAACCACCGCGACCGCGCGCGCTCCGCCCGCCAGCCGGCTGCCAACGGCCACGCCGATCCGCCGTGCCCCGACGTCGAAACCGAGCACGGTGCCGTCGTCGCGGATCGCCGGGCCGGTCATGCGCGCCCGGCGTAGCCGGCCATCTGCATCAGGTTCACGCCGAGGCGTCCGGCAGCCGCCTGCCAGCGCCCGTCCAGGGACACCTCGAACAGCAGCTCCGGGTCCGCCGGCACGGTCAGCCAGGTGTTCTCCGCCAGCTCGTGCTCGAGCTGCCCCGGGCCCCAGCCCGCGCAGCCCAGCGCGACCAGTGCCCGTGGCGGGCCCTCGCCGCCGGCCATCGCCTCGAGCACGTCGCGCGAGGTCGTCAGGTACAGGCCCTCGGCCACCACCAGGCTGGAATCCCACGCGCGGTCGCCGTCGTGGAGGACGAAGCCGCGCTCGGTATGCACCGGGCCACCGGCCAGCACGCGCTGCGCGCACAGCTTCTCGTCCCTGGGCTCCAGGCCCATCTGCCGGAACACGTCGCCCAGGGTGTATTCGGACGGGCGGTTGACCACCACGCCCATGGCGCCGTTGCCGTCGTGCTGGCAGACCAGGGCGACCGTCCGCGAGAAGTTCGGGTCGGCCAGCCCCGGCAGCGCGACCAGGAAATGGTTGGCAAGCGTCGTGGCATGCACGGACATGCCCCCATTCTACGCCGCGGCGGGCCGCCGGCACGCTATGCTGGCCGGCATGGGCAGCTATTGCGATTTCGCGCCCGGGCACCCGCTCCACGGGCCCTACCACGACACCGAGTACGGTTTCCCGCAGCGCGACGAGGCGGTGCTGTTCGAGCGCCTGGTGCTGGAGATCAACCAGGCCGGCCTGAGCTGGGAGACGATCCTGCGCAAGCGCGAGGGTTTCCGCCGCGCCTATTCCGGCTTCGACGTGGACGCGGTGGCCGCATACACCGACCAGGACCGCGCCCGCCTGCTGGCCGACCCGGGCATCGTCCGCAACCGCCTCAAGGTCGAGGCCGCGATCCACAACGCGCGGGTGGTGCAGGGACTGCGGCGCTCGCACGGCGGCTTCGCACAGTGGCTGGACGCGAACGTGCGCGACGCGGACGGCCGGACGCGCGACAAGGCCTCTTGGGTGAAGCTGTTCCGGCGCACCTTCCGTTTCACCGGCGGCGAGATCACCGGCGAGTTCCTGATGAGCCTGGGCTACCTGCCCGGGGCGCACCGGCCGGACTGCCCGGTGGCGCGGAAACTCGCGAAGCTGCGGCGGATGCCGTAGGCGGCCGGACATGGAAACGGCCGCGCCCACGGATGCGGAACGCGGCCGTCGTGACGCGTGCCGACGCGGGCGATCAGCGCTTCACCGCCTCCTGGTAGCGGCGTTCGACCTCGTTCCAGTCGATCACGTTGTAGAACGCGGCGATGTAGTCGGGGCGACGGTTCTGGTACTTCAGGTAGTAGGCGTGCTCCCACACGTCCAGGCCCAGGATCGGCGTGTTGCCGGAGGCGATGCCCTTCATCAGCGGGCTGTCCTGGTTGGCGGTGCTCTCGACCGCGAGCTTGCCGGAGGCATCCACCGTCAGCCACGCCCAGCCACTGCCGAAGCGGGTCAGCGCGGCCTTGGTGAAGGCGTCCTTGAAGGCGTCGAAGCCACCCAGGTCGCTGTCGATGCGCCTGGCGACCTCGCCCACCGGGTTGCCGCCGCCGTTGGGCGACATCACCGTCCAGAACAGCGAGTGGTTGGCGTGGCCACCGACGTTGTTGCGCACCGCGGCGCGCTTGTCCTCGGGGATCGCGTCGAGATTGGCGATGATCTCCTCGGCGCTCCTGTCCGCCCACTCCGTGCCTTCCAGCGCCGCGTTGGCGTTGTTGACGTAGGTCTGGTGGTGCTTCGTGTGGTGGATTTCCATGGTCTGCGCGTCGATGTGCGGCTCGAGCGCGTCATAGGCGTACGGGAGCTTGGGCAGGGTGAAGGCCATGTCGTTCTCCGTCTTGTATGGTTGGAGGGATTCGGGGCCTATTGTCCTACGGATCCGGTAAAAAACTCGACAAGGAACCGGCCCCGGCCCCCGGCGGCATCCCGCCCGCGGCAACGCTGCGTTGCACGCCGGCCCCGCCTTCTCCCGGCGTGGGCCGCGAACCACGCGGCACCCCGGAACGGCGCGGGGCCGGACCCGCGCCGGGCCCGGCCCCGCCTGTCGGCCCGGGCTGGCGGATCAGTTGACCTCGGACAGCTCCACGCCATCCAGCCCCTGCGCCAGGGTGCGCGCGTCGCCGCCCTGCGCCAGCTTGATGCGCAGGCGCACCTCGTTGGCCGAGTCGGCATGCCGCAGCGCGTCCTCGTACGAGATCTCGCCGGCCTGGTACAGCTCGAACAGGCTCTGGTCGAAGGTCTTCATGCCGAGGTTGGTGGACTCCTTCATCACTTCCTTGAGCTTGTGGATCTCGCCCTCGCGGATGTAGTCCTGCACCAGCGGCGTGCCAAGCAGGATCTCCATCGCGACCCGCCGGCCCTTGCCGTCCGGCGTCGGGATCAGCTGCTGCGCGACCACCGCCTTGAGGTTCAGCGACAGGTCCATCAGCAGCTGCTGGCGGCGGTCCTCCGGGAAGAAGTTGATGATGCGGTCCAGCGCCTGGTTGGCGTTGTTGGCGTGCAGGGTGCACAGCACCAGGTGGCCGGTCTCGGCGAAGGAGATCGCGTAGTCCATGCCCTCGCGGGTACGCACCTCGCCGATCATGATCACGTCGGGCGCCTGGCGCAGGGTGTTCTTCAGCGCGTTTTCCCAGCTGTCGGTGTCGATGCCGACCTCGCGCTGGGTGATGATGCAACCCTCGTGCTTGTGCACGAACTCGATCGGATCCTCGATGGTGATGATGTGGCCGCTCGAGTTCTGGTTGCGGTAGCCGATCATCGCCGCCAGGGTGGTCGACTTGCCCGTGCCGGTGGCGCCGACGACGATGATGATGCCGCGCTTGGTCATCGCCAGGGTCTTGACGATCTGCGGCAGGTTCAGTTCCTCGACGGTCGGGATCCGGGTCTCGATCCGGCGCAGCACCATGCCCACCTGGTTGCGCTGGTAGAAGCACGAGACGCGGAAGCGGCCCACGCCCGCCACGCCGATGGCGAAGTTGCACTCGTGGGTCTTCTCGAACTCCTCGCGCTGCGAGGGCGTCATCACGTTGAGCACCAGGTCGCGCGCCTGCTGCGGCGTCAGCGGGGTCTGGGTGATCGGCTGGATCCGGCCATGGACCTTCATCGACGGCGGCACGCCCGCGGTGATGAACAGGTCCGAGGCCTTCTGGTGGGCCATCAGCTTGAGGAACGAGGTGAAATCGATGCTGCTCATGTCTGGCTCCTGGTGGGCCGGATGCCCCGCCGGGGCTGACTGCAGGTCACTCGAACAGCCGCTTGTCCCTGGCGTACTCGCGGGCCTGGGCGCGGGTGATCAGGCTGCGCTTGACCAGATCCTGCAGGTGCTGGTCGAGGGTCATCATGCCGTACTGCTGGCCGGTCTGGATGGCCGAGTACATCTGCGCCACCTTGTCCTCGCGGATCAGGTTGCGGATGGCGGGGATGCCGACCATGATCTCCCAGGCCGCGATGCGGCCGCCGCCGACCCTCTTCAGCAGCGCCTGCGAGATCACCGCGCGCAACGACTCCGACAGCATCGAGCGCACCATCGGCTTCTCGCCCGCCGGGAACACGTCGATGATGCGGTCGATGGTCTTGGCCGCCGAGCTGGTGTGCAGGGTGGCGAACACCAGGTGGCCGGTCTCCGCCGCGGTCAGCGCCAGGCGGATGGTCTCCAGGTCGCGCATCTCGCCGACCAGGATGTAGTCCGGGTCCTCGCGCAGGGCCGAGCGCAGCGCCTCGTTGAAGCCGTGGGTGTCGCGGTGCACCTCGCGCTGGTTGATCAGGCACTTCTGCGAGGTATGCACGAACTCGATCGGGTCCTCGATGGTGAGGATGTGCCCGTACTCGTTCTTGTTGATGTGGTCGATCATCGCCGCCAGCGTGGTCGACTTGCCCGAACCGGTCGGGCCGGTGACCAGGATCAGGCCCTGCGGCTGCTGGATGATCTCGCGGAACACCGGCGGGCAGCCGAGGTCCTCCAGGGTCAACACCTCGGAGGGAATGGTGCGGAACACGGCGGCGGCGCCGCGGTTCTGGTTGAAGGCGTTGACGCGGAAGCGCGCCAGCCCCGGGATCTCGAACGAGAAGTCGACCTCGAGGAACTCCTCGTAGTCGCGGCGCTGCTTGTCCGACATGATGTCGTAGATCAGCGCGTGCACCTGCTTGTGGTCCAGGGCCGGGATGTTGATCCGGCGGACATCGCCGTCCACCCGGATCATCGGCGGCAGCCCAGCGGACAGGTGCAGGTCCGATGCCTTGTTCTTGACCGAAAAGGCCAACAGCTCGGCGATGTCCATGCTTGCTCCCCTGCGCGGCAATCTGTTGCGATAGTGGCCGGCCAGAAACTGGCAACAGCCTATCCCCTCGGGGCAGTATAGCCCCGTACACGCATCACAAATCCAGCCCGTTCAACCGGATACCGGACTTGCAAGCGCACGCACTGCATCACGTCCTGCAAAGGATTGATAACGCTGTCCCGGCTGGCCGCGGGACACGCCCCCGCCTGCTGGCGGTGTCCAAGACCCGGCCGGCGTCCGACGTGGCCGCGCTCGCCGCCCTCGGCCAGCGCGCCTTCGGCGAGAACTACGTGCAGGAGGCCGCCGCCAAGATCGCGGAACTGGCCGGCCTGGGACTCGAATGGCACCTCATCGGCCACCTGCAGTCGAACAAGGCGAAGCAGGCGGCGGTCCTGTTCGACTGGGTGCAGACCGTGGACCGGCCGAAGCTGGTGCCGCTGCTGGCTGCCCACCGCCCCCCGGAACGCGGGCCGCTGAACGTGCTGGTCCAGGTCAACATCGACGACGAGGCCAGCAAGCACGGTTGCCGGCCGGAGGACGTGGACGCGCTCGCCGACGCGATCGCGGCCGAGCCGGCGCTGGCCCTGCGCGGGTTGATGGCGATCCCGGCGCCGCACCCGGACATGTCCCGGCGCCGCGACGCGTTCCGGCGCATGAAGCTGCTGTACGACGCGCTCGCCGCACGCCACCCGGGCGTGGATACCCTGTCCATGGGCATGAGCGACGACCTGGAGCTGGCGATCGCGGAGGGCGCAACCATGGTGCGGGTCGGCACCGCCCTGTTCGGCCCGCGTCCCCCGAAACCATGACGGCGAGGTCAGACATGCAGGCATCGCAACCCATCGCGTTCATCGGCGGCGGCAACATGGCACGCAGCCTCGTCGGCGGACTGGTGTCGCGCGGCGTGCCGCCGCGGCTGCTGCACGTGGCCGAGCCCGATGCCGCGACCCGCGGGGCGCTCGTGGCCGACTTCGGCGTGAACACGTACCCCGATGCCGCCGAAGCGGTGCGCCACGCCGGCACCTGGCTGTTCGCGGTCAAGCCGCAGGTGATGCGCCCGGTGTGCGAGGGCCTGGCCGCCGCGGCACAGGCCGCGCGGCCGCTGGTGGTCTCGATCGCCGCCGGCATCACCTCCGCGCAGCTGGACCGCTGGCTCGGCGGCGGGCTGGCGGTGGTCCGGGCCATGCCCAACACCCCCGCCCTGCTCGGCGCCGGCGTCACCGGCCTGTACGCCTCGGCCGCGGTGGACGCGGCCGGCCGGGAACTGGCGCAGTCCCTGCTCTCGGCCGCCGGGGAAACGGTCTGGATCGGGGACGAGGCCCTGATGGACGCGGTCACCGCCACCTCCGGCAGCGGCCCGGCCTACGTGTTCCTGCTGGCCGAGGCGATGCAGGAGGCGGCCCGGGCCCAGGGCCTGCCCGGGGACGCCGCCCGCACCCTGGTGCTGCACACCGTGCTCGGCGCGGCGCGGATGCTGGTGGAATCCGGGGAGCCCGCTTCCGAGCTGCGCCGGCGCGTCACCTCGCCCGGCGGCACCACCCAGGCGGCGATCGAGACCTTCGAGGCCGGCGGCTTCCGCGCCCTGGTCGCGGCGGCCATCGCCCGCGCCACGGAGCGCGGCCGCGAGCTGTCCGCCGCGAACGACTGAACCATGCCGCGCCGCACCCTTCCCGGCTTTGCACTGGGCCTGCTGCTGGCCGCCTGCGGGGCGCCGTCGCCGCCACAGGACGCGGGGATCGAGACCGCGCGCGAACCCGCCGAGGTCCAGGCCGGCGACCTGCTGCTGCGCGCCAGCATCGCCCCGGCGGCAGCGCTCGGCCAGACCGTCGCCGCCCGCTACGGCATCCGCCGCGACCGCGACGCGGTGCTGCTGCTGGTCGGCCTGCGCCGGCTCGACGGCGACACGGAGGTCCCGCTCCCGGCCACGGTCACCGCCCATGTCCGCGACCTGCGCGGCGTGCGCGCACCGGTCGTGCTGCGCGAGGTCCGCGACGGGGACTTCATCGACTATGCCGGTGGCGTGCGCGCCCTGCCCCCGGACACCCTGACCTTCGACGTGGCCGCCGACGGCCCGGACGGCACGCGCCTGGAGCTGCGCTTCAGCCGCGACGTGCTGCCCAGGCGTCCCTGACCGGACCGCTCAGTCCAGGCGGTCGCAGGCCGGGTCGCGCGGCCGGTCCGCCGCTTCGATCTCGGCCGCGGTCTGCTCCAGCGCCGGACGCCAGCGGTCCTGCGCCGGCACCGCCCGCAGGGCCTGCTCCAGCACGGAGCGCGCCTCGGCACGGCAGCCCAGTTCCGACAGCACGCTGGCCAGGTTGTTGCCGAGCACCGGGTCGGCGGGCGCGAGCCGCAGGCCTTCCCGGTAGTGCCGGACGGCGGCGGGCAGATCGCCCGCGGCGTAGGCCTGGTTGCCCAGCGCCAGGCGCGGCCGGTGGTCCTGCGGCCAGGCGGCGAGCGCGGCGCGCCAGGCCGGTTCCGCCGCCTGCGTGCCTGCCACCTCCTCGAAATCGGCCACGGCCGCGAAGTAGCGTGCCGGGTCGGCATCCGCCGGCAGTTCGCCCGGCCGCAGCGCGACCATCGCCCAGCGCCCGGCCCAGTCCCAGGTGCGCAGGAACGCCGGCGCGCGCATTTCCAGCCCCTTCCGGTTGCCGCTGTTGAGCAGCACGCGGTTGCGCGCCGGGTCCGCGCCCACCAGCACCGCGTAATGCCAGCGCGGCACGGTGCGCACCCACAGGTTCTGCAGCACCAGCACCGGCCGGCCCTGCGCCAGTTCTGCGAACAGCGCCTGCGGGGTGCCGTCGATCACGTAGGGAATGCGCCCGGCGCGCCGGGTGGCCGCCACCAGCTCGAGCTGCAGGCTGCCCCGGCGCCCCGGCAGGTAGACCTGCGGCGCCAGCGCCTCCGGGGAGGTCTCGACGCCGCTGGCGCCGAGCACGGTGTCCAGCGCCGCCGGCCCGCACTGGTAGCCGGTCTGCGGGTGGAACGGCACCTCGACCCGCAATGGCCCGGCCTGCGGCGCGGCCTCGGCGATGCGCAGGGCCGGATTGACCGCGCATCCGCCCGACAGCATCGCGGCGGCCAGGCACAGGCCGGCTGCCGCGATGCGTGAACGTGCGCGGATGGCGGCGTTTGCCGCTGGACCGCCCAAATCAGACCCTGGTGAAGATGTTGGTCACGCCGACCAGCTCGAGGATCAGCAGCACGATGAACACCACGCCGATCACCGCGAGCACGCCGCCGGCGGGAAGCTCGTCGAACCTGGCGTGCAACTGCTGCAGCTCGGCCTCGCTCAGCGCGGCCACGCGGGCCTCCGCGTCGGCGGGGTCCACGCCCAGGCGCTCCATGGCCTGGCGCACGTCGTCGCGCGCGAGCGCGGCCAGCACGTCGGCTTCCATCCCGGCGCGCTGCTCGGCGGTCATGGCCTGCCTGGTGGAGATCACCGCCGCCGAAACGGTGCCGACGTAGCTCGAATACACCAGCGCGACGGCAAGCAACGGAACAAGAATGAATTTGCGGAACATGGACATTGCTCCTGGAGGATCCGGCGCCCTGTATGCCACAGCCGGCGTGAACGGGGAAGCGGCATCCATCACCGTCGCGCCGCCCAGCCGTGCACGATCCGCGCCAGCGCGCGCACGCCGTCGGTCAGCGCGGCCGGCCCCGGCTGCAGGATCAGCGGCGACTTCACCTCGTGCAGCTCGCCGTCGCGCACAGCGGGGATCGCATCCCAGCCGGGGCGCGCGGCCACCCGTTCCGGGCGGAATTTCTTCCCGCACCACGAGCCGATGATGATGTCCGGTGCGCGGCGCACGACCTCGGACGGATCGGCGAGGATCCGCGCCCTGGCCAGCGGCTCGGCGGCCAGCTCCGGGAAGACGTCGTCGCCGCCGGCGATGCGCACCAGCTCGGCGACCCACCGGATGCCGGTGATCGGCGGCTCGTCCCATTCCTCGAAGTACACCTTCGGCCGCCCCGGCAGCGTTGCCGCCTCGCTCGCAATCGCCTCCAGGCCGCGGCGCAGCTCCCCCGCCCAGGCCGCCGCGCGCCCCGCGGCGCCGACCAGCGCACCCAGGCGCACGATGTAGTCGAGGATGCCCTCCACGCTGCGGTGGTTGGCGATCCATACCTCCACCCCGCGCCGCACCAGTTCCGCGGCGATGTCGGCCTGGATGTCGGAGAACCCGACCACGAAATCCGGGCGCAGCGCCAGGATGGCGTCGATCTTCGCGCTGGTGAAGGCGCTGACCTTCGGCTTCTCCCTGCGTGCCCGCGGCGGACGCACGGTGAAGCCGCTGATGCCGACGATGCGGTCCTGCTCGCCCAGCGCGTACAGGACCTCGACCGGCTCCTCGGTGAGGCAGACGATGCGGCGCGGGCCGCTCACGGGTACAGCATCCGCTTGCGGCACTGCCCGGTGCAGTCGAACTCGTAGAGCCAGCGCTCGTGCAGGCGGTACTCGGCGCCGTACCAGAACTCGATGCGCTCCGGGCGCACGCGCAGCCCGGTCCAGCGCGGCGGGCGCGGCACCTCGCGCCCCTCGAATTCGCGCTCGAACCCGGCGAGGCGTTGCTCGAATTCCTCGCGCGAGGCCAGCGGTTCCGACTGCCGCGAGGCCCAGGCGCCGAGCTGGCTGATCCGGGGCCGGGTGGCGAAATACGCATCCGCCTCGGCGTCGTCCACGATTTCCACCTCGCCCTCGATGCGCACCTGCACGCCGTTGCGCACCCGCGGCCAGTGGAACAGCAGGGCGGCCCGCGGGTTGTGCTGCAGCTCGCGGCCCTTGCGCCCGTCGAGGTGGGTGTAGAACACGAAACCGCGCGCGTCGTGTGCCTTCAACAGCACCATGCGCGCGGACGGGCGGCCGTCGCGGGTCGCGGTGGCGAGCGTCATCGCGGTCGGGTCGGGCTCGCCCGCGGCGCGTGCCTCGGCGAAGAGCGCGTCGAAGGTGGCGAAGGCCTCGGCTTGCAGGTCGGCGCAGTCCATGTCGGGTATTGTGGCGCGATGGCACCTGACCTGCATCCCGCACCGCGGCGCGGCTTCGGGGAAGACTTCGTCCAGGCCGTGCTCGACGACGCCCTGGCGCACGGCGCGCGCGTGTACGGCATCTCCGGCCTGCAGGGCAGCGGCAAGTCCACGCTGGCGGCGCAGCTGGCCGAAGCCGCGGCGGCACGCGGGCTGCGCGCGGTCGCGCTGTCGATCGACGACTTCTACCTCGACCGCCCGGAACGCGGACGCCTCGCCCGCGAGGTGCACCCGCTGCTGGCCACGCGCGGGCCGCCGGGCACCCACGACGTCGCACTCGCCTGCGCCACGCTCGACGCGCTGCGCGAGGGCCGGCCCGTGCGACTGCCCGCCTTCGACAAGGCCATGGACCGCCGGCTGCCGCCGGAACGCTGGCGGGAAACCGCCGGCGTCGACCTGGCCGTGTTCGAGGGCTGGTTCCTCGGCGTGCCCGCACAGGACGAAGCCGGGCTGCGCGAACCGGTCAACGTGCTCGAACGCAGGGAGGACGCGGACGGCCGCTGGCGGCGCTGGTGCAACGCCGCGCTGGCGCGTGACTACCCGCCGCTGTGGCAACGGATCGACCGGCTGCTGTTCCTGCAACCGCCGGGGTTCGAGGTGGTGCCGGAATGGCGCTGGCAGCAGGAGCTGGCGCTGCGCGCGGCGGACCCGGCCGGCCGCGGCATGGACCGGGACACGCTCATGCGCTTCGTGCGGCACTACGAACGCGTCAGCCGCCAGGCGCTGCGCGTGCTTCCGGCGCGCGCCGACGTGGTCGTGGAGCTCGACCGCGCACGCCGTCCGGTCGCGCTGCGCCTGCGCGACGCCCGCTGAACCGCGCGCCCGCTAGCGGACCAGGTCGCTGATGTCCTCGCTGCGCCAGGGTTCGGGCATCTCGCGCTGCGGGCACAGCCGCGCCGCATGCTCCCAGCCGCTGTCGGAGCGGAACGAGAACGAGGTGCGGTCGGGGATGTCGTAGTCCGCCACCTCCAGGCCGGTGCCGCCGTGGTCGCCGCAGCGCTGGTGCACCCGGTAGCGGTTCGCGCCGGTGCGCTCGATCCGTTCGTACAGGCAGAACGAGGTCACCCAGCGCATCCCGGCGCGGTTGACGAGGTGCACGCCGGCGGACGTGGCGTCGTCGCACGGCTCGTCGGTGCGGACGTAGTAGCCGAAGTCCAGCGGCAGGGCGTCGACGACCTCGGGCGTGGCCGCCGGCTGCCCGGGGGCCGAGCCGGCCGCCGCATCGGGCTGGCAGCCCGGGAGCAGCAGCAGGGCGAGTGGTGCAAGGGTGGCTGCGAGGACCTGCTTCATCGGCCTGCTCCCTTCGCCTCGCCGGTCACGCCGGCCGTCCGGCCGGCGCCGACGCCAGCGCCTGGCAGGCCTCGTCGATCACCTTCAGGCTGTTGCGCACCTTCCAGTGCACCCAGCCCGCGACCGCCAGCATCGGGATCCCGAGGATCGCACCGATGATGGTGACGGTCAGGATGCCGCCGATGACCAGGAAGGCGAGCGAGCCGATCCTGGCCGGCTGCAGGCGCTGCACCAGTTCCTGTCGGCGCGACTCCAGCACGACCGGGTTGCCGGTACCGGCCTGGGTGATGAATCCGGTGACGTATTCGCGGGTCAGGTTGAGCATGGCATGCCTCGCGTCGCTTCATGGAGGGGGCGGCCCGTGCGCGGGCCGCGGCGGGAAAGCATTCAGTCCCTGCGCCGGTAGCGGGTTCCCACGGGTCCGGACAGGGTGTCGTCATCGACCCGGGTGAGCAGCAGCGCCGCGTCGCTGTCCTTCGACAGCCGGACCCGGATCCGGTCGCCGTCGATCTCGTAGGTCAGTTCGCGTTCGACGCCCGCGACCGGGCTGGACATCACTACCCGGCCGTCGGGATGGAAGGTGAGCGCGCTCATGCCGAGCTCGTCCTCGAACGTGCCCCTGAAGCCGCCGCCGCAGGCGGACAGCAGCAGGGCGAGCAGCGCCATCGTCGTGCCGGTCCTCATCGCCTCATCCTCCATTGCCGTCGAACCGCAGCCCGCCCAGCACGACGGGCTGGCCGTGGCGGTGGCTGGTGATCGTGTAGCCGAGCAGCGTCGCCGACAGCGCGGGACCGTCGCTGCGCCGGCTGATGCCGGTGATGCGCATGCGTGCATCGAGGACGACGTTGCGCAGGCCGCCGTTCCTGTCGAGCACGTCCCGGGCGGTCGCGGCGTCGAGTGGCCAGAAGTTCAGCTCGCCCGGGTTGTCCACGCGCACCGACACGCGTTCGGGATGCGCCCGGTCGACCGGATATGCGGTGAAGGTGAGGATGCTGCCGGGCGTGAACGCGGTCAGGTAGTAGCCGCCGCGGCCGCCGTCGTATTCGCTCAATGCCGCGCGCACGTTCAGGCGCAGCAGGCCCACGCCCTCGGTGCCGTCGTACACCGCGCGCAGCCGCTCTTGCTCGGCGCGCAGCACGTCAGCGCGCTCGAACTCGTTGGCCATGCGCACGCCGGGCTGCGCCGCGGCCCATTCGGCGAACGGCGGCTGCCGTCCTTCGAGCCGGTAGGCCAGCATGACCATCTGCAGGTCGTCCGGATGCGCCAGTTCGTGCCGTCCGGCCACGCCGCCGGTGGCGGTCGCGGCGCCGGCGTCCGCCGTCGCGGGCCCCGGCGCGGCCGCGCCTGCGCCGGGAGTGGCCGGCTGCGGTCCTGCCGCCCGGCCAGGCACGGCGCCACCACCGGCCGGCGCCGTGGATGCGGGCGCGTCGCCGCCGCCGCAGGCGGCCAGGAGCAGCGCCAGCGGCACGGGCAGCAGCCGGGCGCGCCCCGTCCTACGCTCACAGCCGCACATCGCCCGCCTCCGCCGCCTGCACTTCCGCGTCGCGTCGCGCCTGGCCGAGTCGCCGCAGTTCGTCCTGCATCGCCTCGACATGGGCGTAGAGGCTGCCCTGGTGCAGCATGGCCGTCCCCACCTCCATCGCCAGCGCCGGATTCTGTCCGCTCAACGCGATCCAGGCCTGGATACTCAGGCCGCAGCCGTCGGACCACTTGGCCCCGGTGGCATTGGGATGCGCGTTCACCGCGCCCCGGCAACGGTGGAACAGCGGGTTGGCCTTTGCCATCGGATTGCCCGCATGGTCACGCACCCACTCGAGCCTGCGGTGCCCGGCCGAATGCCCGCGCGGCTTGTCCGATTCCTCGGTCCATTGCGGCTCGCCGTACTTGGCGACGAGCGCATCGAGCAGCGCCTGCACCGGCGGCATGGCGCCTTCGCGGAAGTGCTGCGCGCGGCGGATGAGCTGGGCGGTCTCGGCGCCGGGCGCGCCGGGCGTGGCCACGGTGACCACCTCGTCCACGTGCAGCCACTTCAACCCGCCCTCGCACTCCTGCCATTCGCGGCGGAAGTCGCAGGGCCGATGCTCGCCCTTGCGCACGGTGAAGGTCTGGGTGCCGAGTTCCACGCCGTGGGTGTCGAGACGGTCGAGCCAGCGGTTGGCGGTCCTGACCTCCGCCTCCGCGCCGAGCGCGCAGCGCGCGGTGGCCAGGGCTTCGTCCACGCTCATGCCCAGGCGCAGCCCGATGATGTCCGGTCCGGGCAGTCCTTCGCGGACGGGGGCCGGGCAGCGCAGGTCGCCTGTCGCCACCGGTCCGGGCCCGGAAGCCGCCTCCGGCGTGGCGGCCGGCTGCCCGCCGGCGCGCTGCCCACCCGCCCCCTCGCCGCCGCAGCCCGCCAGCGCGAGTACCCCGGCGACGGCCATGGCGCAGGCCCGGTATGCGTGCATCGCGTGTCCTCCCTTGCCCCTCACGGCCCGCATCCTGGCCACCACCGGGGACGATGTCCTCACGCCGGGTTCAAGGAACCTTCAAGCCTGACCGCACCCGGCATGGCACGGGCCTGCGCGGCCGGTATGATCCGGGCATGTCGGATCGGCGGACCACTGTGCGCGACACGCGCCTGTACCGGTGGCGCTTTGGCACCGTCGAGTTCGACGAGGCCCGCCACGAGCTGCGCGTGGCCGGCCTGCCGGTCGAGATCGAGCACAAGCCGCTGCAGGTGCTGGCGCTGCTGCTGCGCCATGCCGGCGAAGTGGTGACCCGCCAGGAGCTGTTCGACACGGTCTGGGCCGGCCGGATCACGGTGGACCACGTGCTCGCCACCGCGGTCGGCAAGCTGCGCAAGGCACTGGACGCGGCCGGCGAGGGCCGGATCGCCACCGTGCCGCGGATCGGCTACCGCTTCGACGGCCCGGTCGAGCGGATCGCGGTCGGGCAGCAGCCCGGGGGCACGCTCGAGTTCAGTCCCGGGCAGCCGGTGCCCGGGCGCGAACACTTCCTGCTCGAGCGTCCGCTCGGCCAGACCTTGGGCAGCGAGGTCTGGCTGGCACGGCAGCCACGCAGCCGCGAGGCGCGGGTGTTCAAGTTCAGCCCCGGCGGCGAGCAACTGTCGCGGCTCAAGCGCGAGGCCACGCTGATGCGCGTGCTGCGCGACACCCTGGGCGAGCGCGACGACTTCGTGCGGGTGATCGACTGGAACTTCGAGTCCGAGCCCTATTTCCTCGAGTGCGGGTACGGCGGCCAGTCCCTGCCCGAATGGGAGGCGGAGCACGGCCTGCTGAAGCAGTGGGACCGCGACGCGCGCATCGCCTTCTTCCTGCGGATCGCCGCCGCCGTGGACGCCGCGCACGGCGTCGGCGTGCTGCACAAGGACATCAAGCCGGCCAACGTGCTGGTGCACAGGCATCCCGATGGCGGCTGGCGGCCCTGCCTGACCGACTTCGGCAACAGCCGGCTGCTGCAGCCGGAACGGCTGGCCGAGCTGGGCATCACGGGGCTTGGCCTGACCGTCACCGGCATCGCCGGCAACGACACCTCGGGCACCCCGTTGTACCTCGCCCCGGAACTGGTCGCCGGGCAACCACCGACGGTGCGCAGCGACCTCTATGCCCTGGGCATCCTGCTCTACCAGCTGCTCGCCGTCGACCTGCGCCGGCCGATGGCCCCGGGCTGGGAACGCGACATCGACGATCCGCTGCTGGTCGAGGACATCGAGCGCGCCACCGACGGCGACCCCGCGCGCCGGCTCGGCAGCGTGGCCGAGCTGGCCGGGCGCCTGTCATCGCTGCCGCGGCGGCGCGGGGAGCGGGCGCGGCTGGCGCAGGCCGGGCGCGAGGCCGACCTGGCGCAGCGCGCGCTGGAACGGGCACGGGCGCGGCGGCCGTGGATCGCCGCGGCCATCGCCTTCCTCGGCATCGGCCTGGCCGCCAGCTCCCTGTTCTGGTACCGCAGCGAACGCCAGCGCGAGGCCGCGGCGATGCAGGCGGCACGCGCGCAGGCGGTGGCCGACTTCCTCGGCAACGACCTGCTCGGCGCGCTCAGCCCCGGCGGCGCCGGCTACGAGCGCGACCCCACCGTGCGCGAGGTGCTCGAACACGCCTCGGCGCGCATCGGCGAGCGTTTCGCCGACGACCCGGCCACGCGCGGCGGCGTGCACTCCGCGCTCGGCCAGGCCTGGCGCACGCTCGGCGACCTCGAGCGCGCCGCTCACCACCTGCGCGAGGCGGTGGCCAGCCACACCCGGGCCTTCGGCCCGGCCGACGAGGTGACCCTGTCGGCGCGCTACGCGCTGGTGCGCACGCTGGCCTACATCAACACGCCGGAACGGATCGCCGCCGCGGAAAAGGAACTGGCCGGATCCGACGCGCTGGCCGGCGAACGCCTGCACGGCGACACCCCGCTGGCACTGGAGGCCGCCTACGCGCGCGGCGTATTCCACTTCCAGCAGCTGCAGATCGAGCCGGCGCTGGAAGCCTACCGCCGTGCCGACCGCCTGCAGCGCCTGCTGCGCCCGGACGACGCGATGACCGCGGTGGTCATCCGCGAGAACATCGCCGACGGCACCCTGCGCCAGGGCGACCTGCCCGGCGCCATCGCGCAGTTGCGCGCGATCCTCGCCGACCCGCTGTTCGCCCCGTCGCGGATCGGCGAGCGCAAGGCGGCCGGGCTGCGGATCATGCTCGCCCGCGCCCTGCGCAACCTCGGCCGCTACGCCGAGGCGCTGCCGCTGGCGCGCTCCGCGGCCGAGGCCACCGGTCGCATCCTCGGCCCGGACGACTACTCGACCCTGATCCAGCTCTCGACCGTGGCCAGCATCCTCGACTATGCCGGCGACTGCCCCGGGGCGCTGGAGATCGCGCGCACGGTGCGCACGCGCATGGCCGCGCGCTACGGCGAGGACCGTCAGGCGACCCTGGTCGAAACCGGCAACCTCGGCTTCAAGGAGCGCGACTGCGGCGACCGCGAGGCCGGCCTCGACTACCTGCGCCGGGCCGAGTCCGGGTTGCGCCGGCTCTACGGCGAGGACAACGTCGCCGCGCACAGCTTCCGCTACGCGCTGGCCAACGCGCTCGCCGACGAGGGCCGCCACGCGGAAGCGCTGGAGATGGCCGGCGGGCTCGACATCCAGGCGCTGACCGCGGGCGACGCCACCCCCGGCTGGGAACACCGCGTGCGCGCGCTGCGCGGCCGGATCCTGCTCCAGTCCGGCGACGACGCCGGGCGGCCGCTGCTGGAGTCGGCGCTGTCCGCGCTGTCGGCGACGGGTGCCGGCGACGAGGAGGAACTGGCGCAATGGCGGGCGTTGCTCGCCACCACGCGGTGACCCGCGTCAGTCCACCACGAAGGTGACGCGCATGTTGACGCGCCATTCGGCGATGCTGCCGTCGCCGCGGGTCACCACCTTGACCTCGTTCACCCAGGCACCCTGGATGTTCTTGACGGTCTCGGCGGCCTTCCTCAGCCCGGTCTGCACCGCATCCTCGACCCCGGACGGGGACGAGGCGTTGATTTCGATGATCTTGGCGACGGCCATGGCGGCCTCCCTTCACGATGCGCCCGTGGCGCGGTCCGAGCACCTTGGCACGCGCCGCGTGAAGGCCGCGCCAGCCTGCTAGCATCACGGCGATGAAGACCGCCCCGAACCTCGTGCTGGTCGGCCCGATGGGTGCCGGCAAGACCTCGATCGGCAGGCGCCTGGCCGGCCGGTTCGGGCTGGCGTTCGTCGACGTGGACCGCGAGATCGAGGCGCGCACCGGCGCCAGCGTGGCCACGATCTTCGCGCACGAGGGCGAGCCCGGTTTCCGCGCCCGCGAGCGCGCGGTGCTGGCCGGGCTGCTGGCGCGCGAGGGCCTGCTGGTCGCCACCGGCGGTGGCGCGGTGCTCGACCCGGACAACCGCCGGCGCATGCGCGGGCGCGGCTTCGTGCTCCACCTGCACGTGGGCGTGGAGCGGCAGCTGCAGCGGCTGGCGCGTGACCGCTCGCGCCCGCTGCTGGCCGGGGACGACCGCGAGGCGGTGCTGCGCCGGCTCGCCGGGGAGCGCGCCCCGCTGTACGAGGAAGTGGCCGACCTGCGCGTGGACACCGACGCGCTCTCGCCCCCGCAGGCCTGTGCGCTCATCACCCGCCTGCTGGTGCGGCGCTGGCGCCAGGGCACCTCCACCGCGGAAGGAGAACGCGTGGCATGAGCGCGGCGCGCAGCGTGCCGGTCGGCGGCGCCCGGCCCTACGGCATCCACATCGGCCCCGGCCTGCTCGACGACGGCGGGGCGCTGGCCGCGACCCTGCGCGGCAACGACGCCTTCGTGGTCAGCGACGGCCACGTCGCCCCGCTCTACCTGCAACGCGTGCTCGATGCCCTGCGCCGCGCGCGCCCCGGGCTGCGCCTGGGCCACTGCGTGCTGCCCCCGGGCGAGGAGCACAAGACGCTCGAGGGCTTCGCCCGCGTGGTCGGAGCGCTGGCCGACGCCGGCGTGCGCCGCGACGGCACCCTGTTCGCGCTCGGCGGCGGCGTGGTCGGCGATCTCGCCGGCTTCGCCGCGGCCTGCTGGATGCGCGGCATCGACTGCGTGCAGCTGCCGACCACGCTGCTGGCGATGGTGGACTCCTCGGTCGGCGGCAAGACCGCGGTGGACCTGCCGCAGGGCAAGAACCTGGTCGGCGCCTTCCACCCGCCGCGCGCGGTGCTGGCGGACACGTCGACGCTGCGCACGCTGCCGCCGCGCGAGCTGCGCGCCGGGCTGGCCGAGGTGGTGAAGTACGGCGCGATCCGCGACGCCACCTTCCTCGACTGGATCGACAGCAACGCCGACGCCCTGCTTGCCATGGACGACGCCGCGCTGGCCGAGGCCGTCGCCCGCAGCTGCGCGCACAAGTCGGAGGTCGTCGAGCGCGACCCGTACGAACATGGCGAACGCGCCCTGCTCAACTTCGGGCACACCTTCGCCCACGCGATCGAGACCGCGCAGGGCTACGGCGGCCTCAACCATGGCGAGGCGGTGGCGGTGGGCATGGTCCTGGCCGGGCGCCTGTCCGAACGCCTCGGCCTGGCGGCGGCGGCGGACACCCTCCGCCTGCGCGCGCTGCTCGAACGCCTGGGCCTGCCGGTGGAGCCGCCCGCCGGGCTCGACCCGCAGGCCCTGCTGGCGCTGATGCGCCTGGACAAGAAGGCACAGGCGGACGGCCTGCGCTTCGTGGTCTGGGACGGGCCCGGCCGCGCCCGGGTGCTGGGCGGCGTACCGGAAGCGGCGGTCCTGGACGTGCTGCGCGGCTGACCGCGGCGCCGGCCCGTACAATACGCGCCCCATGCGCCTGCTCATGCAACAACGTCCCCAGGGCCACGAAGCCCCGCGCTTCGTGCAATTGGTCCTGCAGCCCGACCTGCTGGGCGGGTGGACGCTGCTGCGCGAGAGCGGCCAGATCGGCGGGCGCAGCACGCTGCGCCGCGAACAGTACCTCGACCGCGACAGCGCGCTGGCCGCGTTCGAGCGCGCACGCGACGCACACCTGCGCCGCGGCTACCAGATCACCTTCGCCGAGGGAGTCGGCGCACCGAAATGACGACACAGACCGAAGCGATCCACGTGGCGGCCCGGGACAGCCGCTTCCTCCGTGCCCTGCGCCGCGAACCGGTGGACCGCACGCCGGTGTGGCTGATGCGCCAGGCCGGGCGCTACCTCCCCGAGTACCGCGAGGTGCGCCAGCGGGCCGGCAGCTTCCTGGCGATGGCCAAGACCCCGGAGATCGCCTGCGAGGTGACGCTGCAGCCGCTGCGGCGCTTCCCGCTGGACGCGGCGATCCTGTTCTCCGACATCCTCACCATCCCCGACGCGATGGGCCTGGGCCTGTACTTCGCCGAGGGCGAGGGCCCGAAGTTCGAGCGCCCGGTGCGCTGCGCGGCCGACGTGGCCCGGCTCGCGGTGCCGGATATGGAGACCGAGCTGCGCTACGTGATGGACGCGGTGCGGCTGATCCGCCGCGAGCTGGACCCGCGCGTGCCGCTGATCGGCTTCTCCGGCAGCCCGTGGACCCTGGCCTGCTACATGGTCGAGGGTGGCGGCAGCCGGGACTTCGCGCGGATCAAGGCGATGGCGTTCGACGACCCGCAGTCGCTGCACCGGCTGCTGGCGGTCGCCACCGACGCGGTCATCGCCTACCTCGCCGCGCAGCGCGCCGCGGGCGCGCAGGCGCTGCAGGTGTTCGACACCTGGGGCGGCGTGCTTTCGCCGGCGATGTACCGCGAGTTCTCGCTGCCGTACCTGCGCCGCATCGCGCGCGAACTCGAGCGCGGCGCGGGCGCGGACCGCGCGCCGCTGATCCTGTTCGGCAAGGGCACCGCCGCCTACCTCGGGGAACTTGCCGACACCGGCGCCGAGGCCGTGGGCGTGGACTGGCTGGTGGAACTGGGCGAGGCCGCGCGCCGCACCGGCGGCCGTGTCGCGGTGCAGGGCAACCTCGACCCGACCACGCTGTACGGTTCGCCCGAAGCGATCCGGCGCGAGGTGCGCCGCGCGCTCGACAGCTGGCGCGACGGCAACGGCGGCTCGCGCGAGGGCCACGTGTTCAACCTCGGACACGGCATGTCGCCGGACATGGACCCGGAGCACGTGGCGGTGCTGGTGGAGGAAGTGCACGCCTGGAGCGCGCGCTGACCCGCCCGCTCAATCCCCGGGCGCCGCAGCTCGCGCGGCAAGCGCCGCCCGCAGCGCGTCCGCGAGCATCCCCCCGGTCACCGGCTTGCGCAGGAAACCATCGAACCCGGCCCGTCGCGCCTGGGATTCGGCATCGATGTCGGCGCGGGCGGTGACCGCGAGCACCGGCCGCCCGAAGCCCTGGCCGCGCAGCATCCGCACCAGTTCCAGACCGTCGACGCCGGGCAGGTCGAGGTCGAGCAGGGCCACGTCGAAGTGGCCGGCCATGGCCTCGGACAGCGCGAGGAACCCGTTGCCGACATGGGTGACCCGGTGGCCCTGCGCCGCCAGCAGCCCCGAGATCGCCTCGGCGACGGTGGCGTCGTCCTCGACCAGCAGGATGCCGAGCGCGGGCAGCACGCCGCCGGCCGTCGCCTGCCGCGCCTCCGGCACGCCCTCCGGCGGCGCGGCCCGGGGCAGCGGCAGTTCGACGATGAAGCGCGCGCCCTCGCCCACCGCGCTTTGCACCGTGATCCGCCCGCCCATCGCCACCGCCAGTTCCTGGCAGATCGCAAGGCCCAGGCCACTGCCGCCGTAACGCGCCGCGGTGCGCGCGCCCTCGGCCTGCTCGAAGCGCCGGAACAGGCGCTGCTGCTGCTCCCCGCTGATGCCGGGCCCGGTGTCGCTGACCACCATGCGCACGCCGGCCGGCGGCATCGCCTCCACGCGCAGGCCCACGCTGCCCCGTTCGGTGAACTTGTTGGCGTTGCCGAGCAGGTTGAGCAGGATCTGCCGCACCCGCGTCACGTCGCCCAGCAGCCAGCGCGGTGCGTCTTCGGCGACCTCGACGCGGAAGTCGAGTCCGCGCTGCCGCGCGACCGGCGCGCACAGTCCCTCCACCTCGCGCACCAGCGCGCGCAGGTCGAACGGCTGCGGGTCGAGCTCGAGCCTGTCGGCCTCGATCCGCGCCAGGTCGAGCGCGTCGTTGACCAGGCGCAGCAGGTGCTCGCCGGCCTTGCGGATGCTCTCGACGTAGCCGCGCTGGCGGTCGTCGAGCCGCGTGCCCAGCAGCAGCTCGCTCATGCCGAGCACGCCGGTCATCGGCGTGCGCACCTCGTGCGCGAGGGTGGCCAGGAACCGGGTCTTGGCCAGCGATGCCTGCTCGGCCAGCTCGCGCTTGTGCTCGGCGAGCTGCCACTCGCTGCGACGGCGCAGGCGGTTGCGGTAGGCGAGCGTGGCCAGGCCCGCCACCAGCAGCGCGAACAACACGTAGCCCACGATCGCCCACGGCGCCAGCCACCACGGCGGCAGCACACGGAACGGCACCTCCACGGTCCCGGACGAGGCGCCCGACGCATCGGTCGCGCGCATCCGCAGCACGTAGCGTCCGGGCCGCAGGCCGCTGAACACGCGGTCGCCACTGGTGCCGTGCGCCACCCACACCGGATCGAAACCCTCGAGCAGCGTCCAGTAGTGGTTCGACAGCGGATCGTCATAGGACAGCAGCCGTCCCGACACCCGCACCTCCTGGATGCCCGCGCCCAGTACGATGCCGCCGGAAAATTCCAGCGGCCGCCATTCGCCGTTGCGCCGCACCGCGACCGAATCCAGCCGCAGCGCCGGCGCCACCTGCACCGGGTCGTCCGCGAGCGTGTCCAGCAGCACCACGCTGCCGTCGGCAGTGGCGCCGACCAGGATGCCGTCGCGGTCGATGACCAGCGCGCGCTCGATGAATTCCTGGCTGGTCAGGCCGTGACGCACGCCATAGTGGCGCAGCATCCTTGCGTCGGGGTCCCAGCGGAACAGGCCACGCGCGGAGGACAGCCAGACCCGGTGCCGCGCGTCGATGCGCAACCCGAAGCCGTGCACCGCCGGCAGGCCCTCGCCGGGGCCGACGATGTCGGTCCGGCGCCAGCGCCCCGCGCTGCGCTCGTAGCGCTCCAGTCCGGTCATGCGCTGCAGCCACAGCACGTCCGGACCGTCGAAGGCGAACATGTACACCGTCGCGCCACGCATCTCGGGCACCGCGACGAATCCTTCCGCTCCCGCCGCGAGGCGGTCCATGCCATTGCGGCCCGAGATCCACAGGTCGCCGTCGGGGCTGGATTCCATCCAGCTGTTGTCGCTCTCGTCGCCGACCTTCAGGGTGCGCAGCACGCGCCCGGTCGCGGCGTCGCGCTGCTGCACGCCGTAGCCCTGGACGCAGATCCACAGCGTGCCATCCGGCGCGAAGTGGAGCATGTTCGGCGTGCCCGCCGGCAGGGCGTCGGATTCGCTGCGCGGGTTCCAGCTGGTGATCCGGCCGTCCGCGATCCGGCTCAGCCCGAGCCGGCTGCTGGTGATCCACACCGCGCCATCGGGCGCTTCGGCCACGGCCAGGATGCCGATGTTGTCCAGCGCCTCCACCAGTTCCGCGGGCAGGCGCCCGGCCACGCCACCGCTGCCGACGCGCTCGAGCACGCCGTTGCGCGCGCCGATCCACGCGCCGCCCTCCGCGGAAACCGCGATCCCGCGGTACAGGTCGCCGGCAAGGCCATCGCTGGCGGGCGTGAGTTGGGTGATCCGCCGCCAGTCCGAGCGCAGGTAACCCAGGCCGCTGCCGTACACCGGCACCCACAGCGCGCCGTCCTCCTGCAGCAGCAGCGCCTTGACCGCGGCGGCGGTGCCGCCGATCGGCACCGGCACCGGCTCCTCCGCGCCGGGCGACAGCCGCCACAGCCCGCGCTGCGTGCCCAGCCACAGGCCGCCGTCGCGCTCCTGCGCGAGCGAAACCACCGCATTCGGGCGGCGGAAGCGTTCGGCCCACGGCGGCCGGGTCAAGTTGCCATCGCCATCGATGCGGAGCAGCCCGGTCGTGGCGCCGATCCAGACCCCGTCGTCCACCGGCGTGACCGACAGTACCGACTGCGATGGATGGTCCCCGGGCAGCGGCACGCGCGTGATCCGGCCGTCGTCGTAGCGGGCCAGCCCGGCCATCGTCGCGATCCACAGCGTGCCGCGGCCGTCGAAGGCGATCGCCAGCACGATGTTGGACGGCAGGCTTTCCGGGTCGTCCGGATCGTGCTCGAAGCGCGTGATCCGGCCACCGGCATCGAGCCGGTGCAGGCCTTCGTAGCTGCCGAACCAGATCTCGTCGCCGCGGCTGGCGATGGTGAACACCTCGTCGCTGCCGATCTGGGGGTATTCGTCCTTGCGGTAGCTGCGGAAGGTACGGCGGTCGGCATCGAGCACGCCCAGGCCGCTGCCCTGCCCGGCGAGCCACACCCGGTCGCGATGGTCCACGTGCACGGCGTACAGCAGGTTGCCCGGCAGCGAACCGGGATCGTCCGGATCGTGGCGCCAGACGCGCATGTCCACGCCGTCATAGCGCGCCAGGCCATCGCCGGTCGCGATCCAGACGTAGCCGGCGTGGTCGCGGGTGATGCCGAAGATGTCGGTGGACGGCAGCCCCTCGCTGCTGCCGATGATCCGCAGGCGCGGCCGTTCCGGGATCTCCGCCCATGCCGTGGCCGCCAGCAGCAGGCCCAGCAGCACCAGGCAGATCCCGGGCCACGCGCGCACGCCGCGCGCCGCCCTTGTCCGCGGTTGCAATCCGGCTCTTCGCATGCCGCTCCCGTCCTCCGTTCCGCCAGCGATGCTCGCAACGCATCGTCCCGCGCGCAAGCCCGCCTGGGATGCGGCGCTCCCCGCCGGCTGCGCCTAGAATCGGCCGGAACCCGGTCCCGGTCGCCCGCATGCCTTTCCGCCCTGCCTGGCTGTCCTTCTGCCTCGCCGCGCTCGCCGCCCTCCCGGCGGCCGCGGCCGGGCCGCGCACGTGGACGCTGGACCCGGTGCACACGCGGATCGTGTTCGCGATCGACCACGCCGGGTTCTCGAAGGCGCTGGGCACGTTCTCCGGCGCCACCGGCACCCTCGTCTTCGATCCCGGCGCGGCGGACTGGGCGGGCGCCTCGGTCGAGGTGCGGGTCCCCGTGGCCTCGCTGGAACTGGGCGATGCGCAATGGAACGCCGCGGTGCTCGCCCGCCGGCTGCTGGACGCGGAGCGCCACCCGGTGGCGACCTTCGTCTCCACCCGCGTCGAAGCCCTCGACGGCAGCCGCGCCATCGTCCACGGCCGCCTCACCCTGCGCGGCGTCACCCGCGAGCTGGCGCTCGAGGTCACGCGCAACGCGGTCGCCCGCCACCCGCTGCCGCCGTTCCGGCGCACCGCGGGCTTCTCGGCCTCCGCGGCGCTCCGGCGCAGCGACTTCGGCATCGACGCCTGGCCGACGGTGATCGGCGACGTGGTCGAGCTGCGCATCGAGGCCGAGGCCACGGCGGCGCGTCGCCCGGGCGATCCGGGCGCCGGGCCCGCCACTCCATCCGACGACGACATTCCCGAAGAAGACACGCCATGAACCTGAAGAACACCGCTGACCGCTGGGGCATCGTCAGCCAGCTGCTGCACTGGCTGGTCGTGCTGCTGATCCTGGCCGCCGCCACGCTGGGGCTGGTGATGGACGGGCTGTCCCGCACGCCGAAATACTTCTGGGTCTGGACCACGCACAAGTCGATCGGCATCACCGTGCTGGCCCTGATGCTGCTGCGGCTTGCCTGGCGCCTGTACGCCGGCGCCCCCGCGCCGGTGCCCGGCACCCCGCCGTGGCAGGCGCGGCTGGCCTCCATCACCCACTGGCTGCTCTACCTCGCCGCACTGGCGATGCCCTTCTCGGGCTGGCTGTACGACTCGGCCAGCGGCCTGCGCCCGTTCCGCCTGTTCGGCCTGTTCGACATGCCGAAGCTGGTGGCGCCTTCCGAAACGCTCGCCAACGCCGCGCACGAGGCGCATGAACTCCTGTTCCTCGCGCTGGTCGGACTGGTGGCGCTGCACGCCGGCGCCGCGCTCTGGCACCACCTGTTCCAGCGCGACGATACCCTGCGGCGCATGCTGCCCGGCCACGCCCCGCGCGGCTGAGCGGCCCGCCCCCTTCCACGGAATCCGGAACCTGCCATGACCCGACGCTTCCTTTCCCCCGCCCTGACCGCCGCCGCGCTGGTCGCCGCGTTCGCGTCAGCGCCCGCGGCCGCCACCGACTACGTGCAGGCACCTGGCTCGTCGCTCGTGTTCGCCACCAGTTACGACGGCGAGGTGTTCACCGGCCAGTTCGGCGGCTTCGATACCCGCCTGCGCTTCGATCCGGAGGACCTGGCCTCGGCCCGGCTGGACGTGACCATCGAGCTGGCCGGCACCCGCACCGGCAACGCCGACCGCGACATGACCCTGGCCACCGCCGACTTCTTCGACATCGCGCGCTTCGCGAAGGCACGCTACACCGCGACCGCCTTCCGCGCCCTGGGCGAAGGCCGCTACGCCGCCGATGGCACCCTGGAGCTGCGCGGCGTGAAGAAGCCGGTCACGCTCGAGTTCACGTGGACGCCGGGCAACCGTCCGGTGCTGGCCGGCAGGGCCACCGTGAAGCGGCTCGACTTCGGCGTCGGCACCGGCGACTGGGCGGACACCTCGCTGATCCCGAACGAGGTCGCGATCAGCACCCGCGTCATCCTGCAGCCCGCGCCGTGACGCGCGGCACGTCAGCCGCCGCGCGCGAGGAACCGCGCCGCGGCGGCTGCGTCGAACGGCCAGTCCAGCTCCGCCCCGGTCGCGTCGTCGCGCAGCACCGGCACCCGCGTGCCGTAGCGCGCCTCGAGCGCGTCGTCGCCGTCGATGAACACGCTTTCGAATTCCGGCGCGCGCGCGGCGGCGAGCACGTCCAGCGCAAGGTCGCAGAGGTGGCAGTCGTCGCGCTGGTACAGGATCCACCGCATGTGAAGGCATTCCCCGCGTCTGCTGCGTCGCGCAAGGGACGCGCGCGACGCAACGCATAGAATACGCGCATGGCCGTCAGCACATTCGACCTCTACAAGATCGGCATCGGACCGAGCTCCTCGCACACGGTGGGCCCGATGCGCGCCGCCGCACGCTTCGTCGGGCACTGGCTGGCCGAACCCGGGCGGCTCCGGGACGTGGCGCGCGTACGCGCGGAGGTGTTCGGCTCGCTGGCGCTGACGGGACGTGGCCACGGCACCGACAAGGCGGTGATGATGGGCCTGGAAGGCCACCTGCCGGACCAGATCGACCCGGACATCATCCCGCCGGCGCTGGCGCGCATCCGTGGCGAAAAGCAGGTGCTGCTGGGCGGCATCCACCCCGTGCCCTTCGACGAGAAGCACGACCTGGTGATGAACAAGCGGCAGAAGCTGCCGTACCACCCCAATGGCATGCGCTTCACCGCCTGGGACGCCGGCGGCCAGGTCATCGCCACCCGCGACTACTACTCGGTCGGCGGCGGCTTCGTGGTCAATGCCGACGAGGCCGCGGAGGACCGCATCGTCGCCGACACCACGGCGCTTCCCTACCCGTTCTCGACCGCGGACGAACTGCTCCAGCGCACCCGCGAGTCCGGCCTGGGCATCGCCCGGCTGATGCTGGAGAACGAGAAGTGCTGGCGCAGCGAGGAGGAAATCCTCGACGGCCTGCGCAGGATCTGGGCCGCGATGCAGGACTGCGTGGCCCGCGGCATCCGTGCCGAGGGCACCCTGCCCGGCGGCCTGCACGTGCCGCGCCGCGCGCCGGCGCTGTACCGTGAGCTGTCCTCGCGCCCCGAGGCCGCGATGCGCGACCCGTTGACCGTGCTCGACTGGGTGAACCTGTACGCGCTCGCGGTCAACGAGGAGAACGCCGCCGGCAGCCGCGTGGTCACCGCGCCGACCAACGGCGCCGCCGGCATCCTGCCCGCGGTGCTGCACTACTACGACCGCTTCTGTCCCGGCAGCAACGAGCAGGGCGTGTTCGACTTCCTGCTCACCGCCGCCGCGGTCGGCATCCTCTACAAGGAAAACGCCTCGATCAGCGGCGCCGAGGTCGGCTGCCAGGGCGAGGTCGGCGTGGCCTGCTCGATGGCCGCCGCCGGGCTCACCGCCGCACTGGGCGGCACCCCGGAGCAGATCGAGAACGCGGCCGAGATCGGCATGGAGCACAACCTCGGCCTGACCTGCGACCCGATCGGCGGCCTGGTGCAGATCCCGTGCATCGAGCGCAACGCCATGGGCGCGGTGAAGGCGATCAACGCCAGCCGCATGGCGCTGCGTGGCGACGGCAAGCACAAGGTGTCGCTGGACAAGGTCATCAAGACCATGCGCGACACCGGCCGCGACATGCAGGACAAGTACAAGGAGACCAGCCGCGGCGGGCTCGCGGTCAACGTCATCGAGTGCTGACCCGGCGCGGCGCCGCCCCGTTTTCCCGCTGCCCGCTTTGCCTTTCCACGCGCCTGGCCCGTCCCCCGCCCCGGCAAGCGGGGGTGGGAGAAAGCACCCCGGGGGAGGGGGCACCTCCTCCCGTTGACGGGAATGGGGATGGCCCACGGGCATGGGATTGCCGCGCGGACCATCCGGATGCCCGGCACGCTGCGCCGGGCCGCACGGCCGGGCGGGGGCAGACGCCGGCCGGACCGGTCAGCCGCGCACGATCCGCAGCACGTCGTCAAGCAGCGCCGCGGCGGTGACCTCTGCGCCGGCGCCAGGCCCCTGGATCACCAGCGGCTGCCGCGCGTAGCGGTCGCTCCAGATCGCGACCCGGTTGTCGGTCCCCGTGCCCGCGCACAACGGGTGCGCGGGCCCAAGCACCTGCAGGCCGACACTCGATCCGCCCTCCGGATCGAACCTGCCGACGAAGCACAGGCGCGCGCCGTCGCGGCGCGCCGCCTCCAGGCGTCCACGCAGTGGCGCATCGAGCAGCGGCAGCAGGGCATCCGCCTCGTCGCGCGCGGCATCGCGCAGCGCCGCAGGCAGCAGCGGCTCGACCGCGACCTGGTGGGCCTCCAGCGGGAATCCTGCCGCGCGGGCGAGGATCAGCAGCTTGCGGCGCACGTCCTCGCCGGACAGGTCCTCGCGCGGGTCGGGTTCGGCGTAGCCGGCATCGCGCGCCTCGCGCACCAGCTCCGAGAACGGCCGCGTGCCGTCGTAGCGCCACAGCAGCCACGCCAGCGTGCCGGAGAGCACGCCCTCGATGCGGTGGACCCGGTCGCCGCCCGCCGCCAGCGCGCGGATGCTGGACAGCAGCGGCAGGCCGGCACCCACGGTCGCGCTGTCGCCGTAGCGCGCGCCGTCGAGCTGCGCATCCGCGATCGCGTGCGCGCGGCCGATCTCGCCGCCGTTGCCGAGCTTGTTGGCGGTCACCACGTGCACGCCGCGCGCCAGCCATTCCGGGTGCCAGTCGGCCACCCGCTCGCTCGCGGTGGCGTCCACGACGATGTCGCCGCGGCGCAGGCCCTCGCCCTCGGCCCACGGCGGCAGGCCGGATCCGCGGCGTGGCGCGCGGCGCGCCTGTTCGAGCACGGCCTGCGGCGAGCCGTCGCCGCAGGCCAGCTGCACCCGGGAGTTGCTGATCCACGCGAACTCCGGCAGCGCCATGCCTGCATGGCGCAGGCGCAGGTAGCGCGCGACGAACGCGGCGCCGACCCGGCCGGTGCCGAGCAGCGCGATCCGCGCCGGTTGCGCGGCCTGCCTGCGCGCCGGATGCAGGTGCACCACCGTGCTCATGCGTCCACCCGTTTGCGCGCGTCGAACAGCGCCTGCACCCGCGCGAGGCCGGCGGTGACGTCGGCCAGCAGGTCCTCGCAGGCCTCGATACCCACGGACAGCCGCAGCAGGCCGTCGGAGATGCCGGCGCGCGCCCGCGCCTCCGGCGCCATCGCCGCATGGGTCATGGACGCCGGGTGCGCGACTAGGCTCTCCACGCCGCCGAGCGACTCGGCCAGGGTGAAGTGGCGCAGGCCGGCGAGGAAGGCGCGCACGCCGGCCTCGCCTCCGGCGACCTCGAACGAGATCATCGCGCCGAAGCCCTTCTGCTGGCGCGCGGCCAGCGCGTGCCCCGGATGGGAAGCCAGCCCCGGGAAGTACACCTTCTCCACCATCGGGTGCGAGGCCAGCAGCGCGGCGATCGCGTCCGCGTTCTCCTGGTGCACCCGCATCCGCGCGTCCAGGGTACGCAGGCCGCGCAGGGTCAGGTAGCTGTCGAACGGCGAGCCGGTCAGGCCGAGCGCGTTCGCCCACCACACCAGCCGCTCGTGGTCTTCCGCGCGGCGCGCGACCACCGCGCCACCGACCACGTCGCTGTGGCCGTTGACGTACTTGGTGGTCGAGTGCACCACGTAGTCGGCGCCGAACGCGATCGGCGTCTGCAGCGCCGGGGACAAAAAGGTGTTGTCGACCACCACCCCGGCGCCGGCCCTGTGCGCGGCCTCGATCACCAGGCGCAGGTCGGTGATCCGCAGCAGCGGGTTCGAGGGCGTCTCGACCAGCACCAGCCTCGGCGACTCCGCCAGCGCCTCGCCCAGCGACAGCGGGTCGGTCAGGTCGGCGGTGACCAGGTTGAAGTGGCCCTTGCGGGAGAGCGCGTCGAACAGGCGCCAGCTCCCGCCGTAGGCATCGTGCGGGACCACGAGCGTGTCGCCGGGCGAAAGCAGGGCGTTGAGCACCAGGGTGATCGCGCCCATGCCGCTGCCGGTGACCACACCACCCGCGCCGCCCTCCAGTTCCGCCAGCGCCGCACCGAGCAGGTCGCGTGTGGGATTGCCGCTGCGGGTGTAGTCGTACTCGCGCTTGCTGCCGAAGCCCTCGAAGCTGAAGTTGCTCGACAGCACGATCGGCGGCACCACCGCGCCGAACGCGGGGTCGCGGTCGATGCCGGCACGCACGGCGGTGGTGGCGGGACAACAGCCACAGGTGGAATCGGCGGGAGCGGGGCGGTTCATGCGTGGGATTCTCCGGAGTCGCGCAGCACGGAAGCGAGGATGGAATCGATGCGGTCGGTGTCCTTGAGAAAGGCGTCGTGGCCGTAGGCCGAGCGCAGCACACGCAACCCGGCGGGCGTACCCAGCCCTTCGAACAGTTCGACCGCGTCGGAGAGCGGCACCAGGCGGTCGCCCTCGACCGCGACCACCAGCGTCGGCACACGCACCTGCGCCGGATCGACGCGGTGCAGGTCGATGGACTCGGACAGTCGCACCCAGGCCGTCACCGGCGTGCGCGAGGCGAAGCGCGCGCCGGCGGCGTCGAGGTAGTCCTCGGCGGCCACGCGCACGCGGCCATTGACGATCCCGGGCGGGGCGTCGAAGCGTTCGCCGAACTCCTCCGGCGTCCGGTAGCTCAGCATCGCGAACTGCCGCGCCAGCGACAGCCCCTGCGCGTCGGCGCACTGCAGCTGGCCCAGCAGCACCGCGCGGCGCTGCAGCGCGCGCCACGCCGAGGCGTACGGGTGCGGGCGGTGCGCGCCGCTGGCCGCGACCAGCCGGGCCAGGCGCGCGGGATGACGCGCGGCCAGCTGCAGGCCGACCAGAGCACCGTAGGAGTAGCCGACGAAGGCATGCAGGACGCCGATGCCGAGCGCATCGAGCAGCGCCGCCACCGCGTCGGCCTGGTCCGCGGTGTCGATCGGCGCGTCGATGCCGCCGTCGCTGCCGATGTAGTCGAACGACAGCAGCCGCAGGTGCGCCGGATCCAGCGCGCGCCCGCCGCCGACCAGGCCTTCGGCCCAGCCGCGCTCGGGAAAGGTGGCGTTGGCCGCGAGGTGCCGGTGCGCCGAGATGCCCCCGGCGACCAGGACCACCGGCGCCCCGGCGGGGCCGGCCATTTCCCACGCCAGCGGCACGACCCGGGTGCCCGCGTGGCGCATCCGCAGCGGGACCTCGACGCGTCCGCGCATCGCCGGCGGAAGCTGCGCGGCAGGCAGCGCGCCGAAGGCGGCATCACGCCCCGGCGGGACAACGGAAGGCTGGCTTGCGGCTGGGGGGTTCATGGCGGCATCCGGTGGGAAGGGGGCCCATCGAGGCCCGCGGGATGCCGGAAAGAAGAGACGCCGCGAGGCGGCGCGAATGCGGCCCGCCGTGGGGGAGGACGGGATCCGCAACCCATCTTCCGGTGGACACGGGGTCCCCGCAGGAATTGGCACCTCGACGGACGGCTGCCGCCGCCACGTCAGGTTGCCCCGGCGTCATAGGGCCTGTCCCTCGGCCGGTCTCGATGGATGCGCCCAGATTGCCACCGCCTTTCCAGCCTGTCAATCTCTCCATGCGGATGAAGCGATGGATTCGCGCCCCCCCGCCCCTTGCGGCGGGCGACGGCGATAGAATTTTTCAATGAAAAGAATCCTCCCGCCCCTGCTGACGCTGCTGCTCGCGGCCTGCGCCACCCGGACGGCCCCGGTCCGGCAGCCGGACCCTCCCGCCACGCCCGCCCCGGCCGTGCCGGCCGCCACCGCGGTGGTGCCGGAAACCTACGTGGCCCCCGGCGAAACCGGCGACGAACTCGACTCGCTCGCCACCTGGGTTACCGCGGACGGCAGCACCTGGCTGATCGCCACCGCCAAACGCAGCCACCGCCTGCTGGTGCTGGATGCCGACAGCGGGGAGCTGCTGCGCAGCTTCGGCGGCCCGGAACTGTTCAACCGCCCCAACGGCATCGCCGTGCACGGCGACCTGCTGCTGGTCGTCGAGCGCGACAACCACCGCGTCCAGGCGTTCCGCCTGCCGGACTTCGGGCCGCTGGCCGTCTTCGGCCAGGACGAACTGCGCAGCCCCTACGGGGTGTGGGTCTACGAAAGCGCCCCGGGCGTACTGACCGCCTACGTGACCGACAGCTTCATGGAAGGCGAGCACTTCGATGTGGTGCCGCCATTCGAACAGCTCGACCGCCGCGTGCACCGCTACCGCCTGCACGTGGGCCGTGACGGCAGGCTCGCCGCGCACCCGCTGGGCAGCTTCGGCGAGACCAGCGAGGCCGATGCGCTGCGCATGGTCGAATCCATCGCCGGCGACCCCGCCTTAGACCGGCTGCTGATCGCCGACGAGGACAAACGCCACCTCGGCACCCTGCACGAATACGTGCTCGAAGGCCTGTTCACCGGCCGCAAGCTGCCGCCGGGCACCTTCGACGGCGAGCCGGAAGGCATCGCGCTGTGGGCCTGCGACGCCGAACGCGGCTACTGGGTCGTGTCCGACCAGTTGCACCCGCTGACCGTGTTCCGCCTGTTCGACCGGCACACGCTCGAGCCGCGCGGCGCTTTCACCGGCAACGTCACCGCCGGGACCGACGGCATCGCCCTGCACGCCGCGTCCACGGCGCGTTTCCCGCACGGCGCCCTGTTCGCGGTGCACGACGACCAGGCCGTATCCGCGTTCGACCTGCGCCAGGTCGCCCAGGCCCTGGACCTCGACCCCGCCTGCCTCCGCTGATCCCGCCATGCGCCGCGTGGCCTGCTGCCTGCTGATCCTGCTGGTGCCGGCGGCCGCATGGCCGCAGGCGGTCTATCGCTGGACCGCGCCCGACGGCACCCCGCACTACGGCGACCGCGCCGACCTGCAGGGGGCCGCGGAACGCGTGGTCGAGGTGCCGGTGCAGGTCGAGCCGTCCGCGGTCGCGCGGCTGCGGATCGAACCGTCCGCCGACGGCGCGCTGGCCTGGATCGACAACCTGCTGGCCGGCCCGGTCGAGGTGCTGGTGCACAACGCCTCGGGCCGGCATATCGGCAGCGACCCGCCCCTGCCCGCGCGCGCCACCATCCCGGCGCAGCAGTCCGCGGTGGTGGCGGTGCTCGGTACGCCCGCCGCGCGGCTGCGGGTGGAGGCGGTGCCCGGCTCACCCAACGCGCGCCCGCGCGACGTCGAGTACGGTTACCCGCTGCAGACCGCCGTGCTGGACGTGCAGCAGGCCTGGTACGGCCGCTGGAGCCACGACACCCCGGAGAACCGCCACGCCGTGGATTTCGCCGTCCCCGAGGGCACGGTGGTGCTGGCCGCGCGCGACGGCACGGTGATGCAGGCCGAGGGCGGCTTCCGCGACGCCGACCCGGACGACCCCGCGGCCGAGGCCCGGGCCAACTTCATCCGCATCCTCCACGACGACGGCACCATGGCCCTGTACGCGCACCTGCAGCCGGGCGGCGTGCACGTGCGCGTCGGCCAGCGCGTGCGCCGCGGCCAGCCGATCGGCCTGTCCGGCAACACCGGCCGCAGTACCGCGCCGCACCTGCACTTCGTGGTCCAGGCCAACCGCGGGCTGCGGCTGGAATCGGTGCCGTTCCGCATGTTCGGGCCGCGCGGCGTGCTGCGGTTCGACGTGGCCCGCGGCGACGGCGGCTGACCCCGCCCGCGTATAATCCGCGGCCTTCCCGACCCCGATCCCGCACGCGCCGGCGTGCGCCAGCCATGTCCGAAATCGCCAACGAAGCCGCGCGCCGGCGCACCTTCGCGATCATCTCGCACCCCGACGCCGGCAAGACCACGCTCACCGAGAAGCTGCTGCTGTTCGGCGGGGCGATCCAGATGGCCGGCTC
>CALLKI010000041.1 GCA_938008415.1 uncultured Luteimonas sp. | reverse complement strand
CCGACCATGGTGTGCAGCTCGTCGATGAACAGGATGATCTGGCCCTCGCTCCTGGCCAGGTCGTTGAGCACGGCCTTGAGCCGCTCCTCGAATTCGCCGCGGTACTTCGCGCCGGCGATCAGCGCGCCCATGTCGAGGCTGAGCACGCGCTTGCCCTTGAGCTGCTCGGGCACCTCGCCGTTGACGATGCGCTGGGCCAGGCCTTCGACGATCGCGGTCTTGCCGACGCCGGGCTCGCCGATCAGCACCGGGTTGTTCTTGGTCCGGCGCTGCAGCACCTGGATCGTGCGGCGGATCTCCTCGTCGCGGCCGATCACCGGGTCGAGCTTGCCCTGCTCGGCCCTGGCGGTCAGGTCGACGGTGTACTTCTCCAGCGCCTGGCGCTGGTCCTCGGCATTGGCGTCCTGGACGCTCTCGCCTCCGCGCATGCGGTCGATCGCCGCCTCGAGCGCCTGCTTCGTGGCGCCCGCGGCCTTGAGCGCGCGGCCGGCCTCGCCGCCGTCCTCGAGCGCGGCCAGCAGGAACAGCTCGCTGGCGATGAAGGCGTCGCCGCGCTGCTGGGCGAGCTTGTCGGTGACGTTGAGCAGCCGCGCCAGGTCATTGCCGACCTGCACGTTGCCCGCCTGGCCGGTGACCTTCGGCAGCCGCTCCAGCGCCTCGCCCAGCCGCTCGCGAAGCAGGGGCACGTTGACCCCGGCCTGGGCCAGCAGCGGGCGGGTGCCGCCGCCCTGCTGGTCGAGCAGGGCCACCAGCAGGTGCACCGGTTCGATGAAATTGTGGTCGCGGCCAACGGCCAGCGACTGCGCGTCCGCCAGCGCCTGCTGGAACCGCGTCGTGAGCTTGTCCATCCGCATGGGGGTATGCCTCGAAACAAGGGGCCGGCTGCCCGGCGATGCCCCCTAGATGCGGCTGGATGGCGCGGATGCAAGTGGGGCATTTTGTCCCCGGCCCCCGCCACAACCCTCGCCCGCATGCGGGCGGGGAAGCCGGACACCTCCCCCGCGGGAGCGGAGGGAGGTGGTAGGGGCATTCCGGAGAACGCGGGGGCATCACTGCCCCCACCCCAACCCTCCCCCGCAAACGGGGAGGGAGAAAACACCCTCCCCCGCAGGAGCGGGGCTGAAGGCGCTGCTGCCGCCGGGGCGGGCCTTGAATTCCCCTCCCCCCGCGGGAGCGGGGGGAGGTGGGGAGGGGGGCAGACCGCTCAGCCCAGCGGCGCCGGCTGGAGGATCTCGATCCAGTAGCCGTCCGGGTCCTTGATGAAGGCGATGTCACGCATGCGGCCGTCGGTCAGGCGCTTCTGGAACGGCACGCCAAGCTGCTCGAAGCGGGCGCAGGCGGCCACCACGTCCGGCACGCTGACGCAGATGTGCCCGAAGCCGCGCGGCTCGCTGTTGCCGTCGTGGTACACCGGCCCTTCCTGCGTCTCGGTGCCGTGGTTGTGGGTCAGCTCCAGCACGCCGCGCTGGCGTGCCAGCCACTCCTTGCGCTCGGCGTCGCCCTCCGGGATGACGCCCGGGTCGTCAACCAGCACCAGGAAGTAGAGGCTGAACTTCGCCTCCTCGAAATGCACCGTGCGCACCAGCGTGAACCCGAGCACGCGGGTGTAGAAATCCAGCGAGACCTTCGGATCCTTGACCCGGAGCATGGTGTGGTTGAACACGTAGCCCTGGGTGGCGGGATCGCGGACCTGGGTATTCATTGCGTCTTCTCCGTCGGAAACCGGGACGAACAATCGTGCAGGACACAACATTATCGGCGATGCGGCATCACCGCCGCGTGGAGCCTCATCCCGGTGCGCGTTCCAGCCAGCCCGCGTAGCGGATGAGCTTCCCCGCCAGCGGCAACGTGGCCTCGACCTCGAAGCAGTAGCGATCGTCCTCCTGGTACGCCCGGCAGCGCACGCCGTCGAACAGCGACGCCGACAGCGGGACGAAGCCGAACAGGCGCGCACCCGCCACCGTCCACCAGATCGCACCGTCGTTCGCGACGAGCACGAAGCGGAACCGCACCGGTCCCAGCCATTCCTGCAGCAGCCCGTCCTTCAGCGCCAGCCGGGACACCATCCGGAACCCGGCGAAATCACGCAGCCAGGTCTCGCCGCGCGCATCCGCCACGATCTCCACCGCCAGCGGCACATCACGGCCGGCCTTCGGCAACCCGGCAGCCCACGCGCACAGCCGCGCCAGCAGCCCGCTCCCGCGCTCCACCGTCGCCATGCCCGCATACCGCCCGCCCCCGTTCGGACCGTGCAACTGGCGCAGGCTGTCGGGCAGGCGGAAGAACGCGGCGCCAAGGGCGCGCTGGAACAGCGTGGGCTGCATCGGGGACCGGATACGCGCGGGGGCCGCAAAGCATACCGGCGCCCCCGTTGCGGCCGGAAGGCAGTTGGACAATCGACATACCATTCAAGGCACCAGTACCCAGCGCCCGCGGCTGCCCCCGGCCTCGAGCCGGCGGTGCGCCTCGGCCGCCTGCGCCAACGGCAGCGTGCCAGCGACCCGCAGCGGCAGGTGGCCTTCCACGGCAAGAGCAAGCAATTTCCCTAAGCGGGCCGCGTCGCGCCTTACCGCCACTGCCTGCACGCGTACGCCGCGTTCGGCCGCGGGGACGAACGCCGGCTGCACGCCAACGAAGTCGCCACCATCCCGAACGGCCACCATTGTCGGCGCCACCAGATCCACCGCATCGATCGCCGCATCGTACTGGTGCTTTTCGCCATCAAGGTGGTGGACGACCCGCGACGCCCCCAGGGCAAGTCACCACTCCCGGTCCCGTTCCCGCGCGAGCGCGGTCACCCGCCACCCCCGCTCCAGCGCGAGCGGCACAACGTAGCCGCCCACCCCACCGGCCGCGCCGGTGACCAGCAACGAATCACCGCGCGATGGATCCACCAGATCCAGTGCCTGGTCCGCGGTCAGTGCGTTCAGCGGCATGGTGGACGCGGCGACCGGATCGATTCCATCCGGTACTGGCGCCACCGCGTCGGCTGGCAGGATCACGTAATCTGCGTATGTACCGAGCGGCGCATCCAAGGCGTCACGCAGGCCGGCGACCAGGGTTCCAGGTGTCATGTCCCCGACACCGGGGCCGACCTCATCCACCACGCCGGCCACGTCCCAACCCAGCCCCACTGTTCTTCGCCTGATCCAGCCCACGCGGTGGAACACGCCGCTGCGGGTCATGACATCCACGGGGTTCACAGCCGCGGCGGCGACCCGCACTCGGACCTCGCCCGCCCCCGGGGACGGCACCGGCACCACGGCGACACGCAGGGATTCCGGCCCGCCGGGCCGGTCGATGACAACAGCTCTCATGGCACACCTCCTGGTCGTCAAGGAGCGCCAGACCAGCCGTGATACTCTCTTTTGGTAAGCACGTACCTAAAAGTAACTTTATTCCCCAGGAGGAAGTCATGCCCGTGCAGACGGCCGCGCAGAGGCGCGCAGCGGCGAAGAAGGCATACGACGCATACCTCGAGACCTGCCCCAGCCGGCAGTTGCTCGACCGGCTGGGAGACAAGTGGGTGACCCTGGTGGTAAACGCGCTCGGCAACGGCAACATGCGCTACTCCGAGATCGCGCGGACCGTGGCCGGCGTGAGCCAGAAGATGTTGGCGCAGACGCTGCGCGAACTCGAGCGCGACGGCCTCGTGCAGCGGACGGTGACGCCCTCGGTGCCGGTGCGCGTGGATTATGCGCTCACCCCGCTCGGACGCTCGCTGCTCAGGCTGGTCGGGCAGATCAAGCAATGGGCGGAAACGCACATGCCCGAGATAGAACGGGCCCGTGCCCGTTACGAACGCCGATCGACGTCGCGCTGAAACTCACGTCATCCAGACGACCGTCGCCATGCGGCCGCTGCGGCCATCGCGGCGGTGCGAGAAGAAGCGCGCCGGGTCCGAGATCGTGCACAGCCCGCCACCGTGGATGTCGGCCGCGGACATGCCCGCGGCGACGAGCCGGCGCCGGGCGAGCGCGGGCAGGTCCGCGAGCCAGTGCCCCTCGCGTACCGGCCGGAAGCAGGCGGCGGCCCCCGCGTCCCGCGAGACGAAGGCGTCGTACACGTCGCGCCCCACCTCGTAGCGTTCCGGCCCCGCGCAGGGACCGATCCAGGCCACCACGTCCGCAGACGGCGTGCGCATCGCCGCCAGCGCCGCCTCCAGCATGCCCTTCGACAGCCCGGGCCAGCCGGCGTGCGCCGCAGCGACCTCGCTTCCGTCCCTGGCCGCGAACACCACCGGCAGGCAATCGGCGGTGAGGATGGCGAGCACGACGCCGGGCACGGCGGTCACCGCGGCGTCGGCTTCGGGTTCGTCGCCGGCGGGCGGGATGTTTTCGCCCCCACCCCTGCCCGTCCGGCCCGGCGCATCGCGCCGGTCATCCGGACGATCCGCGCGGCAATGCCGCGCAAGCGGATCATCCTCGCCCCCCGCATGCGGGGGACGAAGGTGAACACCTCCCCCCGCGGGAGCGGGGGGAGGTGGGGAGGGGGGCATTCCGGAGAACGCGGGGGCATCACTGCCCCCACCCCGACCCTCCCCCGTGAACGGGAGAGGGAAAGCATCGGGCGCAGCGCGCCGGTCATCCGGACGATCCGCGCGCCCGGGCGCCTCCCCCTGCGCGCAGCGCGGGGGGAGGCCGGGAGGGGGGCATGGCGCATCGAACCGCAGCACGCGCGTGCCGTGCACCTGCCGCAGCCAGTGCGGCCACGACGGCAGGCCGAAGCGCTCGAACAGTTCCATGCGGTTGCGCGCCACCACCGCGGGATCGTCGCCGCCCTCGCCCCTGAAATTGCCGAGGTTGAAGCTGTCGAACGGCGGCCGCGAGGCGCCCGCGCCGTGGCGCAGCGTGGTGAAGGCGTGCACGTTGCCAGGGAACGGCGCGGCGGCGGCGACCCGCGCGCTCATCGCCGCCCCAGCTCCGCTTCCGCGTGCCGCTCCGCGTCCTCGCGCAGCAGCACCATCAGCCTGCGCATGTCCTCGGGCACCGGCGCGGTGCAACGCACCGGCTCGCCGCTCAGCGGATGGGCGAACTCCAGTGTCTCGGCGTGCAGCGCCTGGCGCCGGAACCCGCGCAGCGCCTCGACCAGCTCCTCCGAGGCGCCCCGCGGCAGCTTCAGCGGCCCGCCGTAGAGCGGATCGCCGACGATCGGGAAGCGGATGTGCGCCATGTGCACGCGGATCTGGTGCGTGCGCCCGGTCTCGAGCCGGCATTCGAGCGCGGTGTGCGCGCGGAAGCGCTCGCGCAGGCGGTAGTGGGTCACCGCCTCGCGCCCGTCCTCGCGCACGGCCATGCGCAGGCGGTCGCGGGGATGGCGGTCGATCGGCGCGTCGGCGGTGCCGCCGGACACCAGTGCGCCCACCACCACGGCCAGGTACTGGCGGTGGACCTGGCGCGAGGACAACTGCTCCACCAGCGCGGTCTGCGCCTGCAGCGTGCGCGCCACCACCATCACGCCCGAGGTGTCCTTGTCGAGCCGGTGCACCACCCCCGCCCGCGGCAGCGCCGCCACCGAGGGGTCGCGATGCAGCAACGCGTTGACCAGTGTGCCCTCGCTGACGCCGGCGCCCGGGTGCACCACCATCCCGGCCGGTTTGTCGATCACCAGCACCGCCTCGTCCTCGTACAGGACCGACAGCGGGATGTCCTGCGGCACGGCCTCCCCGCGGTCCTCCAGGGCCACGTTCAGCCGCACCGCCTCCCCGCCGCGTACAGGGTCGCGCGGCCGCGCGGGGCGGCCGTCCAGCAGCGCGTCGCCGGACCTGATCCACGCCGCCAGCCGCGAGCGCGAGAACTCGGGGAACAGCTCGGCGAGGACCGCGTCGAAGCGGCGCCCGGCCGCGGACAGCGGCACGGTGGCCGTGCGGATCGCATCGGCGTCGTCGGCGGGAAACTGGGAGGGCGTCGGCACGGCGGGTTCCGGCAGGCTCGGGTTCAGGCCCGGGCCATGGGTGGCCCGGACGGGGCTGGTATTATCGCCGTTCATGCCTCTGCCGCAGCCCCGACTTCCAATGACCCCACGCATCCCCGCTCTCCACCGGCTCGCCCTGCTCCTGCTGGTCGTCGTCTTCGCCGCCACCGGCTGCTCGAGCACGAAGGGCTGGTTCGGCAAGAAGAAGGACGACACCGAGGGCGTGCCGGTCGAGGAGCTGTACGAACGCGGCCACAACCAGATGCGCACGGGCAACTGGAACGGCGCCATCCTCACCTTCCGCCGCCTGGTCGCCCAGTACCCGTACGGCCCGTACACCGAGCAGGCGCTGATGGAAACGGCGTACGCGCACTACAAGAGCGGCAACAACGAGGAGGCGATCTCCAGCATCGACCGCTTCCTGCGCACCTATCCCACCCACCGCCACGTGGCGTACATGTACTACCTGCGCGGCCTGGTGAACTCGAACCGCGACACCGTCTTCTTCCAGCGCGTCTGGAAGCTGGATGCCAGCCGGCGCGAGCTCGATACCCCCAACCAGGCCTACGCCGACTTCGCGCGCGTGGTGCAGAACTACCCCAACAGCCGCTACGCCGCCGACGCCCGCCAGCGCATGGTCGCGCTGCGCAACCTGTTCGCCCGGCACGAGGCCGACGTCGCGCTCTACTACCTGCGCCGCGGCGCCTGGGTCGCCGCCGCCTCGCGTGCGAAGTACCTGCTCGAGACCTACCCGCAGAGCGAGTTCCAGAACGACGCGGTCGCCATCCTGGCCGCCGCCTACACCGAGCTGGGCAACGAAGCCCTCGCCGCGGATGCCAGGCGCGTGCTCGAGCAGAACGCCCCGGACCACCCGTACCTGGAGGGCAACTGGCCCGACTACCCGTGGGCCATCCGCAAGCTCAACCCGTTCGCCGGCGAGAAATCCCCGATCGACAACAGCCAGCGCTACCGCGACTGAACCGCCCGGGACCGCCGCGGCACCGCCGCCAGGAACAGGAAACAGGAACAGGAACGCCGCCCATGGGGCGGCGTTTCCGTTTCCGGGGCCTCCCGGCACCCGCGCTACTGCTCTGGCGCGCGCTCCAGGTCGTATCCACTCATCGCCGCGAGCCGCTCCGGGCTCAGCACGCCGGTGTACTGGCGCCCGCCGATCACCCAGGTCGGATAGGAATAGATGCCCGCGCTGGCGCAGTCGAAGGCGATGCCGCCGTTGCGGCCGTTCGGCGAACACTCCACGTAGGGCAGGCGCCTGGCCGCGCCGCCGAAGGCGCGCTTCTGCTCGTTGCACTTCGGGCACCAGTAGGCGCCGTAGAACCTTGCGCCGGAGCGCTCGAGGTGCTCGGCCAGCCCGCGCAGGCGCGGGTCCTCGCGCCGCTCCAGCAGGCCCATGGCCGAGGCCTGCAGCGCCAGCACCAGGCCCAGCGCGACCAGGCCGTTGGCCAGCAGCCAGTTGCCCCAGGTGCCGCCCGGCGCACCCTCGGGACGGCGCCACTGCACCAGCACGAAGACCGCCGTGACCGTCGCCAGCGACAGCAGGCACCACATGCAGAAGGCCTGCAGCGAGATCCACGCCGCCAGGGTCAGGTACACGCTGATCGCCAGCCCCCAGAACGACAGCCGCCACAGCCGCTGCCAGCGCGACAGCCGCCTCGTGCCCGGCCACGCCGTCCACGCCATCGCCAGGTACAGCAGCATCCCCCAGAACGTGATCGGCAGCCCAAGGAAACGCGACCAGCGGCTGCCCTGCACCACGTCGCAACCCGAATCCTCGGCGCAGAAGGCCGCGCCTTCCCCGCTCGCCCCGCTCCACGTGAGGTACGCGGTGAGCAACACCCCGAACACCGTCAGCGCGCGCAGCGCCCAGTCCACCGGGCCGGCCGGCAGCCTGCGCTTCCCGCGCTGGCTTCCCGCGCCCTGCTGCCGGTGGCGTTGTCCGTGCTTCTTGCCTCCCATATCCCCTGTCTTTCTCCTGGAAACCCCCTACCGCGTCCTCCGTGACCGGCCATGCGTTCCCTCGCCGCACCACGTTACCGGACGCGGCGGGCGGGCGCGAGCCCGTGCGGCGGGCGCTCAGGCCGGGTAGCGGTTGGTGATCGGGTAGCGGCGCTCGCGGCCGAACGCGCGGCGCGAGACCTTCGGCCCCGGCGCGGCCTGGTGGCGCTTCCACTCGCTGGTGCGCACCAGGCGCAGCACCCGGTCCACCGTGGCCGCGTCGAAGCCGGCGCCCACGATCTCGTCGCGCGACTGCTCCAGGTCGATGTGGCGGAACAGGATCGCGTCGAGCACGTCGTACGGCGGCAGCGAATCCTGGTCGGTCTGGTTCTCGCGCAGCTCCGCCGACGGCGGCCGCGCGATCACCCCCGGCGGGATCACCGGCGCCCCGCCCACCGTGTTGCGCCATTTCGCCAGCCCGTACACCTCGGTCTTGTACAGGTCCTTGATCGGCGCGTAGCCGCCGCACATGTCGCCGTAGATCGTGGCGTAGCCCACCGCGTACTCGCTCTTGTTGCCGGTGGTCAGCAGCAACCCGCCGAACTTGTTGGCCAGCGCCATCAGGATCGCGCCGCGCGCGCGCGACTGCAGGTTCTCCTCGGTGACGTCGGGCGCCAGCCCCTCGAAGTGCGGCGCCAGCGCGTCGAGGAAGCCCTGGAACGGCTGCTCGATCGGCACCGTCAGCATCCGCACGCCCAGCGCCTCGCACTGCGCGCGCGCCAGGTCGTTGGACAGGTTCGCGGTGTAGCGCGAGGGCAGCCGCACCGCGGTGACGTTCTCCGCGCCCAGCGCCTCCACCGCCAGCGCCAGCACCAGCGCCGAGTCGATCCCGCCCGACAGCCCCAGCCACGCCTTCGAGAAGCCGTTCTTGCCGCAGTAGTCGCGGATCCCGCGCACGATCGCGCGCCAGGCGAGCGCGTCCATGCTCTCGTCGCCGTCGTCCATCCACAGCACCGGCGCGAACCGGCGCCCCGCGACGTCGTACTCCACCACCAGCCACTGGTCGGTGAACGCGGCCGCCGCCGGGTGCACCGTGCCGTCGGCGTCGGCCACCACCGAGGCCCCGTCGAACACCAGCGCATCCTGCCCGCCGACCAGGTTGAGGTAGGCCAGCGCCACCCCGTTGTCCTTCGTGCGCTCGGCCAGCAGCGCGTCGCGCTGCGCGTGCTTGCCGCGCTCGAACGGCGAGGCGTTGGGCACCAGCACCAGTTGCGCGCCCTGCCCCGCGGTCTCGGCCAGCGGCTCGGGGAACCACAGGTCCTCGCACACGATCAGCCCCACCGGCACGCCCTTGACCTCGAACACGCACGGGCCGCCGTCCGGGTCCTCGTGGAAATAGCGGCGCTCGTCGAACACGTTGTAATTCGGCAGCTCGCGCTTGCGGTAGGTCGCCTCGACCTTGCCGTCGCGCAGCACGCTGGCCGAGTTGTAGAGGATGCTGCCGGCAGACTCCGGCCAACCCACCACCGCCACGATCCCGGTCGCGGCCTTCGCCACCTCGTGCAGCGCCGCCTCGCAGTCGGCCAGGAACGACGGCCGCATCAGCAGGTCCTCCGGCGGGTAGCCGCTGATCGCCAGCTCCGGGAACAGCACGATGTCGGCGCCGAACTCGTCGCGGGCCTCGGCGATCATCGCGGCGATGCGCTCGGCGTTGCGCTCGATCGCGCC
>CALLKI010000040.1 GCA_938008415.1 uncultured Luteimonas sp. | reverse complement strand
TTCAAGCAGCTCGCCGACGTGATCGTGGCGAACCGGCGCACGCCCGAGCTGGACGACGTGGCGAACAAGGTCTACACCCGGGACCTGTTCGGCAGGGACGCCTGAATCGTCCCGAAGGCAGTTCCTTCTTGCGAGCGAAAGTCGGCACATGCACCGTGCCGGCCCCGCCGGCTCGCCGGCCTGTTTCGGCGTATCGCCAGCCAATGGCGCCGCAGGAAATGTTTGCAACCACTCACTTTCAGCTTCAACCTGAACGGATTTGTCGGGGATGGGATTCACGGCTACGGCAACCGCCTCCACCCGCACGCCCGACTCAGGTAGCACCTGGTTTTGTGGCAGCGAGCACACAATTGCGGATTCGCTGCACTCTGGCATATGAAGTGCGGCTGTCGGTCTGCGTCACAATAGCGGGCTTGGCACCCAGCCCTGTGCACCGCTTCGGGTCAGACGACCCCCGGGCGCCCGCAGCCAGGTGCCGTTGATTTTTTTGATGCCTCATCCTGCTTCACTCCTGTCGCTGCTGCGTCACCGTCGCCCCGTGCTGCTTCAGGGGCCGATGGGGCCGTTCTTTGCGCGGCTTGCCGCCTTCCTGGAAGCGCACGGTCAGGAGGTCCACAAGGTCAACTTCAACGGTGGCGACGAGCTCTACTACCGTCGTCGCCGCGCGGTGGCCTACACCGGCCGCCCGGAAGACTGGCCGCGCTGGCTGGAAGCCCACCTGAGCGCCTGCCGGGCCGATGCCGTGGTGCTGTTCGGGCAGACCCGCCCGATGCACATCGCCGCGCGCAAGGTGGCCGCCGGGATGGGCCTGCCGGTGTACGTGTTCGAGGAAGGCTACCTGCGCCCCGACTATGTCACGCTGGAGATCGGCGGCGTGAACGGCGACTCGGCCATCCCCAAGGACCCGGCGTTCTATCGCTCGCTGCCGTTGAAACGCCTGCCCGGCCCGACGCCGACCCGGCAGCGTTTCTCGTCGATGATGCTGCACGCCATGGCCTACGGACTGGCGGCCAACCTGATGCGCTGGCGGTACCCGCACCAGCAGTACCACCGCTCGCTCAACCCGCTGACCGAGGGGTTCAAGTGGGCCCGCGGCGGCATCCGCAAGGTGCTGCATGCCTGGACCGAGCGCCAGGTGCTGGACATCCTGTCGGCACCGGGTCGCTCGAAGCAGTGGTTCCTGCTGCCGCTGCAGGTGCACAACGACAGCCAGATCGTCCACCACTCGCCCTACCCGAGCGTCGAGGCGCTGATCGAGGAAGTGATGTCCTCGTTCGCGCGCCACGCCGACCCGCGCGACTGGCTGGTCATCAAGCACCACCCGATGGACCGGGCCTACCGCGACTACACCCGCTTCATCCAGGAACGGGCCATGGCCCATGGCCTGGGCAAGCGGGTGATGTACATCCACGACGTGCACCTGCCGACGCTGCTCAAGCACGCGCGCGGCGTGGTCACGGTCAACAGCACCACCGGGCTGCAGGCGCTGTTCCATGGCACCCCGGTGCTGACGCTGGGCGACTGCTTCTACGCCATCCCGGGGCTGGTGAGCCAGAAACCGCTGAAGAGCTTCTGGCGCGGCCCGTCGGGCGTCGACATGGCGCTGTTCCAGCGCTTCCGCTACTACCTGATCACCCAGAACCAGATCAACGCCAGCTTCTACGCGGACGCGCCTGCATTGAAGGTGCCGGCAAGGGTGACCGCCGGGCAGGACGACGTCTCCGCCCTGGTCAGCCAGCCGGGCCTGCTGGTCGATGCGACCCAGGCGCGGCGCGCGCTGTCGCC
>CALLKI010000039.1 GCA_938008415.1 uncultured Luteimonas sp. | reverse complement strand
TTGCCGATCCAGCCCAGGCCCGCGCTGCGCGCCAGCGCGCGTTCCAGCACCGGCGCCGAGTCCACGAACACGCGGTGGCCGAACGGGCCGATCTCCGCGGCGATGCGGTCGGCCAGCCTCTGCAGGCGGTTGCGCATCAGCCTGTGGTAGTCACGGCCCAGCGCGTAGCGGGCCACGTAGGCGCGCTGTCCGTCGGCGAGGGTGTCCCTGGCCTGGTCCGGGTCCTGGCCGTAGTCGAGCCCGACCGAGACCACGCGCAGCGTGCCCGGCACCAGTTCCGGCGGGCGCGCGCGCTTGTCGCCGTGCCGCGCCATCCAGTCCATCGTGCCGTGCAGGCCCTGTGCCAGCCAGTCGCGCAGGTGGGCCTCGTCCTCGCCCAGCTCCACGCCGCTGATGCCGCAGCGCCGGAAGCCGGCCTCCCGCGCCAGCGCCTTGATCCGCAGGGCGAGTGCGTGCATGTCGGGCTTGCCTGCGATGTCTGCGGGCGCGGTCACGGGCGAAGTATAGAATCCGCCGCATGACCGCATTCCCCAGCCCCCAGGGCATCGCGCTGTTCGACGAGGCGGCGCAGCGCCGGATCGAGGCCGAGGCCACCGCCGCGCTCGGAGGAGACGCCTTCGTGCTGATGTCCCGGGCCGGCCAGGCCGCCTGGCGGGAGCTGCTGAGGCACTGGCCGGATGCGATGCGCATCGTGGTGCTCTGCGGGCCCGGCAACAACGGCGGCGACGGCTACGTCCTCGCCCGCCACGCGCTGGAATCCGGACGTGACGTGCGCGTGCTGCGGCTTGCCGCGCATGCGCCGCGCAGCGGGCTGGCGCAGCGCGCGTGCCGCGAATACGAACAGGCCGGCGGCAGGGTGGAGGAGGCGTCCGGGGCGGGTTTCGGCGATGCCGACCTTGTCGTGGACGCGCTGTTCGGCATCGGCCTGTGGCGCGCGCCGGACGCCGACACCGCCGCGCTGATCGCCGCGGCGAATGCGTCCGGGCTGCCCGTGTTCGCGCTCGACGTGCCCAGCGGGGTCGATGCCGGCCGCGGCAGTGTGCCCGGCGCCGCGATCGTGGCGACGCACACGCTGCAGTTCATCGCGCCGCACGCCGGGCTGTACACGGGCGCGGCGCGCGACCACACCGGGACGCTGGCCGTGGCCACGCTCGACGTGCCGCAGGAGCTGGTGCCGCCGGAACGCGCGCGCGCCTTCCGCCTGGTGGCCGGCGCGCTGGGGCGCTGCTTCCCGCCGCGCCCGCGCAACGCGCACAAGGGCCTGAACGGCCACGTGTTGTGCATCGGCGGCGACAGCGGCAAGGGCGGGGCGGTGATGATGTGCGCCGAGGCCGCGCTGCGGAGCGGCGCGGGGCTGGTCAGCGTCGCCACCCGCGAGGCACACGTGCCGGCGCTGCTGGCACGCTGCCCGGAGGCGATGGTGCAGGGCGTATCCGATGCATCGGAACTCGCGCCGCTGTTCACGGCGGCCGACGTGGTGGCGGTCGGCCCCGGGCTTGGCTGCTCGCCGTGGGGCAGGGCGATGTTCGAGGCCGCGGTGGCTTCCGGCCGGCCGCTGGTCGTGGACGCGGACGCCCTGAACCTGCTGGCGCAGGATCCGCGCGCCTTGCCGGCGCATTCGGTGCTGACGCCGCACCCGGGCGAGGCCGCGCGCCTGCTCGGCACAGGCACGGTGGAAGTGCAGGCGAACCGTTACGCGGCCGTGCGGCTGCTGTGCGAGCAGACGCATTGCACGGTGGTGCTCAAGGGCGCAGGCACGCTGGTCGCCGCGCCCGGCGAGGCACCCCGCGTGATCGACGCGGGCAATCCCGGCATGGCGGTTGGCGGCATGGGCGACGTGCTGACCGGCGTCATCGCGGCGTTGCGCGCGCAGGGCTTCCCGGCGTTCGCGGCGGCGTGCGCCGGCGCGCTGCTGCATGCGGTGGCCGGCGACGATGCCGCGCGCGACGGCGGCGAGCGCGGACTGCTGCCGCGCGACCTGTTCCCGTACCTGCGCCGCCGCGCGAACGGCGCCGTGCACGGATGATGCGCCTGTTCCTGCCCGACGAAACCGCGACCGCCGCGTTGGCGGCGGCCCTGGCCGGGGCCGCGCCCCCGCGCGTGGTGGTGTACCTGCACGGCGACCTGGGCGCAGGCAAGTCGACGCTGGCGCGGGCGTGGCTGCGTGCGCTGGGCGTGACCGGGCCGGTCCGCAGCCCGACCTACACCCTGGTCGAGCGCTACCCGCTGCCGGACGGGGGCGAGGCCGTGCACCTGGACCTCTACCGCATCGGCGACGCGGCCGAACTCGATTTCCTGGGGCTGGACGACATCGAGCCCCGGCTGTGGCTGGTGGAGTGGCCCGAGCGCGGCGAGGGCGGGCTGCCGGCGCCCGACCTGCGGATATCGCTTGCCGTCGAGGGCACGGGGCGGGGCGTCCGCCTGCAGGCCGGGGGGGCGGTCGGGGCGGACTGGCTGGCCCGGCTGGCCATCCCGGACAGTTTGCGGCCCCTTCCTGAACCGGACCGGTAGAAAGGTTCGGCAGGTTGTGGATTTGAAAGGAAAAAACCGTTGCAAATATCCCGGGTTGGTGCTTGACTACCGCCCATGCGTGCCCGGGGAATCAACCTCCAGCAGTTCCTGCTCGGCCTCGCGCTGGTCGCGGCCCTGCTGTGGAACCTCGTCCACGCCTCTGAAATCAATGGCTTGCAGCTCTCCACCGGGCCGACCGGGACCCGGGCCGAAATCCGGCTGGACGCCCCGGGCGAATACAGGGTCCTGCGCCTGACCGGTCCGGACCGTCTGGTCGTGGACCTGCCGGGAGGCCGTTTCGCGAAGGACCTGGCCCTGCCCCCGGGCAGCGGCGTGGTCAAGTCCGTGCGCACCGGACAGCCCGTGCCGGGCACGGCGCGGCTGGTGTTCGACATGGCCAGCCCGGTGGTCGCGCTCGGGCCGCGGCTGGAAACCGGCGCGGACGGCGTCCGCCTGGTGCTGGAATGGCCCGATGACGGTCCGTCCGCGCCCGTGGCCGCCGCAGCTTCCGCCGTGCAGCCGCCTGCCCCGGCACCCGCCACGACGACGGCACAGGCCGGATCCACGCAGGATCCGGCGGCCGGGGACGACCCGATCGGGCGGGTGATCGCGGAACTGCAGGGGCGGTCCACGGCCGCAACGGCCGCAACGGCCCCGGAGCAGTCCTCCGTGGCGTCGCCGCAGCCGGCATCCACGCAGCCGCAGGTTGCCGGCATGGAGGCCGCGGGCGCATCCGTGCCGCCGCAGGGCGCGGGCGAGACGCCTGCCGCGCCGCCGCGCGTCGCCGATGCGAAGCCGGCCGCTGCCGCCGATGCGCCCGGGGGGCCGGCGACGGCACCGGATGCCGCAAGGCCCGCCGCCCAGCCGGTGCCGCCGCGCGCCGTCGCGGGTGCGCGTCCGCTCGTGATCGCCATCGACGCCGGCCACGGCGGGCAGGATCCGGGCGCCATCGGCCCCGGAGGCACCCAGGAGAAGCTGGTCACGCTCGCGATCGCCCGCGAGCTGGCGCGGCAGATCAATGCCACGCCGGGCATGCAGGCCTACCTCGTGCGCGACCGCGACGTGTACATCGAGCTGCCGCAGCGCGCGCGCAAGGCGCGCCAGGCCCGCGCCGACATGTTCGTCTCGATCCATGCCGACGCGGCGCAGAACCGCAACGCGCGCGGCGCCTCGGTCTACACGCTGTCCACGCGCGGGGCCTCGTCGCAGCAGGCGCGGTGGCTGGCCGACCGCGAGAACGCATCCGACCTGGTCGGCGGCGTACGCCTGGAGCGGGACATGCTGTCGAACGTGCTGCTCGACCTGGCGCAGAGCGGGCACATGAAGGCCTCGCAGGACGCCGCGCGCCACGTGCTCGCCGGCCTGCGCGACCTGGGCGGGCTGCACAAGCGCGACGTCGAGTACGCGAACTTCTCGGTGCTGCGCAACGCCGACATGCCGGCGATGCTGGTCGAGACCGGGTTCATCTCCAACGTCGAGGAGGAAAAGCTCCTGCGTGACCCGGCATACCAGCGCAGGGTGGCCGCGGCGGTGCTCAGGGGCATCAACGAGTTCTTCCTCAACCAGCCGCCGCCGGGCACGCTGTACGCGATGCGCGCGGCCGCGTCCCAGGCCGGAAGCAACGCCGGCAGCCGCTGATGCGGGCACTGGCGGCCCGCGTCGCAGCGGCCCATCGCCGCCCCGGCAGCGGCTATCATCAGCGCTGATCCATGCCGTGGCGCCCTGGCGCCGCCAATCGCGTGCCGATCCGACAGCTTCCCGACATCCTGGTCAACCAGATCGCCGCCGGCGAGGTCGTCGAGCGGCCGGCTTCCGTGGTCAAGGAACTGGTCGAGAACGCGCTCGACGCCGGCGCGGGCCGCGTCGACATCGACCTCGAGGAGGGCGGCGTCCGCCTGATCCGGGTCCGTGACGACGGCTGCGGCATCGCGCCGGAGGAACTGCCGCTGGCGGTCGAGCGCCATGCCACCAGCAAGATCGCGTCGATGGAGGACCTCGAGCGCGTCCTGACGCTCGGGTTCCGTGGCGAGGCGCTGCCATCGATCGCCTCGGTCAGCCGCTTCCTGATCGTCTCGCGCCGGGCGGATGACCCGCACGGCACCGCGCTGCAGGTGGACGGCGGGCGCATCGGCGGGACCGCGCCGAGGCAGCACCCGCCCGGGACCACGGTCGAGGTCCGTGACCTGTTCTACAACGTGCCTGCGCGCCGCCGCTTCCTGCGCGCGGAGCGCACCGAGCTCGGGCACATCGAGGAATGGCTGCGCTCGCTGGCGCTGGCGCGCCCCGACGTGGACCTGCGGGTCACCCACAATGGCAAGCCGCTGCGGCGTTACCGTGGCGGCGGCGAGCTGTTCTCGGAAGATCGCCTGGTCGAGGCGCTGGGCCCCGAGTTCGCCAAGCACGCACTGCGCGTCGACCACGGGGCCGCGGGCCTGCGCCTGCATGGATGGATCGCGCAGCCGGCATACTCGCGCCCGGGCACCGACCAGCAGTACCTCTACGTCAACCGCCGCGCAGTGCGCGACCGCAGCGTGGCGCACGCGGTGCGGCAGGCCTACGGCGACGTGATGTACCACGGCCGCCAGCCGGCCTGGGTGTTGTTCCTGGAACTCGATCCGGCGCGCGTGGACGTGAACGTGCATCCGGCCAAGCACGAGGTCCGTTTCCGCGATGCACGGCTGGTGCACGACTTCGTGTACCGCACGCTCCAGGAGGCGCTGGCGCAGGCGCGCGCGGGTGCCCAGCCGCCCCCGGCGATGGTGCCGGCGGGGCTGGCCGGCGGAGGGGAGCCGGCCGCGCCGAGGCCGTGGTCGCAACCGGTGCCGCAGGCGCCGCTGTCGCTGCAGGTGGACGAGGCGAGGGCGGCCTATGCCGCGCTGTATTCGACGCCCGCCGGGGTGAGCGGCGCGACGCAACCGCAGCAAGCCCCGGAACCGCTGCCGCCCGGCGATCCCGTGGCGGGCATCCCGCCGCTGGGCTACGCCATCGCCCAGTTGCACGGCATCTACATCCTGAGCGAGACCGCGGACGGCCTGGTGGTCGTGGACATGCATGCCGCGCACGAGCGGATCTGCTACGAGAGGCTGAAGGCGGCGCACGACGGGGAAGGGCTGCGCATGCAGCCCCTGCTGGTGCCGCAGTCGCTGGCCGTGTCCGAACGCGAGGCGGACGCCGCCGAGCGCGAGGCCGCGACCCTGGCCGAACTCGGTTTCGAGGTGACCCGCACCGGGCCCCAGACGCTACTGCTGCGCGGTGTGCCGGCGCTGCTGGCGCAGGGGGACACCGAAGGGCTGTTGCGCGACGTGCTTGCCGACCTGTGCGAGCATGGCGCGACGCGGCGGGTGAAGGAGGCACGCGACGAACTGCTCGCGACCATGGCCTGTCACGGCGCGGTGCGCGCCAACCGCCGGCTCACCGTGCCGGAAATGAACGCTCTGCTGCGGCAGATGGAGGCGACCGAGCGTTCCGGCCAGTGCAACCACGGCCGGCCGACCTGGGCGCGGTTCACGCTGGCGGACATCGACCGCTGGTTCCTGAGGGGAAGGTGAGATGGGGAAGACACTGGCGACATGCGTATTCCTGCTGGCGGTCCTGCTGGCCGCAGGCTGCGATGGTGGCAGCGGGAAGGACGTCCCCGTGGGAGAGGCAGAGCCAGGTCCGCAGGATCCGGAGTTCCTGGCCGGGCACGAGCGTTGGCGCCAGGAACGGCTGGAGAGCCTGACCCGGCCGGATGGCTGGGCCAGCCTGGTCGGGCTGCACTGGATCGAGCTCAAGGCGCACTACATCGGCAGCGGCGGCACCAACGGCATCCGCCTTGCGAAGGGACCGGAAAAGCTGGGGCTGCTGCAGCAGGAAGGCGGGCGCGTCTACCTCACGCCGGAAAAGGGCGTGGCACTGACCGTTGACGGCGCGCCCGCGAAGGGCCGTTTCGAGTTGCGTTCCGACCGCGAGGGCCAGCCGACGGTCGTCGGGTTCGACGATGGCAAGGGCCAGTTGACCCTGATCGAACGCAACGGGCGCAAGGCGCTGCGGGTCAAGCATGCCGAGGCGGACAGCCTGGTGCGCTTCGGCACGCTCGAATACTGGCCCGCGGACGCCTCGTGGCGGATCGAGGGCCGCTTCCTGCCGCATCCGCCGGGCAGGACCATCGACATCCTCGACATCACCGGTGTGGTGGGGCCGCAGCCCAATCCCGGCGCAGTCGAGTTCGAGCGCGGCGGCCGGACCTACCGGCTGGAGGCGCTGGAAGGCGAGGATGGCACGCTGTTCCTGATCTTTGCCGACAGGACCAGCGGCCACGGCAGCTACGGCGCCGGGCGCTACCTGTACGCGCCGCCGCCGGATGCGCAGGGCAGGGTCGTGCTGGATTTCAACCGCGCATACAACCCGCCCTGCGCGTTCACCGACTTCGCGACCTGTCCGCTGCCGCCGCCGGAGAACCGGCTGGACCTGGCGGTGACCGCAGGCGAGAAGAAATACCGCAGGCCGTGAGGGTCACATCCGGCCCGTGGCCCGCGTCAAGGCAGCGGTACGACCACAGGGAAGCACGAAGATGAGCATTCGCACGAAGATGAGCATTCGAAGGAATCCGGTCCGCACGTTCGCACGCCGTGTCCTGGCCGTCGCCATGCTCGTGGCTGCCAGCGGGGTTGCGTTCGCCGACGCGCCCAGGCCGCAGGACCCGCCGGTGCCGTTGCTGTGGAAGGTGTCCGACGCCGACAACAGCGTTTACCTGCTCGGCTCGTTCCACCTGCTCAGGCCCGGGGACTACCCGCTGTCCCGCGACGTCGACGTGGCCTTCGCCGATGCCGAGAAGCTGGTGTTCGAGATCGCGCCCGAGGAAATGGGGTCGCCCACGCTGGCCATGCAGATGGGACAGGCAGCGTTGCGCACCGACGGTACCCGGCTTGACAGCGAGCTGCCACCCGAAACCGCCGCCGCGCTCGCGTCGTGGGTCGAGGCCAACGCCGGCCACCTCGCCGCGATGCAACTCAACGGCGAGGTGCTGCAGATGTTCGAGCCGTGGTTCGTGGGTATCACGGTCAGCGTGATCGAGCTGATGAAGTACGGCCTGGATCCCGAGCTCGGCCTCGACAACCACATGGCCCTGCAGGCGAAGCAGGCCGGCAAGCCCACCGCTGGACTGGAAACCGGCGCGGAGCAGATCGCCTTCCTCGATGGCATGGACCGTGACGAGCAGGTGCAGTTCCTGCAGCAGGCGCTCGAGGCCAGCACCGACGGGCAGGAAGTGATCGAGAGGCTGCACACGGCCTGGCGCCGGGGCGATGCCGAGGCGCTGTGGCGTGAAATGGCGCTGGAGATGCGGCAGAAGTTCCCGAAGCTGTACGAGCGCATCAACGTCGCGCGCAACGATGCATGGCTGCCGAAGATCGCCGGTTACCTCGAGCAGCCGGGAACCGACGACGCCCTGGTCGTGGTCGGCGCGCTGCACCTGCTCGGCGAGGATGGCGTGGTCCAGAAGCTGCGCGCCCGCGGCTACGAGGTCGAGCGCGTCTGTTCCGCCTGCGAGGCGGGCGCGAAGTGATCCCGCGGATCCACTGCCGGGCGGCAAGGCCGCCCGGCGCCGTTCACGGCGCCGGCGCCAGTTCGATGCAGTCCACCGGGCAGGCGGGGATGCACAGCTCGCAGCCCGTGCACAGCGGTGCGATGACGGTGTGCATCAGCTTCGCCGCGCCGGTGATCGCGTCCACCGGGCAGGCCTGGATGCACTTGGTGCAGCCGATGCAGTCGGGCTCGATGATCCGCGCGACCTGCGGGGGCTTGTGCGTGCCGAGGCGGCGGTCGTAGGGCACGGGCGGCACGCCGAGCAGCCGGGCCAGTGCCCGCGCGCCATCGTCGCCTCCGGGCGGGCAACGATCGGGCCCGGCCTCGCTGCGCGCCATCGCCTCGGCGTAGGGCCGGCAGCCGCCGTAGCCGCACTGGCCGCACTGGGTCTGCGGCAGCAGGCGGTCGAGGCGTTCGACGAGGCCGGCGTCCATCGCCGCGGTACGGCCGGCGTCAGCGCACCGGCATGCCCGGCGCGGCGCCTTCGTCCGCGGTGAGCAGGGCCAGCGGGCCGCCGTCGAAGCCGGCCGACAGGATCATTCCCTCGCTCACGCCGAAGCGCATCTTGCGCGGCGCGAGGTTGGCGATGAACACCACGTTGCGGCCGACGAGCTTCTCCGGCTCGCCGTAGCTGGCGCGGATGCCGCTGAAGATCTGGCGGCGGCCCAGCTCGCCGGCGTCGAGCACGAAGCGCAGCAGCTTGTCCGAGCCTTCGACCAGGCTGCACTCGACGACCCTGCCGATGCGCAGGTCGAGTTTCGCGAAGTCGCCGATGCCGACGTATTCCGGCGCCGTGGCAGCCGACGCCGCTTCCTGCTGCTTCGCCGTGTCCTTCGCCGGCTGGGCCGGCGCGGCGAGCGTGTCCTTTGATGCTTCGATCATGGCCTGGATGCGTTTGGGGTCGATACGGGTGAACAGCGGGGCATAGGAGCCGGCCAGGGTACGTCCGGCGAGGTCCACGCGGCGGAGCAGTCCGAGCTCCACGCCGAGGTAGCGCTCCGCCTGGGCGATGGTCGCGGGCAGGACCGGCTTGAGCACCGCGGCGATGTCGGCGAAGCCCTGCAGCGCAGTGCCCAGCACGACGTGCAGTCCGGCGTGGCGTTCCGGGTCCCTGGCCAGCGTCCACGGCGCGTTGCGGGCGATGTATTCGTTGACCAGGTCCGCCGCGGCCATCGCGTTGCGGACCACCGACGCGAAGTCGCCGGCCCCGTAGTGCGCCGCGGCCGTGGCGAAGGTCGCCGCGTGTACCTCGGCGAGCAGGGCCTCGCGCTGCGCCAGCGCGTCCTGCGGCACGCCGGCCGCATCGGCGGGTGACCACACCGCGTTGCCGAAGTGCACCTCCAGCAGTTTCGCGCAGCGGCTGGCGATGTTGACGAACTTGCCGACGATGTCGCTGTTCACGCGTGCGACGAAGTCGGACAGGTTGAGGTCGAGGTCGTCCACGCCGCCGGAGGACTTGGCCGCGAAGTAGTAGCGTAGCGCCTCGGGCGGCAGGCCCTGGTCGAGGTAGGTGCGCGCCATCACGAAGGTGCCGCGCGACTTGGACATCTTGGCGCCGTCCACGGTCAGGTAGCCGTTGACGTGCAGGCGGTCGGGCAGGCGCAGGCCGTTGCCGTGCAGCACCGCCGGCCAGAACAGGCCGTGGAAGTTGACGATGTCCTTGCCGATGAAGTGGTGCAGCTCGGCATGCGGGCCGGGCCGCAGCAGTTCCTCCATCCGCGCCTCGTCGAAGCCGGGCAGGCGGCCGCTGCGGGCCAGGGCCAGCAGGCTGGAGAAATAGCCGATGGGCGCGTCCAGCCAGACGTAGAAGTACTTGCCGGGGTGCCCGGGGATTTCGAAGCCGAAGTACGGCGCGTCGCGGGAGATGTCCCAGTCGCGCAGGCCGCCCTCGCCGTCGATCCATTCGGCCAGCTTGGCCTTCACCCCGGGCACGGCCACGTCGCCGCGCAGCCATTCGCGCAGCACCCCGGTGTACTGGGCCAGGCGGAAGAAGAAATGCTCGGAGGTGCGCAGTTCCGGCGTGGCCCCGGATACCGCCGAGCGCGGGTCGATCAGTTCGGTCGGCGCGTAGGTGGCGCCGCAGACCTCGCAGTTGTCGCCGTACTGGTCGGGCGCCTTGCACTTCGGGCAGGTGCCCTTGACGTAGCGGTCGGGCAGGAACATCCCCTTGACCGGGTCGTACAGCTGCTCGACCGGGCGGCGCTCGATGCTGCCGCGCGCCTCCAGCGCGGCGTAGAAGCGGGCGGTCAGCTCGCGGTTCTCCTCCGAGTGGGTCGAGTGGTACCAGTCGAAATGGACGCCGAAGTCGTGGAAGTCACGCTCGTGGCCGGCCTTGATCGCGGCGATGAACTCCTCCGGCGCGACCCCGGCCTTTTCCGCCGCCAGCATGATCGGCGTGCCGTGGGTGTCGTCGGCGCAGACGTACACCACCTCGCCCCCGGCCATCCTCCGCGCCCGCACCCAGATGTCGGCCTGGATGTAGCCCACCAGGTGGCCCAGGTGCAGCGGGCCGTTGGCGTAGGGCAGGGCGTTGGTGACGATCGCGGGACGTGGGGTCATGGCGGGGATGGCACCGGTATTGACGGCAAGGACGGAATTATCGCATGCCGGGGCGCCCGGCCCGGCGGGCCCCGGCACGCAGAAAAAAGCCCGGCGGGGCCGGGCTTTTCCGTGTCGCCGGGCGGTGGTGCCTTACTGCTCGCGCAGCCAGACCTGCGACTTGCAGATGAAGGCGACGCAGCCGGAGACCTCCAGCTTCGCGCCCCCCTCGATCAGTTGCATCTTGGACTTGTAGACCTTGCCCTCGTCGGGCTTGAGGATGGTGCCACCGGCGTACTTGCCGCCGCCTTCGGCCTTCATCCCGCGGATGATCTCCATGCCGGTGATCGGCTGGTTCCTGCGGTCGTCGCTGCACTTGTCGCAGACCGGGTTCGGCCGGCTCGGGTTGAGCAGCTGGATAATCCGGCCGGCGTAGGTGCCGTCGGCCTTGCGCTGGATCTCCACGATCGACTTGGCCTGGCCGGTCTGGTCGTCGATGGTCCGCCAGCGGCCGAGCACCGGGTCGCTGGACTGGGCGGACGACAGGACGGGAGCCAGCAGCAGGACGAGAAGGGACGGCAGCAGGGACTTGCGCATTCGGGACTCCGTGGTGACCTGGGTGCGATGTGGCCTTTATACCATCCGGGGGCGGATGGTGGAGACCCGGCGGGCTTGCAGGCCAGTGGGGAAAAAAAGAAGCCCGGCGCGGGGCCGGGCTCCAGGTCCGGGCCGGTCCGGGGCCGTTCAATCCTTCCTGTCTTTTCCGATATGACGGTCGAAGAAGGCGAGCATCTCTGTATACAGCTTCACCCGGTTCTGCTCGTCATAGAAGCCATGCATTTCGCCGGACTGGATGATCATGCCCTCCGGTGGGTTGCCGGCCTGGGTGAGTGCCTTGGCCATCAGTTCCGTCTGCTCCGGCGGGGCGCGATCGTCACGGGCACCGGCGGCCAGGAAGACCGGGATGCGGACTTCGGCGGCACGCCTGGCCGGCGAGTTCTCCGCCCAGATCTTCGGGTCGGTACCGTGCGTGCGACGGAGGTAGCGCAGGCCGCTCTCGGTGCGGGGGATGTCTCCCTTGTTGAACATCATCTCGATGTCATAGACACCGACATAGCCGAATGCGCACTTGAACAGGCCGGGCTCCCGGATCGGTGCCATGAGGGCCGAATAGCCGCCGAAGCTGCCACCGTAGATGCAGATCCGGTCCTTGTCTGCATATCCTTCCTGGATGGCCCAGCGGGTGGCATCGATGATGTCGTTCTGGATGTTCTGGCCCCATTGCATATGGCCGGCATCCCGGAACGCGCGGCCATAACCGCCGGAGCCACGGTAATTGACATTCAGGACCGCGTAGCCGCGGCTGGCAAGCAGTTGGGTCTCCCAGTTGAACCGCCAATTGTCCCGCGGTCCGATCGGCCCGCCATGCGGATTCACGATCAGCGGCAGGTCCTTGCCGGACGAGCCCCTGGGGATGGTCAGGTAGCCATGGATGAGCTGGCCGTCCCGGGCGCGGAAGGAGAATGGCTTGACGGAAGCCATTTCATCCGGGGCCAGCCATTGGCGGTTGCTCATCAGGAAACGCGCCTGTCCGGTCGATCGGTCGTACAGGTAGAGCTCGCCCGGATTGGTGTCGCTGTAGACCGAGATGATGACCTTTTCCCCATCCTTTGTATGGCTGGCGAAATCGACCATCTGCCCGGGGAATGCGGCCGCCAGCGAAGCGTACAGATCGGCGTCCGGGTGGGATTCGTCGATGAGGTGGACTTTCGGGATGCCTGCTTCGGTGACTGCGGCGATCAGTGTTTCTTCGTCCGTCGCCCAGATGAGGTCGGAAATGTCCGCATCGTTGTCCTGGAGCAGAAGTTCAAAACTGCCAGTCGACGTGTCGAGTGTGCCGAGGGCCACGGGAGTCTTCCCGTCATCCTGGAGCACATAGACGGTCCCGTCCGAAGTGGTTCCGACGACGGACAGGTGCTTCCCGTCCGACCTGGAAGCATTCACCAGAACCCACTTGCCTTCCTCGCGACGAAAGAGTTCCGACATCTCGTCATACTCGCCCTGCTCGCCTCGACTCGAAAAGCAGACCGAGAAACTGGGGTTCTTGCCGGCGTCCAGGACGATGCTGCAGTTTTCCTTCGGTGCCCGGACGACCGATTGCCGGCGTCCGGTGAACGTGTCCATCCTGACAAGCTCGGCGCCGGCCCCCTCGGAGGACCGCGGGTACCTCGCCAGCATGAGGGCGAACTGCGAGTCGTCATCCAGCGGGTCGAGCAGCGTGTATACCTCGTTGCCGACGGCCTTGTTGCGTTGAGTGGCATCGCGGGCGCCGTAGAAGATCAGTGGGCGCGGGTGTGTGCCGTCAGCATTGACCGCATACCACTCGCCGGTCATGAGCGGCTGTGCATAGCCGCCCATTTTGCGCACGGCGTTGAACATCAGGCGGTCAGGTCCAACCCAGTAGAAGCTGCCGACGCTTTTCTTGTCGGGCAGTTGGTTGACCTTCAGGATGCTGAGGTCGGAAGTCCGCATGACAGTGAGGACATCCTGGTCTCCGCGATCCACCGTGATGGCAAGGTATTCGCCGGTGGGAGAGATCTTGACGCCGCTGTAGGCCGGGTGTTTGACGAAATCCGAGATCGGCCGGGGTGGTTGCGATGCTGCTGGGAGCGATGAGGCTGCGAGTGCCGTGATCAGTACGAGGCTGCGCATCAGGTGCATAGGTTCTCGGTCCTCCCCCGATGTCTCCTGGGACACCGAAGATAACATGCCGGCAGCACCTGTTCCCCGTCCGCGGGGGTGGTTCCGGCGAAAGCCGCGTACAGGAGCGTGACAGGCTGTCCCGGCAGGCTGGAATCCGCTCTGTCGGCCTGTTCCGGACTCCAAAAAAAGAAGCCCGGCAGTGCCGGGCTTCCATGGGACAGCAAACCGCCACCGATCAGAACTTGTACTGCAGGGTGACGTAGAAGCGGCGGCCGGCAATGTCGGCGCCGTGGTAGTTGTAGAAGTACGGGTAGCTGGTGTAGGTCGGGTCAAGACGGTACTTGTTGTCGAACACGTTGTTGACCTGCAGCGTCGCCTTCATGGACGGGCCGAAGTTGCGCGAGATGCCCAGGTTCCACAGGAAGAACGGCTTCAGGCGGTCGGTCTCGTCCCAGTTCACGACGCTGCCCCAGCGGGTGCCGAACACGGTCGCCGACCACTCATCCTTGTCCCAGGTCAGCGACATGCGCGTGCGGCTGCGGCTGTTGTAGTCCCACAGGTCGCGATAGTCGATGCGCTCGCTCTCGGGCAACTGCTGGTACTCGTCGGCCAGCTCGATCGTCCAGCCGAGGGCCGCGCGGAAATTGCCCCAGCGGTCCGTGTTCCAGCGGTAAGCGAAGCTGGCGTCGACACCCGTCACGCGCTGGTAGGACGCATTGATGAACGAGGTGTTGATGTTTTCGATCTGCAGGTGGGCAGCGGTATCCGGCGCATTGCGTCGGGTGACCATGCCCAGGATGCTCTGGCAGAACGCCGAGTTGATGTCATGCTCGAACGGACGGCCATCGCGATGGACGCCCAACCGGCAGTTCGCCTCGTTTTGCAGGATGTAGGCCGCGGAAAGCACCGTGGACTTGTCCTCGAGGACGATCTCGTAGTAGTCGGCGGTCAGGGTCATGCCGTCGATGATGTCCCACACGAAGCCGACGCTCCAGGACTCGCCTTCCTCTTCCTTCAGCAGGGGGTTGCCCGCAACGCGGGACTGCGTCTGGTAACGGGTGGGGTCGCTGGAGGCGCCGCACTCGCTGACCGAGCGCGGACCCGTGGTCTGGCCAAGGCCCTCGCCGGAGCGGCAGGCGTATTCGTCGAAGATGGAGCTGTAGGCTGCCGAGCCTTCGGCATAGACGAGCTGCAGGTCGGGCGCCCGGAAACTGGTGGCGTAGTTGCCGCGAATCAGCAGATTGCTGAACGGACGGAACTCGAAGCCGGCGTTCCAGGTGACGGCGTCGTCGACGTTCGAGATGTCGTCGTACTTGTCATAGCGGGCTGCAAGCGTGGTGGTCAGCATGCTGAACACCGGGATGCGGAACTCGACACCGGCCGAGTACAGGTCGCGCTCGCCGCTGGTGTTGCCCGAGCTGGTCAGGTTGTAGATGGTGTTCTCGCTTGGCGGCAGCAGCTGGTTCAAGCGCCAGTCGCTGCGCAGGTCGAGCGTCTGCCGGTTGGCTTCGAGGACGCCGGCGAAGCTGACCGGGCCGGCCGGCAGATTGAACAGGTCGCCCGTGATGTTGAAGTTGATCGTCCCGGACGACGTCTTGGACTCGTTGACGACGCGGGTGGAGAAGCTCCGGTAGATCTCCGGCGTCAACGGGGCGTTCCACGTGTCGAGGTTCAGCTCGAAGATCGGGTAGCCCGAGAGGTAGCCCTGCAGCGGTCCCAGGAAGTAGTCATGGACGGCCTTGGCCAGCAGGCGCGGGCGATCGGCCTTGTAGTCGTACTCGCCGTAGTTGATGCTGGCTTCCCAGTCGAACCGGCCCAAACTGCCCTGGGCACCGAATTCGGCATACCAGGTCTTCTCGGTGTACAGCGTGGCAGCAGCTTCGTTGCCACCCAGCTCCCGCGGCTGGAAGATGCGCTGCAGCTGGAGCAGGGTGCCGATGTTCGGTTCGTAGAAGTAGGTCGTGGTGGCACCGGTCGGATCGGTGGTGAACCGGTCACCGCTGGTACCCCAGAACTCGGTGCCGCTGCTCGACTTCGCGTCCTGCTTGTACACCATCAGGCTGGCGAACAGCTGGGTGTTGTCAGTGACGTCGAAGGTTCCGTAGGTGTACGCCGAGTACTCCTCGCGACTGTTCTGCAGCGAGCGGGAGGCAACCTGGTCGAACGAACCGCAGTACCTGCCGCGGGAAGCGGTGGTAACCGTGGTGAACCCGAGGGCCTCGCAGATGCCCGGGTCATACACGGCGTTGTGACCGGCCGTGCCGGCGGCCCATCCGAGGCCGTCGATCGCCACGATCGACAGCGCGGGGTTGACCGTGAGGCCGTATGGGTTGTTCCGCATGTCGGCGGTCATTTCGCGCTGACTGGCGAAGATCGGTTCGACATGGGAGGTGGAAAGGGCATACAGCCAGCTCCAGCGGTCACCGGTGCGGCCGCCACTCAGCTCCAGGTTGAAGTAGTCGCCGCCGCCTTCTGCCGTGGTGCCGACGGTGCCACGGAGCGTGTTTCCATCAAAATTCTTGCGGGTCACGATGTTGACCACGCCCGCCACGGCGTCGGAGCCATAGATGGCCGAAGCACCACCGGTCAGCACCTCGGTGCGGTCGACAATGGCCGTCGGGATCGCCCGGACGTTGGTGATGTTGTTGTCACGGTTGTAGGGCTGCGGGTACATGGGTGGGCGCCGGCCATTGACCAGGGTCAACGTGTAGCCGGGGCCCAGCGCACGGAGGTTCACCACCTGGGCATTCGGGGTAAAGCCCGACACGGCCAGGTCACCGGTGAAGCTGCCAGTCGTGCCCTGGGTCAGGGTCTGCAGCATGTCGGAGACCGAGACGTGACCTTCGCGGTCGAGTTCGGCACGGGAGATGATCGTTACCGGAGTCGAACTCTCGATCTGGGCGCGCTTGATGCGCGAGCCCACCACCTGGACCTTGTCCAAGGTGGTTGCCGGGCCGGAGGTGCCGGCAGATGCGGAGACCTCCTCATCCCCGGCGTCCTGGTCACCGGAGGACTGGCCGTCCTGGGCGAACAGGGTGCCCGAGGACAGCATCAGGAACGAGACCAGCAACGCGCGGCTCAATTGGCTCCGCTTCAGCTGACGATTGATAGCCATTCTGTTGAACCCCCCCTGGGTAAACAAAACATGGGTGGATGGTGGTTTCGGTGTGCTCGGATGATTGGCGCGGATGGAAAACTCCAATCTCTGGCTTAGCTACCCCCAAGCCCACGGGCCGTAATTAACACGAACTTAATCTTTTCGCAAGCCTCATTGCCTTCCATGTGGAACGGGGGTGTCCCCGGCCGGAACAGTGCGGAGCTTTTTGAAAAAAGATTTGAGAAACAATGGGTTATTCCATGCGCTGGCCGTCGGGCACCGCCCGGCGGCCCGGATGGCAAGTCCAGCGCGCAGATGCGGGTGCAGGGCAGGCAGGCGGAAAAAAAGAAGCCCGGCACGGGGCCGGGCTTCCAGTCTGGCCTGACGAGGCCGGTCAGTTGCCGAAGTTGTACCTGGCTTCCAGGTAGATCGCGCGGCCCAGGATGTCGTAGTAGTAGTTGTTCCACGGCGTGCTGGTGGTGCCGGGGAAGTTCTGGGCGTGCTCCTTGGGCGTCTTGTTGGTGAGGTTGTTCACCATCACCGAGAAGGTCAGGTCGTCGGTGGCGCGCCAGTTCACGCTCGCGTTGTACGTGATGTACGGCGCCCACTTGCCGGCCTTCTGCCCGCTCGAGTGCTCGTAGTCGTAGCTGTCGGTCGCGTACGCCAGGTAGTTCGGCGTGGAGCCGATCCGGTTCGCGTACAGGGTCGTGGTCCAGTTGCCCTTCGCCCAGGCCAGCGATGCATCGAGGCGGGTCTTGGCGTAGGAGTCGTAGTACCACATCCAGTACGGGCTCTTCAGCAGGTCGGCGGCCTCGGCTTCCGGCGTCGCCTGCAGGAGGTGGCGGAACTTGTTGGTGTAGTTGGCCGCGAACTCCAAGCTGCCGAAACGGCCGATGTCGAGCTGGTAGTTCATGCTCGCGGTGATCAGCTCGAGTTCCTGGCGGGCGATGTTGACCTTCGGCGTGTACAACGAGACCAGCGTGCCGCCGGCGTCACGGCGCACCCAGGCCAGCACGTTCTCGCAGCTGGTGATGGGCATGCCGGCCGCGCCGGTGCGGCAGTAGTACTCGCTGCGCATCAGGTCGTCGGCGCTGATCGAGTCCACCTCGTTCTGGATCTTCCAGCTGTAGTAGTCGAGGGCGAAGGAGAGCTTCGCGGTCGGCGACCACACCACGCCAGCGTTCCACACGTCGGCCTCGATCGGCTCCAGGTCACGGTTGCCCGAGGACTGGCCGAAGAACTGCTCGTCGTCATAGGCGCAGCCTTCGAGGTCGCTCGGATCGTAGCCTTCCTCGCTGCAGCGGAAGTAGTCGGCCACGTAGCTGTAGTAGCCGCTCAGGCCTTGGAAGGTGTCGGCCAGCGAGGGTGCGCGGAACGCGGTGCCGATCTTGCCGCGCAGCAGCAGGCTCTCGACCGGACGGTACTCGAAGCCCAGGCTCCAGGTCGGCTTGTCGACCTTTTCCCCGGCGACGTCGAAGGCGTCGTAGCGCGCGGAGGCCGAGATGGTCAGCGTGTTGAGCACCGGCAGGCGCAGTTCCGAGGTCAGCGCGTAGCGGCTGCGGTGGCCGGCGCCACTGACCGAGGTCTGGCCCCAGATCTCGGACAGCAGGGTGTCCGGGTCCTCGATCATGCGCGCGTCGGGGCTGTAGTCCCAGCCTTCGTTGCCGGCCTCGGCCACCACCGCGAAGCCGGCGTCGCCGCCCGGCAGGGAGAACAGCGCGGTGTTGGTCAGCTGGAAGTGGAGCAGGTTGTCCCAGGTGCGCGACTTGTTGTTCACGAAACCGGTGAAGCGGGCGAAGTCGGTCGGGTCGATCGGGCGGTAGAACGCGTCGTAGTTTGGCGTGAACACCGGGAAGTAGTCGTAGTACGGATCCCGGCCCTGCTGCGGCCCGAGCACCTTCTCGAGGAAGTAGTTGTCGATCGCCTCGCGGAAACGGACCCAGTTGCGCTCGGTCAGGCGGTACTCGGCGCGCGACAGGTAGGCGTTGTAGTCCCACTCGCCGATCTGGCCGTTGACGCCGAAGGTCACCGTCAGTGCACGGTTCTTGTCCGTGTTCATGATGTCGTGGTAGCCGCGGCCGCCGATGTCCTCGGGGGAGAAGGCGCGCTGCAGGTTCACGATCTCGTCGAGGTTCGGGTCGTAGTAGCCACCCCACGTCGTGCCCGTGCCCCACCAGGTGTAGCTCGAGCCGGTCGCGTACTTGACGTTCTCGACCAGACCCATCACCTCCGCGTACAGCTGCGTGCTGTCGTTGAGGTCGAAGGTGGTGTAGGAGTAGATCTGGCCGGACTCCTTGCCGTTGCGGATCGTGCGGTAGCCCGGCGAGAGGAACGAGCCGCAATAGGTGCCGTAGCCGGGGCGGGTGTACTGCTGGGTCGAGCCGTTGAACTGGCCGGTGGTGTTGGCGCAGTTGTTCGGGTCCATGAAGAAGTACGAGCTGGTGAAGTACTCGTAAACGAGGAAGTCCCGGCTCGGGACCGGCGTGTTGTACCCGGCGAAGTTGTAGGTGCGTGACAGGTCGCGCTGATAGCCCCAGATCGGCGAGCGGTCATCGAGCTGGATGCCGACCAGAGAGTTCAGGCGGCCGTCCATGCCCGAGAAACTGTTGGCGTAGGTCAGCCGGATGCTGTCGCCGCCGCCTTCGGTGAAGAAGCCGCCGCGGACCGCGAGCTCGCCCGCATCGACGTTCTTCTTGAGGATGATGTTGACCACGCCGGCGATGGCGTCGGAGCCGTACAGCGAGGACTGGCCGCCGGGCAGGATCTCGATCCGCTCGACCAGGGCGACCGGGATGCCGCTGATGTTGTTGAACACGTCCGAGCCGTTGTACAGGGCCGGATAGTTCGCCATCGGGCGGCCGTTGATCAGGTACTTGGTGTAGCCCGGGTCGAGGCCGAACATGCTCGCAGCCTCGGCGCCCTGCGTGAACGAGGCGCTGGTCTGGCCACCCTGGACGCCGCCCGTCGCGAAGCTGGACTGCTGCAGGATGTCGGCGACGCTCTGGAAGCCGCGCATCTGGATGTCTTCGGCCGAGATCACCGTCACCGGCGTCGAGGTCTCGATCTGGCTCTGCGGGATCAGCGAGCCGGTGACGACGACCTTGTCGAGTTCTTTCGGCTGGGCCGGGGATTCATCCCCGGCATTCTGCGCGAGGACCGCGGTGGACGCGGAGACGAGAAGGGCACCGAGCACTGCACGACTCAGCAGGCTCGGCTTGTAGCGGGGAGAGAGGAAATTCATGAGTTGGATTCCAATGGAAACGGCCATCGCCCGGTTGGTTGTCTGGCGCAGCGGGCGTTCTGCGTTGCAAACGAAAGCCTCCACGCGGGAGGCCAACGGATGCCATCTGAAGTTATCACGCGGTTGACAGCGGATGCCCGTGACCTGTCCGGGCTCCTTCGCCACTTGCGCTCGACGTCTGGATCTGTTCCATGAAGCTGAAAGAGCCGGAAAATGCAACGATGTGTTCAGGCGATTGCAATCAAGCGTCCGTCTTCCGTTTCCCTGATCGTGGTGGTTCGCGGATGGCGATGCATGCCGGCGTGCCTGGCCGGCGCAGGCGGGAGCCACGGCAGCCGTTGTCCGCCGGACCGGCACCCCGGGCCGGGTGGGGGTAAACTGGCGGCCCGCCATCGAAAGCCAGACCATGCGCGTCCCTGCACACGCCGTCCAGCAGAACCTGTCCCCGCATCCCCGCATCCGCAACATCATCGCCGTGGGGTCGGGCAAGGGCGGCGTGGGCAAGTCCACCACCGCGGTGAACCTGGCGCTGGCGCTTGCCGGGGAGGGCGCGCGCGTGGGCGTGCTCGACGCCGACGTGTACGGCCCCAGCGTCCCGGCGATGCTCGGGCTGTCCGGCCGGCCCGACAGCCCGGACGGCAGGGCCATCGAGCCGATGCGGGCGCACGGCGTGGAGGCGATGTCGATCGGGCTGCTGGTGGAGCAGGACACGCCGATGATCTGGCGCGGGCCGATGGCGACCTCGGCGTTGATGCAGCTGCTCAACGACACGCTGTGGGGTGGCGAAGAAGGCCTGGACTACCTGGTGGTGGACCTGCCGCCCGGCACCGGCGACATCCAGCTGACGATGGCGCAGAAGATCCCGGTGGCCGGGGCGGTGGTGGTGACCACGCCGCAGGACGTGGCCACGCTCGATGCACGCAAGGCACTGCGGATGTTCGAGAAGGTCGGGGTGGCGGTGCTGGGCATCGTCGAGAACATGGCCGTCCACGCCTGCCCGAACTGCGGCCATGTCGAGCACCTGTTCGGCGAGGGCGGCGGCAGGCGGATGGCCGAGCAGTACGGAGTGCCGCTGCTGGGGTCGCTGCCGCTGGAGATCGGGATCCGCGAGCAGGGCGACGCCGGCGTCCCGGTGGTGGCCGCCCGGCCGGATTCGGTCGCGGCCGGGGCCTTCCGGGAGACCGCGCGCCGGTTGCAGCAGGAGCTGTCGAGGCGCCCGCGCGCGCCGGTGCGGATCCCCTCCTCGCTGGCCTAGGCCCGTCCGGTGCGGGTCGCCCGGCCGGGGCAGGGCCCGTACAATGCCGCCTTCCGGCCGGGACGGCCGCAGGTGAACGAGCGCATGAGCATCAAGAGCGACCGCTGGATCCGGCACATGGCCGAGAAGCACGGCATGATCGATCCGTTCGAGCCGGGGCAGGTGAAGGAGGTCGACGGGCGGCGCATCGTCAGCTACGGCACGTCCAGCTACGGCTACGACGTGCGCTGCGCGCGCGAGTTCAAGGTCTTCACCAACATCAACTCCACGATCGTCGACCCGAAGAACTTCGACCCGAAGAGCTTCGTGGACGTGGAAGGCGACGTGTGCATCATCCCGCCCAACAGCTTCGCGCTGGCGCGCACGGTCGAGTACTTCCGCATCCCGCGCGACGTGCTGGTGGTGTGCCTGGGCAAGAGCACCTACGCCCGCTGCGGGATCATCGTCAACGTGACGCCTCTGGAGCCGGAGTGGGAAGGGCACGTCACCCTCGAGTTCTCCAACACCACGCCGCTGCCGGCGCGCATCTACGCCAACGAGGGCGTGGCGCAGATGCTGTTTTTCCAGTCCGACCCGGATGACGTGTGCGAGGTCTCGTACAGGGACCGCGGCGGCAAGTACCAGGGCCAGACCGGGGTCACGCTGCCCAAGGCCTGAGCCGGCGGCGGATCAGTCCACCGCGCCCGCGGCGATCCGCGCGTCGCAGGCGGTGGACAGCGCGGTTTCGATGCAGATCCGCAGTGCGCGTTCCAGCACCGGCAGGGTGAACTCCCCCGACAGCGGCGGCAGGTGGACGAAGCCCGCGCGCACGCCGCGGTTGCGGCGCAGCCGGTGCATCAGTGCGTAGAACACGTGGTTGCAGACGAAGGTGCCCGCGGTCTGCGAGACCTCGGCGGGGATGCCGGCCGCGCGCAGCGCGGCGAGCATGGCCTTGAGCGGCAGGGTCGAGAAGTAGGCGGCCGGCCCGCCGCGCACCACCGGCACGTCCACCGGCTGCCGGCCGGCGTTGTCGGGGATGCGCGCGTCGTCGAGGTTGATCGCCACCCGTTCCAGCGACACCGCGTCGCGGCTGGCGGCCAGCCCGGTGCACAGCACCAGGGCAGGGCGCAGCTCGCGCAGGGCGCGGCGCAGCGCTTCGCGCGCGACGCCGAACTCCACCGGCAGCTCGCGCACCACGACCTGGTGGCCGGCGATGACCGCGCCGTCCAGCGCGCGCGCCGCCTCGATGCTGGGATTGGAAGCCGCGTCCGCGAACGGGCCGAAGCCGGTGAGCAGGACGGGACGCGGGCGCCGTCGCGAAGCGTTCATCGGAACACGATGAAATACATCAGCAGGATGTTGCAAGCCAGCAGCGGCAGCGCGGTGCCGACCTGCTCGCGGATCACCGCGTTCGGGTCCTCCAGCTCCAGCAGCGCGGCCGGCACCAGGTTGAAGTTCGCGGCCATCGGCGTGAGCAGGGTGCCGCAGTAGCCGCTGAGCATGCCGATCGCGGCCAGCGGCGCGGGGTCGGCGCCGTGCTGCCCGACCAGCAGCGGCAGGCCGATGCCGCCGGTGATCACCGGGAACGCGGCGAAGGCGTTGCCCATGACCATGGTGAACAGCGCCATGCCGATGGCGTAGGCGGCCACCGCCACCAGCCGGTGGTCCACCGGGATCGCGGCGCGGACCAGACCGGCGACCAGGTCGCCCACGCCCGCCGCGGCGAACACGCCGCCCAGGGTCGCCAGCAGCAGCGGCAGCAGGGCCGCCCAGCCGACCGCGTCGATCAGACGCCGCGACTGCTCCGCCGCGGCCAGCGGCGACTGCCGGGTGAGCGCGCAGGCGGCGACGGCGGCGACCACGCAGGCGATGCCGAGCGCGACCAGGGTGGTGTGTTCGCGGCCGAGCAGGAAGTGTCCGCCGATCCGCAGGTCCTTGAGCACCACCGCCAGCAGCACGCACACCGCCGGGATCAGCAGCGCCGGCCAGAACAGGCGGTTGCCCAGCCGGCGGGCCTCGGCCTCGCGTTCCTGCGGCGTGGTTTCATCGTAGCGCCCGCGGCCCAGCCCGCCGAAGCCGGCCAGCGCGACCACCAACGCGCCGACCGCAGGCGCGGGCAGGCGGTCGGCGGCAAGGAACATCAGCCCGAGCAGGGCCCAGAACAGGGCCGTCGTCAGGCGCCGCGGGTTGGCGCGGTCGCGCAGGCCGAGCGCCGCGACCGCGAGCAGGTAGGCGCCGGCGAGCCAGTAGACGAGGTCGAGCGTGATCATGCACCGTCCCCGCCGTCGCGCGGGGCGCGCAGCGCAGCGGCCTCGCGGGCCAGGCGTGCATCCATGCGCAGCAGGCGGCCGGCGTGGATCAGGAACGCGCAGATCGCGGTCGGGATGCCCCACAGGGCGATGTGCAGCGGCTCCAGCTCGATGCCGTGGCCGGCGAAGAAACCCTGCATCAGCAGTACCGCGCCGAAGGCGATGAAGATGTCCTCGCCAAAGAAGCGGCCGACGTTCTCGCTGGCCGCGGTCATCGCGCGGACCCGGTCGAGGGTGGCTTGCGGCAGCGGGCCGTGGCGGTTCACGGCCGCGCCCACCGCCATCGGCGCCATCAGCGGGCGCACGGTCTGGGCGTGGCCGCCGAGGTCGACCAGGCCCAGGGCCGAGAGCAGCTGGCGCCCGGCGAGGTAGGCGGCGAGCGCGCGTCCCGCGGTCGCGCCGCGCAGGCGCCCGATCCATTGCTGCGCGCGTTCCTTCAGGCCGTGCCGCTCCAGCAGTCCGATCGCGGGCAGGGTGAGCAGGAACAGCGCCAGGTAGCGCTGGTCGGTGAAGGCGCGGCCGAGCAGGGCGAGCACCTCGACCGGGCCGATGCCGGCCAGAAGCCCGGTGGCGATGCCCGCGACGACGACCACCAGCGCGGGATTGAGGCGCAGCGCGAAGCCGGCGACGACGAGGGCGATGCCGAGCAGGGGCCAGTAGTTCATTGCGGACTCCCGGGAGTGGAGATGGTGATGCCTTCGTCCTCGAGGCAGCGGCGCAGCGCGGCCGCGAAGCACGCGGCATCGTCGCGGTCGCCGTGCAGGCACAGGGTATCGGCGCGCATGGGCACGCGGATGCCGTCCACCGCCGTGACCACGCCTTCGCGCACGATCGAGCGGACCTGGGCGAGGGCGTCTTCGAGCCTTTCGATCACCGCGCCGGGCGTGCCGCGCGGCGCCAGCCGGCCGTCCGCCGTGTAGCCGCGCTCGGCGAAGGCTTCCTCGGCCACGCGCAGCCCGGCGGCGCGACCGGCTCTTGCCAGCGCCGAGCCGGCCAGCGCGTACAGCCACAGTCCCGGATCGATCCCGTGCACCGCGGCGGCGATGGCATCGGCGACCGCGCGGTCGCGCGCGGCGAGGTTGTACAGCGCGCCGTGCGGCTTGACGTGGTGCAGGCGCGCGCCGGCCCGTCCGCACACGGCCAGCAGCCGGCTGGCCTGTTCCCGCACCAGGTCGTGGATGGCGGGGGGCGGCAGGTCGAGTTCACGACGTCCGAAATGCGCGCGGTCCTCGAACGAGGGATGGGCGCCGATGGCCACGCCATGCGCCATGCACAGCGCGACCGCCGCGGCCATGCTGGCCTCGTCGCCGGCGTGGCCGCCGCAGGCGATGCTGGCCGAGCTGATGTGGGGGACGATCGCGGCGTCGTCGCCGCAGCCTTCGCCCAGGTCGCAGTTGAAGTCGATGCGCGCGCCCACCTCATCCGCCCCTGGCCGCGAGTGCGACCGCGATTCTATGCAGGCGCTCGCGCTGGCGGCAAAGCGCCGCATGCGCCTGTTCCGGCGTGCACGCGACGAAGCGCAGGCGCGCGCCGGGACGCAGTTGCGCAAGACGCGGCCAGTCGGCGCGGATCGCGTGGCCGATGCGCGGGTAGCCGCCGTGGGTCTGGGCGTCGGCGAGCAGCACGATGGGCCGGCCGTCGGGAGGCAGCTGGATGGTGCCGGGCACCACCGGTTCCGACGCCGCATCGCCCGCCGCGTCCGCGGCCAGCGGCGTGCCGAGCAGGCGCAGCCCCTGGCGGTTGCTCGCGGCCGACACTTCCCACTCACGTGACAGCAGCGCGCCGGGCGGAAGCGTGTCCTCGCTGCCGGGCAGCACGCGGATGCGGGCGATTCCGCCGGCAGGTCCGTCGTCGGGACGCGTGTCCACCCACCACCGGGACACGGCGGGGCGCTCGACCTGCAGCACGGGAGGGGAGGCGAGCGCCAGCCGGTCGCCCTGGCACAGCGGCCTGCCTTCGTACCCGCCGAAGCCGCCGCGCAGGTCGGTGCTGGCGCTGCCCAGGCACCAGGGAACCGCGAAGCCGCCGGCGATCGCGAGGTAAGCGCGCGCGCCCCCGCGGCAGCCGCCGATGCGCAGCACGCAGCCGGCGGGCAGCTCGACGCGCCGCCCGTACGGGATCTCCATGCCGTCCGCCTCGGCCGGCATCGGCGCGCCGCACAGGGCGATGCGGACCGCGCGCTCGAAGCGCAGGTGCGGCCCGACGAAGCTCAGCTCCAGCGCCGGCGCGTCCGGCGGGTTGCCGGCAAGCAGGTTTGCCAGCGCGAACGACCACGGGTCGAGGGCGCCTGCGCGGGAGATGCCGAAGCGTGCCCAGCCGCGGCGGCCGCCGTCCTGCACCGTCGTGGCCAGCCCCCCGGACAGGACCACCACGCTCATCGTGCGTCCTCCCGTTCGGCCAGCTCGGCGAAGCGCGCCTCGTCCACGGGTACGAAGCGCACCCGCTGTCCCGGTGCCAGCAGGCAGTGCAGGTCGCGCGTGGCGTCGAACAGGCGCAGCGGGGTGCGGCCGATGATCCGCCAGCCGCCGGGGCTGTCCTGCGGGTAGATCCCGGTCTGCGCGCCGCCGATGGCGACGCTGCCGGCGGGCACGCGCAGCCGTGGGGTGTCCATGCGCGGCATCGCCAGCGCCGGGTCGAGCCCGAGCAGGTAGGGAAAGCCCGGGGCGAAGCCGAGCATGGCAACGCGGTAGTCGCCGGCGGCGTGGCGTGCGACGACTTCCTCCGGTGCCAGGCCCGCGTGCGCGGCGAGCGCGCCGAGGTCGGGCGCGAACGCGGGCGCGTAGCAGACCGGGATTTCCAGCGGCGCTTCGTCCGTCCCGTCATCCGCCGGCATGCCGCCGGCATCGTCCAGCAGGCGCGACAGCCATTCGCGCGCTTCGTGCAGCCGGTCCGCGTCGCCGGTGGCCTCCTCGCGCAGGCGTACCGCGAGCGAGGCAAAGGCCGGCACGACTTCCTCCAGCCAGGCCGGAGCTTCGGCCAGCAGCCGGCGGGCCAGGGCGTGCACGCGCGCGTTGACATCGGCGTCGATGCACCTGCCCAGCCGCAGCAGCAGGGCGTCCTCGCCGAGCGGTTCGATCGTGGCCCGGGTCACGTCCGCAGCGCGGCGTCGAGCTGGCGGATGCGCTCGATCAGCTCGTCGGGCGTGTAGGGGCGGGCGGAGGCGCGGCCCCAGACCGGCGCTGGCCAAGCCGGGTCGTCCTCGAACCGCGCGATCACGTGCACGTGCAATTGCGGCACCAGGTTGCCGAGCGCGGCGACGTTGAGCTTGAACGGGCGGAACACGTCGTGCAGTGCGCGCGCGGCCCGGTCGATCTCGTCGGTGAGCTGCCGCCGCTGTTCCGGGCCGAGGTCGATCAGCTCGCGCGCATCGGGCACGCGCGGCACCAGCACCAGCCACGGGTAGTTGGCGTCGTCCATCAGCCGCACCTCGCACAGCGGCCATGACTGCAGCGGGTGCGAGTCGGTGGCCAGCTGCGGGTGCAGGACGAAACCGGTGTCGGGCGGATGGCGGGTCATGGCGGTTCAGCGCAGTGCTTTCTCCAGGAAGGCCCAGGTGCGCTTCTGCGCGAGGCTGGCGCTCCCGGCGTGGAAGTGCGCCGGATCGACGTCGCGGTTGAAGGCGTGCCCGGCTTCCGGATAGACGTACAGTTCGGCCTGCGGGTGCCTGCGGCGGTGCTCCTCGATGTACTCCGGTGGCGTGGTCGGGTCGCTGCCGCCGAAGTGGAACAGCATCGGCGCACGCAGTCGCTCGTCGAGGAAGGGCTGCGTGCGCGCGCCGTAATAGCCCACCGCCGGCAGGCCGAGCCGGGTGTTGGCGAGGAAGGCGAGGCTGCCGCCCCAGCAGAATCCGACCACGGCGGCCTTCAGGCCTTCCCGGCGCAGCGTCGCCGCGGTGGCCGCCACCAGGTCCACGGCGCGCTCGAAGCCGATTTCGGCAGCAAGCTCGCGGCCCCTCGCCAGGCTGTCCGGGTCGTAGCCCAGCTCGACGTTGGCGGCGACCGGGTCGAACAGGGCGGGGGCGACGGCCACATAGCCCTTCGCGGCGTAGCGCTCGGCGACGCTGCGGATGTGTTCGTTGACGCCGAAGACTTCCTGCAGCACCACGACCGCGCCCAGCGCCGCTGCCTGGTGCGGCGGGTCGGCCCGCCAGGCGCCGATGCGGCCGTGCGGCGTGTTGATCGCGATATCGCGTCCCATGGCAACGTCCTCCGCGGTCGGCAGGGCGATTCTACCGCCGCGGCGGCGGGGCGCGGCGGCGCCCGGCATGCGGCCCGTATAATCGCCGCCCCGCCAGCGCATCCGCCCGCATGTCCGCAACCAGCCCCAAGGTCGGCTTCGTCAGCCTCGGCTGCCCCAAGGCCCTCGTCGACTCCGAGCGCATCCTGACCCAGCTGCGGGCCGAGGGCTACGAGCTGGTCCAGAGCTACGAGGCGGCCGACGTGGTGGTGGTGAACACCTGCGGCTTCATCGACGCGGCCGTGGACGAGTCGCTGGAGGCCATCGGCGAGGCCATGGCCGGGAACGGCAAGGTCATCGTCACCGGTTGCCTGGGCAAGCGCTCGGAGCTGATCCGCGAACGCTTCCCCGAAGTGCTCTCGATCAGCGGCCCGCAGGACTACGCCAGCGTGATGGAGGCGGTGCATGCCGCGCTGCCGCCGAAGTCCGACCCGTTCACCGGGCTGCTGCCGCGCCGCGCGGACGCGGACGAGGTCGGCATCAAGCTCACGCCGAAGCACTACGCCTACCTGAAGATCTCCGAGGGCTGCAACCACCGCTGCAGCTTCTGCATCATCCCGTCCATGCGCGGCGACCTGGTCTCGCGCCCGGTGGACGAGGTGCTGCGCGAGGCCGAGCGCCTGGTGCTCCGGGGCGGCGTGAAGGAGCTGCTGGTGATCTCGCAGGACACCTCGGCCTACGGCGTGGACCTGAGGTACGCCGGACGCGAGTGGCGCGGGCGCGCCTACCGGACGCGGATGAAGGCGCTGTGCGAAGGCCTGTCCGAGCTCGGCGTGTGGGTGCGCCTGCACTACGTGTACCCGTACCCGCACGTGGACGAGGTCATCCCGCTGATGGCGGAAGGCAGGGTGCTGCCGTACCTCGACGTCCCGTTCCAGCATGCCAGCCCGCGCATCCTGAAGCTGATGAAGCGGCCCGGCGACGTGGACAGGGTGCGGGAGCGCATCGCGCGCTGGCGCGAAACCTGCCCGGAGCTGACCATCCGCAGCACCTTCATCGTCGGCTTCCCGGGCGAGACGGAGGCGGAGTTCGAGGAGCTGCTCGACTTCCTGCGCGAGGTCCGGCTGGACCGCGTCGGCGCCTTCGCCTATTCGCCGGTCGAGGGTGCCGCGGCGAACGAGCTGCCGGACCCGGTGCCGGAGGAGGTCAAGCAGGAGCGGCTGGCGCGCTTCATGGAAGTGCAGGCGGAGATTTCCGCGGAGAAGCTGGAAGCGAAGGTCGGCACCGTGCAGCGCTGCCTCGTCGACTTCGTCGACGGCGAGCTGGCCATCGCGCGCTCGATGGCGGACGCGCCCGAGATCGACGGCGTGGTGCAGATCCAGAACGGCCTCGAGGCCGGCCTGCGGCCGGGTGACTTCGTCGACGTCGAGATCAAGGGCAGCGACGAGTACGACCTCTACGGCGAGGCCCTGAAGCGCCGCGTGCGGCGGGAACTCGAGGTCCTGCGCGGCTGACCGTGCCCCCGGCCCCGATGGTGGCGGCACGGCGTATGCCGCCGCCGGATGCGGGGTGGGGGATGGCCACGGATGCGACCTGACGGGGCCGGTGTCCGGGCTGGCGACACGCCGCTGCACGTCGCGCCGGATGCCGGTTCCGCCCGCCCTGGACAGACTCCTTCCCGACGCTGGCCGCAGCCGGATCCCGGGGCGCCGCCGTGGATGCAGGACACGCCGGCCCGGGCGGGCTGCCCGATGCCGGGGCGGGGGCGGCGCCGGGCAGGGAGATCAGCCCTCGTAGCTGACGTCCAGGATCACGAACGTGGTTTTCCCGCCGGGCAGCTCTGCTTCGAACTCGTCGTCGATGCGCCTGCGCAGCATGGCGCGGGCCAGCGGCGAGTCGATGCTGATCCAGCCGCGCGCGGCGTCGGTCTCGTCCGGGCCGACGATGCGGTAGCGCGAGGTCTGGCCGGTGGCGAGGTTCTCCAGCTCGACCCACGCGCCGAAGAACACCGCCTCCGGGTCCGCCGGCTTCCCGGCGACCACGCGCAGCGCCTCGAGCCGCTTGCTCAGGTAGCGCACGCGGCGGTCGATCTCCCCGAGCTGCTTCTTGCGGTAGGTGTACTCGGCATTCTCGGAGCGGTCGCCCTCGGCCGCGGCCGCGGCCAGGGCCTTGACCACTTCCGGGCGCTTCACCCGCCACAGCTCGTCGAGCTCGGCCTTCAGGCGCGCGTGGCCCTCTGGCGTGATCAGCGCGGTGCTTTTCTCGGGTGGCGGCCGCCAACGGCCCATCGCGTCCTCACTTGAGGATGCTGCCGAGGATGTTGCGCATGATCCGGTTGGTCACCGTGCGCACGGCCTGCTTGCCCGCGGCCTGTACGATGCCCTGGCGGCGCTTCGTGCCGAACAGGAACTCGTTGAGCGCGCGCCCGATGCCGCCCTCGTCCTCCCCGCCCGCGTCCTTCTTCGCGGGAGGCGCCTTCGCCTGTGCGGGCGCGGCCTCGGTGCGTCGTGCCAGGATCTCGGCGGCCGACTCGCGGTTGACGGGGGTGTCGTACCTGGCGCCGACCGGGCTCGTGGCACGCACCTGGGCGCGCTCGGCCTCGGTGATCGCACCCATGCGGCAGCGCGGCGGCGCGATCAGGGTGTGCTCGACCGGCATCGGCACGCCCTTGTCCTGCAGCGTGGACACCAGCGCCTCGCCGGTGCCGAGCGTGGAGATCGTGGCGGCGACATCGAGCTTCGGGTTCGGCACGAAGGTCTCGGCGGCGGTCTTCACCGCCTTCTGGTCGCGCGGGGTGAACGCGCGCAGCGCGTGCTGCACCCGGTTGCCGAGCTGGCCGAGGATCTCGGCCGGCACGTCGTCGGGGAACTGCGAGCAGAAGTACACGCCCACGCCCTTGGAACGGATCAGGCGCACCACCTGCTCGACGCGCTTGCGCAGCGCCGGCGGGGCGTCGTCGAACAGCAGGTGGGCCTCGTCGAACACGAATACCAGCTTCGGCTTGTCGAGGTCGCCGACCTCGGGCAGGGTCTCGAACAGTTCCGACAGCAGCCACAGCAGGAAGCTGGAGTACAGCCGCGGGCGCAGGACCAGCTGGTCGGCGGCGAGGATGCCGATCACGCCGCGGCCGTCGGTCGTGGTGCGCATCAGGTCCGCCAGCTCCAGCGCCGGTTCGCCGAAGAACCGGTCGCCACCGTCCTGTTCCAGCCGCAGCAGGGCGCGCTGGATCGCGGCGACCGACTGCGCGCTGACCAGGCCATAGCTGGTCGAGATGTCCTTGCGTTCCTCGGCCACGAGGTTGAGCAGGGCGCGCAGGTCGGCCAGGTCGAGCAGCAGCAGGCCGCGGTCGTCGGCCAGCCTGAACACGATGTCGAGCACGCCGGACTGGGTGTCGTTGAGCTCGAGGATCCGCGACAGCAGCAGAGGCCCCATCTCGCTGACCGTGGTGCGGACGGGGTGGCCGAGCCTGCCGTACAGGTCCCAGAACACCACCGGGTTGCCTTCCGGCGTCCAGCCGTCCACGCCGATCTGCCCGACACGCGCCCGCAGCTTCTCGCTGTCGGTCCCCGGCATGGCGAGCCCGGACACGTCGCCCTTCACGTCGGCCATGAACACCGGCACGCCGATGCGCGAGAAGCCTTCCGCGAGCGTCATCAGGGTGACGGTCTTGCCGGTGCCGGTGGCGCCGGCGACCAGTCCGTGGCGGTTGCCGAACTTCGGCAGCAGGTGGACCTGTCCGCCTTCCTGCGTGGTGACGGCCTTGCCGACGAGAATCGCGTCCATGGGACTGTCCATGTTGCCAGGATGCCGCCGATTCTAGCGTCAGGTCGCAGTCCGCTGCCTTCGTCCTTGCCCGGGCCGGGGCCGGCGGCTACCCTGCCGGCCCCCCCGAAGCGGATCGACCCGATGTCCTGCCAGCTCCGCATCCTGCCGTTCGTCCTGCTTGCCGCCCTCGCGCTCGCGGCGCCGCAGGCGCAGGCCCAGTCGCGCCGTACCCAGGCCGCGGTCCAGGCGCTGGAGCAACGCATGGCCGCCGCGGAGACGCGCTACCGCGAGGCGCTGGTCAAGGTGCGCAACAACGATCCGGCGGGCATCGACGAGAGCAACGCCGCCCTCGAGGACATGGAGGACGTGCTGGTCGAATGCGGCCGGATCAGGGGCTGCAACAGCGCCAACCTGCTGGCCGCGTACAAGCGCCTGCTCAAGCTGCAGGTGGATACCGAGGCCACGGGCGCGGACGCCGAGGAGGTGGACGAGACCCTGGTCGACGAACCGCTCGACATCCCGCCGCCTCCGGGCGGCGTGCCGCAGGGCGCGACCGCCGCGGCGCTGCTGGCCGACGGCGACCGGCGCTTCGTGGAGCTGGTGAAGATGAACCCGGCGGTGCAGGGCGCGATCCGCCGCTGGCTCACCGACATGCGCCCGGCGCTGATCACCAGCCACGAGAACTTCCAGTACATGCGGCACATGATGTCGCCGGCGTTCCGCCAGCGCGGGCTGCCCGAGGCGCTGCTGTTCGGCATCCTCGCCAAGGAATCGAACGGCCGCGTGCACGCGCGCTCGCGCGCCGGCGCGCTCGGGCCGCTGCAGTTCATGCCCGCGACCGGGCGCCGCTTCGGGCTGGGCCCCGACGATACCGGGTTCGACACCCGCCTCGATCCGCGCGCGGCCGCGGACGCCGCCGCGGCGTACCTGACCGAGCGGCTGGCCGAACTGGGCAACAGCATCGAACTGTGGCTGGCCGCCTACAACGGCGGCGAGGGCAGGGCGCGCCGGGTATACGAGGAAACCGGCGGGCGCAGTTTCTGGGACAGCGACATCTACAACCGGTTCCCGCCGGAGACACGCGACTACGTGCCCATGGTCATCGCGGCGGCCTGGCTGTACCTGCATCCCAGGGAGTACGGCCTGACCTTCCCGAAGGTGGACGCAAGGCCCGCCGAGATCGTGCTCAGGCGGCCCGCGTCGATCTACGAGCTGACCATCTGCCTGGGCAACGGCGGCACCCGCGAAGGGTTCATGCGCGTGCTGCGCAACCTCAACCCGCGCCACGAGGCCGACACCCGGCTGCCGGAAGGCACCCGCCTGAACGCGACGGTGAGGATGGCGGGGCTGTACGAACGCTGGTGCGTGCACGGGCCACGCGCGGATCTGGCCCGCGAACTGGTCCAGAGCGACCCGGCCACCGCCATCGTGCGCGTCGGCGGCGTGCAGCAGCTGCAGGCGGGAGGGGCGACCGCCGCGCCTGCGCCCGGGCCCGCGGCCCCGCGCGTGCGCGAACACCGCGTCCAGCGCGGCGACACCCTTGCCGGGGTCGCCCGCCGCTACCAGTGCGACCTGCGCACGCTGGCGCGCGCCAACGGGATCAAGCCCCCGGCCTACACGCTGCGGCAGGGGCAGCGTCTGAGGCTGGAAGGCTGCCGCAGGTAGCCGCCGGGACCCGGCGCGCGCCCGGCAGCGGGACCGGAACGGACAAGGTCCGCCGGATGGCGGGCCTTGCGTCTGATGGCCTGCGGTTTTCCGGGGCCCCGGTCCGCTGCCGGATCATTCCGGGGCTGGGCCCGGCTTCCCGGCCCGTGATCACGATGCCCTGGGCCGCGGTCCCGTTCCCGCCGGGAGTGGGATCCCCGCGCCCGGTGATGCGCTGTCCGGCCAGGCCCGTCGGCCCGGCGGGAGCAGGGGACGCGCGGCTTCCTTCGCCTGTCCGCGCACCGTGGGCCGGCCCCGGTGGGCTGTGGACTGCGGTGGCCCGTTGCGGTGGGCACGGGCCGACGGCGGCCATGGCTACGGGAGGGTGATGGCCGTCATGGCAGCGCGTGCAGGCGCGCGAGCGCCTGACCCATCCGGACCGGCGAGCCGGCCCCCAGGCCCGGCGCCAGCTCGGCCACGCCGGGCGGCAGCAGCACGATCACGGTGGAGCCGTAGTTGAAGCGGCCCATTTCCTCGAAGCGCTGCAGGGTGATGCCGCGGCCGCGCCAGTCCTTGCGGGTGACGCGGTCGCCGTAGGCCGGGATCTCCACGCCGCTCCAGACCGTTTCCACGCCCGAGACCAGCAGCGCGCCGACCATCACCACCGCCATCGGCCCGAAGCCGGTGTCGAAGTGGCAGACCAGGCGCTCGTTGCGCGCGAACAGGCGCGGCACGCTGGCCACCGCGTCGGTCCCGACCGAGAACAGCCGGCCGGGCACGTGCACGGTCTCGCGCAGGGTCCCGGTCCACGGCATGTGCACGCGGTGGTAGTCGCGTGGCGAGAGGTAGACCGTGGCGAACAGGCCGTCCCGGAACGGGCGGGCGGCCTCCGCGTCGCCGAGCAGTTCGGCGACCGTGAAGCTGCGGCCCTTGGCCTGGAAGATGCGGCCGTCTTCGATCCGGCCGCACTGGCTGATGTGGCCGTCGGCAGGCATCAGCAGGGCCTTCGGGTCCGGGTCCGGCGTGCGCGCACCGGGACGGAGCGCGCGGGTGAAGAATGCGTTGAAGGTCGGGTAGGCGCGGGGGTCCGGGTCGGCGGCCTCGGACATGTCCACGCCGAAGCGGCGCACCACCGTGTCGATCAGCCGCTGCTTGATCGCCGGGTTGCGGGAACAGGCCAGCCTGCGCGCCAGCGACGACAGCAGGCGGTGGGGCAGCACCCAGGTCAGCGCGGTCACCAGGTTCATTGCCGCGCGCCGCCCAGCAGGATCAGATCCTCGGCGATGGCGTCGGGGCGTTCCACCGCGCTGCCCGGGATCACGCCGGCCATGCGGCCCTGCGGGTCGAGCAGGGCGATCGCCGAGCTGTGGTCGAGGGTGTACTGGTTCGGGCCATCGCCGAGGGGCACCTTGGCGAAGACCATCGACAGCGACTTCGTGAACGCCTCCAGCGCCGGGATGTCGGCGGTGGCCGCCAGGGTGTCGCGGTGGAAGGCGTGCGCGTACTCGCCGATGCGGTCCGGGGTGTCGCGCTCGGGGTCCACCGAGACGAACAGCACCCGCGGGCGGGTGGACTCGGGCAGCGATTCCCAGCGCTTCTGCGCCCGGGCCAGCTGTGCCAGCGTGGTCGGGCAGACGTCCGGGCAGAAGGTGAAGCCGATGAACACCAGCGTCCAGTGGCCGTGCAGCTCGCCCGGCACCAGCTGCGTGCCGTCGGACTGCACCAGGCTGAAGGGCGGGATCTCGCGCGGCTGCGGGAACAGCTTCACGACCTGCAGGGCCGGCTGGCCCGCCGCTTCCGGGCGGTCGAACACGCGGCTTGCCGCCAGCAGGCCGAGGCCTCCGGCGAGCGCCGCCAGCAGGACGACGAGCGTGGTGCGGTTGAACATCGCGTGCCCCGGGAATCCACTGTGGAAAAGCGTCATGATACCCGCGCCGCGGCTATACTTGCCGGCCGGCTTCCGCGGGTGACAGGTGCAATGACCGACGAACTGCAGACGATCATCGACCTGATCCGCTACGGCGCCAGCCGGTTCAACGCGGCCGGGCTCACCTACGGGCACAGCTACGACAACGCCCTCGACGAGGCGACCCAGCTCACCCTCCACGCCCTGCACCTGCCGCACGACCTGAACCCGGTGTACGGCAACGCCCGGGTCACGCTCGCGGAGAAGGAGGAGGTGCTGGCGCTGTTCCTGCGCCGGATCGAGGAGCGGGTGCCGGCCGCGTACCTGACCGGCGAGGCCTGGTTCGCCGGCCTGAACTTCAAGTGCGACCGCCGCGCGCTGGTGCCGCGCTCGCCGATCGCCGAGCTGATCGAGGCCGGCTTCGAGCCCTGGCTGGGCGGGCGCGAGGTGCGCCGCGCGCTCGACCTGTGCACCGGGTCGGGTTGCATCGCCATCGCCATGGCGCACTACAACCCGGACTGGCACGTCGACGGCGCCGACATCAGCGAGGAGGCGCTCTCGCTGGCGCGCGAGAACCAGGAGCGGCTGCAGGTGGACAACGTCCGCTTCCTGAAGTCCGACCTGTTCTCCGCGCTGCAGGGCGAGCACTACGACCTGATCGTCACCAACCCGCCGTACGTCACCGACGACGAGGTGGACGCGCTGCCGAAGGAGTACTCGCACGAGCCCGAGCTGGGCCTGCGCGCCGGTCCCGACGGCCTCGACCTGGTGCTGCGCATCCTGCGCGACGCGCCGCTGCACCTGACCGAGGACGGCCTGCTGGTCTGCGAGGTCGGCGAGTCCGAGCGGCACCTGGTCCGGCTGCTGCCGGAGCTGCCGCTGATGTGGGTCGAGTTCAAGGTCGGGCAGATGGGCGTGTTCGTCGCCGAGCGCCGCGAGCTGGTGGCCCACCACGCGCGGATCGCGGAGCTCGCCGACGCGCGCGGGCGTGGCGCGGCCCCGCCGCCCGCGCCGGCCTCCGCCAGCCTGTTCTGACGCGGGGCGCGGATGAACACGTTCGGCCACCTGTTCCGCGTCACCACCTTCGGCGAATCCCACGGCCCGGCCATCGGCTGCGTGATCGACGGCTGCCCGCCGGGCATTCCGATCGCGCCGGAGGACTTCGTCCACGACCTGCGGCGCCGCGCCACGGGCAGGACCCGGCACACCTCGGCGCGGCGCGAGGCCGACGAGGTCGAGATCCTCAGCGGCGTGTACGAGGGCGTCACCACCGGCACCCCGATCGCGCTGCTGATCCGCAACACCGACGCGCGCAGCCGGGACTACGCGGACATCGCGCGCCAGTTCCGCCCGGGCCACGCCGACTACACCTACTGGCAGAAGTACGGCATCCGCGACCCGCGCGGCGGCGGCCGTTCCTCCGCGCGCGAGACCACGATGCGCGTGGCCGCGGCGGTGATCGCCAGGAAGTGGCTGGCCGAACGCTGCGGCGTGACCGTGCGCGGCCACCTGGCGCAGCTGGGCGGGATCGTCCCGCGGCGCTTCGACTGGGACGCGGTCGAAAACAACCCGTTCTTCTGGCCGGATGCGGAACAGGTGCCGGAACTGGAGGCGTACATGGACGCGCTGCGCAAGTCCGGCGATTCGGTCGGCGCGAAGGTCGTCGTCGTCGCCGATGGCGTGCCCCCGGGCTGGGGCGAGCCGGTGTACGGCAAGCTCGACGCCGGCATCGCCGCGGCGATGATGTCCATCAACGCGGTCAAGGGCGTGGAGATCGGCGCGGGCTTTTCCAGCGTCACCCAGAAGGGCAGCGAGCACCGTGACGTGATGACACCGGCCGGGTTCCTGTCCAACAACGCCGGGGGCATCCTCGGCGGCATCTCCACCGGCCAGCAGATCGTGGTCTCGGTGGCGTTCAAGCCGACCTCAAGCCTGCGATTGCCTGTGCAGGGGCTGGACGTGGACGGCAACGTCGTGGAGATCGTCACCACCGGCCGGCACGACCCCTGCGTCGGCATCCGTGCCACGCCGATCTGCGAGGCGATGCTGGCGCTGGAGCTGATGGACCAGGCCCTGCGGCACCGTGCCCAGTGCGGCGACGTGGGCGAGGTGTCGCCGCGGATCCCGCCGTCCGCCGATGACTGAGCGCCCGCGCGTCTGGGTCTCGCAGCCGCTGTTCGACGACATCGTCGCGCGGCTCGACGCGTACTTCGACGTCGAGCGGACCCCGGCCGCCACGGCCTGGACGCCGGAACAGGTCGCCGGGAAGCTGCGCGACGCCGACGGCGCGCTGGTGACCGTCGGCGAGCGCATCGGCGCCGCCGGGATCGCGGGCGCGCCGCGCCTGCGCGCGGTCGCCAACGTCGCGGTCGGCTACGACAACCTCGACATCACGGCGCTGCACGCGCGTGGCATCGTCGTCACCAACACCCCGGACGTGCTGACCGAAACCACCGCGGACATGGCGTTCGCGCTGCTCATGGCCGCGGCGCGGCGCATCGGCGAGGCCGAACGCTGGCTGCGTGGCGGGCACTGGACGCACTGGTCGTTCGATGCCCTGCTCGGGGTGGACGTGCATGGCAGCACCCTCGGCATCCTCGGCATGGGCCGGATCGGGCAGGCGATCGCCCGCCGCGGCGCGCACGGCTTCGGCATGCGCCTGCTCTACCACAACCGCAACCGCCTGGCGGATGGTATCGAACGCAACTGTCGTGCCACGTGGGTGGACTTCGATACACTCCTGCGCGAATCGGACCACCTCGTCCTGGCGCTGCCGTACTCTCCGTCCAGCCGCCACGTCATCGATGCCACGGCCCTGTCGAAAATGAAGCCCACCGCGACGCTGACCAACATCGCCCGTGGCGGCCTCGTGGACGAGGCCGCGCTCGCCGATGCGCTCGCCGCGGGCAGGCTCGCCGCCGCCGGGCTGGACGTGTTCGAGGGCGAGCCGGCGGTGAACCCGGGGCTGCTGGAGCTGCCCAACGCGGTGCTCACCCCGCACATCGGCAGCGCCAGCCTCGCCACCCGCCGGGCCATGGCCTCGCTCGCGGTGGACAACCTGGTCGCCGCGCTTGGCCACGGCCCGCGCGCCGGCAACCCGCCGAACCCGGTCATTCCCACCGCGAAACGCCGGTGAACCCGCGCCGCCCGGCGACGGGTTCCGGCATGCGACCCCGCGTGCCCGGTGCGCATCCGTCCTTCCCAGCCCCCACCACGCGACTCCCATGAACGACTCCACGCAACGCCGCTTCAACGTCGCCGTCGTCGGCGCCACAGGCGCGGTCGGCGAAGCCATGCTGTCCATCCTCGCCGAGCGCGACTTCCCCGTGGCGCGGCTGGTGCCGCTGGCCTCGGAACACTCCGCCGGGACCATGGTCCGGTTCGCCGACGACGAATACTTCGTCCAGGACCTCGCCGCCTTCGACCCGACGGGCATCGACATCGCGCTGTTCTCCGCCGGTGGCGAGGTCTCGAGGCAGTACGCGCCGAAGTTCGCCGCCGCCGGCGCGGTGGTGATCGACAACTCCTCGGCCTTCCGTTACGAGGACGACGTGCCGCTGGTGGTCAGCGAGGTCAATCCCGGGGCCGCCCGCAACCGCCCGCGCGGCATCATCGCCAACCCCAACTGCTCGACCATGCAGATGCTGGTGGCGCTGGCGCCGCTGCACCGCCGCTACGGCATCGAGCGCATCAACGTCGCCACCTACCAGTCGGTGTCCGGTGCCGGCCGCTCCGCGCTGGAGGAACTGGGCCGCCAGACCAGCGAGCTGCTGAACTTCAGGACGCCGGAGCCGCAGCGCTTCCCGGTGCAGATCGCGTTCAACCTGATCCCGCACATCGACGAGTTCCTCGACAACGGCTACACGAAGGAGGAGATGAAGCTGGTCTGGGAGACGCGCAAGATCCTTGGCGACGACTCGATCGAGGTGAACCCGACCGCGGTGCGCGTGCCGGTGTTCTACGGCCACTCCGAAGCGGTCCACATCGTCACCCGCGAGAAGGTCACCGCCGAGGAAGCCCGCGCGCTGCTTTCGTCCGCGCCCGGCGTGGTGGTGGTGGACGAGCGCCGCGCGGGCGGCTACCCGACGCCGGTCACCCACGCCTCCGGCCGCGACGAAGTGTTCGTCGGCCGCATCCGCGAGGACCTGACGCACCCGCGCGGGCTCAACCTGTGGATCGTCTCCGACAACATCCGCAAGGGCGCCGCGCTCAACGCCGTGCAGCTCGCCGAGCTGGTCGCGGCGGGGGGCTGAACATTGCGGACGCCGGTGCCCAGCGGCTAGAGTCGCGGCCATGTCACGGGGAAGCAAGATGAACGGCCTGTCGCGCCTGTTCTGGGTCCTGCTGCTGGCCCTGGCCTGCGGGCCGGCGCTGGCCCTGGGGCTGGGCCAGATCGAGGTCAAGTCGCGTCCGGGCGAGCCGCTGCTGGCGGAGATTCCCATCGTCTCCAGCGATCCGTCGGAGCTGGAGCAGCTGCAGGCACGCCTGGCATCGCCGGAAACCTTCGCCCGGGTCGGGCTGGAGCCGCCTTCCGGCCTGGTGCAGGACCTGCAGTTCACGATCGGGCTGGATGGCAGGGGGCGGCCGGTGATCCGGGTCACCACCCAGGCCCCGGTGCAGCAGCCGTTGCTGACCTTCCTGCTCGAGGTGGACTGGGGGCAGGGGAGGCTGGTCCGCGAGTACTCGGCCCTGATCGAGGCGCCCGAGACCGTGGCCGCGGTCGCGCAGCCGCCGATCGAGGCACCCGTGCCGGCGCCATCCAGCACCATCGTGCGCGAACCATTGCCCGCCGGTCCGGCGCCCGGGCCGGAGCCGGAAGGCCAGGTGGCGCAGGCCGCGGCCGACAGCGGGGCCCCCGCACCCGCGCCGGCCCCGGCGCCCGCCAGGCCGGAAGCGGCGGCGGTTTCGCCCGGGCAGGCCCTGCCGCCGGTGCGGCGGGGACAGACGCTTTCCGGGATCGCCCGTTCGCTCGCCGCGCAGACGGGCCGCAGCCTCGACCAGGCGATGATCGCGCTGCTGCGCGCCAATCCCGAGGCCTTCATCCGCGGCAACATCAACCTGCTGCGCGAGGGCGCGGTGCTGCGCGTGCCGGGCGAGGCCGAGTGGAACGCGGTGGATGCGCGCGAGGCGACCGCGCTGGTGCGCGAGCACATCGCGCAGTGGCGCGAGATGCGCAGGGCGGTGCCGCAGCCGGTGGAAGCCTCCGGCGTGGGCGCGCAGGCCGCGACGGCCCCGAAACAGGTTGATGCGCGGCTCGAGATCGTGCCGCCCATGGGCGATTCCGCGCAGGCGGGAACCAGGTCCGGCATTGCCGCCGGTGGCGAGGGCAAGATGCTGCAGCAGGAACTGATCCAGACCCGGGAAACGCTGGCCGCGCGCGAGGCCGAGATCGAGGAGCTGAAGGCGCGCGTCGCCGAACTCGAGCAGCTGCAACAGAAGCAGCAGCAACTGATCGCGATGAAGGACAGCGAGCTGGCCGCGGCGCAGCAGCGGCTGGCGCAGCAGAACGAACGGCAGCAGTCGTCCACCCTGCCGTGGGTGTGGATCGGCGTGGCCCTGTGCGCGGTCGCGTTGCTGGCGTGGTGGCTGGGCAGCCGCCATGGCGCGTCCGCGCGCGGGGACCTGCCGGATTTCCTGTCGCCCCCGCGCAAGGCCGCGGCGCCGAAGCCGGCCGCGCCGGTGAAGCCGGCGGCCCCCGCGGCGCCCGCCGGGACCGGCAAGGCGCCGTCCGCGGATGCGGCGGCGACGCTGGCGGCCAGCGGGTGGCCGTCGAACACGCCGGATCGCGAAGCTCCCGCGGACGCTCCCGCTGATACGGCGCCGACCTGGCATGCCGCCACGCAGGACCGGGACAACGGCGCCGCGCGGGCGGCGACGGTGGCACCGCTCAATCCCGCGCCCGCCGGCCAGGAGCGGATCGAACTCGCCCGGGCCTACCTCGACCTGGGCGACGTCGACACCGCGCGCTCGCTGCTGCAGGAAGTCGTCGACAACGGCGATCCGGCCGCGCGCGGGGAGGCGGCACGGCTGCTGCGCGATCTGGCGTGAAGCGGCGTTACGCGATCGGGGTCGAATACGACGGCAGCGCGTTCCTCGGGTGGCAACGGCTGGCGAAGCCGGGCGTGCCCGACCGGAACACGGTGCAGGGCGTGCTCGAGGCGGCGCTGTCGAAGGTCGCCGATGCGCCCGTGGCCACCGTCTGCGCCGGGCGCACCGACGCCGGCGTGCACGGGCAGTGCCAGGTGGTGCACTTCGACAGCGAGGCGCCGCGCAGCGAGCGCGCCTGGGTGCTGGGCACCACGACGCACCTTCCGCCCGGCGTGTGCGTGCGCTGGTGCGTGCAGGTCGCGGATGACTTCAGCGCGCGGTTCTCGGCGGTGGCGCGGCGCTACCGCTACCGCATCCTCAACCGCCAGGTCCGCCCCGCGCTGGGCCGCCAGTACCTGTCCTGGTTCTGCCGCCCGCTCGACGCGGACGCCATGCACCGCGCCGCGCAGGCGCTGGTGGGCGAGCACGACTTCGAGGCCTTCCGTTCGGTCCAGTGCCAGGCCGCGCACGGGCGCCGCGAGCTGCAGCACATCTCGGTCCGGCGCGAGGGCGACATCGTGACCGTGGACGTGCAGGCCAACGCCTTCCTGCACCACATGGTGCGCAACATCGTCGGTTCGCTGCTGGAGGTGGGCACCGGCGAGCGGCCGGAGTCCTGGATCGCCGAGCTGCTGGCCGGCCGCGACCGCACGAAGGCCGGCATCACCGCGCCGCCGGATGGGCTGACGTTCATCGGGCCGCTGTATCCGCGAAAATGGGGGCTGCCCGACGAGGTCAGCACCAGCGAATGAGGCCGGCATATCGCACCCGCATCAAGTTCTGCGGCATGACCCGCCCGGGGGACGTGCGCCTGGCCGGGGAGCTGGGCGTGGACGCGGTCGGGTTCGTGTTCGCGCCGGGCAGCCGCCGCCGGGTGGACATCGCGCGCGCCATGGCGCTGCGCCAGGCGCTGGGGCCGATGGTCGCCGCGGTGGCGCTGTTCAGCGGCAACAGCGCGGTGGAGGTGCGCCGGGTCATCGCCGCGGTCCGGCCCGCGCTGCTGCAGTTCCACGGCGACGAGGACGAGGCGTTCTGCAGCGGCTTCGGCCTGCCGTACCTGAAGGCGGTACCGATGGGCGGAGGAGAGCCGCCCGATCCGCTCGAGCTGCACGCGCGCTGGCCATCGGCCGCGGGCTTCCTGCTCGACGGCCACGCTCCCGGCGGTTCCGGCGGCGGCGGCCGTTCCTTCGACTGGCGCCTGGTGCCGCGCGGCATGACCAAGCCGTTCCTGCTCGCCGGCGGCCTGACCCCGGACAACGTGGAGGATGCGATCCGCGCCACCTCGCCATGGGGGGTGGACGTCTCCAGCGGGATCGAGGCCGCGGGGATGCCCGGTATCAAGGACGGCGCGCTGATGCGCCGCTTCGTCGAGGCCGTGCGTGCGGCCGACCTTGCCGCCACCGGCACCGCCGGGCCGGCGATGGGTTAGGCTATGTCCCGCGCCATGGAGAAGCCGAACCGCCCGCCCGCACCCTTCGGACGCTCGCTGCGTCGATGGCGCCGCGTGCCCGCCGCGGCGATCCGATAACGCGCCGCCACTTCGCGTCCCGCGCGCGGACGCACCCATCGGGTTTCCGCCTTCCGCCGGCGCCATCGCGCCGCGCCTCCCGATCCCGGAGATTCCATCGTGACCGAGACTCCCTCCCGTGCCGCCGACGCGGCGATCGACTTCCATGCCTGGCCGGATGCGAGCGGCCACTTCGGCCGGTTCGGTGGCCGCTTCGTCGCCGAGACCCTGATCGGCCCACTGCAGGAGCTGGCCGCGGCCTACGACGAGGCGAAGGCCGATCCGGCCTTCCAGGCCGCCTTCGAGCGCGACCTGAAGCACTACGTCGGCCGGCCCAGCCCGATCTACCACGCCGAGCGCCTGAGCCGCGAGGTGGGCGGGGCGCAGATCCTGCTCAAGCGCGAGGACCTGAACCACACCGGCGCGCACAAGGTGAACAACACCATCGGCCAGGCGCTGCTGGCCGCACGCATGGGGAAGAAGCGCATCATCGCCGAGACCGGTGCCGGCCAGCACGGCGTGGCCACCGCCACCGTGGCCACGCGCCTGGGGCTGGAGTGCGTGGTGTACATGGGCGCGACCGACATCGAGCGGCAGAAGATCAACGTCTACCGCATGAAGCTGCTCGGCGCGACCGTGGTGCCGGTGACTTCCGGCTCGGCCACGCTCAAGGACGCGCTCAACGAGGCCATGCGCGACTGGGTGACCAACGTGCACGACACCTTCTACATCATCGGCACCGTGGCCGGCCCGGACCCGTACCCGCGCATGGTGCGCGACTTCAACGCCGTGGTCGGGCGCGAGGCGAGGGCGCAGATGCTGGCCGGATACGGCCGCCTGCCGGACGTGGTCACCGCGTGCGTGGGCGGTGGCAGCAACGCCATCGGCCTGTTCCACGCCTTCCTCAACGACGCCACAGTGCGCATCGTCGGCGCCGAGGCCGCGGGCGACGGGCTGCACACCGGGCGTCACGCCGCCTCGCTGGCGGCCGGCCGCGTGGGCGTGCTGCATGGCAACCGCACCTACGTGCTGTGCGACGACGACGGCCAGATCATCGAGACGCACTCGGTCTCGGCCGGCCTGGACTACCCGGGCGTCGGGCCCGAGCACGCGTTCCTGAAGGACACCGGCCGTGCCGAGTACGTGGGGGTGACCGACGACGAGGCGCTGGAGGCCTTCCACCGCCTGGCCCGCACCGAGGGCATCCTGCCCGCGCTGGAGTCCAGCCACGCCGTGGCCCAGGCGATCAAGCTGGCGCGCGAACTGCCGAAGGACGCGCTGGTGCTGTGCAACCTGTCCGGGCGCGGGGACAAGGATGTGCACACCATCGCCGCGCGGGAGGGAATCCAGCTGTGAGCCGCCTGACGACGAGATTCCAGGAACTGGCCAGCGCCGGGCGCAAGGCGCTGATCCCGTTCATCACCGCGGGCGATCCGTCGTTGCAGGCCACGGTGCCGGTGATGCACGCGTTGGCCGCGGCGGGCGCGGACGTGATCGAGCTGGGCGTGCCGTTCTCCGACCCGATGGCCGACGGCCCGGTCATCCAGCGCAGTTCCGAGCGCGCGCTGGCGCGAGGCGCCGGGTTGCGCTACGTGCTCGGGGTGGTGGCGGAATTCCGCCGCCGGGACCAGGCCACGCCGGTGGTGCTGATGGGCTATCTCAACCCGGTCGAGATCCACGGCACGGAGCGCTTCGCGCGCGAGGCCGCCGCGGCCGGGGTGGACGGGGTGCTGCTGGTGGACCTGCCGCCGGAGGAGGCGGCGGAAACCCTCGAGGTCTTCGACAGGCATGGCCTGGCGCTGGTCATGCTGGCCGCGCCGACCACCTCCGACGGGCGGCTGCGGATGCTGTGCGGCATCGCCCGGGGCTACCTCTACTACGTCAGCTTCGCGGGTGTGACCGGTGCCTCGGAACGGCTGGACCCCGGGGCCGTGGCGGAGCGCCTGAAGCGGATCCGGGCCATGTCCGGCGTCCCCGTCGTGGCCGGCTTCGGCATCCGCGACGCGGCCAGTGCCGCGGCGATGGCGCGCGATGCCGACGGCGTGGTGGTGGGCAGCGCGCTGGTGGCCGGGCTGGCCGGGGCAGGTGACGACGAGGCCCCGGCCCGCGCCGCGGCCTTCCTGGCGCCGCTGCGGGCCGCGCTCGATGCCGGGGCTTAGGGGGCGCCGGGGGCGGTGGGCTAAACTCCGCGCCATGACGCGGCCCGGCCGCAACGAGACTGGAACATCCGAATGTCCTGGTTGAAGAAGGTAATGCCGCCCCGCATCCGCACCGAGGGCGGCGCGCCGCGCAAGCGCAGCGTCCCCGAGGGCCTGTGGGGGAAGTGCGACGGCTGCGGGGCGGTGCTGTACCGCGCCGAGCTCGAGCAGAACCTCGAGGTCTGCCCCAAGTGCGGCTTCCACCACCCGATCCGCGCCCGCGCGCGGCTCAGGGCGTTCCTCGACCCGGAAGGGCAGAGCGAGATCGGCGCCGAACTCGGGCCGGTGGACGTGCTGAAGTTCAAGGACCAGAAGCGCTACTCCGAGCGGATCAAGGCGGCGCAGAAGGCCACCGGCGAGCGTGATGCGCTGGTCACCCTGCAGGGCCGGCTGAAGGGGCGCGACATCGTGGCCAGCGCCTTCGACTTCGCCTTCATGGGCGGCTCGATGGGCTCGGTGGTGGGCGAGCGCTTCACCCGGGGCGTCGAGCGCGCCATCGAGATCGGCTCGCCGTACGTGTGCTTCTCCGCCAGCGGCGGCGCCCGCATGCAGGAGAGCCTGTTCTCGCTGATGCAGATGGCCAAGACCTCCGCCGCGCTGGGCCGGCTGCGCGCGGCGGGCCTGCCGTACATCTCGGTGCTGACCCACCCGACCACCGGCGGCGTCTCGGCCAGCTTCGCCATGCTCGGCGACATCAACATCGCCGAGCCGGGCGCGCTGATCGGCTTCGCCGGCCCGCGCGTGATCGAGCAGACCGTGCGCGAGAAGCTGCCGGAGGGCTTCCAGCGTTCCGAGTTCCTGCTCGAGCATGGCGCCATCGACCAGATCTGCGACCGCCGCCAGCTGCGCGACCGCATCGCCCGCCTGCTTGCGTTGCTGACGAGGCAAACCGCACCGGAAGAGGCAGCGAGCGCATGAGCGGGAGGAAGTACTTCGGCACCGACGGCATCCGCGGCCGGGTCGGCGAGGGCCCGATCTCGGCCGACTTCGTGCTCCGGCTGGGCAACGCCTACGGCCAGATCCTGGTCGAGCGCGCCGGGGATGGGCGCAAGCCGCTGGTGGTGATCGGCAAGGACACCCGCATCTCCAACTACATGTTCGAGGCGGCGCTGGAGGCAGGGCTGGTCGCGGCCGGCGTGCACGTGCAGCTGATGGGGCCGATGCCGACGCCCGCGGTGGCGCACCTGACCCGCTCGCTGCGGGCCGACGGCGGCATCGTGATCTCCGCCTCGCACAACCCGCACTACGACAACGGCATCAAGTTCTTCTCCGCCGACGGCGAGAAGCTGGACGACGCCACCGAACTGGCGATCGAGGCGGCGCTGGACCGGCCGTTCCGCACCGCGCCCTCGGAGCGGCTGGGCAAGGCGGTGCGCACCCGCGACGCCATCGGCCGCTACGTCGAGGCCTGCAAGAACTCGGTGCCGCGCAACTTCAACCTCTCGGGCATGCGCATCGTGGTGGACTGCGCCAACGGCGCCACCTACCAGGTCGCGCCCCTGGTGCTGCGCGAGCTGGACGCGTCGGTGGACGCGATCGGCGTGGACCCGAACGGCACCAACATCAACGACGGCGTCGGCTCCATGCACCCCGAAGCGCTGGCCGAGCGCGTGGTGCGCACGGGGGCGGACCTCGGCATCGCCTTCGACGGCGACGGCGACCGGGTGCTGTTCGTGGACAGCGACGGCCGCGTCCGCGACGGCGACGACCTGCTGTACGTGCTGGCGATGGACTGGCAGGCCTGCGGCCGGCTGCGCGGGCCGGTGGTGGGCACGCTGATGACCAACTACGGGTTGGAGCGCGCGCTCGCCGCGGCCGCGATCGGCTTCATGCGCGCCAGGGTCGGCGACCGCTACGTGCACCAGATGCTGCTGGAGCAGGGCGGCGTGCTGGGCGGCGAGACGTCCGGCCACCTGCTGTGCCTGGACCGCACCACCACCGGCGACGGCATCATCAGCGCGCTGCAGGTGCTCGAGTCGCTGAAGCGGCTCGGGACCACCCTGCAGCAGGCGCTGGAGGGCATGCGCAAGCTGCCGCAGAAGACCGTGAACGTGCGCTTCGCCAACGGCGCCCGCCCGGCCGAGGCCGAGAGCGTGCAGGCCGCGCTGCGCGAGGCGCAGGCGGCGGTGGAGGGCAGGGGGCGCGCCTTCCTGCGCCCGTCCGGCACCGAGCCGGTGATCCGGGTGACGGTCGAGGCCGACGACGAGGCCCTGATGCAGTCCACCCTGGACCGGCTGGCGGACGCGGTGCGCGCCGCCGCCGCCTGACCGATTGCGCGGGATCAATGCCGGCCGGGCATGGTTCCGGCCAGATTGCCCGCGGGTTTCCCCCGGAGACGAAAACGAGATGAGCAGCCGTATCCCGACCCTCGACATCCGCCGCTTCGACACCGACCGCGAGGCCTTCGTCGCCGAGCTGGGCGCGGCCTACCGCGAATGGGGCTTCGCCGGCATCAGCCACCATGGCATCCCCGAGGAGCTGATCGAGAGCGCCTACGCCGCGTTCCGGAAGTTCTTCGCCCTGCCCGAGGAAGTGAAGATGAAGTACCACATCCCGGGCGGCGGCGGCGCGCGCGGCTACACCCCGTTCGGCGTGGAGACCGCCAAGGGCAGCCAGCACTACGACCTGAAGGAGTTCTGGCACATCGGCCGCGAGCTGCCGGAGGGCTCCCCGTACCGCGACGTGATGCCGCCGAACGTGTGGCCGGAGGAGGTGCCGGAGTTCAGGGAGTACGGCCTGGCGCTGTACAACGCCCTGGACGCGCTGGGCTCGCGGGTGCTGGCCGCGCTGGCGCTGCACATCGGCCTGCCGGAGGACTTCTTCGCCGACAAGACCAACTTCGGCAACTCGATCCTGCGCCCGATCCACTACCCGCCGATCACGCAACCGGACATCCCCAACGTGCGCGCGGGCGCGCATGGCGACATCAACTTCATCACCCTGCTGGTCGGCGCCAGCGCCGCGGGCCTGGAGGTGCTGTCGAGGAAGGGGGAGTGGGTGCCGTTCACCTCGGAGGGCGACACCATCGTGGTCAACATCGGTGACATGCTCGAGCGCCTGACCAACCACGTGTACCCGTCCACCATCCACCGCGTGGTCAACCCGCCGGGCGAGGAGGCGCGCAAGCCGCGCTACTCGGTGCCGTTCTTCCTGCACCCGAACCCGGACTTCCTGATCAGGACGCTGCCCAGCTGCATCTCGCCGGACAACCCGGACCGCTACCCGGAGCCGATCACGGCGCACGAGTTCCTCGAGCAGCGCCTGCGCGAGATCAAGCTCAAGTGACGCGCCGCCACGCGGGGCCGCAGGGCCCCGCGTCCCGTTCCCGCGGCCGCGGTGCCTACAGCGGCCGCACCTTCCGCGAGTTGCGCGCCATCAGCGCCATCGCCACGCGGTGCGGCATCAGCCTGGCCAGGGTGCCGAGCAGGCGGTAACGCCAGCCCGGGACCGCCAGCACCTGCCCGCGCTCGCAGGCCTCGATGCCGAAGCGCGCCACCACGGCGGCGTCCAGCCACATCTTCGCCGGGACCCGCATCTTCGAACGGGTCCCGGTCACGTCGTGGAACTCGGACCAGGTGAAGCCCGGGCACAGCGCGGTGACGTGGACGCCGCGGTCGGCGTTCTCCAGCGCCATCGCCTCGCTGAACTTGACCAGCCAGATCTTCGCCGGTGCATACAGCGTCTGGCCATCGGCGGCCGGCACCAGCGCCGCGAAAGAGGCGACGTTGAGGATGCGGCCGTCGTCGAAGCGGCGGATCGACGGCAGCAGCCGCCAGGTCAGCTCGGCCACGGCGTTGACCATGACCTGCTGGAAGGTGGCGTGCGCCTCCCACGGCGAGGACAGGTAGCGGCCGGGCACGCCATAGCCGGCGTTGTTGACCAGGATGCGCACGGCGATGCCGCGGCGCTCGAGTTCGGCGGCGATGTGCGACGGTGCGGCGGGATCGGACAGGTCCGCCGGGATCACCTCCGCCGGCACCTGCCCGCGCAGCTCCGCCGCCAGCGCCTCGAGCCGTTCCACGCGCCGCGCCACCAGCACCAGGGGCACGCCGCGGCGTGCGTACTCGCGGGCGATCTGCTCGCCGATCCCGCTGGAGGCGCCGGTGACGAGTGCGTAGCCGGTGGTGCTGGTCATGGCCTTCGGTTCCTTGCCGGGTGGACAGGGGCATCGGCTATCCTTTGCGCCCCTTCACGGAACGGGTGGAGCCACCGATGCGACGCAGGATCGTAGCCGGAAACTGGAAGATGCACGGCAGCCGCGAGTTCGCCCGGGCGCTGGTCGGCGAGGTGGCCACGCAGCTGCCGGTCCCCGGCGTCGACGTGGTGGTGCTGCCGCCGTTCCCGTACCTGGCCGGGCTGGCCGCGGAGTTCGCGGCCGCGCCCCTGGCGTTCGGCGCGCAGGACGTCAGCGCCCACGAGAAGGGTGCGTTCACCGGCGAGGTGGCGGCGCCGATGCTCGCCGACGTCGGCGCCCGCTACGTCCTCGTCGGCCATTCCGAGCGGCGCCAGTACCACCACGAGGACAGCGGGCTGGTGGCCCGCAAGTTCGTCGCCGCCCGCCATGCCGGGCTGGCGCCGATCCTGTGCGTGGGCGAGACGCTGGAGGACCGCGAGGCGGGGCGTACCGAGGAGGTGCTGGCGTCCCAGCTGCTGCCGGTCCTGGACCTGGCCGGCGTGGAGGCGTTCGCGCAGGCGGTGATGGCCTACGAACCTGTCTGGGCGATCGGCACCGGCCGGACCGCGACGCCGGAGCAGGCGCAGGCGGCCCATGCCTTCCTGCGTGCCCAAGTAGCCGCCCGGAGTGCTACAATCGCTGATTCGCTGCCGTTGCTGTATGGCGGCAGCGTGAAGCCGGACAATGCCGGGGACCTGTTCGCCCAGCCGGACATCGACGGCGGGCTGATCGGCGGGGCCTCGCTGGCGGCGGGGGATTTCCTCGCCATCGCCCGCGCGGCGGCCCGCTGACGACGTCCTCCCCGGCCCATATCGGGAACCCACGCGATGCTTCTGCTCATCCTCAACATCCTGTTCGTGCTGATCGCCGTGGCGATGGTCGCGCTGATCCTGATGCAGCGTGGCGCGGGCGCCCAGGCCGGTTCGGGTTTCGGTGGCGGCGCGTCCGCGACCGTGTTCGGCGCGCGGGGTTCGGCCAACTTCCTCAGCAAGTCCACCAAGTGGCTTGCCATCTGCTTCTTCGCGATTACGCTGTTCATGGCGTGGTACGCCACCCATCGCGCCACGTTGCAGGCCGACCCGGGCGACGACCTCGGCGTGATGGCCCCGGTGGCGGAAGTCCCGGCGCCCGCCCCGGGCGAGCTGCCGGCGGCGCCCGCGGCGGCGGCCGACGCGACGGTTCCCGCGGCCCCCCAGGCGCAACCCGCCCAGCCGGCGGCATCGGGGGAGACGGAGGAATCGCCGGAGACTACTCCGCAACCGGAGTGAGCGCGCTACAATAGAAGCCGTCCGCGGCGGATGAACGCGGATGCTTCAAACGAATCGATTGCCCAGGTGGCGGAATTGGTAGACGCACTACCTTGAGGTGGTAGCGGCTTCGGCTGTGGGGGTTCGAGTCCCCCCTTGGGCACCATTCACCGGAGGGGGCGTCCCGCGATGGCGGGACGCCCCTGTCATGGCCGCCAAGGCGGCCGGTTACGAAGAGAACAACGAGAGTGCTGGCCGAATACCTGCCGACCCTGCTGTTCCTGATCGTTGCCACCGGTATCGGCGCCGCGTTGCTGGTGATCGGCAACCTCCTCGGCCCCAAGCGTCCAACCAGCGAGAAGCTGTCGGCGTACGAGTGCGGCTTCGACGCGTTCGAGGACGCGCGCATGCAGTTCGACGTGCGCTACTACCTCATCGCGATCCAGTTCATCATCTTCGACCTGGAAATCATCTTCATCGTGCCCTGGGCCACGGTGTTCCGTGAGCTTGGCCCGCTGGGCCTGGTCGAGATGGGCCTGTTCGCCGGCATGCTCTTGCTCGGCTTCATCTACGTGTGGAAGAAGGGAGCGCTCGAATGGGAGTGATCCAGGCCATTCGCGGGCTCGCGGATTCGGCCAGCAACCCGTTGCCCGAAGGCCGCGTCGACGACATCCTGCGGCCCGCCGGCGACAACCCGCTGCTCGAGCAGGGGTTCGTCACCACCAGCTTGGATGTGCTGCTGAACTGGGCGCGCACCGGCTCGATGTGGCCGATGACCTTCGGCCTGGCCTGCTGCGCCGTGGAGATGATGCACGCCGGCGCCGCGCGCCTGGACCTTGACCGCTACGGCGTGGTGTTCCGCCCGTCGCCGCGCCAGTCCGACGTGATGATCGTGGCCGGGACCCTGGTCAACAAGATGGCCCCCGCGCTGCGCAAGGTCTACGACCAGATGCCCGACCCGAAATGGGTGATCTCGATGGGCAGCTGCGCCAATGGCGGCGGCTACTACCACTACTCGTATTCGGTGGTCCGCGGCTGTGACCGCGTCGTCCCGGTGGACGTCTACGTCCCGGGCTGCCCGCCGACCGCCGAGGCGCTGGTCTACGGCATCCTGCAGCTGCAGAAGAAGATCCGCCGGAGCACCAACTTCGGCGAGCAGAAGACGGGGCTGCGCAATGGCTGAGACCGCGACCGCTTTCGCCGAGCGCCTGCGCGCGCGTTTCCCGGACGCCGACGTCACCGTCGCGCTGCCGCGTGGCGAGGTCGGCATCACCACCCGTGGCGACTGGCTGGAGACCTGCCGCGCGCTGCGGGACGAGTTCGGCTTCGAGCAGTTGATCGATCTGTGCGGCGTCGACTACCTCGGCTATGGCTGTGACGAATGGGACACCGACGTCTCGTCCGAGGGCTTCAGCCGGGGCGTCGAGGGCCGCAACGTCGGCCGCTTCCGCTGGGGCGAGCGCCCCTCGCAGCAGACGCCGCGGGGCGAGGGCGAGATCCGGGCGCCCGAGCGCCGCTTCGCCGCCGTCGCCCAGCTGCTGTCGGTGCAGCACAACCGCCGCCTGCGCGTGACCTGTTTCGCGCCCGACGACGACCTGCCGGTGGTGTCCTCGCTCACCGGCATCTGGCCGGTCGCGAACTGGTTCGAGCGCGAGGCGTTCGACCTGTTCGGCATCGTCTTCACCGGGCACCCGGACCTGCGCCGGATCCTGACCGACTACGGCTTCGTCGGTCATCCGTTCCGCAAGGACTTCCCCCTGATCGGCAACGTCGAGGTGCGCTACGACCCCGGGAAGCAGCGCGTCGTCTACGAGCCGGTCACCTCGGTCGAGCCGAGGGTGAACGTGCCCCGTGTGATCCGCAACGACGCCCGCTATGCGACCGCCGCCGGCGAGCGGAACGAGCGCAGGGCGGGGGAGGCGAAATGAACACGACTTCTCCTGTTCAGCAGGCCGCCGTCCCCGCGGCCAGCGGTCCCGCCGCGTCGCGGCAGGAGATCCGCAACTACACCATGAACTTCGGCCCGCAGCACCCGTCCGCGCACGGCGTGCTGCGCCTGATCCTGGAAATGGACGGCGAGGTGGTGCAGCGCGCCGACCCGCACATCGGCCTGCTCCACCGCGGTACCGAGAAGCTGGCCGAGTCCAAGCCGTTCAACCAGTCGATCGGCTACATGGACCGCCTCGACTACGTCTCGATGATGTGCAACGAGCATGCCTACGTGCGTGCCATCGAGACCCTGCTGGGCATCGAGCCGCCCGAGCGCGCGCAGTGGATCCGGACGATGTTCGACGAGATCACGCGCATCCTGAACCACCTGATGTGGATCGGTTCGAACGCGCTCGACCTCGGTGCGATGGCGGTGTTCCTGTACGCGTTCCGCGAGCGCGAGGAGCTGATGGACGTGTACGAGGCGGTGTCGGGCGCGCGCATGCACGCCACCTACTACCGCCCGGGCGGCGTGTACCGCGACCTGCCGGACCGCATGCCCAGGTACCGCGAGTCGCCGTGGCGCAAGGGCAGGAAGCTCAAGCGCTTCAACGAGTGGCGCGAAGGCTCGATGCTGGACTTCCTGGAGGCTTTCACCCAGGACTTCCCGAAGCGGATCGACGAGTACGAGACGCTGCTGACCGACAACCGCATCTGGAAGCAGCGCACCGTCGGCATCGGCGTGATCGAGCCGGAGAAGGCGCTGGCCTGGGGCATGACCGGGCCGATGCTGCGCGGCTCGGGCATCGCGTGGGACCTGCGCAAGAAGCAGCCGTACGCCAAGTACGCAGAGGTGGACTTCGACGTCCCGGTCGGCGTCAACGGCGACTGCTACGACCGCTACCTGGTCCGGGTGGCGGAGATGCGCCAGTCCAACCGGATCATCCAGCAGTGCGTGAAGTGGCTGAAGGCCAACCCGGGCCCGGTGATGGTGGACAACTACAAGGTCGCGCCTCCCTCCCGCGAGGAGATGAAGGACGACATGGAAGCGCTGATCCACCACTTCAAGCTGTTCTCGGAGGGCTATTGCGTTCCCGCCGGCGAGACCTACTGCGCGGTCGAGGCGCCCAAGGGCGAGTTCGGCTGCTACCTGGTCAGCGACGGCGCCAACAAGCCGTTCCGCGTGCACCTTCGCGCGCCCGGCTTCGCCCACCTGTCGTCCATGGACGCGGTCGTGAGGGGGCACATGCTGTCGGACGTGGTGGCGATGATCGGCACCTACGACATCGTGTTCGGCGAAATCGACAGGTGATGCGATGAAAGCGACGGGCAACTTCGAGAAGACGCGCAACGTCGACCCGATGCAGGTGCTGAGCGACAGGACTCGCGCCCACATCGACCACTGGCTGACCAAGTTCCCGCCGGACCGCAAGCGTTCGGCGGTGCTGCAGGGGCTGTTCGCGGCGCAGGAGCAGAACGGTGGCTGGCTGACCGACGAGCTGATCGCGGCGGTGGCCAAGTACCTCGACATCCCCCCGGTGTGGGCCTACGAGGTGGCCACCTTCTACTCGATGTTCGAGACCAGGCCGGTCGGCCGCAACAACGTGGCGTTCTGCACCAACATCAGCTGCTGGCTCAACGGCGCCGAGGAGCTGGTCGCCCACGCCGAGAAGAAGCTTGGCTGCAAGCTGGGTGAATCCACCGCCGACGGGCGCATCTACCTCAAGCGCGAGGAAGAGTGCGTGGCCGCATGCTGCGGCGCGCCGGTGGTCGTGATCAACGGGCACTACCACGAGAAGCTCACCATCGAGAAGGTGGACGAGCTGCTGGACGGGTTGAAGTGATGGCAGGGCATTCGCACCAATCGGAAGGCTACGGTCCCGTCGGCCCCGCGCCGAAGGAACACCAGGCCGTCTACACCACGCTGCACTTCGACAAGCCGTGGTCGTACGAGAACTACCTGAAGGTCGGTGGCTACCAGGCGCTGCGGAAGATCCTGACCGAGAAGATCCCGCCGGAGCAGGTCGTCGAGATGGTCAAGCAGTCGGGCCTGCGCGGCCGCGGCGGCGCGGGCTTCCCGACCGGCCTGAAGTGGAGCTTCATGCCGCGCAACGTCCCCGGCCAGAAGTACATCCTGTGCAACTCGGACGAGTCCGAGCCCGGTACGTGCAAGGACCGTGACATCCTGCGCTTCAACCCGCACGCCGTGCTCGAGGGCATGGCGATCGCGTGCTACGCCACGGGCGCGACCGTCGGCTACAACTACCTGCGCGGCGAGTTCCACCACGAGCCGTTCGAGCACATCGAGGAAGCCCGCGCCGAGGCCTACGCGCATGGCTGGCTGGGCAGGAACATCCTCGGCTCGGGCGTGGACATCGACATCTTCAACGTGCTCGGCGCCGGTGCCTACATCTGCGGCGAGGAAACCGCGCTGATGGAGTCGCTGGAGGGCAAGAAGGGCCAGCCGCGCTTCAAGCCGCCGTTCCCGGCCAACTTCGGCCTGTACGGCAGGCCGACCACGATCAACAACACCGAGACCTACGCCTCGGTGCCGGCGATCATCCGCAACGGCCCCGAGTGGTTCATGAACCTCGGCAAGCCGAACAACGGCGGCTGCAAGATCTTCTCGGTTTCCGGCCACGTGAACCGGCCGGGCAACTACGAGATCCGCCTCGGCACGCCTTTCGCCGAGCTGCTGGAGATGGCCGGTGGCGTGCGCAACGGCAACCGCATCAAGGCGGTGATCCCGGGCGGTTCCTCGATGCCGGTGCTGCCGGGCGAGGTGATGATGGGCCTGACCATGGACTACGACTCGATCCAGAAGGCCGGTTCCGGCCTCGGTTCGGGCGCGGTCATCGTCATGGACCACACCACCTGCATGGTCCGCGCCTGCCACCGGATCGCGCGCTTCTACTACAAGGAAAGCTGCGGCCAGTGCACCCCCTGCCGCGAGGGCACCGGCTGGATGTACCGCCTGCTGACCCGGATCGTGAACATGGAGGCCACGATCGAGGACCTGCACATGCTGCGCACCGCGGCGGGGCAGATCGAGGGCCACACCATCTGCGCCTTCGGCGAGGCGGCGGCCTGGCCGGTGCAGGGTTTCCTGCGCCACTTCTGGCATGAATTCGAATACGCCATCGTGAACAAGCGCTTCTACGTCGACGACGAGCTTGCTGGCACGCTGGCCCGGACCTCGGAGGCGACGGCATGAGCGCGCAGCCGGTCAATCCGAACCTCCCGCCGGACCACGTCACCGTCTACATCGACGGCGTCGAGCTGGCCGCGCCCAAGGGCGCGATGATCATCCAGGTGGCCGACCGGGCGGGCATCCCGATCCCGCGTTTCTGCTACCACGAGAAGCTGCCGATCGCGGCCAACTGCCGCATGTGCCTGGTGGACACCGAGGTCGGCGGCCGCTCCGCGCCCAAGCCCTCGCCGGCGTGCGCCACGCCGGTGGCGGACGGGATGAAGGTCTTCACGCGCAACGAGAAGGCGCTGAAGGCGCAGCGGAACGTGATGGAGTTCCTGCTGATCAACCATCCGCTCGACTGCCCGATCTGCGACCAGGGTGGCGAGTGCGAGCTGCAGGACCTGTCGCTTGGCTATGGCCGCTCGGTCAGCCGTTTCAACGAGCGCAAGCGCGTGGTGCCCGACGAGGACCTCGGACCGCTGGTCGCTACCGAGATGACGCGCTGCATCCAGTGCACGCGCTGCATCCGCTTCACAGCGGAGGTCGCCGGCACCTACGAGCTGGGCGGCATGTACCGGGGCGAGAACCTGCAGATCGGCACCTACGACGGCAAGCCGCTGACCACCGAGCTGTCCGGCAACGTGATCGACGTCTGCCCGGTGGGCGCACTGACCAACAAGGTGTTCCGCTTCCGCGCACGCCCGTGGGAACTGGTCGCGCGCGAATCGCTGGGCTGGCACGACGCGCTGGGCAGCAACCTGTTCCTGCACTCCCATTCCCGCCGCGGCGAGGTTCTGCGTGCGGTCCCGCGCAGCAACGAGGCGGTCAACGAGTGCTGGCTGTCCGACCGCGACCGCTACTCGCACCAGGGCCTGTACGCGGCCGACCGCGCGCTCAGGCCGATGGTCCGCGTCGCGTCCAACGGGGACGATGGCGACTGGCGCGAGGCGAGCTGGGAGGAGGCGCTGGCGCAGGCCGCGCGGATCCTGCGCGGGAACGCCGGCGACAGCCTCGGCATCCTGGTACACCCGGCGACCTCGAACGAGGAGGGCGCGCTGCTGGTGCGCCTGGCCGAGGGCCTGGGCACCGGCAACCTCGACCACCGCATCGCGCAGCGCGACCTGTCCGATGGCGCCGCCGCGGCGCAGTTCGCGGTGCCGGTCGCCGAGATCGAGCAGGCTGACGCCATCGTCATCGTCGGCTCCAACCTCCGTCATGAGGTGCCGCTGCTGCACCAGCGCGTGCGCAAGGCCTGGCGCCGCGGCGCGAAGGTGCACGTGGTCAACCCGGTGGACTTCGAGTTCGCGTTCGACGTCGCCAGCAGGACGATCGTCCCGCCATCGCAGCTGGCCGGCGCCCTGGGTTCGTCAGGGCTGGCGTCCGCCGTCGCCGGTGCCAACCGGGTGGTGGTGATCGTCGGCGCGGTGGCCGAGAACGGCCTGCACGCGGCCGGGATCCGCGCCGCCGCGGCGGCGTTCGCGGCCGCGTGCAACGGCGCGGTCAACCGTATCCCGCAGGGCGCCAACGCGCTGGGCCTGACCCGTCATGGCGTGCTGCCGTCCGCGCGCGACGCGATCGCGATGCTGGCCGAGCCGCGCAGCGCCTACGTGCTGTACGGCATCGAGCCGGGCCTGGACTTCGCCGACCAGATGACCGCGCTGAAGGCACTGGGCGGCGCGAAGGTCGTCGCGTTCAGCCACTTCGCCTGCGAGTCCACGCGGCGCGTGGCCGATGTGATCCTGCCGATCGCGACCCTGTTCGAGAACGACGCCACCTTGACCAACCTCGACGGCATCGACCAGCAGGCCGTGGCCGCGGGCAGGCTGCCCGGCGACGCCCGTCAGGGCTGGAAGGTCCTGCGTGCGCTTGGCGCCGAGCTGGGGCTTGTGGGCTTCGACTTCACCGACCTCGCCGGGCTGCGCGCGGGCATCGCGCCGCGCCAGGTGGAGGTGAAGTCCGGCAGCCGCCTGCAGGCGGGCGAGGGCAGCCTCGAGCTGGCCGTGTCGCAGGCGATCTATCGCGTGGACGCGCTGGTGCGCCGCGCGTCCGCGCTGCAGGCGCATCCGTTGACCGCCGGCCCGCGCGTCACCCTGCATCCCGATGACGCCAGCGCTGCCGGCCTTTCCACGGGCGCGATGGCGAAGGTGACCAACGCCGCCGGCACGGCGACGCTGCCGGTCGTGGTCAGTGCCGCCGTCGCGCGCGGCGTGGCGTGGCTGGAATCCGGTTACGGGGCGACCGCCGCGCTCGGCGGCGGCCGTGTCGAAGTGAGGGCGGCATGAGCGATACCGCGACCTTCCTGGGCAACATCCTCCAGCCCATGCACGACGGGCTGATGTCACTGGGCTGGCTGGGCGTCGTGATCTGGATCGTGCTGAAGATCCTGGTGATCGCCGTGCCGGTGATCCTGGCGGTGGCCTTCTACGTGGTCTGGGAGCGCAAGCTGATCGGCTGGATGCACGTGCGCCACGGGCCGATGTACGTGGGCTGGGGCGTGCTGCAGGCCTTCGCCGACGTGTTCAAGCTCCTGTTCAAGGAGGTCATCCAGCCGACCAACGCGCACAAGGTCCTGTACGTGCTCGCGCCGCTGATCGTGCTGGCTCCCTCGTTCGCGGCCTGGGCGGTGGTGCCGTTCGACGCGAAGATGGTGCTGTCGAACGCCAACGCCGGCCTGCTGTACCTGCTGGCGATGACCTCGATGGGCATCTACGGCATCATCATCGCCGGCTGGGCGTCGAACTCGAAGTACGCCTTCCTCGGCGCGATGCGCTCGGCCGCGCAGATGGTCAGCTACGAGATCGCGATGGGCTTCGCGCTGGTCGGCGTGATGGTCGGCGCCGGCAGCCTGAACCTCACCGAGATCGTGATGGCGCAGTCCGGCGACGCCGGTGCGCTGGAGTGGTTCATCCTGCCGATGCTGCCACTGTTCGTGATCTACTTCGTCTCCGGCGTGGCCGAGACCAACCGCGCGCCGTTCGACGTGGTCGAGGGCGAGTCGGAGATCGTGGCCGGCCACATGGTCGAGTACTCCGGTTCGGCGTTCGCGCTGTTCTTCCTGGCGGAATACGCGAACATGATCCTGGTCAGCTTCCTGACCTCGATCTTCTTCCTTGGAGGCTGGTTGTCCCCGGTCCCGGCGGCGTGGATCCCGGACGTGCCGGTACTGGGCACGCTGCTCGGCGATGGCTGGTGGTGGCTGTTCGCGAAGGTGTTCTTCTTCGCCAGCTGCTTCATCTGGTTCCGCGCGTCGTTCCCGCGCTACCGTTATGACCAGATCATGCGGCTGGGCTGGAAGGTGTTCATTCCGCTGAGCATCGCCTGGATCGTGGTGGTGGCTCTGATGGCTTATTTCGGCGTGTTCGAGGCGGGCGCGTGATGGGCAAGATCGCTTCCTGGTTCAGGAGCCTGTTCCTGCTGGAGCTGCTGGCAGGACTGTGGCTGACCCTGAAATACCTGTTCCGTCCGAAGTACACGCTGATGTACCCGATGGAGAAGACGCCGCAGTCGCCGCGGTTCCGCGGCCTGCATGCCCTGCGGCGCTATCCGAACGGGGAGGAGCGCTGCATCGCCTGCAAGCTGTGCGAGGCGGTGTGCCCGGCGCTCGCGATCACCATCGATTCCGAGCCGCGTGCCGATGGCACCCGCCGCACCACGCGCTACGAGATCGACCTGTTCAAGTGCATCTACTGCGGCTTCTGCGAGGAATCGTGCCCGGTGGACTCGATCGTCGAGACCCACATCCACGAGTACCACTTCGAGAAGCGCGGCGAGAACATCCTGACCAAGCCGCAACTGCTGGCGTTGGGCGACCGGTTCGAGGCCGAGATCGCCGAGCGCCGCGCCGCCGACGCCGCCTACAGGTAAGCCATGGACTTCGCACTGCTCGCATTCCTAGTCTTCGCCGCGGTGACCGTCGGCTCCGCGCTCGCGGTGATCACCGCGCGCAACCCGGTCCACTCCGCGCTGTTCCTGGTGCTGACCTTCTTCAGCGTGGCCTGCACCTGGATCCTGGCCGGCGCCGAGTTCCTCGGCGTGGCCCTGGTTCTGGTCTACGTCGGCGCGGTGATGGTGCTGTTCCTGTTCGTGGTGATGATGGTCGACGTGGACCTGGTGCCGCTGCGCGAGGGCTACGTGCGCTACCTGCCGGTCGGGCTGGTGGTCGCGGTGGCGATGCTGCTCGAGATCCTGGCGCTGATCGGGGTGAAGGCGCGGACCACGCCGTTCGCGGCCGACCCGGCCGAGGCCGAGGGCGTGTCGAACACGGTCTGGCTGGCCCGCCGCCTGTTCACCGACTTCCTGCTGCCGTTCGAGGTCGCCGCGCTGATCCTGACGGTGGCGGTGATCGCCGCGGTGACGCTGACCTTGCGCCGCCGCGAGGGCACCAAGCACCAGAATCCCGCGGAACAGGCCCGGACCCGGGCTCAGGACCGGATCCGGATGGTCAGCATGCCGGCGGAGAAGCCGGCGGTGGAGGCGCCCGCCGGGGAAGCCGGCGCCGCGGAAGGAGGGGCCAACTGATGGAGCTGTTCGCGCAGGGCCTGTCCCTCGGCCATTACCTCTTGCTTGGCGCGGTGCTGTTCTGCATCAGCGTCGCCGGCATCTTCCTGAACCGGAAGAACGTGATCATCCTGCTGATGTGCATCGAGCTGCTGCTGCTCTCGGTGAACATCAATTTCGTCGCCTTCGCGCGCGAGTTCGGCGATGCCGCCGGGCAGATCTTCGTGTTCTTCATCCTGACCGTGGCCGCGGCGGAGGCCGCGATCGGCTTGGCCATCCTGGTCACCTTGTTCCGCAACCGGCGCACGATCAACGTCGCCGAGATCGACACGTTGAAGGGTTGAGCGCATGCCGGGCATGGAAATCGCCATCTCCAAGTCGGTGCTGCTGGCCATCGTGCTGGCGCCGCTGCTGGGCTCCATCGTCGCCGGGCTGTTCGGCCGCCAGGTCGGGCGCGCGGGCGCGCACACGGTCACGATCCTCGGCGTCGCGGTCAGCTGCGCGCTCTCCCTGTACGTGCTGTGGCAGCTGGTGTGGCAGGGTGCCGCGCCGTTCAACGGCAACGTCTATACCTTCTTCGAGGTCGGGGGCTACTCGGCCCACGTCGGCTTCCTGGTCGACAGGCTGACCGCCATGATGATGGTGGTCGTGACCTTCGTTTCGCTGCTGGTGCATATCTACACCATCGGCTACATGGCCGACGACCCGGGTTACCAGCGCTTCTTCAGCTACATCTCGCTGTTCACCTTCTCGATGCTCATGCTGGTCATGGGCAACAACTTCCTGCAGCTGTTCTTCGGCTGGGAGGCGGTGGGCCTGGTGTCGTACCTGCTGATCGGCTTCTGGTTCAAGCGGCCGACGGCGATCTTCGCCAACCTCAAGGCGTTCCTGGTCAACCGCGTCGGCGACTTCGGCTTCCTGCTCGGCATCGCCGCGGTGCTGTGGTACTTCGGCACGCTCGACTACGCCACCGTGTTCGCCAACGCCGACCAGGCGATCGGCGGGCGTACGATCGAGGTCCTGCCCGGCCACGCCTGGTCGGTGCCGACGATGATCTGCATCTGCCTGTTCATCGGCGCGATGGGCAAGTCGGCGCAGGTCCCGCTGCACGTGTGGCTGCCGGACTCGATGGAAGGCCCGACCCCGATCTCGGCGCTGATCCACGCGGCGACGATGGTGACCGCCGGCATCTTCATGGTCGCACGGATGTCGCCGCTGTTCGAGATGAGCGAGACCGCGCTGGCCTTCGTCCTGTTCATCGGCGCGACCACCGCGTTCTTCACCGGCCTGATCGGCATGGTGCAGAACGATATCAAGCGCGTGGTCGCGTACTCGACCCTGTCGCAGCTCGGCTACATGACGGTGGCGCTGGGCGTGTCCGCGTACTCGGCGGCGGTGTTCCACCTGATGACCCACGCCTTCTTCAAGGCGCTGCTGTTCCTCGCAGCCGGCTCGGTGATCATCGGCATGCACCACGAGCAGGACATGCGGAAGATGGGCGGCCTGCGCAAGTACATGCCTGTCACGTTCTGGACCAGCGTCATCGGCACGCTGGCGCTGATCGGTACGCCGTTCCTCAGCGGCTTCTATTCCAAGGACACGATCATCGAGGCCGCGCACCACGCCGCGGAGCGGATGGGCTGGATCGGCGGCTACGCGTACTGGGCGGTGCTGCTGGGCGCCTTCGTGACCTCGTTCTACAGCTTCCGCCTGCTGTACCTGACCTTCTTCGGCGAGGAGCGCTTCCGTCATGCCGCGCATGACCACGGCCACGACGACGGCCATGGTGGTCATGGCGCGCACGAGCCGCACGAGTCGCCCTGGGTGGTGACGGTGCCGCTGGTGCTGCTGGCGATCCCGTCGATCCTGGTCGGCTACTTCACCGCCGGGCCGATGCTGTTCGGGACCGACTGGACCGGCCACCACGAGGTGGTGCCGTACTTCCTCGGCGCGATCGAGGTCCAGGCGGCGCACGACAGCGTGGCGCAGGTGAAGGAGGCCGCGTGGCACGGGCCGAACGCCTATGCGCTGCACGGCTTCCTGGCGCCGGCCTTCTGGCTGGTGGTTGCCGGCTTCGTGCTCGCCACGGTCATGTACCTGTGGAAGCCGGACCTGCCGGCGAAGGTGGCCCGCGTGCTGCGCGTGCCGGTCCGGATCCTCGAGAACAAGTACGGAATGGACGACCTGTGGATCAAGGGCTTCGCCGGCGGCGGCCTGCTGCTGGGCAGGGGCTCCCGCCAGGTCGACAGCAAGCTGATCGACGGTGCCATCGTCAACGGCAGCGCGCGCCTGGTGGACCTGGTCTCCGGGGCCATCCGCGGGCTGCAGACCGGACACCTCTATTCCTACGCCTTCGCGATGATCGTCGGCCTGATCGTGCTGCTGGCCGTGCTGATCCGCCATTGGACCTGACGGAACGCGACCCGTGCAGAACCTGCCACTTCTTTCCCTGTTGATCTGGCTGCCGATCATCGGCGGCGCCCTGGTCCTGGCCCTGGGCGGGAAGCGCCCGGAGGCCGCGCGCTGGCTGTCGCTGGCCGTCGCGCTCGTGGTCTTCCTGCTGAGCATCCCGCTGTTCACGGGGTTCGATCACGCCACGGCCGCGATGCAGTTTGTCGAGCGCCGCGAGTGGATCCCGGCCTACGACATCCAGTACCACCTCGGCGCCGACGGCATCTCCGTGGCGCTGATCCTGCTGACCACGCTGACCACGGTGCTGGTGCTGGTGGGCGCGTGGGGCTCGGTCGAGAACCGGGTCAACCAGTACTACGCCTCGGTGCTGGTGCTCGAGGGCCTGATGGTCGGCGTGTTCGCGGCCGTGGACGCGGTGCTGTTCTACGTGTTCTTCGAGGGCATGCTGATCCCGATGTTCATCCTCATCGGCATCTGGGGTGGCCCACGTCGCGTCTACGCGTCGATCAAGTTCTTCCTGTACACCTTCCTCGGCTCGGTGTTCATGCTGGTCGGCCTGGTGTACCTGTACCTGCAGGGCGGCAGCTGGCAGCTCCCGGACCTCTACGCGCTGCCGCTGTCGGCGACCGAGCAGACCTGGCTGTTCTTCGCCTTCCTCGCCGCGTTCGCGGTGAAGATCCCGATGTTTCCGGTGCATACCTGGCTGCCCGACGCGCACGTCGAGGCGCCGACCGGCGGCTCGGTGATCCTGGCGGCGATCATGCTGAAGATCGGCGGCTATGGCTTCCTGCGCTTCACCTTGCCGATCGTGCCGGATGCCGGCTACGAGTGGGCCTGGCTGGTGATCGCCCTGTCGCTGATCGCGGTGGTCTACGTCGGCCTGGTGGCGCTGGTTCAGGACGACATGAAGAAGCTCATCGCGTACTCCTCGGTCTCGCACATGGGCTTCGTGACCCTGGGCACGTTCATCGCCTTCTCGCTGGTGCGCGATGCCGGCAACCTCGATGCCGCGCGCCTGGGCCTGCAGGGCGCGATGGTGCAGATGGTCTCGCACGGCTTCGTGTCCGGCGCGATGTTCTCCTGCGTGGGCGTGCTCTACGACCGCATGCACACCAGGATGATCAAGGACTACGGCGGCGTGGCCAACGTGATGCCGTGGTTCGCGTTCTTCATGGTCCTGTTCGCGATGGCCAACTCCGGCCTGCCGGGTACTTCCGGCTTCGTCGGCGAGTTCATGGTGGTCCTGGCCAGCTTCCAGCATCATCCGCTGGTCGCCTTCGTGGCCGCGACGACACTGATCGTCGGCGCCGCGTACACGCTGTGGCTGGTGAAGCGGGTGGTGTTCGGCGAGGTCACGAACGACCACGTCGCGCAGCTGAAGGACATCAACGCCCGCGAGTGGGTGGTGCTGGGCGTGTTCGCCATCGGCGTGCTGCTGATCGGCGTGTGGCCCAAGCCGCTGACCGACCTGATGGAGCCGTCGATCTCGCAACTGGCGGCGCTGCTCGCCAACAGCAAGCTTTGAGGATGCAGACGCGATGATTTCCGGACCGATGACGCCTCCCGTCCGCACCCTTGCCGACGTCGCGCCGCTGGCACCCGAGCTGCTGGTGGTGGGTGGTGCGTTCGCGCTGCTGATGCTCGACCTGTTCCTCGATGACAGGCGGCGATTCCTGACCCACGTGCTGGGCGTCCTGGTCCTGCTTGGCGCCGCCGCGATGGTCGCGTGCGGCATCGGGGGCCAGGGCACGGTCATGACCGGCATGTTCGTGCGCGACACCGCCTCGGACGTGCTGAAGGTGGCGCTGCTGCTGGTCAGCGCGGCCTCGCTGGCCTATCTGTGGCCCTACATGCGCGAGCGTGGCCTGTACAAGGGCGAGCTGGTGGTGCTGGCGCTGTTCGCCGTGGCCGGCATGATGCTGATGGTCTCGGCCGGCAGCCTGACCGTGATGTATGTCGGCCTCGAGCTGCTGGCGCTGTGCTCGTACGCCCTGGTCGCCACCGACCGCGACAGCCCGGTGGCATCGGAGGCGGCGATGAAGTACTTCGTGCTCGGCGCGCTGGCCTCGGGCATGCTCCTGTACGGCATGTCGCTGGTCTACGGCGCGACCGGCACGGTCGACCTCGCCACGATCAACGACGTCGCCTACGGCGTGGCCGGCAGGGACCGCACCCTGCTGCTGACCGGCATGGTGTTCGTGGTCGCCGGCGTCGCGTTCAAGTTCGGCGCCGCGCCGTTCCACATGTGGCTGCCGGACACCTACCACGGCGCGCCCACCCCGGTCACGCTGTTCATCGGCTCGGCGCCGAAGCTGGCGGCGTTCGGCATGGCCTGGCGCCTGTTCGACGTGGCCCTCGGCCCGACCCACGAGCAGCTGCGGCTGGTGCTGGCGGTGCTGGCGGCGCTGTCGCTGGTGGTCGGCAACCTGTTCGCGATCGCGCAGACCAACCTCAAGCGCATGCTGGCCTATTCGACGGTGTCGCACGTCGGCTTCCTGTTCCTGGGCCTGGCGGGCGGCGGCAGGGACGGCTACGCGGCGGCGATGTTCTACGCGATCAGCTACGCGCTGATGTCCGCTGCCGCGTTCGGCGCGATCGTCATGCTTTCGCGCAAGGGCTTCGAGGCCGACCGCATCGAGGACTTCAGGGGCCTGAACGCGCGCAGCCCGTGGATGGCGCTGATGGTGCTGTTCATCATGGCCTCGCTGGCCGGCGTGCCGCCGTTCCTCGGCTTCTGGGCGAAGCTGGCGGTGCTGCGCGCGGCGCTCGGGTACGACCTGCTGTGGCTGGCGATCGTCGGCATCGTGTTCGCGGTGATCGGCGCCTTCTACTACCTGCGCGTGGTCAAGGTGATGTACTTCGACGCGCCGTCCGAAGGGGAGGCCGGCGTGCGTGCCGGCATGCCGCTGCGTGCGCTGTTCGTGGTCAACGCGCTGCTGCTGCTCGGCCTGGGCCTGTACTGGAGCCGGATCATGCAGTGGTGCCAGCAGGCGTTCGCCTGAGGCGTGCGCCAGACCGGGCCTGGCAGGGGCCGGGTCCGGGGGGCGGGGAGGGCCGGGCGGCCCTTTCCCCGGGGCTTGCCAAACGGGCAGGCTTTCCCCATAATTCCGCTTCTACTGCTGCGGGGTGGAGCAGTCTGGCAGCTCGTCGGGCTCATAACCCGAAGGTCGCAGGTTCAAATCCTGCCCCCGCTACCAGATTTTTCCAGGCCGGTTGCCCGGAAGGGCTGGCCGGCCGGGGAAGTCGGGCTTTGCCGGGGCCGCCTTGCGGCGGCACCGGTGCCGAAATCCAGTGTCACCGGACAAGGGGCCCGACGGGCCCCTTGTTCTTTTTCGTGGTTCGATTTTCCTGGCGAAGGCAAACACAAGTGACCGACAGGGCGACGCACATCGCCGGACTGCTGGCCCCGACCGTCTCGGCGCTCGGGCTGGAGCTGCTTGGCCTGGAATACCTGAACCGGCCGGGTGGCGCGATCCTGCGCCTGTACATCGACGTGCCGGAGGCCGAGGCCGGCGAGCGGCAGGTGACCATCGACGACTGCGAGCTGGTCAGCCGGGAGGTCTCGGCGCAGCTGGACGTCGAGGATCCGATCCCGGGCAACTACACCCTCGAGGTGTCCTCGCCGGGCATCGACCGCCCGCTGTTCACGCCGGCGCAGTTCGCGCGCTTCGCGGGGCAGCAGGCCAGGGTCGGCCTGAAGCTGCCGCAGGACGGGCGGCGCCGGCTGCAGGGCACGATCGTCTCGGCCGGCGAGGGCGGGATCGTGTTCGAGGTCGACGGCCGGGAGGTCACGGTCGCCTTCGACAACATCGAGCGGGCGCGGCTGGTTCCGGACTGGGCCGCGCTCGGGCTGGCGCCGGCGAAGGAGGCCCGGAAGGGCCGGCCCGGCGGCAGGGGGGCGAAACACTGACAGGGGCCGGCATGGGCCGGCCAGTGATTCCACCAACGGCGGCCGCGGCCGCCAACTGTGAAGTGATGCAACGATGAGCAAAGAACTGCTGCTGGTTGTCGATGCGGTCGCCAACGAGAAGGGCGTGCCGGAGTCCGTGATCCTGGAGGCGCTCGAGGCCGCGCTGGCAACCGCCGCCAAGAAGCGCTATCCCGACCAGGACGTCCTGGTGCGCGTCTCGATCAACCCGAAGGACGGCAGCTACGAGACCTTCCGCCGCTGGGAGGTCATCGCCGACGATGCGGTGATGGAGTCCCCCGACCGCCAGATCCGGCTGATGGACGCGCTCGAGGAGGTCGAGGGCGTCGAGGTCGGCGACTACATCGAGGAGCAGATCGAGAACCCCGAGTTCGGCCGCATCGCGGCCCAGGCGGCCAAGCAGGTCATTGTCCAGCGCGTGCGCGAGGCCGAGCGCCAGCAGGTGGTGGAGGCCTGGAAGCACCGCGTGGGCGAGCTGGTCACCGGCGTGGTCAAGCGTGTCGAGCGCGGCAACATCTACGTCGACCTGGGCGGCAACGCCGAGGGCTTCATCCCGAAGGACAAGGCGATCCCGCGCGAGGTGGTCCGCGCGGGCGACCGCATCCGCGGCTACCTGTACGACGTGCGCAGCGAGCCGCGCGGCCCGCAGCTGTTCATCAGCCGTACCGCGCCGGAGTTCATGATCGAGCTGTTCAAGCTCGAGGTGCCCGAGGTGGGCCAGGGACTGGTCGAGATCAAGGCCTGCGCCCGTGACCCGGGCGACCGTGCCAAGATCGCCGTGGTCGCCTACGACAACCGCACCGACCCGATCGGCGCCTGCATCGGCATGCGCGGCTCGCGCGTGCAGGCCGTGAGCAACGAGCTCAACGGCGAACGTGTGGACATCGTGCTGTGGTCCGACAACCCGGCCCAGTTCGTGATCAACGCCATGGCCCCGGCCGAGGTGCAGTCGATCGTGGTGGACGAGGACAAGCACTCGATGGACCTGGCGGTGGCCGAGGACAAGCTGGCCCAGGCGATCGGCAAGGGCGGCCAGAACGTGCGCCTGGCCAGCCGCCTGACCGGCTGGCAGCTCAACGTGATGACCGCCGAGCAGGTGCAGGCCAAGTCCGAGGCCGAGCAGGCCGCCGCCCGCCAGCTGTTCATGGACAAGCTGGAGGTGGACGAGGAGATCGCCGGCATCCTGGTCGGCGAGGGCTTCACCACGATCGAGGAGATCGCCTACGTGCCGGTCGGCGAACTGCTGGCGATCGAGGGCTTCGACGAGGACATCGTCGAGGAGCTGCGTTCGCGCGCCCGTGACGCGCTGCTCACCGAGGCCCTGGCCGCCGAGGAGGAGCTGGACGTGAATGCCCCGGCCGAGGACCTGCTGGCCCTGGAGGGCATGGACGAGGCGACCGCCTACGCGCTGGCCGGGAAGGGCATCCGCACCGCGGAGGACCTGTCCGACCTGGGCGCCGACGAGGTCGCCGAGCTGGGCATCGAGGGGCTGGACGAGGAACGCGCGGCGCAGCTGATCCTCGCCGCCCGGGCCGAGGAGATCGCCCGCCTGGAGCGTGGCGAATGACGACGCGATGAACGCCGCCCTGCGCCGCCGAGGGCTTAGAATCAGCGCATCCCTTGCTCTGCGCGAGGGGGCGCCAACCAGAGCATAGGATCCGAATGTCGCAACAAACCACCATCCGCAAGCTTGCCGCACTGGTCAACACGCCGGTCGAGAAACTGCTCGAGCAGCTCGCCGAGGCGGGCATGAACTTCACCGACCCGGACCAGGTCGTGACCAGCGCCGAAAAGCTCAAGCTGCTTGGCTTCCTCAAGCGCGCCCACGGCAAGGCCGGCAAGGGTGGCGAGGAGGCCGTCGCGCCCCGGAAGATCACGCTCAGCCGCACGCGCAAGCAGGAGATCACCGTCGGCGGCGGCAAGAACAAGTCCACCGTGGACGTGGTGGTGCGCAAGAAGGTCACCCTGGTCAAGCCGGTGGAGCCCGTCGAGGAGCCGCCGTCCGATGAGCTTGACCCGGAGCGCGCCGAGATCCTGCGCAAGCTCGAGGAGTCGCGCCTGCGCAACCTCATGGAGCAGCAGCGCCTGGAGGAGGAGGACCGCCGCCGGGCCGAGGAGGAGGAGCGCCGCCGCCGCGAGCAGGAGGAGGCCGAGCGCAGGCGCCGCGAGGAGGAGGCCGCCGCCGCCGCGGCCGCCGCCGCGGCCGGGGAGAACGACGGGGCCGCGCCGGCCGGCCGCAAGTCCGGCGGGCACGGCAAGCCCGCGCCCGCGCGCGAGGACCGCGGCGGGCACAAGCCGAAGCCCCACCGCGGCTCGCATGCCATGGTCGTGGATGTGGAAGACGACGAGAACGTCGCCCGCTTCGCCGGCCAGCTGCACCTGAGCGCGTCCGAAAGGGCGCGCCGCAGCTCCATGCGGCCCAAGCCCAAGCCCCGCCGCCCCGAGCAGGCCCGCAGCAACCAGCATGGCTTCGAGCGGCCCACCGCGCCTGTGGTGCGCGAGGTCGCCATCGGCGACTCGATCACCGTGGCCGACCTGGCCCAGAAGCTGGCGATGAAGGGCAGCGACGTGGTCAAGGCCCTGTTCAAGATGGGCGTGATGGCCACCATCAACCAGACCATCGACCACGACACCGCGGTCCTGGTCACCGAGGAACTCGGCCACAAAGCGGTGCGCGCCGAGAGCAACGACGCCGAGTCCGAGCTGCTGGCCCACATCGAGGAGGTGCAGGGCGAGCCGGTGACGCGCCCGCCGGTGGTCACCATCATGGGCCACGTCGACCACGGCAAGACCTCGCTGCTGGACTACATCCGTCGCACGAGGGTGGCGGCGGGCGAGGCCGGCGGCATCACCCAGCACATCGGCGCCTACCACGTCGAGACGCCGAAGGGCGTGATCAGCTTCCTCGACACGCCGGGCCACGCCGCGTTCGCCGCCATGCGCGCTCGCGGCGCCAAGGTGACCGACATCGTCGTGCTGGTGGTGGCCGCGGACGACGGCGTCATGCCGCAGACGATCGAGGCGATCCAGCATGCGCGCGCGGCCAACGTCCCGATCATCGTGGCAATCAACAAGATCGACAAGTCCGACGCCGACCCGATGCGGATCAAGAACGAGCTGCTCGAGCACCAGGTGGTGGCCGAGGAGTTCGGCGGCGACACCCAGATGGTCGAGCTGTCGGCCAAGACCGGCCAGGGCGTGGACGACCTGCTGGAGGCGATCTCGCTGCAGGCCGAGGTGCTGGAGCTGAAGGCGGTGGCCAAGGGCCGCGCCAAGGGCGTGGTCATCGAGTCCTCGCTGGACAAGGGCCGCGGCCCGGTGGCCACGGTGCTGGTGCAGCAGGGCGAGCTGCAGAAGGGCGACTACCTGGTGTGCGGCACCCAGTACGGCCGCGTGCGCGCGCTGTTCGACGAGACCGGCTCGCAGGTGCAGTCCGCTGGCCCCTCGATCCCGGTGCAGTTGCTCGGCCTGTCGGGCGTGCCGGACGCCGGCGACGACTTCGTGGTGGTCGCCGACGAGCGCCTGGCCAAGGACGTGGCGCAGCAGCGCGAGGCCAAACGCCGCGAGCTGCGCCTGGTCGCGCAGGCCGGCAACCGCATGGAGGACATCATGGCCCAGATGGGCCAGGGCGAGACGCAGCAGCAGCTCAACCTGGTCATCAAGGCCGACGTCCAGGGTTCGGTGGAGGCGCTCAAGCAGGCGCTGACCTCGCTGTCGAACGACCAGATCCGGATCAACATCATCATCGCCGGCGTCGGCGGCATCACCGAGTCCGATGCCAACGCGGCGGCCACGGCCAAGGCCACGATCATCGGCTTCAACGTCCGTGCCGACGCGGCCGCGCGCAAGGTGATCGAGACCCACAACCTCGACCTGCGCTATTTCTCGATCATCTACGACGTGATCGACCAGGTGAAGCAGGTGGCCTCGGGCCTGCTGGGCACCGAGGTCCGCGAGGAGATCATCGGCGTCGCCGAGGTGCGCGAGGTGTTCCGTAGCTCGAAGTTCGGCGCGATCGCCGGCTGCATGGTGGTCGAGGGCGTGGTCAAGAAGAACAAGCCGATCCGCGTGCTGCGCGACAACACCGTGATCTTCGAGGGCGAGCTCGAGTCGCTGCGCCGGTTCAAGGAGAACGTCGAGGAGGTCCGCAACGGCATGGAGTGCGGCATTGGCGTGAAGGCCTACAACGACGTCAAGCCCGGCGACCAGATCGAGTGCTACGAGCGGATCGAGGTGCAGCGCACGCTGTAAGGAGGACGGGGCGGAACCATGGCACGCAAGTCCTTCCACCGCACCGACCGGCTGTCGGCCCAGCTCCGCAGGGAGCTGGGCCTGCTGGTGCACCGGGCCGTGCAGGAGCACGGGTTGCCGTCGGTCAGCGTCTCGGACGTCGAGGTGACGCGCGACCTGGCCCACGCGAAGGTGTACTTCACCGCGTTGCAGCCCGAACGCGCCGGCGAGGCGCTCCGGGGGCTGCGCGCGCTGGCGCCGGAACTGCGATTCCAGCTCGGCCGGCAGATCCGGGTCCGCCACGTGCCTGAACTGCACTTCCACTACGACGACTCGGTCGACCGCGGCGAGCGCATCGACAGCCTGCTGCGCGACCTGGCCGGATCAGGCCCGAAGGACGACCCGGCCCCGTAGGGGCGGGCCCGTTCCCTTGCGCGCGACGACGCCCCGCGGCCACCCGCCGGGCGCCATAGAATGCCCACGATGACCGGCCGCCCCCGCCCGAAACACAGGAAGATCGACGGCATCCTGCTGCTCGACAAGCCGCGCGGGATGAGTTCGAACCAGGCGCTGCAGCGCGTGCGCGAACTGTTCCGCGCGGAAAAGGCCGGCCATACCGGCAGCCTCGACCCGCTCGCGACCGGCCTGCTGCCGGTGTGCTTCGGCGAGGCCACCAAGATCGCCGGCGGCCTGCTCGGCGCGCGCAAGGCCTACGACACCGTGGCCCGGCTGGGCATCGTCACCGACACCGACGACGCCGAGGGGCGGCCCCTGCGCGAGCGGCCGGTGCCCCCGCTGCGGATCCCCGAGATCGACGCGGCGCTGCGTTCCCTGACCGGCCGCATCCGCCAGCGTCCGCCGGTCTACTCGGCGCTCAAGCGCGGCGGTGAGCCGCTGTACGCCAAGGCCCGCCGGGGCGAGGTGGTCGAGGTCGAGGAGCGCGAGGTCGAGGTCCACGAGTTCAGCCTGCAGTCCTCCGCGGACCTGCTCGACGACCTGCTGGGGTACCCGCCGCAGCTGCGCCTCCACGTGGAGTGCGGCTCGGGCACCTACGTGCGCAGCCTGGTCCGGGACCTGGGCGAGGCCCTCGGTTGCGGGGCGCACGTGGCCGAGCTGCGACGGCTGTGGGTGGATCCGTTCAGGGAGCCGCGGCTGTGGACGATCGGGGAGCTGGAGCGGCTGGCCGAGCGCGGCGAGCACTGCCTCGACGCCTGCCTGCTCCCGGTCGAGCGCGGGATGGCCAGCTGGGCGCCGGTCGAGGTGGACGCCGCGCAGGCACGCAGGCTGGCCCACGGGCAGGCCGTGACCGGCCCGTTCCATGGTTCCGGGACGGTGGCGATCTACGGCCCGGACGGCCGGGCGCTGGGACTGGGGGAGCTGCAGGACGGGCGGCTGAGGCCGCAGCGGCTGTTCTCCTGGGCCTGCGCCGTGGCCCGGCGCTGACCCGGCGCCTTGTTCCGGGCCTGGTGCACGGTTACAATTCCAAGGCTTTCCCGAAGCATTTTCCCACCAACCCGGCGGGCAAGGCGGTGGCCCGTGCGTGTCGACGACACGGCGCTTTCTGCCTGCCACGCGTCTGAAGAGGCAAGACATGTCCAGCATCGACAACCGCAAGATCATCGACGAATTCAAGCGCGGCGAGAACGACACCGGTTCGCCCGAGGTCCAGGTCGCCCTGCTGTCGGCGCGTATCGCGCACCTGACCGAGCACTTCAAGGTCCACAAGAAGGACCACCACGGCCGCCGCGGCCTGCTGAAGATGGTCAACCGCCGCCGCCGCCTGCTCGACTACCTGCACCGCAAAGACGCAGCGCGCTACAAGGCGCTGATCGAGAAGCTCGGCCTGCGCCGATAACCGAAACACCCGCCGCGGCGCAGCGATGCGCCGCGGCTCTTTTTTGGCCACGGCGACGTGGCCGCCGGGCGGGGGCAGGGGGCCCTGCCAGGTTCACGCAAGCATCCAAGGAATATTCCCTCGTGGCGAAAATCACCAAAACCTTCCAGTACGGCAAGCACACCGTCACCCTCGAGACGGGCGAGATCGCGCGTCAGGCAAGCGGCGCGGTGATCGTCAACATGGACGACACCGTACTGCTGGTCACCGCCGTTGCCGCCAAGAGCGCGCGCGAGGGCCAGGACTTCTTCCCGCTGACGGTCGACTACGTCGAGAAGTTCTACGCCGGCGGCCGCATCCCGGGCGGGTTCTTCAAGCGCGAGGGCCGCCCGACCGAGAAGGAAACGCTGGTGTCGCGCCTGATCGACCGGCCGATCCGCCCGCTGTTCCCCGAGGACTACAAGAACGAGGTCCAGATCATCGCCCAGGTGTTGTCGCTCAACCCCGAGGTGGACGGCGACATCCCGGCCATGATCGGCGCCTCCGCCGCGCTGTCCCTGGCCGGCACCCCGTTCAAGGGCCCGATCGGCGCCGCCAAGGTCGGTTACAAGGACGGGCAGTACATCCTGAACCCGACCGCTTCCGAACTGGCCGAATCCCAGCTCGAGCTGGTCGTGGCCGGCACCGCCAACGCGGTGCTGATGGTGGAGTCCGAGGCCAGGCTGCTCAGCGAGGAGGTGATGCTGGGCGCGGTCACCTACGGCCACCGCGAGATGCAGAAGGTGATCCAGGCCATCAACGAGCTGGTGGCCGAGGCCGGCGCCAGGCCGTGCGAGTGGACCCCGCCGCCCAAGAACGAGGCCCTGATCGCCGCGGTGAAGGAAGCCGTGGGGGGGCGCCTGGCCGAGGCCTTCAGGATCCGTGACAAGCTGGAGCGCCGCGACGCCATCGCCGCGATCCGCGAGGACGTGATGAAGCAGCTGGCCCCGCGGGTCGAGGCCGAGGGCTGGAACCCGGCCGACGTGGCCAAGGAGCTCGGCGAGCTCGAGTACCGCACCATGCGCGACGCCGTGCTCGAGACGAAGGTCCGCATCGACGGCCGCAAGCTCGACGAGATCCGCCCGATCAGCGTCAAGGTCGGCGTGCTGCCGCGCACCCATGGCTCGGCGCTGTTCACCCGCGGCGAGACGCAGGCGATCGTCGCCGTCACCCTTGGCACCGCCCGCGACGGCCAGATCATCGACGCCATCGCCGGCGAGTACAAGGAAAACTTCCTGTTCCACTACAACTTCCCGCCGTTCTCGGTCGGCGAGTGCGGGCGCTTCGGCGCGCCCAAGCGCCGCGAGATCGGCCACGGCCGTCTGGCCAAGCGCGGCGTGCTGGCGGTGATGCCGACGATCGAGGAGTTCCCCTATACCGTCCGCGTGGTCTCGGAGATCACCGAGTCCAACGGCTCCTCGTCCATGGCCTCGGTGTGCGGCTCCTCGCTGGCGCTGATGGACGCCGGCGTGCCGGTGAAGGCGCCGGTCGCGGGCATCGCGATGGGCCTGGTGAAGGAAGGCGACAACTACGTCGTGCTGTCCGACATCCTCGGCGACGAGGACCACCTCGGCGACATGGACTTCAAGGTCGCCGGCAGCGCCGAGGGCGTCACCGCGCTGCAGATGGACATCAAGATCGACGGCATCACCGAGGAGATCATGAAGGTGGCGCTGGAGCAGGCCCGCCGCGGCCGCCTGCACATCCTCGGCGAGATGGCCAAGGCCATCACCCGGCCGCGCGCCGAGCTGTCCGAGTACGCGCCGCGCCTGCTGACGATCAAGATCCACCCGGACAAGATCCGCGAGGTGATCGGCAAGGGCGGCTCGACCATCCAGGCCATCACCAAGGAGACCGGCACCCAGATCGACATCCAGGACGACGGCACCGTGGTCATCGCCTCGGTCAATGCCGCCGCGGCCCAGGCGGCCAAGGCGCGCATCGAGCAGATCACCTCCGACGTCGAGCCGGGCCGCATCTACGAGGGCAAGGTCGTCAAGATCATGGACTTCGGCGCCTTCGTCACCATCCTCCCCGGCAAGGACGGCCTGGTCCACGTCTCGCAGATCTCCAGCCAGCGCGTCGAGAAGGTCGGCGACAAGCTGAAGGAAGGCGACGTGGTCAAGGTCAAGGTGCTGGAGGTGGACAAGCAGGGCCGCATCCGCCTGTCGATCAAGGCCGTCGAGGATGGCGAGGGCGTGCCTGCCGCCTGACGCGCGGGCATCGCAGCGGACGACCGGAAAGCGGGCCTGGGGCCCGCTTTCCTTTTGCGCGGTCAGGGCCGGTACCGGAGCAGGAACCGGTACAGCTTCAGCCGCAGGCGCAGCAGCGCCCGGCCAACCCGGCTGCCCAGCTCGACCGCCGCAGGCCGGGCGCGTACCGTCGTGGCATCCGTCGCCGGCACGGGCTGCACGGCAGGCGGGATCGCCTCCGGCACCGGTTGCGGGCTGGCCGTCGTGATGTCGGGCGGCAGCGCGCGTGCGGCCTGTCCGGCCGCGACGGCGCCGGTGCCGACGATGCCGAGCGGCGAGTACCCGGAATAACCCGGGAACACGTCGCCGATGGTGGCCAGACCCATGCGCTTGTCGAGGATCTCCCAGAACACGCGGCGGAAGTCGGTGGTCACCGGGACGTCGCCGAAGTGCGGCGACAGGACCACCGGGTCCAGCCCCGCCCAGGTGCCGTAGAACCGCCGGCCGTTCACCGGTCCCCCGAGCACCAGCAGCGGATTGCCATAGCCGTGGTCGGTGCCCCGGCTGCCGTTCTGCCGCACCCGCCGGCCGAATTCCGACTGCACGACCACCGTCACGCGGGCGATCTCGCCGCCGGCCGCCAGCTCCGCGTAGAACGCGGCGAGGGCGTCGGACAGCTCCGCGATCTTGTTCTGGTAGTAGTGGTGGCCGCTGCCGGCCGTGCCCTGGTTCTCGTGGGTGTCCCAGCCGCCGAGGTCGACGGTGGCGTAGCGCAGGCCGAGGTTGAAGCGGATCGACTGCGCCACCGTCCACAACTGGCGCGCGAAGGTCGAGGTCGGCCAGCCCGCGGGCAGCGTGCCGGTGTAGGGCTGCTGCGCGACGACCCGCAGCGCCGCATCCGCGGCGCGGCCGTAGCGTTCCGTGCGCGTCTGCCCCTGCCAGAGCGCGGCGAGGGTCTCGTTGACCCCCTTGAAGCCGGCCGGATAGCCGTCGCGGCGCGTCTGCCACTGCCAGGGGCCGCTGTTGAGCGCGAAGTCGGTCGGGCTGCCCATGGTCAGCGCCTCCGTCGCCCCGAGCAGGTTGGCGGGGGTGCGGCTGTTCACCGCGAGCGCGGGCATCACGGCCGACGGCACGGCGCCCGATTGCGCCTTCCAGGCGCGGGCGATCCAGCCGGAGCCGTGGCCCTTGCTGCCGGGCGTGCCGAGGTCGAGGTACAGCTGCGCGTCGAAGTGGCTGCGCGTGACCACCGTCTGCATGCCGCAGCAGTGGACGATGGCCAGCCTGCCTTCGGTCCAGATGTCGCGCAGGCCGACGGCCGCCGGGTGCAGCCCGAACCCGGTGGCCGAGCCATTGGCGAGCGTCAACGGCAGTGCGGCGTAGCTCCCGCTGGCCGGGATGGCGAGGTCGGGGCGTGCCTGCTCGTAATGGACGCGGTCGTTGCCCGAGACCGGGACGACGAGGTTGAGCCCGTCGAGGCCGCCACGCAGAAACACGTGGACGATGGTGTCGTAGCCGTTCACCGCGGCATGCGCGGCATCGCCGAACAGGAGCGTGGGCCCGACGGCGCCGAGCGCGGCGGTCGCGCAGCAGCCCTTGAGGAATTCGCGGCGGTCGAGAGCGATGCGGTTCATGGCTGCCCCTCAACGGCTCAGGAACTCGGGCGTCATCATCACCAGCGACACCATGCTGCGCAGGCGCTGGTGGTTGTAATGGCGCTTGAGGTCGTTGATGTTCCAGCTGTCGGTGTCCTCGATCACGTAGGTGGCCGGGTCGCCGTTCTGGGCCATGAACGCGCGCAGCGTGGCGAGCCGTTCCGCGGTGGGCAGGTAGCCGAGGATGCGCCGGCACCAGAAGTCCACCAGGCGGTTCGCGGTCCACTGGTTCGCGGGGATATTGGCGCGCGTGGTCTCGAGGATCGGCAGCAGCTTGCCGTTGCCGCCGGGGCCGTCCGCGTTGGACAGCCAGTTCAGCAGCTTCCAGGTCATCGCGAAGCTGTTCGGGCCGCCCCAGGACTGGCCGTCGTCGGGGTAGCCGTTGGGCGCGGGCCAGTCGTAGGGCTGGTGGCCGGTGAAGCCCAGGCGCCAGTTGAACTCGTCGCTGCGGTCCTCGTCGAGGCGGTATGTCCAGTTGCAGTCGAGTGCGCGCAGGGCCGCGGCCACGGCCTCGAACGGGCGCCTCATCTTCATGCCCCAGCTGTGCTGCGCGACGTCCGAGAGCAGGATGTGGCGCAGCACGCGGCGGATCTGGTCCGGCGCCTGCCAGTTCTGCCGGAAGACCTGCGCGGCGCTGTCCACCAGCGACTGCGGCGGATCGTCGCTGAAGAAGCGGCGGATCAGCTTGCGGCAGATGAACTTCGCCACGCGAGGGTGGCTGGCGAGGCGGTCGAGGATGTCGCGGCCGTCCTGCAGCGCCGGCCGTTCGGGATAGATGAAGGTCCCCAGCACGAACTTCGGGCCGCTGTCGTGCCAATCCGGGCGGTAGACGAAGGTGCCGTCGTCCTCGTTCGGGTATTCCCAGTGGCCGTTCTTCACGGTCCAGCCGGTGAACGCCGCGGCGGTCTCGTAGACGTCGATGTCGGTGTAGCCGATGGGATAGGACGGATCCTCCGGGCACGGCGGCACCTGGAACGGGTCCATGAAGCCTAGGTAGTTCTTGGCGCCGAACGTGTGCAGCTCGAGCAGCTCGCGGGCGAAGTTCTCGTTCGGGCCGGCGCGGGTGTTGGAACGGTTGTCGAGGTAGTAGAGCATCGCCGTGCTCCTGGCGACGTCCTCGAGCATCTGCCGGAAATTGCCGAGGGCGTTCTTCCGGATCACGTCGCGGTCATAGTGGACGTAGACCGGGCAGCAGTCGTAGTCCGTGACCATGACGTTGAAGTGGTCGTGCCAGAACGTCGTCATGACCTCGAACAACTGCCGCTTCGAGTACACCGCGCGCACCAGCGTGGCGCGCTGCACTTCCCAGCCCGGGCGCATGCGGGTGTTGTAGTCGTCCTGGCGCACGTGCTGCGACCACAGCTGGGTCAGCGACTTGCCGAGGGTGGTGTAGCCGGCGGCCGCAAGCCGCTGCTCCACCGCACTGTCGTCGATGGACTCCCAGGCCAGCTGCTGTTCGACGAAGGCGGCCAGGCGCGTGCCGTCGTCCGGTCCGAGCGCTTCGAACGCCTGCAGGTCTGCCCGGGTCACGCCCCAGGTGAGGTTGTTGAGCACGCGCACCGCGAACGGCGGTTTGGGCAGGGTGAGCAGCCGGGCCCGGCTCATGCCGGACATCACCGGCCCGTCGGGGGACGGCGTCTGCGCGGGCCTGTACCGGGGCGGGCCACGGAGCCCGTAGCGCCTGGCGTGCGCGGCCTCCAGGAGGCGCTTGTGGCTTGCCGGGAGCGTCTGGATCATGCGTTGCGGTCCTCGACTTCCCGGATCCCCCGGCTCTAGGGTAGGAAAATCACGGGGAAGGCGGATGTGACCGCCTGCACGGTCCGTTGGCGGCGTCCCGGTCCCCGGGGATCAGATCCAGCCGGTGGCGTAGAACAGCCCGATGACCACGAACACCGCCGCGGTCTTGACCAGGGTGATGGCGAAGACGTCCTTGTAGGCCTGGCGGTGGGTCAGGCCGGTGACCGCCAGCAGGGTGATCACCGCGCCGTTGTGGGGCAGGGTGTCCATGCCGCCGGAGGCCATCGCCGCCACCCGGTGCAGCACTTCCATCGGGATGCCGACGGCCTGGGCGCTGGCGATGAAGCTGTCGGCCATCGCCGCCAGGGCGATGCTCATGCCGCCCGAGGCCGAACCGGTGATGCCGGCCAGCGCGGTCACCGTGACCGCCTCGTTGACCAGAGGGTTGGGGATCGCGCCGAGCGCGTTGGCGACCACGAGGAAGCCGGGCAGGGCGGCGATCACCGCGCCGAACCCGTATTCGGATGCGGTGTTCATCGAGGCCAGCAGGGCTCCGCCGATGGCGCTCTTCGTGCCTTCGGCGAAGCTGGCGACCACCGGCTTCCAGGCGAACAGCACGATGCTGGCGATGCCCACCAGCAGGGCGCCCTGGACCGCCCAGATCGCGGCCACCTTGGACACCTCCTGGACCACCGGCGCGGCGTTGCCGACCACGGAGGGGACGAACTCGTGGGTGGTGCCGTACAGCCGCGGGATCCAGCGCGTGAACAGCAGGTTGCTTGCCCCGACCAGCACCAGCGGCAGGATCGCGACCAGCGGGTTGGCCAGCCGGTCGCCCGCGAACGGTGCCGGCTCGTTGACCAGGGTGGCCGGGTCGCCGTAGCCCTCGCCGGCGCGCAGCGCCGTGCGGCGGCGCCATTCGAGGTAGGCCAGCCCGGCGGCGAGGATGAAGATGCCTCCCAGCGTGCCCAGCACCGGTGCGGCCCAGGCGTTGGTGCCGAAGAACGAGGTCGGGATGATGTTCTGGATCTGCGGCGTGCCCGGCAGCGCGTCCATCGTGAAGGTGAACGCGCCGAGCGCGATGGTGCCCGGGATCAGGCGCTTGGGGATGTCGCCCTGGCGGAACAGCTCGGCCGCGAACGGATAGACCGCGAACACCACCACGAACAGCGAAACGCCGCCGTAGGTCAGCAGCGCGCACACCAGCACGATCGCCAGCATCGCCCGCTGCGCGCCGACCACGCGGATGGTGGCGGCGACGATCGACTTGGAGAAGCCCGAGATCTCGATCAGCTTGCCGAAGACCGCGCCCAGCAGGAACACCGGGAAGTACAGCTTCAGGAACCCGACCATTTTGTCCATGAACAGGCCGGTGAACATCGGCGCGACCAGCGACGGGTCGGTCAGCAGCACCGCGCCCAGCGCGGCCACCGGCGCGAACAGGATCACGCTGTAGCCACGGTAGGCGACGAGCATCAGGAAGCACAGCGCCGCCAGCACGATCACGAAATCCATCCGCAAAGCCTCCCCCGAGCGGCACCGCCGCAGGATTCCGGGGCAGTGTGGGCGGGGTGGCCGGGCCGTCCCATTGTCCGAAGGTACGATGCCGCCCACGCCCCGGCCTCCCTAGTCTTGCCGTCGGGCGGCAACCGTGCCGCATGTACCTGTACGTGCCCGAGGGAGGGGCCTCCAGATGACCCGTGTCCGCATCAAGTACAGCACCCTGAGCCTGGCGATCGCCCTGGCCACGGCCGCGCCCGCAGCCATCGCGCAGCAGGCTGCGCCCGGGGTGAAGGCGACCGAGCTCGATGCCATCCAGGTGACCGCGCGCCGCCGCACCGAATCCATCCAGGACGTGCCGGTGGCGGTCAGCGCCTTCAGCGAGGAGCAGCTGCGCGACCTCCAGGCGACCAGCATCGACGGCCTGCAGGGCGCGGTGCCGAACATGAACATCGTCCAGGGCCGTGGCAGCTCGAACTCGGTCAACGTCTTCATCCGCGGCATCGGCCAGCCGGACGCGCTGCAGACCTTCGACCCGGGCGTCGGCATGTACGTCGACGACGTGTACTACTCGCGCATCAACGGCGCCCTGTTCAGCCTGTTCGACGTCGGCCAGGTCGAAGTGCTGCGTGGTCCGCAGGGCACGCTCTACGGCCGCAACTCGACCGGCGGCGCGATCAAGCTCAACACGAAGAACCCGTTCGACAACCCCGGTGGCGCCGTCGAGCTCATGGTCGGCGAGTTCGGCCGCCGCGACCTCCGCGCCTACATCGGCCACCAGGCGGGCGAGAACGTCGCCTTCAGCGTCGCCGCGGCGTCGCAGAAGATGGACGGCTACGTCAAGGATCCGGACACCGGCATGGAGTACAACGGCGAGGACACCCGGGCGTTCCGCGGCAAGCTGGCGTTCCGCCCGTCCGAATCGCTGTCGGTGACCCTGTCCGCGGACTGGACCCGCCAGGACAACGCCCTGACCCTGGGCCAGCCGACCGCGCCGCTGTACGCGACCGACCTGATGCTCGGCCCGGTGCTGCTGCTGCCGGCGCCCACCGGCAAGTACGACTTCCGCAGCCGCACCTCGTTCGCGCCGGACCAGGGCCAGGAGATGACCCACAGGGGCGTCTCGGCACATGTCGACTGGGACATCAGCAACGCCTGGACCTTCAAGTCGATCACCGCCTGGCGTGCGCTGGAGACCTCGTCCTTCATCGACATCGACGCCTCCGAGTTCGAGCTCGGCGACGTGCTGGTGGCGCTCGACCAGGAGCAGTTCAGCCAGGAGTTCCAGTTCCAGTACGACAACGGCAGCAACGTGCAGGCGGTGTTCGGCCTGTACTACCTGCGCGAGGACGTGCCTTCGTACCAGGAGGCCTATGCCGACGACTTCCTGCTCCTGGGCGGCTTCCCGCTGACCTTCCTGCGCACGATCGACGACGACCTGAGCAACACCACGTACGCCGCGTTCGCGCACGTCAGCTGGGCGTTCGCGCCGACCTGGAACCTGTCGGCCGGCCTGCGCTGGAGCCGGGACAACAAGGACTACTGGCGCACGACCTCGACCTATTCGAACCTGCCGGCGCTCAGCGCCGACCCGCAGGTCGAGTTCACCATCTCCGACAGCTGGAGCGCCTGGACGCCGTCGCTGAGCCTCGAGAAGCACTTCAGCGACCGGGTCATGGGCTATGTCTCGGCCAACCGCGGCTACAAGGCCGGCGGCTTCAACGGCCGCGCCAACTCCGCGGCCGAGATCTCGACCTTCAATCCCGAGTACGTCTGGACCTACGAACTCGGCCTGAAGTCGCAGTCGGCCAATGGCCGCCTGCGTGGCAACGTCGCCGCGTTCCGCAGCAATTACCGCGACTTCCAGGCACGCGTGTCCGAGGTGCAGAACCCGGGCGATCCGGTGCCGACCTTCGCCTTCCCGGTGCTCAATGCCGCCGAGCTGGTGATCGACGGTGTCGAGTTCGAGGGCAGCGCGCTGCTGGGCGACTCGACGCTGCTGAGCGCCCAGCTCGGCTGGATGAACGCCCGCTACGAGCGCTTCGACGACCCGCGCGTGGACGTCGACCCGACCCTGGCGGGCCTGCACGACCACGTGCCGTTCTCGCCGGAGTTCACCGCGCGCCTGGCCCTGCAGCATACCTTCCAGCTGGGCGGCAGGGGCTCGTTGACGCTGGGCGGCGACGTGTCCTATCGCGACGACACCTGGCTGTCGGTGGACAACCGCCCGGGCCTGATGCAGGACGCGTACACCCTGGTCGGCCTGTTCGGGGTGTGGGATTCGCCGCAGTACGCGTGGCAGGTCCGCGCCGGCGTGCGCAACCTGACCGACGAGGTGTACAAGATCGAGGGCCAGGAGTTCTCGAGCATCGGCAACATCCAGACCGCCTACTACGGCATGCCGCGCAACTGGTACCTGTCGGTCCGGTACAACTTCTGAGCCCCGCGGCGACGGGTCGTACGCACGGTTGTGGCGGCGGCGGGCCTCCGGCCCGCCGCCGCTGCGCTATGCTCGCGGCATGATCCGCGGGGCGAAGGCATGACCGGGCGGGGGGACGGGTAACGGTGCTGGGCATCGGGCTGGTCGTCGCCGCGGCGCTGCTGTGGCTGGCGCTGCTGTTCGCCACCGCGGTCTACGCGGAGCGCCATGCCGGTGCGTTCGCCCGGCAGTGGCGGCACGTCTACGCGCTGTCGCTGGCGGTCCACTGCACCTCGTGGACGTTCTACGGCACGGTCACCCAGGCCGCGCGCTACGGCTGGCCGCTGCCACCGACCTTCATCGGCGCGATCCTGTTCTACGCCTTCGGCGTGGCCTTCATGGTCCGGCTGGTGCGGCTGGCGCGCGAGAGCAACGCGACCTCGATCGCGGACCTGATCGCCACCCGGCTGGGCAAGGACCCCTGGCTGGCCGCCACGGTGACGCTGGTGGCGATGCTCGGGCTGGTCCCGTACATCGCCCTGCAATTGCAGGCGATCACGATGAGCTTCTCCACGCTGACCGCCGGCGGCGGGGACACGCCGCCGGTGTGGCGCGACGGCGCGCTCTACGTCGCGCTGGCGATGGCCCTGTTCGCGATGCTGTTCGGCACCCGCCGCGCCAGCGCCGCCGAGCACAACCGCGGGCTGGTGCTCGCGATCGCGTTCGAGTCGCTGTTCAAGCTGGTGGCGATGCTGGCGCTGGGCGTGTTCGTGTGGCTGGCGCTGGACGTCCCCGGGGTCCCGGCGGCGCGGGTGCCGGCCGAACCGGCGACCGGGTTCGTGCCGCTGGTGCTGCTGGGCGCGCTGGCGATGTTCGTGATGCCGCACCAGTTCCACGTCGCCGTGGTCGAGTGCCGCGAGCGGCGCGACGTGAACACCGCGCGCTGGCAGTTCCCGCTCTACCTGCTGCTGATCGCGCTGCCGATGCTGCCGCTGGCGAAGGCGGGCACCGCGCTGCTCGGCGATGCCGTGCCCTCGGACATGTACGCGCTGGCGCTGCCGATGGCGCAGGGCAGCCGGGCGATGGCGCTGCTGGTGTTCCTCGGCGGCCTGAGCGCGGCGACCGGCATGGTGATCGTGGCCACGCTGACGCTGAGCCTGATGATCGGCAACCACTGGTTCGCTCCGTGGCTGCTGCGCGGCGCGTGGTCGCGCGGCGAGGGCGACGACCACCGCGGCGCGCTGCTGCTGCTGCGCCGGGCGGGGATCCTCGCGGTGATGCTGCTGGGCTGGGCCTACGGCCGGCTGATGGGCGACAGCGAGGCGCTGGCCGACGTCGGCGCGGTGTCGTTCTCGGCGCTGGCGACGCTGGCCCCGGCGCTGGCGTTCGCGGTCTGGCGGCCGCAGACGCCGCCGGGCGCGGCCATCGCGGGGGTGCTGGCGGGGTTCGCGACCTGGGCCTGGGCAATGCTGGTGCCGATGACCGCGCAGGTCCTCGACCCGGTGCCGGACTGGATCGTCCAGGGGCCGTTCGGGCTGGCGTGGCTGGCGCCGGATTCGCTGTTCGGCCTGACCGGCTGGAGCCGGCTCGGCCGCGCGGTCGGCGCCAGCCTGTTCACCGGCGTCGCCGCCACGCTGCTGGTCTCGGGCATGCGCAACGCGCCGCTGCGCAGCGAGGCGCGCGGCGCGGACAGGCAGACCCTGCGCAACGCTGGCTGCCGCTTCCTGCCGGCGCACCGCGTGGACGAGCTGCTGCGCGATGCCCCCGCGGCCGGACCGGTGCCCGCCGCGATCGAGGCCCGGCTCGAGCACGAACTGGCGGCGGTGCTGGGCTCGGCCTCGGCGCGGCTGCTGCTGGACGCGGCCCGGCGCGAGGCCGGCGCGGACCTGGAGACCGTGGCCGCGATCGTGGGCGAGGCCTCGCAGGACCTGCGCTTCAACCAGCGCCTGCTGGAAGCCGCGCTCGAGAACATGAGCCAGGGCATCAGCGTCGTGGACAGCGAGCTGCGCCTGGTGGCGTGGAACTCGCGCTACGCCGCGTTGTTCGACTATCCGTCGGGGCTGCTGCGCGTGGGCGTGCCGGTGGAGGAACTGGTGCGCTACAACCTCGGCCGCCAGCTGCCGCCGGGCACCGACGTCGAGGCCCGGGTCGCAAGGCGCGTGCGCCACATGCGTGCCGGCACCCCCTACGTCACCGAGCGCCGCTTCCCGGACGGCAGCGTGGTCGAGATCCGCGGCAACCCGATGCCGGGCGGCGGCTTCGTGGCGACCTTCACCGACGTCACCGCCTTCCGCGACGCCGAGGCCGAGCTCAAGCGGATCAACGAGACCCTGGAGCAGCGCGTGGCCGAGCGCACCGCCAGCCTCGACCAGGCGCGGCGCGAGGCCGAGCGCGCGAACGATGCCAAGAGCCGCTTCCTCGCCGCGGTCGGCCACGACCTGTTGCAGCCGCTGCACGCCGCGCAGCTGTTCACCGACTCGCTGGCGCAGCGCCTGGAGGGTGCCGAGCGCGAGACGCTGATGCAGATCCGCGGCGCGCTCGATTCCACCACCGACCTGCTGACCGGGCTGTTCGACATGTCACGGCTGGAGGCCGGCGGGCTGGTGCCGCAGCCGCGCGACTTCCCGCTGGCGGAGGTGCTGGAGCCTCTGGCATCCGAGTTCTCGGCGCTGGCGGGCGACCGCGGCCTTGCGTTCCGCCACGTCGCCACCTCGGCCTGGACCCACGCCGACCCGCAGCTGGTGCGCCGCGTGCTGCAGAACTTCCTCGCCAACGCGGTGCGCTACACGCAGCGGGGCAGCGTGCTGCTGGGGGTACGCCGCGGCGGCGACGGTGTGCGCATCGAGGTGCACGACACCGGGCCGGGCATCGAACCGGAACAGCAGGCGCTGATCTTCGAGGAGTTCCGGCGCGGCGACGGCGCGCCGGGGCAGGGCCTGGGCCTGGGCCTCGCGATCGCCGACCGCATCGCCAGGCTGATGGACGCGCCGCTCGGGCTGCGCAGCACGCCGGGGCGGGGCACGGTGTTCTCGTTGCGGCTGCCGCGCGTGGCACCGCCCGTGCGCAGCGAGGGTGTGCAGGCCAAGCCCTCGCTGGACCATGCGCGCGTGCTGCTGGTGGACAACGATCCGGGGGCGCTCGAGGCCCTGCGCAGGCTGCTGGAAGGCTGGGGCTGCCGGGTGGACGCGGTGGTGGACGGCGCCGGCGCCGAGGCGGCGCTGGCGCGGCAGCCTGCCACGCTGTGGCTGTTCGACTACCACCTCGACGGCGGCGACACGGGCGTCGCGCTGCGCGCGCGGCTGGCCGCGCGCTTCGGGGCGCGGCCGACGCTGATCCTCAGCGCCGACGTCGGTGCCGAGGTGCGGCGCGCGGTGCTCGACGAGGGACTGTCGCTGCTGCAGAAGCCGGTGCGGCCGCTGGCGCTGAAGTCGGTGCTCGACCGCCTGCTGGCCAGCCGGCCCTAGGCCGCGGCCCGCTACAATCCGCGCTTTCCACCCGGCCCGACCCGCATGCCGTACACGCCCATCGTCGCCACGCTCGGCTACGTGCTGTCGCCCGACCGGCGGCAGGTGCTGATGATCCACCGCAACGCGCGTCCCGGTGACCAGCACCTCGGCAAGTACAACGGCCTGGGCGGCAAGCTCGAGCCCGACGAGGACATCGTCGCCGGCATGCGCCGCGAGATCCGCGAGGAGGCCGGCATCGAATGCGGGGAGATGGTCCTGCGCGGCACGATCAGCTGGCCCGGCTTCGGCCGGAAGGGCGAGGACTGGTTCGGTTTCGTGTTCGTGGTCACGCGGTTCAGCGGCGAACCGTTCGCGTCCAATCCAGAGGGCACGCTGGAATGGGTGGACGTGGACCGCATCCTCGACCTGCCGCTGTGGGAAGGCGACCGCAACTTCCTGCCGCTGGTGTTCGACGACGATCCGCGCCCGTTCCACGGGGTGATGCCGTACCGCGACGGGCGGATGGTGTCCTGGCGCTATTCCCGCGTGTAGGCGCGGGCAGGCGCGTCAGCCACGTGGCGTGGCGGTTTCCGCGAACAGTCCCCCCATCGCGTCGCGCAGCCAGGCCAGCCCCGGTTCGGCGTGGTTGCGCCGGTGCCAGAAGACCTGGGTGACCAGCTCCGGCAGGCGCAGCGGCGGCGGCATCCCTTCCAGCCCGAGCAGGCCGGCGAACTGCGCGGCCAGCTTGCCGGGCACGGTGACCACGCAGTCGGAAGCCGCCACCGCGAAGGGCGCGGCGAGGAAGCTGGCGACCTGGTCGTGTTCCGAGAACCGCACGCCGGCCTTCTCCATGCGCTGACGCGCCTCGAGGTAGGGGCTGGCGAGGTTGCGCACCATCAGGTGCCGCGCCGCGCGCCAGGCAGGCAGGCCCGCGGGCGGGCGGCGCGAGAACGGGTGGCCGCGGCGGAACAGGGTGACCCAGGACTGGCGGAACAGCGGCCGGCGCTGGATGCCATCCGGCAGGTCCACGTAGGGGCCCAGGGCCAGGTCGATGCTCCCGTCCTGCAGGCCACCGCGCAGCGCCGCGCCGGAGGCGTGCGAGACCTCGATGCGCACGCCCGGCGCGTGGCGCATGCAGTGCTCGAGCAGGCGGGGCAGGAAATACACCTCGCCCAGGTCGGTCATGGCCACGACGAAGCGCCGCGCGTCGCGCGCCGGGTTGAAGGAGTCGTGGCGGCCGATCGCCGACTCGAGCCGGGCGATGCCCTCGTCCACGTCGCGGGCGATGCGCTCGGCCAGCCGCGTCGGCTGCATCCGGTTCCCGGCGCGCACCAGCAGCGGGTCGCCGAGCGCCGCGCGCAGCCGCGCCAGCGCGTTGCTCGCCGCCGGCTGCGACATGCCCAGGCGCAGCGCGGTGGCGGAGATGCTCCGCGTCTGCATCAGGTCGCGGAACACCACCAGCAGGTTGAGGTCGAGCTCGCGCAGGCGGCGGGTCATCCGGCAGGCCGGCAGGAATATTCATGAATTGAATAACATATATTTGCCTCATATGCTTGCCGTGATGGATGTGGCGGCCAACAATGGGCCGGTCCAACCTCAGCGAGCAGCCGCCATGACCCAGTCCACGCTGACCGCCACCGGCTACATGACCGGCTTCGCCAACGAATGGGCGACCGAGGCCCTGCCCGGCGCGTTGCCGGTGGGGCGCAATTCCCCGCAGAAGGCGCCCTACGGCCTGTATGCCGAGCAGATCTCGGGTACCGCGTTCACCGCGCCGCGCGCCAGCAACCGCCGCTCGTGGCTGTACCGCATCCGCCCGGCGGCGATGCACGAGCCCTTCGTGCCCGCCAGCCAGCCGCGCTGGCTGAGCCGCTTCGGTGACGTGCCGACCCCGCCCAACCAGCTGCGCTGGAACCCGCATCCCTACGGCGACGAACCGGCCGACTTCGTCGAGGCCATGACCACCCTGGCCGGCAACCACGCCATGGGCATCCACGTGTACGCCGCCAACCGCCCGATGGAAGGCCGCTTCTTCTACAACGCCGACGGCGAGATGCTGGTGGTGCCGCAGGAAGGCCGCCTGCGCTTCGCCACCGAGATGGGCGTGCTCGAGGTCGAGCCGCAGGAGATCGCGGTGATCCCGCGCGGCGTGCGTTTCCGCGTCGAGCTGCCCGATGGCCGCGCGCGCGGCTACGTCTGCGAGAACTACCTGCAGCTGTTCAGGCTGCCGGACCTGGGCGTGATCGGCTCCAACGGCCTGGCCAACCCGCGCGATTTCCAGACCCCGGTGGCCGCGTGGGAGGACGTGGAGGGCGACTTCGAGCTGGTGGCCAAGTTCAACGGCCACTTCTGGAAGGCGCGCATCGACCACTCGCCGCTCGACGTGGTCGCCTGGCACGGCAACTACGCGCCGTACAAGTACGACCTGCGCCGCTTCAACACCATCGGTTCGATCAGCTACGACCACCCCGATCCGTCGATCTTCCTGGTGCTGCAGGCGCCGAGCGACACCCCGGGCGTGGACACCATCGACTTCGTGATCTTCCCGCCGCGCTGGCTGTGCGGCGAGGACACCTTCCGCCCGCCATGGTTCCACCGCAACGTGGCCAGCGAGTTCATGGGCCTGATCCACGGCGTGTACGACGCCAAGACAGAGGGCTTCCTGCCGGGCGGGGCGTCGCTGCACAACTGCATGAGCGGCCACGGCCCCGACGCGGAGACCTTCGAGAAGGCCAGCGCCATGGACACCAGCCGTCCGAACAAGGTGGGCGATACCATGGCCTTCATGTTCGAAAGCCCGTTCATCATCCAGCCCACGCGCCAGGCCCTCGAGTCGCCGCAGCTGCAGCGCGACTACTACCGATGCTGGCAGGGGCTGAAGAAGCACTTCAACCCGGAAAAGGCACCGCGATGACGCTGAAGACCAACGCGACCCACGATCCGGCGCTGCGGAGCTGGGTCGCCTCGGCGAACGAGCCCGGCTGCGACTTCCCGATCCAGAACCTGCCGTTCGGGCGCTACCGCAGGCGCGGCAGCAATGAAGGGTTCCGGATCGGCGTGGCGATCGGCGACCGGATCCTGGACCTGGAAGGCACCGGCCTGTTCGCCGGCGACGACATGAACGCGCTGATGGCGCGCACGCCGGAGGAGTGGTCTGCGCTGCGCGCGGAGCTGTCGCGCGGCCTGGCCGAGGGCAGCCCGCGCCAGCGGGAGTGGAGCCGGCTGCTGCTGCCGCAATCCGGGGCGGAACTGGACGTGCCGTGCCGGATCGGCGACTACACCGACTTCTACACCGGCATCTACCACGCCACCGCCGTCGGCCGGCTGTTCCGCCCGGACAACCCGCTGATGCCGAACTACAAGTGGGTGCCGATCGGCTACCACGGCCGTTCGTCCTCGATCCGCGCCAGCGGCCACGTGTTCCCGCGGCCGCACGGGCAGACGAAGGCGCCGGACGCGGCCACGCCCTCGTTCGGCCCCTGCCGCCGCCTGGACTACGAACTGGAGCTGGGCTTCTTCGTCGGCGGCGGCAACCGGCTGGGCGAGCCCATCCCGATGGCCGGGGCCGAGCGTCACCTGTTCGGCGTGACCCTGCTCAACGACTGGTCGGCGCGCGACATCCAGGCCTGGGAATACCAGCCGCTCGGCCCGTTCCTGGCCAAGAACTTCGTCACTTCGGTCTCGCCGTGGCTGGTGACGATGGAGGCGCTGGCGCCGTTCCGCCGCCCGTTCCGGCGCCCGGAGGGCGACCCCGCGCCGCTGCCGTACCTGGACAGCCCGGAGAACCGCGAGCAGGGCGCTCTGGACATCACCCTCGAGACGCTGATCCTGACCCGGCGCATGGCCGAGGCCGGCATGCCGCCGCACCGGCTGACCCTGGGCAATGCCGCCGAGGCCGCGTACTGGACGCCGGCGCAGCTGGTCGCGCACCACACGGTCAACGGCTGCAACCTGCAGCCCGGCGACCTGCTCGGCTCCGGCACCCTGTCCGGTCCGCTGCCGGAGCAGGCGGGTTCGCTGCTGGAGCTGACCGAGGGCGGGAAGAAGCCCATCGTCCTGCCCAATGGCGAGACCCGCACCTTCCTCGAGGACGGCGACACCGTGATCCTGCGCGGCTGGTGCGAGCGCCCGGGCGCGGTGCGCATCGGCCTGGGCGAGGTGCGTGGCACGGTCGCGGGCTGAGCACGCCGGTTGCATCGATGCGGCGGCCGGCCGGAGATGGCCGGCCGCGGGACGCGCTTGCGCCCGGCCGGGGGAGGCCGGTGTTTTCCACAGATGGTGTGGATGGCCCTGCGCACAATCCTGTGGATAAGCCACGCGGCCCGGGCAACGGCGCGGCCCGCCGGTGGTTTGGCGAAATTTTCGCCGGCGGGTTTCCGGGGTCCCGCGCACGGGTGACGGTGGCGGTGTCCCGGATCGCGCGCGGGCGGGACCTCAATCCCCGGTGAACGCGGCGTGCGGCGAGTAGGCGGTCGGGACGAGGGTGAGCTCCTCGATGTCGCCGACGAACTGCCCGTGCTCACGCGCGGTGTGGCGCTTGATCTCCGCCCACTCGGCGTCGGCCATGAACGCGGCCCAGCGTTCGCGCATCGTGTCCTCGTCGGGCCACTGCAGCAGGTACACGAACCGCAGCCGGCCGTCGGCGTCGCGGCTTTCCCAGGTCGCGACGACGTCGAAACCGTGACGGGCCATGATCCGCATCGCGTGGTCGCGGAAGCGTTCGTGGAAGGCGTCGCGGGTGTCGTCGAAGATCGCGTAGATGCGCAGCTGATGGATCGGCGTGGGCATGCCGGCATCGCCGGCGATGGTGGTCCCGGCCGCCAGCAGCAGCGGCATCAGGACGCAGGCGGCATGCCGGCGGAACATGCGGGTGGAGGCGTGCATGGCAGGGTCTCCGGCGGGGGATGTGCCATGGACCGGGCCCGGGCGGCGGAGGTTCCCGGCCGCGCCTTGCGCGTGTTGGCGGGATGCCGCTCCGCTCAGCCGGAGACGTGGCGCGTCGGGTCGCCGATCTCCAGCTCGCGCAGGATCACGCTGGCCTGGGTGCGGTTGCGCGCGCCGAGCTTCTCGAAGATCACCGACAGGTGTGCCTTGACCGTGCGCTCCTGGATGCCGAGGCGGTCGGCGATCTGCTTGTTGAGCAGGCCTTCGGCGACCAGCGCCAGCACCCGGAACTGCTGCGGGGTGAGGCTGGCCAGGCGCGCGGCCAGTTCGGTGTCGGCGGGCGAGGACTGCGCGCGCGCCACCGCGGCGCGCATGGCCGGCGGCAGCCACTGCTCGCAGGCGAGCACGGCGCGGATCGCCTCGCGCAGCTCGTCGAGCCCGGCACTCTTGGGAATGTAGCCGGCGGCGCCGTAGTCGAGCGCGCGGCGCACGGTCTGCGGATCCTCGTTGGCCGAGACCAGCACCACCGCGACCGCGGGGAACTGGGCGCGGATCGCGGCCAGCCCGGCGAGGCCGTGGTTGCCGGGCATGTGCAGGTCGAGCAGCACCAGGTCGATGTCGTCGCGCGACTCCAGCAGCGACAGCACGCCCTGCAGCGAGTCGGCCTCGCAGGTGTCGATGTCGGCGGCGACCTCCGCGGCCGCGCTGCGCAGCGCGGCGCGGAACAGCGGGTGGTCGTCGGCGATCAGCAGGGTCGGCATCGCGGCAGGTGCTGCGTTTCCGTGGCGACCGGCGTCACCGCCGGGTGGAGGGCCTATTGTGCGGTCCAGCCGCCGTCGATGGGCAGGGCGGTGCCGGTGATGTTGTGCGCCTCGCGGCGGCACAGCCACACCGCCATCGCGCCGATGTCCTCGGGCAGCGACATGCGCAGGCTGGGCTGCTTCTCTGCCAGCAGCGAGCGCACGCCGTCCTCACGGCTGCCGCCGTTGCGGCGGGCTTCGATCTGCGGCTCGATCAGCGGCGTCTCCACCCAGCCCGGGCAGATGCAGTTGACGGTCACGCCGCCGGTATCGCGCGAGCCCACGGCGGCGTATTCCAGCGCCGCGACCTTGCTCAGGCCGACGATGCCGAACTTGCTGGCCACGTAGGGCGCCTTGTCCTTCGAGGCCACCAGGCCGTGCACCGAGGCGATGTTCACCACCCGGCCGTAGCCGCGTTCGGCCATGCCGGGCAGGGCCAGGCGCATGGTGTGGAAGGCGGAGCTGAGGTTGATGGCGATGATGTCGTTCCACTTCTGCACCGGCATCTCGGCCAGCGGCACGGCGTGCTGGATGCCGGCGTTGTTGACCAGCACGTCGAGCGGGCCCCACGCGGCGACCTCGGCCATCATCGCCTCGATCTGCGCGGGGTCGCGCAGGTCGGCGGCGAAGTGGCGGGCATCGGGCGCGCCGGCCTCGCGCACGGCGCGGACGGCGTCGGCGATCTGTTCCGGCGTGCCCAGCCCGTTGACGGCGACGCGTGCGCCATGCGCGCCAAGGGCGCGGGCGATGGCCAGGCCGATGCCGGAGGTGCTGCCCGTGACCAGGGCGGTGCGGCCTTCGAGGAAACGGTCGTTCATGCGCGTGGATCCGTGACCTGCGGGGGAGAGGGGAAACGGTAGCAGGATCGGCCCGCGGGGGCGTGGTACCAAAGTACGATGATGCCGCTCCGGGCGGCTGCTACCTTGCCGGCATGAACACATCCAAGATCGGCAGACTGTGCGCGTCCCTCGCGCTGGCGGGCATCGCCGCCTGCGCCACGGGGGGCGAACCCCGTTCCACCCCGGAGGACCCCGTGTTCACGGAACCCCGTGTCACCGAGCACCGCGACGGCGACGACCTGCTGACCGCAGGTCTGGGCCTCGAGGGTCTGCGCTCGATGGTGCCGCCGCCGTTCGCGGACCCGGAGGCGCCGACCCCGGCGGAACTGCGCCGGCGCGCGATCTGGTCCAACTGGCGTGGCATCGCCGACCTCTCGCCGGAGGGCGGCTACGGCACGTTGTACGGCAGCGCCGCGAAGGTGCCGGGCCGCGAGTTCCACGCCTATGCGACCGTGCCGGGCGCGCGCCATCCGCACCGCGTCCTGCTGCAGTTGCCGGACGGCTTCGATACTTCCCGCCGCTGCGTGGTGGTGGCGCCCGCGTCCGGCTCGCGCGGCGTCTATGGTGCGATCGCGGTGGCCGGCGCCTGGGGCCTGCCGCGCGGCTGCGCCGTCGCCTACACCGACAAGGGCGCGGGCACCGACTATTTCGACCTCGACACCGGGACCGGCACCCGCGCCGACGGCACCCGTGGCGGCGTGGGCACGGATGGGCTCGCGTTCGTGCCCGATGGCATCCCCGAAGGCGCGTCCGGCATCGCCTTCAAGCACGCCCACTCGCGCGACAACCCGGAGGCCGACTGGGGCCTGCACGTGCACCAGGCCGCCGTGTTCGCGCTGCGCATGCTCGACGAGGCGCTGCCCCGGGCCGCGCCGTTCACCTTCGACAACACCCGGATCATCGCCGTCGGCATCTCCAACGGCGGCGGCGCGGTGCTGCGCGCGGCCGAGCTGGAGGGTGACTGGCTGGACGCGGTGGTGGCCGGCGAGCCGAACGTGTACGTGGACGCGCCCGGCGCACGGTCCCTGTACGACTACGCCACCGAGGCGGCGCTGCTGATGCCCTGCGCCCAGCTCCACCTCGAGGGCCTGCCGCAGCCGCCGCTGATGGCCCAGGTCGCCCCGTTCTGGGCGCAGCGCTGCGCCTCGCTCAAGAAGGCCGGCTGGATCGACGGCACGGACACCGCTGCGCAGGCGAAGTCCGCCTACGGGCGCATGCTGGCCGCGGGCTGGACCGAAGGCGCGATCCGTGCCGGCGCGCTGTCCACCGGCTTCGACCTGTGGCGTTCGGTGGCGGCGACCTACGCCTCGGCCTACGGCCGCTACGGTGTCGGCGAGCATCCGTGCGGCTACGCCTTCGCCGCGCTCAACGCGGATTTCACGCCCCGGGCGGCGACGGCGGCCGAACGCGCGTCGTGGTGGAGCGACGGCAGCGGCATCCCGCCGTCGCCGACGCTGGGCGTGGTGGACACGAAGCTGGCGCCGCCGGACTTCACTTTGCCGGGCCTGCTGTGCCTGCGTGCGCTGCATGACGGCGACGACGCGGACGCGAGGCGCGTGCAGGCGGGCGTCGCCGCGACGCGCGCGGGCCTGCCGCGCAAGGGCCTGCCGGTGTTCATCGTCCATGGCGTGGACGACGGCCTGATCCCCGTGGCGTTCAGCAGCGCACCCTACGTCGCCGCGGCGCGGAAGGCGGGGCGCGACGTGCGCTTCTGGCGCGTGCGCAACGCCCAGCACTTCGACGGCTTCCTCGGCCTGCCGGACTACGGTGCGCGCTACCTGCCGCTGCTGCCGTACGTGTACGCGGCGCTCGACCGCGTGGCCGCGCACCTCGAGGAGGGCGTGCCGCTGCCGGGCGACGCCGAGATCGCCACCACCCCGCGCGGCCAGGGCCGGCCGCTGGAGGCTTCGCACCTGGCGATGCCGTGAGACGGGTGGGCGGGGCAAAGCGCGGCCCGGCGCCGGGCTTCGCAGCGGCCCTGCCCCCATCCCGGCCTTCCTCCGTCAACACGGGGGAGTTTCACCCCGGACGTGGATCGCCCGGATGCGTGCGCGCGGGGGCGGACAGATGTCCCACCCCCGCAGCGAGGGGGCGTGCGGGAAATGCCGGCGGGAGAGTCCCGCCGGGTGCGCGGGCGGGGGCGGATCCCGGGATCCGCGGTTCTTCCGCTGTCATCCCGGCGCGGCTTTTGGCACTCTGGTCTCGGATCCCCTTGCCGGAGCCCGCCATGTCGCGCCCACGCCATTTCTCGATGCTGCGCGATTTCCAGCTGGCGGACTGGCTCACCCTGGCCAATGCCGTGTGCGGCACCGGCGCGGTGTTCGCGGCGATGCGGTTCCTGCAGGATGGCGTCGTCCGTGACCTGCTGCTCGGCATGGCGCTGATCCCGCTGGCGTTCGTGTTCGACGCGCTCGACGGCAGGGTCGCGCGCTGGCGCAAGGTGGCATCCACCCTCGGGCGCGAGCTGGACTCGCTGGCGGACGTGATCTCGTTCGGCGTGGCGCCGGCGGCGCTCGGTTACGCCTGCGGCCTGCAGGGCGGCTGGGACTGCGCCGTGCTGGCGTACTTCGTCGCCTGCGGGGTGAGCCGGCTGGCACGCTACAACGTGACCGCCGAGGCCCTGTCCGGGGGTGGCGACACGGTGAAGTATTTCGAGGGCACGCCGATCCCGACCAGCCTGCTGATCGTGGTGCTGCTGGCGGTCGCGGCCTGGCTGGGGCGGATCGGCGGGGACCTCTGGTTCGGCACGGTCCGGATCGGGCCGTGGCTGCTGCACCCGCTGGTGCTGGTGTACGCGCTGTCGGGCTCGCTGATGATCAGCAAGACGCTGCGCATCCCCAAACCCTGAACCGGACACGGCGTGCCGGGTTGCTATGATCCGGCGGCAGGAGGAGAGCCATGGCGGCGGACTTCGGGACACTGGCGAGGCAGTACTGGGAAGCATGGGGCGAGGCGCTGCGGGGATCCGCCGCGGAGCAGCCCGGTGATGCGGCGCGCATGGCCGCCCAGGCGTGGCAGGACATGCTCGGCTGGTGGACGCGACAGGCACCTGGCAATCCCTCGAGCGACGACGTGCTCATGCGCTTCAATCGCCTGGCTGGCGAGTGGTACGCGCGGATGCAGCAGCTCGCCGCGCAGTTCGCCGGCCGCGAGGCCGGCGCGGCCGAGGTGGCCCGGGCCTGGAAGGAAGTGCTGGGCGGTGCCGGCGGCAACGTGTTCGCCGGCCTGCTGGGCAGTATGGACGGCCGCGGGCTGCAGGGATTCGGACGCTGGTACGAGGAGGCGAAGCCGTGGCTGCAGTTCTGGCTGGACGAAGGCCGCGCCTGGCTGCGGATGCCGGCCTTCGGCTTCACCCGCGAGCACCAGGAACGGCTGCAGGCGCTGGCGGCGGCGAACCTGGAATGCCAGGAGGCGACCGCCGCCTTCGACGCGCTGCTGGCGAAGGCTTCCGAGGATGCATTCGCCGCCTTCGAGCGCCTGCTGGAGGCGCGCGGCGAGCAGGGCCGCCCGGTGACCAGCGCGCGCGAGCTGTTCGACCTGTGGGTCGATGCCGCCGAGGAGGCTTATGCCGCAATCGCGCTGTCGAAGGAGTTCCGGACGGCCTACGGCAGGTACGTGGACGCGATGATGCGCCTGCGCGCCGGGGTGCAGAAGGAGGTCGAGCTGGCCTGCGCCACGCTGGGCATGCCCACGCGCACCGAGATGGACGCCGCGCACCGTAAGATCGCAGGGCTCGAGCGCGCGTTGCGGCGGATGCGCGGTGCACCGGGGGATGACGACCCTGTGCGGCGCGCAGGCGACGGCCCCGCGCCCGCTGCCGCGAAATGCGCACGGAAGAAACCGGTTGCGAAGCGCGCTGCCGTGCCCGGGGCCGGGAAGCCCGGCGCGAAGAAGCCCAGGCCGGCACCGGCCAGGGCGGAATCGAAGGAGAAGCGGGCGAAGGCCGCGTCGAAGCCTGCGCCACGCGCGTCGCGCGCCCGTGCTTCCCGGGCGGTGCGGGTGGCGCGGACGCCGGTCCCCGGTTTCGCCAATGCGATCCCGGAAGCGCCGAAACCCCTGCCCAGGGGCAGGCGCCGGGCATAAGCACCAGCCATGCAGGGAGGTGGCGGCATGAACCCGATCCACATCACGCCCGACGAGCTCGCCGGCGAAGTGGCCAGGTTCCAGCAGAAGCTGGCGGCGGGCCTGCGCACGCTGCGTGGCATCGGCGACGTCGGCTTCGGCGCCACCCCGCGCGAGGAGGTCTGGCGCGACGGCAAGGTGGTGCTCTACCGCTTCATCGGGGAACGCGCGCCGACCGCGAAGGTGCCGCTCCTGATCTGCTACGCGCTGGTCAACCGGCCGTACATGGTGGACCTGCAGGCCGACCGCTCGATCGTGAAGGGACTGCTGGAGCGTGGCGAGGACGTCTACATCATCGACTGGGGCTACCCGGACCGCTCCGACCGCTACCTCACCCTCGAGGATTACATCGAGCGCTTCCTCGGCGGCGCGGTGGACCACCTGCGCGAGGCGTACGGGCTGGATGCGATCAACCTGCTCGGCATCTGCCAGGGCGGTGCGTTCTCGCTGTGCTACAGCGCGTTGAACCCGGACAGGGTGCGCAACCTGGTCACCATGGTCACGCCGGTGGACTTCCACACCGGCGACAACATGCTGTCCAACTGGACGCGCGAGATGGACGTGGACCTGTTCGTCGACACGCTCGGCAACGTGCCGGCGGACATGATGAACTTCTGCTACCTCACGCTGAAGCCGTGGCGGCTGTTCGTACAGAAGTACGTCGGCCTGGTGGATATCCTCGACGACCGCAAGGCGGTCGAGGATTTCCTGCGCATGGAGAAATGGATCTTCGACTCGCCGGACCAGGCGGGCGAGGCCTTCCGCCAGTTCATCAAGCAGTTCTACCAGGGCAACGGCTTCGTCAACGGCGGCATCGTGATCGGCGGGCGCGAGGTGGACCTCGGCTTCGTGGACATGCCGGTGCTCAACATCTACGCCGAGCAGGACCACCTGGTGCCACCGGCCGCATCGAAGGCACTGAAGGACCTGGTGGGCAGCGAGGACTATTCCGAACTCTCGTTCCGCAGCGGCCACATCGGCATCTACGTCTCCGGGCGCGCGCAGAAGGAAGTGCCGTCCGCGATCCACGGCTGGCTGGCGAAAAGGAGCCGCTGATGGCTGCCCGTGGCCGCCCTGCTGCGATCCTGCTCGCGGCATGCGTGGCCGCGGCGTGCGCGTGGGCGCAGCCGGCGACGCCGGAGGCGCAGGCCGAGATCGAGGCGCTGATCGCGACGCTTGCCGGATCCGGATGCGAGTTCGAGCGCAACGGCCGCTGGTACGGCGCGGATCGCGCGCAGGAACACCTCCGCCGCAAGCATGAATGGCTGCGCAGGCGCGGCCTGGCGCCGACCGCGGAGCTGTTCATCGAGCGCGCGGCGACGTTCAGCAGCGTGAGCGGCCGGGCGTACCGGGTCCGCTGCCCGCCGGACCTGCGGCCGGAGCCGGCGGCGGACTGGTTCCGCGCACGGCTTGCCGGGATCCGCAGTGGTACGTGACATGCGTTGCGCTAGACTCGGGGGGCAGATGGACGCGAGGGAGCGAGCGACATGAGCCGGCCCGCACTGACCCGGAGCATCAACGACCGCGTCCTCGCCGGCGTCCTCGGCGGCGTCGCCCGGCGGTTCGGCTGGAACTCCACCTGGACCCGGGTCGGCTACGTGCTGTTGTCGGTGCTGTCGGCGGCGTTCCCCGGCATCCTTTTCTACCTGCTGCTCTGGCTGCTGATGCCCGAAGGGGACGAGTGAGCGGGGAGGCCGTGCCGCAACCTCGAGCCGTACGATTGCTGGCGTTGCTGGCAGGGATCGTCTGGACACTGCCGAACACGCTGCCGGGCCTGGTCGCGGGGCTGGCGGGCTTGGCCTTCGGCGCGCGGGTGGGCGTCGGCCCTGAAGCGCCTGCACTGGTGTTCCGGCGTTTCCCGTGGGGGCCGGGCGGGGCGCTCACGCTCGGCAACGTGATCCTGCACACCGGCGAGTCGCTGCAGACCGGATGCCGCACCTACGCGCACCGGGCCGGCCTGTGCGAGGAACCCGAGATCGTGCTCGGCGACCACGAGCGCGCGCACGTCTACCAGTACATGGTGTTGGGGCCGCTGTTCCTGCCGCTGTACTTCCTGTGCGGTGGCATCAGCGTGCGCAACCGCTTCGAGCGCGCTGCGGACCGCTACGCGCTGACCGGGCGCGGCTGGTGGCCCTGGCCGGATCCGGTGCGGACGGCGCGAACAGAAAGCCCGGTCTGACGGGTTTCCCCGTCCGGCCGGGCCTTCCTTGTCGAAGAGATCGCCTTCGGGCTTGTGCCGTTCCGGCTTTTCCTTCGACAGGTCCAGCCTACTGCCGGCATTGTTACCCGCGCGTCAAGAAATCGACCGTCCGTCGGCTGGCGCGTGATGTCGCGCCGCGGCCGGCCGACGCGCCCGCGGGTCACTCCCCGGCCACGGGCCCGCTTTCTTCCGTTTCCACGGTTCTGCCCATTGTTCCTGCGGTGCGACCGCGTTCGACGCGTGCGGCGCCATATGCGGCAGCGGGCGGGCGTTGCGCGATCCAGTCCGCGACCAGTGCGTAGTAGCCGTCCGCCTGGCGCAGGTGGATGCGCGAGCCGTCCGCGGCCGGTTCGTATTCGCGCATGCCGTGGTCCGTGCCGGGGAACACCGCAAGGTCGACCGGTCGCCCACGCGCCTGCAGCGCGCGGATGCGGCGCAGCGTTTCCGTGGGAGGAGCCTCCAGGTCGTCCTCGGCGATCACCCACAGTTGCGGCACGGCCAGGCCTTCCAGGACGGGCAGGGGATCGTGTTCCCAGCTGGTGCCGACGCTGCGCGATGCCGCGACCCTGCGTACCAGCCAGCGCGGCATCCAGGCCGGGATGCCGAGCAGTTCGCCGGAGAACTCGCCGCGGATGTCGGCGAACCATGGCTCGTGCCCATATTTCCTGCGGACGGCGTCCAGTTCGTCGAAGCCGCGGGTGAAGCCCGAGGCCATCAGCATCGCGGTGGCATCGGTGACTTCCCGTGCCTTCGCCAGAACGGCTTCGTCATGTCCCCTGGCGCGGAGGTCGTCCGCAACCTGCTCGCGGTCCTCGGCCAGCGGTCCTTCGGCAAGCCCGTACAACGCCACGACGTAGTCCGCATCCGAGCGCGACGCGGCCAGCGGCGCGACCCAGCCGCCCTGGCTGGCACCGACGTAACCGGCGCGCGGGAAGCCGCCCGGGCGCATGCGGCGGGCGGTTTGCAGCGCGGCGACGGCGTCGCCGGCGAGGGCGTGGAAATCCTGCGTGTACTCGCCACTGGAGCCGCCGGTGCCGCGCTTGTCGTAGACGAACACGGCCACGCCCTGCGCCGGGAGCAGGTACTGCATGGCATCGCCGTCCACGGCAGACGATCTCTCCGAACCATGCACCAGCACGGCGAGCGGTGGGGCCGTGGTGGCATCCGCGGGCAGCACCAGGCGTCCTCGCAGCGACAGGCCGTCGTTCCCGAAGCGGGTCTCCTCGACGACGAGGGGGATGCGGGTGGCCGCCGCAGGCGTGGCATCGCCGGGCGCGAAGGCCACGCCGCCGTCGCATTCCCCGGACACGGCGCGCGCGACGGCGGGGCCGTCATCACGCCAGCCTTCGGTCGCCATGGCTTCCCTGCCGGGCTGTACCGCGCGGAACAGGGATGTCACGGAGAAGGGAAAGCGGGCGCAAAACGAAGCCGGGGCCCCATGGGGCCCCGGCTTCGGGTGCGTTGCATCCTGGTGCCGAAGGTGGGACTCGAACCCACACGCTTTGGGGGCGGCGGATTTTGAGTCCGCTGCGTCTACCAGTTCCGCCACTTCGGCGTGGGCGGGAAGTATAGCCGGAATGCCGGGAGCCGCCCGGGGCTTCAGAAGCCGCCGTAGCGGGCCACGGCCGCGGCGAGCACGAAGACCGCGGCGAGCAGGACCAGCTGCAGCCGCACCAGGCCGCGCACCCGGGCGAGTTCCCCGGGGGTGGGCAGGAAGCCCGGGTCCTCCCGCCAGGCCCTGCGCCAGCGCAGGTAGCGCAGGGTGGGGACGATCGACAGCAGGCCGGCCAGCAGGAACAGCCCGAGCTTGGCGTGGAACCAGGGGTTGTGCAGGTAGAAGTACCAGCTCTTCACGCCGTACAGCACGCGCAGCGCGCCGACGGCGAGCAGGAGCCCGGCGCAAAGGCCGTAGCCGGCGTCGATGCGGGCCAGGCGGCGCGCCACGGTGCCGTCGAACGGCTGGTGCAGCAGCACCGATTCCGCGACCAGCATGGCGACGAGGCCGAAGACCAGGACATGGTGGGCGGCTGCGAGGAGCAGGTCGGCGATCATGGCGGGCGGAGCTGTAGATGGCCGTACGGGCATGCTCGCGCGGGCGTGGCGCGGGCGCAATGACCGGGGTTGCACGTCCGGCCGGGATGCCGGCGCCGGATTGCCGTGTCCATGCCGCCGGTTTTGGGTAACCTGCGCCGGTTCCCAGCGACGGATGCAGACATGGACCGGCGGCAATTCCTCATCGGCTCGATGCTCGCGGCCTGCGCCGCAGGCCTGCCATTCCCGGGAGGGGCGGCCCGGCGCGGCGGACGCCTGCTGCCGGCGCCACTCGGGCGCGGCGACCTGGTGGCGCTGGTCAGCCCCTCGGGTGCGCTCGAGGAACCGTTCGACCTGCAGATCGCGCGGGAAGTGCTCGAGGCGCTCGGCTTCCGGGTCCGGATCGGCCGCCATGCCGCCGGACGCTGGGGCCACCTGGCCGGTGACGACGCGGCGCGCGCCGGGGACCTCAACGCCGCGTTCGCGGACCCGGAGGTCCGCGCCGTGGTCTGCGCGCGTGGCGGGTCGGGGGCGGCGCGGCTGCTGCCGCTGATCGACTACGACGCGATCCGGCGCGACCCGAAGGTACTGCTCGGCTATTCCGACATCACCGCGCTGCACTGCGCGATCCACGCGAAGACCGGCCTGGTCACCTTCCACGGGCCGACCGGCACCAGCCGCTGGAACAGCTTCAACGCCGACCAGTTCCGGCGCGTGTTCCTGGACCGGGAGCTGGTGGAATACCACAACCAGCCCGAGCGCGGCGACGACCTGGTGCCGCGGCGCAACCGCACCATCACCATCACCGGCGGCAGGGCGCGCGGCGAGCTAGTCGGGGGCAACCTCACCGTGCTCACCGCGCTGGCCGGCTCGCCGTACCTGCCGGATTTCCGCGGGAAGATCCTGTTCCTCGAGGACGTGTCGGAAGCGCCTTACAGGATCGATCGCATGTTCAGCACGCTGAAGCTGATGGGCGCGCTCGACCACCTTGCCGGCTTCATCTTCGGCGAGTGCACGGACTGCGATCCCGGCAACGGCTACGGTTCGCTGACCGTGCGCCAGGTCGTGGAGGACTACATCCGGCCGCTGGGCATCCCGGCCTACACTGGCGCGATGATCGGCCACATCCCGCGGCAGTTCATCGTGCCGGTGGGCGGCCTGGTCGAGATGGATGCCGACGCCGGCGGCTTCCGGCTGCTCGAGCCGGTGTTCGCGTAGCCGCGTTCCGTTCCGCGCGCGGGGCAGGACCGCATGCGCAGGCACGTGCTGGTGGCCCTGAAGACCTGGCCGGTGCGCGATGCCATGTCCGCCGGCCACTTCACCAGCATCGAACGGCCGGTGAAGCCGGAAACGCCGTGACCCGGCTCCACGCGGCGGGCCCGATGGCGTATCGTTCCCGCCCCTTCGCAGGAACACGGAGAAACGCAGCATGATCCAGCGCATCGACGCGGGCGACCGCATGTCCGAGGCCGTCATCCACAACGGGGTGGCGTATCTCGCGGGCCAGGTGCCGCTCACGCCGGGTGCCGACATCGGGACCCAGACCCGCGAGGTGCTGGCCGAGATCGACGCGCTGCTGGCGCGCTGTGGTACCGACAAGACCCGGATCCTCCGCGCCCAGGTCTACCTGGCCGACATGGCCGACTTCGAGGGCATGAACCGCGCCTGGGATGCTTGGGTGGTGCCGGGCATGGCGCCGGCGCGCGCGACGGTCGAGTCACGGCTGGCCGATCCGGGCTGGAAGGTGGAGATCGTGGTGACGGCCGCGATGCCGGCCGGCTGATCCGGGCTCCCTGCGCGCCCGACGGAGGACGGGACTTCCGTCATGCGCGCCCGCGACGGGGAGGGTGCAAGACTGCGGCTGGAACCCGACCGGAGCCATGCCATGCGCACCACCCGACGCGACCTGCTCAAGTTCGGCGCGCTCGCCGCCGTTTCCGCCTCCATCCCGGCGACCGCTTCACCGTCCGCGGGTGACGTGGGGCGCGCGGAACGGCCGCTCGACATCCTGATCCTCGGGGGCACCGGCTTCACCGGGCCCTTCCAGGTGCAGTACGCGCTCGCGCGCGGGCACCGGATCACCCTGTTCAACCGCGGCCGGCGGCCGTCCCCGGAGTGGCCGGGGGAGGTGGAGCAGCTGTTTGGCGACCGCAACACCGGCGACCTCGGGTCGCTCAGGGGCCGCAGGTGGGACGTCTGCATCGACAATCCCACCTCGCTGCCTTTCTGGGTACGCGACGCGGGCCGCGTGCTGGCCGGCAACGTCGGCCATTACATCTTCATCTCCACGATCTCGGTCTATGCCGACGGGTCGAAGCCCGGCATCACCGAGGACGCGCCGCTGGCGCAGTACCGCGGGCGCGATCCGATGGTCGAGACCCGCGAGACCCTGCTGGCCGACATCGAGAACCTCTATGGTCCGCTCAAGGCGCTGAGCGAGGCCGAGGCGCGCAAATGGTTCGGCGACCGCGTGACCATCGTCCGCCCGGGCTACATCGTGGGCCCGCGTGACGACACCGACCGCTTCACCTACTGGCCGCACCGGATCGCGCAGGGCGGGGAAGTGCTGGTGCCGGGCGACGGCAGCGATCCGGTGCAGGTCGTCGATGCCCGCGACCTCGCCGAATGGGTGGTCCGCCTGGCCGAGAACGGCACCACCGGCACCTTCAACGCCTGCGGCCCGGACTACGTGCTCGGCACGGACGCGATGGTGCACGGATGCCATGCGGTGACCGGCGGGCCGGTCCGCTTCACCCACGTGCCCGCGGAGTTCCTGGAGCGCCAGGGCGCGCTCGGGGAGTTCCCGATCTGGGTGTCCTCCAGGGCCGGCCCGTACGCGGGTTACGGCGCGGTCAGCAATGCGCGCGCGATCGCGGCGGGGCTGACGTTCCGGCCGTTGGCCACCACCGTCTCCGACCTGCTCGCGTGGTTCCGCGGCCTGCCGGTGGAGCGCCAGGCGAAGCTCAACGCCGGCCCCTCGCGCGAACGGGAGCGCGAGCTACTGGATGCCTGGCGGGCGGCGTCGTCCTGACGCCCCCGGGTGGGGCGCGAGGCCGCGGGCCCCGAGGGCATCGAGCTTGGCCTGGTAGAGGTCGCGGTCGCGGTTGCCGCCCAGACGGATGGCTTCGACCAGGGCGTCGCGCGCCTCCTCGAGGCGTCCAAGCCGGGCGCAGGCGCGGGCCAGCGCATAATGGAAGCGGTGTTCCCCGCCATGCAGGCGGATCGCGCGCCGGTAGTGCTGCACCGCCATGGCGAAGTCGCCGGCGTTTTCCGCTTCCGTCCCCTTCACGAAGTGGTGGAAGGGGTTGTTGCGCAGCACCGATTCGATGCGCCGGTGCAGCTTGCCGGCCTTGGCGGTCATGCCGCGGCGCTCGTAGACCCGCGCGAGGTTGAACAGGGCACCGGTGTGCCTCGGGTCGATGTCGAGGGCACGGGTGTAGGCGGCCTCGGCGGCGGCCGCGTCGCCATTGCGCAGGTGGATGACGCCGGCGTTGTTCCAGATGTCGGCGAACCCGGGGGCCAGTTCCAGGGCACGCTCGATGTACGGCCGTGCGGCTTTGATGTCGCCGGCCATGACCTGCTCCATCGCGCGGTTGCTGTAGTACAGCGCGATCAGCTGTTCATCCGGCAGCTTCGTCGGCAGGGTGCGTGCCAGCACCACGTCCGATGCAACGTCCACGGTGTAGAGGCTCTGGTGGATGCGGATGCCGAGGTTGACGTGGTTGCTCTGGACCACGTTGCTGTCCTGCTGGTGCCAGCTCAGGACTTCGTCGATGTACTGCGCATAGGCATCCAGCCCCGCTTCCCTGGCCAGTGCCAGGGTGAGCAGGGTGAAGCCGAGGCAGTTCGCCTTGCGGGTACGCCAGGACTCCTCGACGGTGTGGGTGGCATCGGCGTCATAGCCCATGCCCAGCCCGTCTTCGCCGAAGACGAAGGACATCATCAGTTCCAGCCTGCGGTGGGGCGTGCTGCCCCGCGACACCACCGCCTCGTGGAACCAGGCGCGCAGTTCCGGCGGGATGGCAAGGATGTCGCCCGGCCCGGGGATCGCATCCACGTGCGCGGGGATGACGTGTACGGCTACGGCCGGGGGAGTTTCCGGGGAGAGTCCGGGCGCCGGGGGGGTGCCTCCGGCCGCCAGCGCTGCCGCCAGGGCCCAGGTGATCATGACGTGCCCTCCAGGAACTTGCGGGGCACGTCCAGCCTAGTACCGTCTTCTTCCCGGTGCCAGTGCATGGATGTGCGCGGATTGGCTTTTCGCGCGGCCATTCAGGATGAACGCTGGTATCCTGACCGCGGACACGTCAGGAGGATCGGTGGATGGCGACCGGCTGGGCCGGTGACGGCGCGGTGCACGAACAGATCGACGCGACGGTGAAGGACGCGATCGAACGCGCGCGCAGCCGCCTGCCGTCGGGGCCGTCGCTGACGCATTGCGAGGAGTGCGACGCGCCGATCCCGGAGGCGCGGCGCAGGGCCATGCCCGGCGTGCGGCTCTGCATCGCCTGCCAGGAAGCGCGTGAACGGGAAGACGCGCCGTTCACCGGCTACAACCGCCGCGGCAGCAAGGACAGCCAGCTGCGCTGAATGCGCGGCGGCGGGAAGGCGGGCATGGCACGGGCGGGCGACGGCTGGCGCGGATGGCTGGCACGGTGGCTGGGCACCGCAGGCCAGCGCGCGCGGGGCGCATGGATCGAGCGTGGCTGGCGCGTCACCGAGCTGAAGTTCACCGGCAACGTCACCCAGAGCCGGATGCGCACGTGGCGGCCGTTCCACCTGCTGGTGCCGTACACGCGCACGATGATGGCCGCGCTGCTGTGGCGGCCGGAGGCGCGGCTGGCCTGCATGGTCGGTCTGGGCGGGGGCTCGCAGGCCAAGTTCTGCCACCGTTACCTGCCTTCGCTGCGGTTGGAGGTGGTCGAGAGCGAGGCGGAGGTGATCGCGATGCGGCGTCGCTTCCGCATTCCGGACGACGATGAACGCCTGCAGGTCTTCCACGCCGACGGCGCGGGCTTCCTGCGTGAACGGCGCGGGCGCTACGAGGTGCTGCTGGTGGATGCCTACGACCCGCATGGCATCCCGCCCGCGCTGTCCACCCAGCGCTGGTACGACGACTGCCGCGACGCGCTCGCGGATGGCGGGGTGATGGCGACCAACCTGTTCGACACCGATGTCGGGAAACACGTCGAACGGCTGCGGCGCAGCTTCGGCCGCCGCCGGGTGCTGGTGCTGAAGGAACCGGGGATGAGCAACCACGTCGCCTTCGCCTGGCGGGGGGATCCGTTCGGCGCACGCGGTGTGGACGAAGCGATGGCCGCGCTGCCGGCCGGGTTCCGCCGCCAGCTCGCGCCGGAACTGGCGCGCGTGGCCGAAGCGCTGCGGGGGGCGGGGTGAGCGGCATCCCGGGTCCCGGCGGGCAGATGGCGCTGGCGGGATTCGCGCCGCAGGCGCGGACCGACCGCCTGTTCTTCGCGCTGTTCCCCGACCGGGAGACGGCGTCGCGCATCGCCGGGCTGGCCGCGGATCTGCGCGCGCGCCACGGCCTGTCGGGACGGCTGATCCCGCGCGAGCGGCTGCACGTGACCCTGCATTTCCTGGGCGACCATCCGGGGCTGGACCCGGCGCTGCTCGATGCCGCCCGCGCCGCGGCCGCGCGGGTCGAGATGGCGGCCTTCGACATCGCCTTCGACCAGGTTGGCAGCTTCGGCGGCCAGCGCCGCGACAAACCCTGCGTGCTGCGCATGGCCGACGGGGACGCGCCCGTGCACGAGCTGTGGCGACGGCTGGGCGGGTCGCTGCGCCGGGAGGGGCTGGGCCGCCTGCTGGAACAACGGAGCTTCACGCCGCACCTGACCGTGCTCTACGACCGCCAGGCGGTGCCGTTGCAAGCGGCCGGTCCGGTCGGCTGGCGGGTGCGGGACTTCCGGCTGGTGCACAGCACGGTCGGCAGGCCCGCCTACCGCTGCATCGGAGGGTGGAAGCTGGCGTCCTGAGCCGCACGGCCGGCGCTTGTCATCGGCACCGATCCCCGCCAAAGTCTGGGGCTTCGACACCGGATGGGGAAATCGGCAATGCATCGGATCCTGTCGTGGATGCTGGCGGGCTGCCTGCTGCTCGTCGCCGGCGCGGTCTCGGCGAACGGTGGCATGACGCTCGAGCAGCTGGCGCAGGTGCGCAACGTGTCGCAGGCGCTGCTGTCGCCGGACGGCAGCCGGGTGGCCTACACCCTGGTGGTGCCGCGCGGGATCGGCGTGGACGAGGACGGGCCGGCGTGGAGCGAACTGCGCATCGTCGACCGCAACGGCAACGACCGCGGCTACGTCACCGGCAAGGTGAACGTGTCCGGGTTGGCCTGGATGCCGGGCGGGCGCGAACTGGCCTACCTGGCGAAGCGCCAGGGCGACGAGCACCGTGCGCTGTACCGGATCCCGGTCGATGGCGGCGAGTCGCGGGTCATGGCGAGGCTGGGGTCCGACATCACCACCTTCAGCCTGTCCCCCGACGGGCGCCGCGCCGCCCTGCTGGCCATGGCGCCGGAGAGCGAGGAGGTCCGCGCGCTGAAGAAGATGGGCTTCAGCCAGAAGGTGTACGAGGAGGACTGGCGTCCGGTGCAGCTGTGGCTTGCGGACCTGCACGAGGGCGCGGGCGAGCCGAAGCCGGTGCCGGTGGAGGGCAGCGTGCAGGCGGTGGCGTGGAGTCCCGCCGGCGACCGGCTCGCGTTGCTGGTGGCGCCCCGGCAGCTGACCGACGACACGCTGGTGTTCACCCGCGTGCGCATCATCGGCCTCGACGGCAAGGTGCTCGGCAGGGTGGACAACCCGGGCAAGGTGTCGGGGCTGTCGTGGAGCCCGGACGGCGCGTACCTGGCCTTCATCTCCGCCGAAGACGAGCACGACGCGCAGCAGGGCCGGCTGTTCGTGGTCGGCCGGGACGGCGGCGCCTGGCGCGACCTGCTGCCGGGCCTGGAGGGCCACGTCAGCGACATCGAGTGGCGCGACCCGGGGACGCTGCTGTTCGTCAGCCAGGAGGGCGTGTGGACGCGGCTCGGCGAGGTGTCGGTGGAGGGTGGCAGCCAGCGCACGCTGCTGGCGCCGGAAGGCCCGGTCTACCAGGACGTCTCGCTGTCCGCGCAGGGCGACATCGCCTTCGCCGGCAGCACGCCCGCGCATCCGGCCGAGGTCTTCCTGCTGCCTTCGGGCGGCGGCGCGCCGGAGCGGCTGACCGACAGCAACCCGTGGCTGAAGGACGTGCGCCTGGCGAGGCAGGAGGTGATCCGCTACCGCGCGCGCGACGGCCTCGAACTCGAGGGCATGCTCGTGCACCCGCTGGAGCGCCGCGGCAACGCCCGCGTGCCGCTGATCTTGGTGGTGCACGGCGGGCCGGAGTCGCATTTCTCCAACGGATGGCTGAGCGGCTACGCGCAGCCGGCGCAGGTCGCCGCGGCCCGGGGCTACGCGGTGTTCTTCCCCAACTACCGCAGCAGCACCGGGCGCGGCGTGGCGTTCTCGAAGCTTGGCTTCGGCAGGCCGGGGATGGAGGAGTTCGACGACGTGGTGGATGGCGTGGACCATCTCGTCGCCACCGGGCTGGTGGACGCGAAGAAGGTCGGCATCACCGGCGGTTCCTACGGCGGCTACGCCAGCGCATGGGGCGCGACGTACTACAGCGACCGCTTCGCCGCGGCGGTGATGTTCGTCGGCATTTCCGACCAGGCCAGCCTGGTCACCACCGGCGACATCCCGTGGGAGCAGTACCTGGTGCACATGGGGACCTGGCCGTGGGAGGACCCGGAGCTGTTCCGCAAGGCCAGCCCGGTCACCTACGCGAAGCAGTCGAAGACGCCGACCCTGATCCTGCACGGCGAGGCCGACCCGCGCGTGCCGCCGATGCAGTCGTACATGTTCTACCGCTACCTCAGGCTGGCCGGGCAGGCGCCGGTGCGTCTGGTGCTGTACCCGGGCGAGGGCCACGGCAACGCGCGCACCGCCTCGCGCTACGACTACTCGCTGCGGCTGATGCAGTGGATGGACCACTATCTCAGGGGCCCGGGCGGCGAGCCGCCGCCGTACCGCATCGAATACACGCTTCCGGCGAAGAAGGACGGGAAGAAGAAGCCATGACGCCGAAGGGTGGAAGCGCATGAACGTTGACGCCGTCACCGCGGTACCCGCGGGCGCGGCCGCGCGAGACAAGCGGCGCGTGCTGTTCGCGAGCCTGGTGGGCACCACCATCGAGTTCTTCGACTTCTACATCTACGCCACCGCGGCGGTGCTGGTGTTCCCGCACCTGTTCTTCCCGGCGGGCGATCCGGTCTCGGCCACACTGCAGTCGTTCGCCACCTTCGCCCTGGCGTTCATCGCGCGGCCGTTCGGCTCGGCGCTGTTCGGCCACTTCGGCGACCGGATCGGGCGCAAGGCGACTCTGGTGGCCGCACTGCTGACGATGGGCATCTCCACGGTGGTCATCGGCCTGCTGCCGACGTACGCGCAGATCGGCATCCTCGCGCCGCTGCTGCTGGCGCTGTGCCGGCTGGGGCAGGGCGTGGGCCTGGGTGGCGAGTGGGGCGGCGCGGTGCTGCTGGCCACCGAGAACGCGCCGCCCGGCAAGCGTGCCTGGTACGGCATGTTCCCGCAGCTCGGCGCGCCGATCGGCTTCCTGCTGTCCTCGGGCGTGTTCCTACTGCTGACCCGCTTCATGGACGACGCCACGTTCCTGGCATGGGGCTGGCGCGTGCCGTTCCTGGCCAGCGCGGTGCTGGTCGCGGTCGGGCTGTGGGTGCGGCTGCGCATCGCCGAGACGCCGGAATTCCAGCGCGCCATCGAGCGCGAGGAGCGGGTGAAGGTGCCGATGCTGGTGGTGCTGCGCGACCACCCGTTCGCGCTGGTGACGGGTACCATCGCGCTGGTGGCGACGTTCGTGCTGTTCTACCTGATGACCGTGTTCGCGCTGAGCTGGGGCACCTCGAAGCTCGGCTACCCGCGCGAGCATTTCCTGTGGCTGCAGATGGTGGGCGTGCTGTTCTTCGCCTTCACCATCCCGCTGGCGGCGCTGTACGCCGACCGCTTCGGCCGGCGCAACGCGATGATCGTGGCCACGGCGGCGATCATCGCCTTCGGCTTCGCGTTCGCGCCGCTGCTGGCGTCCGGCAGCAGTGCCGGGGTGCTGCTGTTCCTCGCCCTGGGCCTGGGCCTGATGGGCCTGACCTACGGGCCATGCGGCACCATCCTGGCGGAGATGTTCCCGACAGCGGTGCGTTACACCGGCGCATCGCTGGCGTTCAACGCCGCGGGCATCCTCGGCGCCTCGCCGGCGCCGTACATCGCCACCCGGCTGGGCGAGCGCTACGGCCTGCACGCGGTGGGCTGGTACCTGTCGGCGATGGCGCTGCTGACCCTGCTGGCGCTGCTCGCGGTCCGCGTGCGGTCGCAGAGGGAGGCCCAGGCATGAAGGGGGGCATGGCCTTCGGCATCGTTCTGGCGGTCGTGATCGGCGCGCTGCTGCCGCTGCAGGCGCTGATCAACGCCCGGCTCGGCTCGCTCACCAACGGCCCGCTGTACGCCGCGTTCGTCTCGTTCCTGGTCGGCACGACGCTGCTGGCCGCGGTACTGCTGGCCACGCGCACGCCGCTGCTGCCATCGTCCGGCGTGGCCTCGCTGCCGGCATGGATCTGGCTCGGCGGTGCCATCGGCGCGCTGTACGTGTTCGCGGCCACGAAGCTGGTGCCGGGGCTGGGGGCCGCGGCGCTGATCTGCCTGGTGGTGCTGGGGCAGGTGACCGGCTCGCTGCTGCTCGACCATTACGGCGTACTCGGCGCGAAGCGCCCGGTGGACGCGATGCGCGTCATCGGCGCGGTGCTGGTGATCGCCGGCGTGGCGCTGGTGGTGCGGCCGTGGCAGGCGCGGTGACCCGCTGATGGACGGCCTGCCGTTCCCGCTGCCGGAGGGCATGCTGGCGGAGCTGCAGGCCGCGTACGCCACGCCGCCGCGCGCCTACCATGATTTCGGCCACGTCCGCGAGGTGCTGCGGCACTACGCGGACGTGGCGGCCGGGCCGGGCTGGCACCGTCCGGCCGAGGTCGCGCTGGCGATCCTCTACCACGACGCCATCTACGTGGCCGGCCGCGGCGACAACGAGGAACGCTCGGCGGCGCTGGCCGCCGGGCGCATCCCGCACTGGCTGCCCGACGCGGGCATCGACCTCGCCCGCGTGGTGGAGCTGATCCGCTTCACCGCCCGGCACGGCTCGTTCGAACCGGGGGATTTCCCGGCGGACGCGGACGGCGACGACACCCGGCACTTCCTCGACTGCGACATGGCGATCCTCGGCGCGGCGCCGGAGGTGTTCGATGCCTACGACCGCGGCATCGCCGCCGAGTACCGCGGCCACGTGCCGGGCTGGCTGTTCCGCATGCGCCGCCGCGCCTTCCTGAAGGGCCTGCTGGCGAAGGAGCGGATCTTCCTCAGCGGCGAGTTCCACGCCCGCTATGACGCCGCGGCACGTGCCAACCTGCGCCGCGCGGTCAGCGCGAAGCGCTGAGCTATCATCGGCCCATGCCGGTACGACTGCTCGACCTGCGCCACGTGCCCGACGACGAGGCGGACGACGTGCGCCGCCTGCTCGACGCCAACGGCATCGACTGGTACGAGACCCCGCCGGGCCTGTTCGGGATTTCCGCCGGCGGCGTCTGGATCCGCGACGGGGGCGATGTCGCGCAGGCCCGCCGGCTGCTCGACGGGTACCAGGCCGAACGCCGGAGGCGGGCGCGCGCGGAGCGCGAGCGCGAACTGCGCGAGGGTACAGCGGAAACCTTCGCGGACATCGTGCGCACGCGGCCACTGGCCGTGCTGCTGGCACTGCTCGCGGTCGCCGGGCTGCTGGTGCTCATGGCCTGGCCCTTCTTCCTGCTGCGGTGACCGGCGCGATGGGGGCGGCGCGCCAGGCGGGACTGGTCCGCGGCATCGGCCGCGGCAGCATGGTGGCGCTGTTCGTCAACGCGGTGGTGGGCGCGGGGATCTTCGGCCTGCCGTCGCGCGTGCACGCACTGCTCGGTCCGTACGCGCTGCTGGCGTACATCGCCTGTGCGGTGCTGGTGCTGCTGGTGGTGCTCTGCTTCGCCGAGGTGGGCAGCCGCTTCGAGGACACCGGCGGTCCATACCTCTACGCCCATGCCGCGTTCGGCCCCGTGGCCGGCTTCCAGGTGGGCTGGCTGGTGTGGCTGACGCGCGTGACCGCGTTCGCCGCGCTGTGCAACCTGCTGGTCGATTACCTCGCGCACCCGTGGCCGCTGCTGGCACAGGCGCCTTGGCGCGCGCTGCTGGCGGTGCTGGTGACGCTCGTGCTCGCATGGGTCAACTTCCGCGGCGTGCGCACCGCGGCGGCCGTTGCCAATGCCTTCACCATCGGCAAGCTGGTGCCACTGCTGCTGTTCGTCGCCGCCGGGCTGTTCTTCGTCGACCCTGGCAACCTCGCGCCGGCTTCCGTGCCCGCGCCTGCCGATTTCTCCGCCGCGGTGCTGCTGCTGGTGTTCGCCTTCACCGGGTTCGAGACCGCGACCGTGCCGGCCGGCGAGGTGCGTGACCCGAAGCGTACCCTGCCGTTCGCGATCCTGGCGTCGATGGCGCTGGTCGTGCCGCTGTACCTGCTGATCCAGTTCGTGTGCGCGGGCACGCTGCCGGACCTGGCGGCATCGGACACGCCGCTGGCGGACGCCGCCGGGCACTTCGCGGGCCGGGCCGGTGCCGCGGTCATCGTGGCGGGCGCCGTGGTGTCGATCGGCGGGACCCTCAACGGCCTGGTGCTGGCGGCGCCACGGCTGCTCTACGGCATGGCCGAGCGCGGACAGTTGCCGCGTGCCTTCGCCGCGGTCCATCCGCGATACCGCACCCCGCACGTGGCGATCGCGGCCACGGTGCTTTGCATGCTGCTGCTGACGCTGTGGGGCTCGTTCCTGGCCGCGGTCGCGCTGAGCACCATCACCCGGCTGCTCGCCTACGCGGCCACCTGCGCGGCGGTGCCGGTGCTGCGGCGGCGCGTGGACGGGGAGGCCGGGCCGGCCGCGTTCCGCGCGCCCGCGGGTCCCTGGGTGGCCTGCGCGGCCCTGCTGCTGATCGCCTGGCTGCTCGCGCATGCCGGCATGCGCGAACTGCGCGACGTGGCCGTGGCGATGCTGGCCGGTGCGCTGCTGATGTGGCTGGCGCGCGGCCGCGGAGGTCCGGCATAGAATGGCCACATGAGCCGTCAGCCCGGGATCCACCGTTTCCGCGCATCCGCCGCCGGTGCCGTGCCGGAGCACGCGGCATGAGCTGGCTCGGCCTGCTGCTGCTGGTGCTGTGCGCCTGGCTTGCCTACAAGCTGGTGGGCGCGTTGTTGAAACTGGCAATGTTCCTGCTGGCCCTGGTCGGCGCGTACTGGTTCCTCGCGCCGTACTTCGGCTGGCCGACGGTGCCGGAGCTGCTTTACGCGTTCGGCCCGGACCTCGGCGGCGCGCGCATCGGGGAGCTTGCCGATCCCGCGGAGCTTGCCAGGCGTGCGGCCAGCCATGTGGTGGACGGCGTCATGGACCACGTGGGAGACCTCCTGCCCGGCGATGCGCCGGGGCAGGTCGACCGGTTCCCGGAGCCGTTGCCGGAGCCGCCGGCAGCGGAGGGTGGCGTGGACGCGGGGGCCGAAGTGGAGGGGGAGCCGCTCCGCTAGGGTTCGTCGTGGCCCGGGAAACCCGCCGCGCGCAATGCCTTCGCGGTTTCCGCGTCTGCGGGGAAGAACGATTCGATCGCAAGCTCCGACAGCGTCACCTCGACCGGCGTGCCGAACACCGTGGTGGTGCTGAGGAACGACAGTTCGCCGGATTCCGTGCGCAGCCGCAGGGGCAGCACGACCGCGTTCGGGTCGGGCTCTTCCATGTGCTCCGGCGCCGGGTAGGCGGCCAGTTCCGCGTGCAGGGCCTCGAGCTCCGGATCGCCGGTGGCCTCGATCTGGTGCCGCAGGCGGTGCAGCAGGTGCGCGCGCCACTGCCCGAGGTTGGCGATGCGCGGTGCCACGCCTTCCGGGTGCAGGCTCAGCCGCAGGACGTTGACCGGCGGTTTCATCAGCGCGGGGGAGACGCCCTGCAGCAGCGGGGGCAGGGCACGGTTCGCGGCCTGCAGGTTCCAGTGGCGGTCCACTGCCAGCGCCGGGTAGGGTTCATGGCCGCGCAGCACGAGTTCGATGGCCTGGCGGGCTTCCTCCAGCGATGGATCGTCGATCCGGCGTTCGCTGTACACCGGGGCGTAGCCGGCGGCGACGAACAGCGTGTTGCGTTCGCGCAGCGGCACGTCGAGGCGGTCCGACAGGCGCAGCAGCATGGCGCGGCTCGGCAGCGAGCGGCCGGTCTCGATGAAGCTCAGGTGCCGGGGCGAGATGTCGGCCAGCATGGCGAGGTCGAGCTGGGAGAGGCGGCGGCGCTGGCGCCATTCGCGCAGCTGTTCGCCGACGGGGCGCGGGCGGATGCTGTTCATGGCGGCCACCTTAGCAGCCCGGGGGACGGGGCGGCATTACGTGCCAGGTAATCGCCCCGGCGACGCGGGCCACCGAAGATGGCGGGGCATTCCGGACCAACAGGAGCCAGGCCATGAACCTTCGCACGATGATCTCCCATCCCCGATTCCTGCCGCGCCTGCTGTGCGTGGACGCGCTCGCCAGCGGCGCCACCGCGGTGCTGCTGCTTGCCGCAGCCGACGTCCTTTCGCCCTGGCTGGGCCTGCCCGCGGGGCTGTTGCGCGGGGCGGGCATCGTCCTGGTCCCGTTCGTGCTCTGGCTGCTCGCATTGTCCCGCCAGCCCGCGCCTTCGGGTCCGGCGATGTCCGTGGTGGTGGCGATCAACCTCGCATGGGTGGCGGGCAGCGTCTGGGTCGCCTTCGGGGGAACCTGGAAGCCGGGAACCCTGGGCATCGCCTTCGTCTGCGCGCAGGCGCTGGTGGTACTGGCCTTCGCCGAACTGGGCTGGTCCGGCCTGCGTGCCTCGCGTGCCCCGCGCGCCGCGAATGCCTGAGCCGTGGCGCGGCGCTCAGGTCCCGAACTCGCGCGAAGGCAGGACGATGCGCCGGTTCGGGCGGCCGACCAGGTCGAGGAAATTGTTGAACACCGCGTCCGCCTGCGCCTGCATGGCCGCGATGTGGAGCAGGGTGTCGGTGCGGATCACGGCCTCGTCTCGCGAGCCGGACAGCATCTCGAGTTCCGCCCGGTAGGCGGGATTGGCCAGCCAACGTTCGATCAGCGGCTGGTCCATCTCGAGGTGGAACTGGAAGCCGTAGGCCTTGTCGCCCCAGCGGAAGGCCTGCTGCTCGCACACTTCCCCGGTGGCGAGCTGCACGGCACTGGCCGGGATCTCGAAGTGCCGGCTGTGCCACTGGAACACCTGCGACTCTTCGCCCAGTGGTGACAGCACCGGGTCGGCGCGGCCGGCGCCGGTGGTGCGCAGCCGGTACCAGCCGATCTCCGGCTCCCGGTGGCGCTTCACCGGTGCGCCGAGCACATGCGCCAGAAGCTGCGCGCCGAGGCAGATGCCCAGCACCGGCCTGCCCAGGGCGAGCATGCGCTCGATCGCGCGCAGTTCGGTGCGCAGGTGCGGGCGCAGTGACTGGTCCTCGACGTTCATCGGGCCGCCGAGCACGATGAGTCCCTGGTAGCGGTCCACGTCGGGCTGTGCGTCCGGATCGCGCTCGAAGTTCACGAAGCGGATGCGGTGTCCGCGCCGGCGGATGAGCGGGTCGAGCGTGCCGAGCGGTTCGGCGGCAACGTGCTGGAACACCATGATGCGGGGCATGGCGCGATTCTAGGAACGGGACCGCCGCGGGAGGAACAGATGGTTTCGCCTGCGACGGTCGCCGGCGTTCCGGCTGGCCGGTACCGGGGATGCGGCCACCCGGGTCACGCCACGGAACGGAACACCAGGTTGCGACCGTGGCGCTTGGCCTCGAGCAACGCCGCGTCCGCGCGTTCCACCGCCTGTTCGAGCGGCTCGTCGGGCCTGCAGGCGGCCACGCCGCAACTGATGCTGGTGGCCACCGGGCCGGGCAGCGCGGCCACCGCGGCACGGATGCGCTCGGCCACGGCGTAGGCGGTGTCCATGGTCGCCCCGGGCAGCAGCACCAGGAATTCCTCGCCGCCCACGCGGGCGACGGGCACGCCTTCGTGGCAATGTCCACGCAGCACGTCGGCCACCATGCGCAGCAACTGGTCGCCCACGGCGTGGCCGTGGGTGTCGTTGGCCAGCTTGAAGTGGTCCAGGTCGAGGTAGATCACGGCCACCGGGCGTCCCTCGCGCCTGGCCCGCTCGCAGGCGCGCGGGGCCTGCGTTTCCCAGCCCTCGCGGTTGAGCAGGCCGGTCAGCGAGTCGGTGTGGATGCGCGCCAGCAGGCGCTTGCGCAGCTGGAAGACGTCCAGGGCGGTATCCAGCCAGACGCGGCGGTGACCAAGGCCGATGACGACCCCGACCAGCACGAAGCAGCCGTAGGCGACGAACATCGTGATGTCCGCCTGCAGGACGGCCAGCATCACGAAAAGCGGGCCGCAGAACGCGAGGATCACCGCGGTCGCGGTGGCCCGGTGCAGGGCGAAGGGCAGGATGATGATCGTGGTCAGCACCGCCGCCACGTGGGTCAGGCTGATGCGTGCCGGCTCGGTGAGCGTGGTCATCGCGATGCCTGAGCTGAAGATGCAGGCATAGACCACCAGGGCGACTTCGCGCCACAGGGAGGGCAGGCGGGCGCGCATCGCCATCGCGGTGCCGGAGAGCAGCGCGAACAGCCACAGGCGCCTGGGCAGGGTTTCCAGGGCCTGTGCCGGGGAGATGGCGTAGTCCCGGGCCCAGCCGATCACGAACAGCAGCGGCATGCCGAAGGTCAGGGCGGTGCGGCTGGGGGCCGTGTTGCGGTAGGCGTACCGGAAGAAGCGGAGCCGCTCCTCGCGGGACAGCCCGGCGACCTTGCCGTCCAGAATCCGCTTCCAGTCCTTGGCCATGCTGACTCCCCCCATCTCCACGGCCGTGACGGAATCACGGTCAGCCGGCACCGCTGGAAGCGAGGGCCGGCGTGGCGGTATCGTGGCGCGATCCGGGCGGCCGCGCCACCGGGTCCCCGGCTATTCGTCCAGGAACGCGCCGCAGCCCGTGTACGTTTCGGTCCCCACCTGCAGCTCGATCCCGGCCGGGTAGGTCCTGTCGCTCATGCCGTCGCTGCAGTCGCCACGGTTGACGCGGAGTTCCACCTCGCTGCCGTCGTCGGCCAGGCCCCGCCAGCCGGCGCGGCCTGGCAGCGCCGTCGCCCCGGCGACGGACAGTGGTCGCTCCCCCGCGTCGAGGGCCAGCCGGATGTCCGGTGCTTCGCCGGGACCGACTTCCAGCGACCAGAACGGCTCGTTGCCCAGCCCGCGGAACACCACGCCGCGCGAGCGCGCCTCGTCCCAGGGGGACACTTCGGTGGTGACGGTGCAGTCGGGCATGGGCGTGCCGTCCAGCGTCAGCATCGCGGCATCGCCCCTGTTCCAGAACTCGTTGCCGGCCTCGTCCGCATAGCGCGCGCCCGAGGCGGAAACCGCCCGGGGCAGGACCAGCCGGCGGGTGTCGAGGTCCAGGGTCACGTTGCCGGCGACGTTGTCGAAGACGGCGCCGACCAGCAGGTCGCCGCAGCGGAAATCCGCCGATGCCGTTTCCGGCAGGTCCGGGGCGGCGGGGGCAGGCGGATCGGCGGCCGGGGCGCGGGGCTGGCAGGCGGCCAGCGCCAGTGCGGCCAGGACCGGCAGGAAAGGAAGAATGCGGCGGCAGGCCATGGCGGTGCTTCCCGGAATGTTTCCCGCACTGTCCCCCGGGGCGGGGGGCTTTGCAAGGGGACCAGTGCTCATTCCGGCACGGCTTCGAGCCTGAATACGGGGTAGAGGTTGTAGCGGGCGTCCCACGAGGGATGGCGGCGCTGGAAGAACTCCAGGCGCGCGCGCGGATCGGCGGCGAAAGCCGCATCCTCGCGCAGGCGGCGTTCGAATTCCGCCTTCAGCGCCGGGTCCGTGGCGAGCATCTCCCGCGCGACCTGCTCGGCGACGTAGGCCTCCATGTATTCCTTGCGCTCGAAGTGGTTGTTGAACCAGCCCCAGGCGGCAAGCGAGTCGGGCGCCTGCGGTTCCAGCAGGGCCATCACCAGCCGGGCGTTCGGCTGGGCGATCGGCACGAACAGGTCGCCCTCGCGCGGAACGTGCGTTTCCCCGTGCCAGGCGCCTTCCAGCGACAGTCGCTGGCGGCCCTCGACCGGCGCGGGCGGGAACGTGGCCCTGTCGGCGCGGAAGGCCTCCACCTGCAACGCGGTCGTTCCCGCGGCGATGCGCCGGAAGGCGATGCCGTGCAGGGCCAGCTTCTCGCCGACCGGCCCGGCCCAGGCGGCGGGCACGAGGTAGCCGGCGCCGGGTGCGACCGCCACCAGGTCCGGCACCACTTCGTGGCGCAGCGGTACCTTCCAGACCTGTGGCGTGGATTCGTCGTAGCGCACCATCGGCGCGCCGGAAATCTCCGAGGGCGTGCGGGTGTAGGCGTAGCCGCGGAAATCCACGATGCGCGTCGCCTCCGTCGCCCTGTACGACAGCGGCACCGGCTTGCCGGCCAGCGCCATCGCGCGCGCGTCGGCCGCATGTGCCACCGCCATCCAGCCGCGCCCGTCGCGCGCCGTGCGCTCCAGCAGCGACACGATGGCGTTGCGGGTGATGCGCACGCGTTCCGGGTATTCCTTCCACGAATGCGTCTCGACCAGCATGGTCAGCCGGTTGCGGAGAGGGAAGTAGCCGGTCGAGAAACGGGGCGGGTAGACGCCGTCCTCGAACCCGGACGCCGGGTCCCGGTAGTCCGCGAACGACGGGTAGAACGGCAGCGGCAGCGAGCCCTGCGCGGCGAGGTCGGCGATCACGCCGTCGCGCAGGAGGCGGCCGGTTTCGCGCAGCGCCTCGTCGCCGGAATGCAGCGGCTCGACCTGGATCGCGACGTCGTGCTCGAACCGGGCGCCGTCGGTGGCGTGCAGGTCCACGTACAGGATCGGGTCCCATTCCCCGACCAGGCGCAGCATCGCCTGCATTTCCGGCGAATCCGCCTTGGTGTAGTCGCGGTTGAGGTTGTGGTTGCGCGCGGTCGTGCGCCAGCCCATTTCCCTGGGGCCGCGCTGGTTGGGGCGGTTCCACGCGCCGAACCGCTCGTGCCCGTCCACGTTGAACACCGGCACGAAGATCCAGACCAGTTCCTCCAGCGCGCCGGGCGCGGCTTCGCCCTCGAGCACCTGGCGCAGGGCGAGGAAGCCCGCGTCCTTGCCGTCGATCTCGCCGGCGTGGATGCCGCCCTGGACCAGCAGGACGGGCAGGCCGCGTTCGCGCGCGGCCTGCGGCGTGAGCGCGCCGCTGCGCGAGGCCACCAGCGCCTTCATCGGCCGGCCTTCGGGCGTGGTGCCGAAGCCGATGCAGCGCACGGCGTCCGGGTAGCGGGCGGCGAAGGCTTCGCACAGGGCGATGGCCTCGTCGTAGCGGCCGGTCTCGGTGAAGCCGGTGCGTTCGGCATGGGTGACCAGGCCGGTCCCGGCCGCGGAAACGGCAGTGGCCAGGAGCAGGCAGGCAAGCACGGGCAGGGGGAGCAGTCGTCGCATCGTCGGGAGCATGGGCGAAGGCGGGGGCGGACATGATGCCGCAACCCGGCCGCGGGCGACGGCGGCGGGGGCGATGCGGTAGCCTTCGCCTTTCCATCCAAAGCCAGACCCGACCGCCCATGACGACGACCGTCCAGTCGCCATCCGCGCAGGGCCGCATGCCCGGCCAGATCAGGTACATCATCGGCAACGAGGCGTGCGAGCGCTTCAGCTTCTACGGGATGCGCAACATCCTGGTGCCGTTCCTGATCGGTTCGGTGCTGCTGTCGTACCTCCCCGAGGGCAGCGGGCGCGAGGCGATGGCGAAGGAGGTGTTCCACAGCTTCGTCATCGGCGTCTATTTCTTCCCGCTGCTGGGCGGATGGCTGTCCGACCGCTTCTTCGGCAAGTACAACACCATCCTCTGGTTCTCGCTGGTCTACTGCGCGGGCCATGCCTGCCTGGCCATGTTCGAGGGCAGCCGCGCGGGATTCTACACGGGCCTGTTCCTGATCGCACTGGGGTCGGGCGGCATCAAGCCGCTGGTGGTCTCGTTCTGCGGCGACCAGTTCGACCAGTCGAACAAGGACAAGGCCAAGGTCGTCTTCGACGCGTTCTACTGGATCATCAACTTCGGTTCGTTCTTCGCTTCGCTGCTGATGCCGCGGGTGCTGGATGCGTGGGGGCCGCGCTGGGCGTTCGGCATCCCGGGCGCCCTGATGTTCATCGCCACACTGGTCTTCTGGCTCGGGCGCGGCAGGTACATAAACGTCCCGCCCTCGCGCGGCACGGACCCCGATTCGTTCCTCGAGATCGTGAAGTCGGCCCTGCTGCGTAACGGCTCCGGCACGGGCAGCCTCCTCGCCGGCCTTTCCATCGTGCTGGCAGCGGCGATGCTGCTGCTGTGGGCGCTGTCGGCGGCGGCAGGCCTGCCGGTGTGGCCGCAGGCCTGGGGGTTCGTGATCACCTTCTGCCTTGCCCTCGGCGTGCTGATCGCGGGCATCGGCTGCGGGACCGCGCTCCAGCTCGAGCGCGCGCGCGGCCGGCATCCCGACGCGGCGATCGACGGCGTCCGCGCGGTGCTGCGCGTCCTGATCGTGTTCGCGCTGGTGACGCCGTTCTGGTCGCTGTTCGACCAGAAGGCCTCCACCTGGGTGATCCAGGGCATGGCGATGAAGGTCCCGCACGAGGCCTGGTGGTGGCCGAGCTGGCTGGTGACCAATGCGACCCAGATGCAGGCACTGAACCCGCTGCTGGTGATGCTGCTGATCCCGTTCAACAACCTGGTCCTGTACCCGGCGCTGCGCCGGATGGGCTTCCAGGTGACGCCGCTGCGGCGGATGGGGTGGGGCATCGCCTTCTCGGGCGTGTCCTGGATCGTCGCCGGCGTGCTGCAGCTGTGGCTGGATGGCGGCGCCGAGGTCTCGCTGGCCTGGCAGATCCTGCCCTACCTGCTGCTGACCTTCGGCGAGGTGCTGGTCTCGGCCACGGCGCTGGAGTTCGCCTACAGCCAGGCGCCGATGGCGATGAAGGGCGTGATCATGGCCTTCTGGTACCTGACCAGTACCTTCGGCGGACTCTGGGTCCTGCTCACCAACGCAGGCGTCCGCGACCCCGCGGTGATCGGCTGGATCCAGGCGCAGGGCTGGACCGAGAACGCCTTCCTGATGTTCTTCTTCGCCGGGTTCGCGTTCCTGGCGGCGCTGGCGTTCGCGCTGTACGCGCGGCGCTATCCGATGCAGGACAACTACCGGGCCGTGGCCTGAGGCGGGGCGGAGGACATGGAAACCATCGCCACCTGGCTGCTGATCGGCGTGACCGTGTTGGTGTCATGGCGCGCGTTCTCCGACCGCGCGCTGCTCGAACGCCTGATCCTGTGGCCTCCCGCGATCCGGCGCCACCGCCAGTACGACCGGCTGCTGACCCACGGCTTCGTCCATGCCGACGGCATGCACCTGCTGTTCAACATGGTCACGCTGTACTTCTTCGGCAGCCAGCTCGAGCCGTTCTTCGCCCGCTACATCGGGTCCTTCGGCTACCTGTGCTTCTACCTGTCGGCGATCGTGGTCGCGATCCTGCCGACGTACCTGCGCCACCGCGGTGACCCGGGCTACCGCAGCCTTGGCGCCTCCGGCGCGGTATCGGCGGTGCTGTTTTCCTTCATCCTGCTGGCGCCGTGGGCGAAGATCTATGTCTTCCTGGTCCCGGTCGGGATCCCCGCCTTCGTGTTCGGCGCGCTGTACCTGGGCTACACGATCTGGATGGATCGTCGCGGCGGCGGCAACATCAACCACAGCGCCCACCTGTGGGGGGCGCTCTACGGGATGCTGTTCACGGTGGCGATGGAGCCGCGCGCCGCGACCACGTTCCTCGCGCGCGTGGTGTCCCCGTCCGGCTGACGGGCGGGGGCTTCAGGAGGAAGCCGCGACGACCCGCACCCTGGCGGCGTCGTTCGCGGTCACCTGGTAGGTCTCCCCGAGGTACCCGTAGACCAGGGCGTCGAGCTGCGCGAATTCCGTGTTGTCCTGTTCCCCGTTGTACGAAAGCTCGAACAGGCGGGAGATGGCCTCGTGGGCAATGGCGGGATCGATCGCAGGCATCGGTTGTCTCCGGACGAATGCATGTCTGCCGTTCCTGCTAGCATGTTGCGTGCCAGCCTGAACCGTGATGCCGGTCTCGAAAAAAGTGACAGGCAGGGTCACTTGCGCGGGGTGCCGGTCAGCCGGGTGACAAGGTGCGGCGGTCACGGTTTCGCACTGCGGCCATGCCGCCGGCATACACTGGGTTCCCGACGCGCCCGGAGCACGCCATGGACCCCGTCGAGATCCGCCACCTCCCGCACCATCTCCAGTTCGAGGCCGTGGTCGAGGGCCGGGCCTGCCGGCTGGACTACATGCTGGAAGACGGGCGGATGGTGATCGTCCACACGGAAGTCCCGGCCGCGGTCGCCGGCCGGGGCATCGCGGGACAGCTGGTCCGGGCCGCCGCGCTCTGGGCCAGGGAGCAGGGGTTGCGGGTGGTGCCGAGATGTTCGTACGCGGAGGCTTATTTCGGACGGCACCGTGAATTCGGGGACATCCTGGATCCGCATTGAGCCCGGATGGCGCCGGGGCCAGGCGGCGGCCGTTCCGGCCGGAAGTGCCATTCAGGCAGGTGTCCGCGGGATTTTTCCCGCCGCGTGGGGCATCCCGTTCACATTTCGGACCGAAAGTAGGGTATCGTGCACCTACTGTTCGAAGCGGGATCACGGTACATCGTGACTCCGATGCGGTAGATCGCAAGGTTCCAGGGCCGCCTGCGGCCGATCCAGAAGATCCGCTCCATCGATCGCGTTACCCCTTGCCGACACAGTCCGGTGCCGCGCCGCGGTGCCGGTGCATCCATCCAACTGTCAATTTGTTCCAAGGAGTAGCAAGATGTCGGATCGTCAGATCGGTACCGTCAAGTGGTTCAACGACGCCAAGGGCTTCGGTTTCATCACCCCGGAGAACGGCCAGGACGTGTTCGTCCATTTCCGTTCGATCGTGGGCACCGGCTTCAAGTCGTTGCAGGAAGGCCAGAAGGTCTCGTTCAAGGTCGTGCAGGGCCAGAAGGGCCTGCAGGCCGATGAGGTCCAGGCGCTGTAAGCCGGCTTCCTGATCCAGGACCGGAAGGCCCCGGGCGGCGACGCCCGGGGCCTTTCTCTTTCCGGCAGGCCCCGCAGTCCCGGATCTCCACGCCGATCCCGCCGTGTCGCTGTATGCTGTGTATGCTGTTCCAGGTGCCGGTCTTGTTTGGAAAGGAGTTCCGCGATGAGGACTGGATGGCTCGTGGCGTGCGCGGGAGCGGTGCTGGCGTTGGCAGCCTGCCAGCGTGAGGCGGGTTCCCCGCGGCAGGATCAGGCGGCGGAGGAAGCCGCAACGCCGCAACAGGGCGAGGTGCCCGTGCTCCGGGACGTGATGGAGACGGACGCGCGGTACATCGTCGGCATTTCCTATCCGCCCGAGGCCAACAGGTACCCGGGGCTGGCGGTGGAGCTGCATCGTTACGCGGATGCCGCGCGTGCCGCGCTGATGGACGCGGTCGAGGGAGCCCCGGCGGACAGCAATGCAGGGCCTTACGACCTGTCGCTGGCATTCACCACCGTCGCCGACACGCCGCAGGTCTTCGCGATCGCCGCGGACGGCAGCAGCTACACCGGCGGGGCGCATGCCCAACCCCTGGTCGCGCGTTTCGTGTGGCTGCCGGGGCCGAACCGGTTGCTGCAGGTGCGGGACCTGTTCCGGGGCGAGGACGCGTGGCGCGAGCTTTCGATCCATGCCCGCGAGCAGTTGCACACGGCCCTGTCGCAGCGCATCGACGCGGACGGGCTCGATCAGGCCGAGCGCGAGCGGGTCATGCGGTCGGCGGCCCGCATGATCGATGCCGGGACTGAACCGGATCCCGACAATTTCACGAACTTCGAGCCCGTGGTCGGCGCCGACGGCCGGATCAGGGCGCTGCGCTTCGTGTTCCCCCCGTACCAGGTCGGCCCCTATTCCGACGGCGTGCAGACCGTCGAGATCCCGGCCCGGGCGCTGCTGCCGCACGTCGCGGAGGAGTACCGGGCGCTGTTCTCCGGCGGCTGATCCCCTTCGGGCCGCGGCCGTGCCATCATGGGGCCCCATGGGCTCCGACCGCTTCCGCCGCCGCCTGGAAAGGCTGCTCGAGGGCACGGACGTGCGCCTGGACGGCGACCGCCCGTGGGACATGCGCGTGCACGCCCCGCGCCTGCCGGCGCGGCTGCTGGCAGGCGGCTCGCTGGCGCTGGGCGAGTCGTACATGGATGGCTGGTGGGACACGGGCGACCTCGACGGCCTGCTGTACCGGCTGCTGCTGGCGCGCCTGGACGAGCGGGTGCACGGCCTGGCCGACGTGGCCGACGCCATCCTCGCGCGGCTGACGAACCCGCAGAAGGGCAGGCGCAGCTTCGAGGTCGGGGAACGCCACTACGACCTCGGCAACGAGCTTTATGCCGCCATGCTCGGCCGGCGGCTGGTGTACAGCTGCGGCTACTGGCGCGAGGCACGGGACCTGGACGCCGCCCAGGAGGCGAAGCTCGACCTGTGCTGCCGCAAGCTCGGCCTGCGGCCCGGCATGACCCTGCTCGACATCGGCTGCGGCTGGGGCGAACTGCTGAAGTTCGCCGCCGAGCGCTACGGGGTGCGCGGCACCGGCGTGACGGTGTCGCGCGAGCAGGCCGAGTACGCGCGCCGGCTGTGCGCCGGCCTGCCGGTCGAGATCCGGCTGGAGGACTACCGGGACACCACAGGCAGGTTCGACCGCATCGTCTCGGTCGGGATGTTCGAGCACGTCGGCGTCCGCAACTACGGGGCCTATTTCGACGCGGCCCGCCGCCTCCTGCCCCGCGACGGGCTGTTCCTGCTGCACACCATCGGCAGCAACGTCAGCCGCAACCGCACCGATCCCTGGATCGCGCGTCATATCTTCCCGAACTCGATGCTGCCGTCGGCCAGGCAGATCGCCGAGGCGGTCGAAGGCAGGTTCGTGATCGAGGACTGGCACAACTTCGGCACCGACTACGACCTGACCCTGCAGGCCTGGCGCGACAACATCGAGTCCTCGTGGGAACGGCTGCCCGCGCGCTACGACGAACGCTTCCGGCGGATGTGGCGCTACTACCTCGCCGGCTCGATGGCCAGCTTCCGCGCGCGGCGGATCCAGCTGTGGCAGATCGTGCTGTCGCCGGAAGGCGTGCCCGGGGGATACGTGGCCCCGCGCTGAGCGGTGCAGCCCGGGGGGGACGGTACCGGCTGTCCCTGGAAAAGGAACGCCGCCGGTGCCCCGGCGGCGTTCATGGTGGCGCGGTTCGCGGCCGGTGTGCTCAGTGCGCGACCGGCGCGGCGTCCAGGCCCCGCTTCTTCAGCAGCGGCTCGATCCGCGGCTCGTGGCCGGTGAAGTCCACGAACAGCTGCTTCGCGTCCTTCGCGCCCCCCTTCGACAGCAGGGTCTCGCGCAGGCGGTCGCCGTTCCCGCGCTCGAGGCCGCCGTTGGCCTTGATCCACTCGACGGTGTTGGCGTCCAGCACCTCCGACCAGATGTAGGCGTAGTAGGCCGCCGCGTAGCCACCCATGATGTGGCTGAAGTAGGGGATGCGGTAGCGCGGTGGTACCGGCGCGTAGTCGAGCCCGGCGGCCTTCAGCGCCTCGGCCTCCGCGGCCATGATCCCGCCGGCGTCGGGCAGACGGTCGGCCGGCAGCTGGTGCAGGTACTGGTCGATGATCGCCGCGCCGAGGTACTCGGTCGTCGCGAAGCCCTCATTGAAGGTGGCCGAGGCCATCTTCCGTTCGAGCAGCTCCTTTGGAAGCGGCTCGCCGGTCCGGTAGTGCCTGGCGTAGTTGGCGAGGATCTCCGGCCAGTCGGCCCACATTTCGTTGACCTGTGACGGGAACTCGACGAAGTCACGCGGCACGTTCATGAAGAAGTAGGGGTACTTCACGTCGGAGAACATGCCGTGCAGTGCGTGGCCGAACTCGTGGAACATGGTGGTGACCTCGTCCCACGTCAGCAGGGTCGGCTCGCCCTCCGGCGGCTTGGGGATGTTGAGGTGGTTGGCGACCACCGGCTTCGTGCCCTCGAGCGCGGACTGGCCGACGTAGGAGTTCATCCACGCGCCGCCGCGCTTGGACGGGCGCGCGTACGGGTCGAAGATGAAGATCGCCAGCTGCGACCCGTCACGGTCGAACACGTCGTAGGTCCACGTGTCCGGGTGGTACTTCGGCAGGTCGGTCCGCTCCTTGAAGGTGATCCCGTACAGCCGGGTCGCGGCGAAGAACACGCCGTTCTCCAGCACGTTCCTCATCTCGAAGTAGGGCCGGAGCTGGCTGTCGTCGAAGTCGTACTTCTCCTTGCGCACCTTCTCGGTGTAGTAGGCCCAGTCCCAGGGCTCCAGCTGGAACGTGGGCTCGCCCTTCGCGGCCTGCTCGCGGTCGATCAGCGCCTGCAGCTCGGCACCCTCGCGGCGGGCGTTGGCCACCGCTGCCGGTGCGAGGCGGCCGAGCATGGCGTTGACCGCATCCACGGTGCCGGCGGTCTCGTCGGCGAGCACGAACGCGGCGGGGGTGTCGTAGCCCAGCAGCCGGGCGCGCTCGCTGCGCAGCCTGAGCACCTCGGCGACGATGCCGGTGTTGTCCCACTGGTTGCCGCGGCTGCCGCGCGCGACCGAGGCCTCGTGGATGCGCTGGCGCAGGGCACGGTTGTGCAGTTGCGCCAACGGCGGCTGGCCGGTGGTGTTGAGCAGGGTGATCAGGTACTTGCCCTCGTGGCCGCGTGCCTTCGCGGCGGCGGCCGCGGCTGCGATCTGGGCTTCGGTCAGGCCGTCCAGTTCGGCGACGTCATCGACCAGCACTGCCGAGTCGTTGACCTCGTCGAGCACGTTGTTGGAAAAGCGCGTGCCCAGTTCGGCCAGGCGCGCGTTGATCTCCTTCAGCCGGGCCTTGTCGGCGTCGGAGAGCTTGGCGCCGGCGCGCACGAAGTCGTCGTAGTAGCGCTCGACCAGGCGGATGTCCTCGGCGTCGAGGCCGAGTTCATGGCGCTGGTTGTACACGGCTTCCACGCGCTGGAACAGGCGCCCGTTGAGCATGATCGCGTCGCGGTGCGCGGCGAACTTCGGTGCGTACTCGGCGTTGATCTTCTTGCGGGTCTCGTTGGTGTCGGTGCCGTTGAGGTTGCCGAAGATGCGACGGGCGTTGGACAGCAGGCGGCCCGCCTTCTCCAGCGCCACGATGGTGTTCTCGAAGGTCGGCGCGGAACGCTGGTTGACGATGGCCTCGATCTCGCGCAGGTGCTGCGCCATGCCGGCGTCGAAGGCCTCGGGGAAGTGCTCGTCGCGGATCAGGTCGAAGCGCGGGTACTGCAATGGCAGGGTGCTCTCGGAGAACAGCGGATTGTCGCTGGACGGTTCCGCGTGGGCCGGCGCGGCCGTGACGGCCCCGGCGGTTCCGGGCGACGCGTCCTGGGCGTGGGCGGCGGTGGACAGCGCGCCGCCGAGCGCGATGGCCAGTGCAGCAGCGAGTGGATGCTTCATCGTGCGGACCTCGTCTGGATCGAGAAAACCACAAGGGTATCCCATCGTACGTGGAACTGTGGCGCTTGCGGCGGCATGGGCTGCCGTGGCTAGAATTCAGGCACAGGAGAGGGCGAATGGCGCCGACCCGTGGTCCCGGACTGACCGCGATCACCCGTCGTGTGGCCGGATGCGGTGGGGCCTGCTGCATGGCGGGTTCCAGCCGATCGGAAGGGGGGGGACATGAGCGCGGTGGTGGACCTGGACCGGCAAGGGCTGGAACGCCCCTATGTCCTTTCGTGTTGCATGGACGCGGGGGTGCTGCGCGTCGAGGCGGAGGGGTGATCGACGGATTCGCCGACGTCCTGGCCTTCTTCCGCGACATTGCCGGCGAGCTGCGCCGCCGCCAGGCGTATGGCGTCCTGATCGTGGACCGTACCGCAGGTACCGTCCCCGAGGCGACCGAGATCGAAAGCGTGGCCGAGCTGTTGCGCAACGAAGGCTTCGAGGGCGTCCCCATCGCCTACGTGGGCGACAAGGGCATCTGGCACGACCGTGTCGAGGCCGGCGAACTGGTCGCCAGGCGCCATGGCTACCTCTTCCGGGTCTTCGACAACGTGGCGCTGGCCCGGGTGTGGCTGCACTACGGTCGCGAGTAGCGCCCGTCCCGACATGCCAGTCGGTGGCAGGTTCCGGGGCGCCAACAGCCAGGGCGGCGGCCCGGGCAACGGCGCGCCCGCCGACGGCCACGCGGGCACGGCCTGGAACGCGCTGTGGGCCAAGGCCCCGGTCGAGGTGCTCAAGCGCCGGTTCGATGCCGGCAGCCCGCCGGTGGACGATGCCGGGGGGCCGCGCCTGCTCCCGGCGCGGGAGGCCGGCTATTTCTCCACGAAGGCGCGTTCGAAGACATACTGCCCGGGCGTGCCGATGCGCGGTGCGGCCTTGAACCCGCGGGCGTCGAGCAGGGCGCGGAAATCGGCCAGCATCTGCGGGCTGCCGCAGAGCATCGCGCGGTCGTGGCCGGGGTCGAGCGGCTCCAGCCCGAGGTCGGCCGCGATCTTCCCGCTGTCGAGCAGGGTGGTCAGGCGGCCGCGGTGGTCCCGGCCCTGCCAGGTGAATTCCTCGCGGGTGACCGCCGGGTAGTAGAGCAGCTTCTTCGAGATCTGCTCACCCAGGTACTCGTGCCGGGGCAGCTCGTTGACGATGTAGTCGCGGTAGGCGAGGTCCTTCGCCTGGCGCACGCCGTGGGCGAGGATGACCCTGTCGAAGCGTTCGTAGGTCTCCGGGTCCTTGATGATCGACAGCCACGGCGCCAGCCCGGTGCCGGTGCCCAGCAGGTAGAGGTTGCGGCCCGGGAACAGGTCGTGGATCAGCAGCGTGCCGGTCGGCTTGCGTCCGATCAGGACGGTGTCCCCGGGCTTGATATGCTGCAGGCGCGAGGTCAGCGGGCCGTTGGGCACCTTGATGCTGAAGAACTCGAGCTGCTCCTCCCAGTTCGCGCTGGCGATCGAGTAAGCGCGCATCAACGGCCGGCCGTCGACCTCCAGGCCGATCATCACGAACTGGCCATTGTCGAAGCGGAAGCCGTCGTCGCGGGTGGTCGTGAAGCTGAAGTACGAGTCCGTCCAGTGGCGGACGTCCAGCACCGTCTCGGTGCCAAAGGCGGATGACATGGGGGTGCGGGAGGGGGGGGGGAGGGAACTGCAGCCTTCCATTGTACCCGAGTGCCGGGCAGGCCTTCCCCGGCCCGTCGCCCGCGGCGGGTAAGCTTCGGACATGGCGACGCTCTGGACCATCGGCCATTCCACCCGCGGGCAGGAGGAGTTCCTCGCCCTGCTGGGAGAGGCCGGGATCGAGGTGCTGGCGGACGTGCGGCGTTTCGCCGGCTCCCGCCGCCACCCGCAGTTTTCGGGGCAGGCCATGGCGCGCTGGCTGCCCCGGGCCGGGATCGCCTATCTGCACCTGCCGGCGCTGGGGGGAAGGCGCCGGCCGCGGCCGGATTCGCCGAACACCGCCTGGCGCAATGCCGGGTTCCGGGGCTACGCGGACTACATGGCCGGCGCGGACTATGCCCGGGCCCGCGACGCGCTCGCGGCGGTGGCGTCGGCGCGGCGGACCGCGGTGATGTGCGCCGAGGCCATGTGGTGGCAGTGCCATCGTGGGCTGATCGCGGACGACTTCAAGGCCCGCGGATGGGAGGTCCTGCACCTGCACGGGCCGGGCCGCTGCGAGCCGCATCCGTACACCGCGGCGGCGCGGATCGTGGAAGGCCGGCTGGACTACTCGGCCCCGGGGACACAGCCGGAGCTGTTCGGCAGGTCCGGCGCGTGAGCCGCCCGGCTCAGCGGTAGCCCTCGGCCTGCAGCTCGAACAGCTCGGCGTAGCGGCCGCCCTGCGCCATCAGCTCCTCATGGGTGCCGCTGGCCTCGACCCGGCCGTCGGCCAGCACCAGGATGCGGTCGGCCATGCGCACGCTGGAGAACCGGTGCGAGATCAGCACCGCGGTGCGGCCTTCGGACAGCTCCTTGAAGCGCTTGAACACCTCGTACTCGCTGCGTGCGTCCAGCGCCGCGGTCGGCTCGTCGAGGATCATCACCTGGGCGTCGCGCATGTAGGCGCGGGCGATGGCGATCTTCTGCCACTGGCCGCCGGACAGGTCCACGCCGTCCTTGAAGCGGCGGCCGATGACCTGGCCGTAGCCGCCGGGCAGGGCCTCGATCACCTCGTCGGCCATCGCCCGGTGCGCCGCGTCCCGGATCCGCTGGAGGTCGTCCATGTGCTCGACCCGGCCGACGCCGATGTTCTCGGCTGCGGTCAGGTGGTAGCGCACGAAGTCCTGGAAGATCACGCCGATGTTGGCGCGCAGTTCGTCCAGGTCGTACTCGCGCAGGTCATGGCCGTCGAGCAGGATGCGGCCCTCGTCGGGGTCGTACAGCTGCGCCAGCAGCTTGACCAGGGTGGTCTTGCCCGCGCCGTTCTCGCCGACCAGCGCCAGCACCTCGCCTGCGCGCAGCTCGAACGACAGGTGGCGCACCGCCCAGCGTTCCGCGCCGGGGTAGCGGAAGCCCACGTCCTCGAACACGAAGCCCTGGCGGATCGGCGACGGGAACGGGCGCGGGTTCGCGGGCGAGGTGATCTCCGGCTCGATCTCGAAGAACGAGAACAGGTCGTCCAGGTACAACGCCTGTCCGGCCACCTGCGAGAAACCGACCAGCAGGCCTTCGAGCAGCTGGCGCAGGCGCCGGAAGCTGCCGGCCAGGAAGGTCAGGTCGCCGATCGAGAAATCGCCACGCACCGTGCGCCAGGCGATGTAGGCATAGGCGACGTAGTAGCCCAGCGTGCCCAGCGCCGCCAGCACCGTGCCCCAGAACGCGCGCCGCCGCGCCAGCGCGCGGTTCGCGAGGAAGAATTTGTGCGCCAGCGTGCGGTAGCGTTCGACCAGGAAGCGGTGAAGGTTGAAGATCTTCACCTCCTTGGCCGTCTCCACGCTGGCGCCGGTCTGGCGCACGTACTCCAGTTGGCGGCGTTCGGGCGTCCACTGGAAGTTGAGCGAATAGCCCAGCGCGTTGAAGTGCGATTCACCGATGAAGGCCGGTACCAGTGCGACCGCGAGCAGGACGATCAGCCACGGTGCGTAGACCAGCAGGCCGATGGCGAAGCTGGCCACGGTGATCACGTCCTGCATCTGCCCGAACAGCTGGCCCATCAGGCTCATCCTGCCCATGGTCTGGCGGCGGGCGCGATCGAGCCGGTCCTGCAGGTCGGGGTCCTCGAAGTCCTCCAGGTCCAGCGTCGCCGCATGCTCCATCAGGCGGATGCTGGTGGCGTTGGTGAACAGCTCGGAGAGCAGGGAGTCCGAATAGCTGACCAGACGTCCGAGCAGGTCGGACAGGATCGCCAGCGCGAATTCCAGCGCCAGCAGCCAGAACAGGTGGTGCAGTTCCCCGGTCCGCCATGCCGCGCCGAGGCTCGCCGACGGCAGGCCGAGGTCCACCAGCCGCACCGCCTCGTCGATGATCAGCTTGCCTGTCCACAGCATCAGGACCGGCAGGAACGAGCGGATGACGCGCAGGCCGAGGCTGGACAGTGTCAGCGCGGGGCTGGCGGCCCAGACCTGGCGCAGGAAGGGGCCGATGTTGCGCATCGCGTCGAAGCGCTCGCGCAGCGAGGGCTTGCTGTCGGCCTTGCGTGGCTTGGGGGGCGCCTGCCCCGGGTCAGGGCTGTTCATGCCGCCATTGTGCCCGCTGCGGGGGCGCCGGGGGGTTCACGCCAAAAAAAGTTCTTCTCCCAACTGAGGGGAGAGAGGCGCACGTCCGACCCGGCAGAATTGTTGTTCTCGAGGCAACAAAACGGGGCCGGCCGTGGCCGAAGTGGATTGTATGTCCCAGCTGGGTGGCTGGAAGGGTTATCGCGTAT
>CALLKI010000038.1 GCA_938008415.1 uncultured Luteimonas sp. | reverse complement strand
CAGGTTCTCGTAGCGGCCGCCGGAGCAGATCGAGCCGATCCCCGGGTGCGCGTCCAGCGTGGTCTCGTAGACGGTGCCGGTGTAGTAGTCCAGGCCGCGGGCGATGGAAAGGTTGATCGCGTAGCGCGACTCGGGCACGCCCAGCGCGCGCACCCGCTGCAGCACCTCGCGCAGCTCCGCGCGCCCTTCCTCGAACAGCGGGGTGCCGCTGCCGAGCGCGTCGAGCTTCTCCAGTGCGTCCTGGTGCGAGGTGGAACGGATCCTCGAGAACGCCATCAGCCGGTCCACCACCTCCGCCGGCAGGCCGAAGCCCTCGCCCGTCAGCGTGGCGCGCACCGCGTCCTCGCCGCGCTTGTCGAGCTTGTCGATCTCGCGCAGCACCGGGATCTGCGCCCCGGCCGGGATCCCCTGGCCCTCGAACCAGCCGCGCAGCAGCTTGCGGTTGTTGAACTGGATGGTGAACTCGCCGATGTCCAGCGCCGAGAACACCGCGTTGATGACCGCCGGCATCTCCGCGTCGTGCCGGATCGACAACGTGTCCTTGCCGATCACGTCGATGTCGCACTGGTAGAACTCGCGGAAACGGCCGCGCTGGGCGCGCTCGCCACGGTACACGCGCTGCATCTGGTAGCGGCGGAACGGGAAGGCCAGCTCGTGCTCGTGCTCGGCCACGTAGCGGGCCAGCGGCACGGTCAGGTCGAAGCGCAGGGCCAGCTCGGGCAACCCGTCGCCGCCCTTCTCCAGGGCGCCGGTGGATTGCACGAAGTACACCTGCCGCTCGGTCTCGCCACCGGTCTTGGTCAGCAGCACCTCGGACAGCTCGAACACCGGGGTTTCGACCGGCAGGAAGCCGAAGGCCTCGAAGGTGCGGCGGATGGTGTCGAGCATGCGCTGGAACGCGATCTGCTCGCGCGGCAGCAGCTCCATCGTTCCGGGCGGAGTACGGGGCTTGATCATTCGGGCAAGGCGCGGGAGGGGGAAAACACCATTCTAAGCCGGCGGGACCGGCGGCCCGGTTTTCCAGCCCAATACTGGGTAGAATTGTCCGCAAGGAGCCGCCATGCCCCCGTCCAGCCAACCCCGCTGCCGCCACAATCCCCGCCGACTGGAGCCCGTGGATTGTTCGAAGTGCTCCGCGTACGGGCTGGCGGTCTGCTCCGTGCTGGACCGGGAGGAGCTCCGCGAGCTGGAGCGCCACACCGCGAAGATCACGGTCCCGGCCAACGGCCAGCTGGCCCGGGCGGGGCAGCCCTACGAGCAGGCCTTCAGCGTCACCTCCGGCATGCTGCGGCTGGTCCGCACCCTGCCCGACGCCCGCCGCCAGGTGATCGACTTCATGCTGCCCGGCGACTTCATCGGGCTCAGCCAGCTGGACACCTACCCGCACGACATCGAGGCGGTGGTCGCCAGCACCGCCTGCGTCTTCACCCGGGACGACATCCGCCAGCTGCGGAAGCAGTTCCCGAAGCTGGAGACCGGGATGCTGGAGCGCGCCTGCGGCCGCCTGGACGATGCCCAGGACTCGATGCTGCTGCTGGCGCGGCTGTCGCCGCTGGAGCGGCTGGCCAGCTTCCTGCTGCGCCTGCGCCGCCGCTACCACGACAACGGCATCGCCGAGCCCACGATCGCGCTGCCGATGGGCCGCAGCGACATCGCCGACCACCTCGGCCTGACCATCGAGACCGTCAGCCGTACCTTCACCCGGCTGCGGGAAATGAAGCTGATCGCGCTGCCCGATCCCCACCGGGTCGAGATCCTGGACGCGGCCCGCCTGGCCGCCCTGGCCAACGCGACGGGGGAACCCCTCGCGCAAGCCTTGCCCAAGGCCCGGAAGAGTCCCTAAAATATCCTCCTGCACCGCGTCGGGGTGTAGCTCAGCCTGGTAGAGCGCTACGTTCGGGACGTAGAAGTCGCAGGTTCAAATCCTGTCTCCCCGACCAACCCATTCCTCCCTTGGGGAGTAGCCTGCTTCCGCGGCACGCGCGGAAGTGCGTCCGTCAACATGCTTGGCCCACCTGCCATGGCGGACGCGGCCTGAAGGCTGGCGAGACCAACGGAACCCCGCATGCACCCGGCCGGGCGCATGCGCGGTTTCGTTTTTTTTTCGCCCGGCCGCAAGGCCGGTCCATGCATCCCCTCTCGATCCTGCTCCTCGGTTTCGCCATGTCCACCGACGCCTTCGCCGCGGCGATCGGCAAGGGCGCGGCCATGCCCGGGCTTCCGCGCTGGCGGGAGGCGCTGCGCATCGGCCTGGTCTTCGGCGTGATCGAGGCTGCGACTCCCATCGTCGGCTGGCTGCTGGGCACGCTGGCCCAGCCCGTGATCGAGGCCTGGGACCACTGGATCGCGTTCGGGCTGCTGGCCGCGCTCGGGACGCACATGATCCACAAGGCCCTGCGGCAGGCCGGCGGGGACGGACCCGCGCCGGAGCGCACGGGCCCCTGGGCCATCGTCCTGGCCGGGCTGGCGACGAGCATCGACGCCATGGCGGCGGGCGCGAGCCTGGCCCTGGTCGAGGTGGACATCCTCGCGGTGGCGGCCGTGATCGGCCTGTGCACCTTCGCCATGGTCAGCATCGGGGTGATGGCCGGGCGCACCCTCGGCAGCCTGGTCGGCCGGCGCGCCGAGATCGCGGGCGGCGTGGTCCTCGTCCTGGTCGGCGCCTCGATCCTGTACGGGCACCTGCACAGCTGAGCCGCGGCGTCAGCCGGACAGCAGGTCCGGGTGCCGCACCTGGCCCTCGCCACGGACCACGAAGCGTTCGATGGTCAGCGCCTCCAGGCCCATCGGCCCGTAGGCGTGCAGGCGCGTGGTGGAGATGCCGATCTCCGCGCCCAGGCCCAGCTCGCCGCCGTCGGAAAAGCGCGAGGACGCGTTGACCATCACCACCGCCGAGCGCAGCGCCTGCACGAAGCGTTCGGCGTTCGCTCCGTCGCGGGTGGCGATCACCTCGGTGTGGTCCGAACCGAAGCGGCGGATGTGGGAGATGGCCGCGTCGAGCGAATCCACCACGCGCACGGCGATGACCAGGCCGAGGAATTCCGCGGCGTAGTCGTCGCCGGTCGCCGGCAGCGCGTCCGGGACCAGTTCCCGCGTGGCCTCGTCACCCCGGATCTCCACGCCCTTCGCGCGCAGCGCCGCGGCCGCCATCGGCAGGAACTCCGCCGCGATGCCACGGTGCACGAGCAGGGTCTCCAGCGCGTTGCACACCGCCGGACGCGAAGTCTTGCCGTCGAGCAGCAGGCGCAGCGCCAGCCGCGGGTCCGCGCTGGCGTCGACGAACAGGTGGCACACGCCCCTGTAGTGCTTGATCACCGGCACCCGCGCGTGCTCGGTCACGAACCGGATCAGGCCCTCGCCGCCGCGCGGGATGGCCAGGTCCACGATGTCCGTCAGCTGCAGCAGCTCCAGCATGATCCCGCGGCGCAGGTCCTCGACCACCACCAAGGCCTCTTCCGGCACGCCGGCCCCGCGCATCGCGCGGTGGAGCGCCGCGGCGATGGCGGCGTTGGAACGGGCCGCCTCGCTGCCGCCGCGCAGGATCACGCCATTGCCGGCCTTCAGGCACAGCGCGGCGGCATCGGCGGTGACGTTCGGGCGCGCCTCGTAGATCATCGCCACCACGCCCAGCGGCACCCGCACGCGCTCGACGCTGATCCCGTTGGGCCGCACTTCCCTGCGGGTGACCTGTCCGACGGGGTCGGGCAGCCCGGCGACCTCGCGCAGGGCGTCGGCGATGGCGGCCAGGCGCGCCGGGTCGAGCCGCAGCCGGTCGAGCATCGCACCGGCGACGCCCTTCTCCCGCGCCGCGTCCATGTCGCGGGCGTTGGCGTCGAGGATCGCCTCCGCGTCCTCCGTGACCGCGCGCGCCATGGCCTGCAGCAGCGCGTTCTTCTCCCCGGTCGAAAGCCCGGCGACCACCTGTGCCGCGCCGCGGCAGGCCAGCGCCAGTTCACGGATCGGCTTGCTCATGTCAGCACCAGGTCGTCGCGGTGGATGATGTTGTCACCGTAGTTGTAGCCGAGCACCGCCTGGATGTCGTTGGAATGGCGGCGGGCGATGCGGCGGATGTCCTGCGCCGAATACTGGGTCACCCCGCGCGCGATGCAGCGCGTGCCCTGCCCGTCGCGCACCAGCACCTCGACCAGGTCGCCGCGGCGGAACTCGCCCTCGGCGTCGACCACGCCGCCCGGCAGCAGGGACGCGCCCTTCTCGATCAGGGCGTTGGCCGCGCCTGTGTCCACGACGATCCCGCCCGGTCCGGACGGCGCGTTGCGCAGCCAGTGCTTGCGCACCGCCAGCCGGCTGCGCCGGGCGAGGATCCGGGTGCCGGTGAGGCGGTCGCGCGCCAGCGCCTCCAGCACCCCGGCGCGGCGGCCGTTGAACAGCACGGTGGCGATGCCGGCGGCCGAGGCGCGCTGCGCCGCCTCGAGCTTGGTGCGCATGCCGCCGGTGCCGACCGCGCTGCCGGAACCGCCCGCGGCGGCCAGCAGCGCCGGGGTCAGTTCCGCCACGGTCTCCACCGGTCGCGCGTCCGGATGCCGGCGCGGGTCGGCGTCGTACAGCCCGTCGATGTCGGTGGCGATGAACAGCACGTCGGCGTCCACCAGCGCCGCGACGATGGCGGCCAGGTTGTCGTTGTCGCCGAGCTTGAGCTCGTCCACCGAGACGGTGTCGTTCTCGTTGACCACCGGCACCGCGCGGTGGCGCAGCAGCGCCGCCAGCGTGGTCCGCGCGTTGAGGTAGCGCCGTCGGTTGCGCAGGTCGTCGTGGGTCAGCAGCACCTGGGCCACGGGCCGGTCGAGCAGGGCCTGCCAGAAGCCCATCAGCTGCGCCTGCCCCAGCGCCGCCAGAGCCTGCCGCTCCGCCATCGGCGCGCCGGCCGCAGGTTGCCCGCGCAAAATGGCGCCGCCGGCCGCGACCGCGCCGGAGGACACGATGACCACCTCCCGCCCGGCCTCATGGCTGGCGGTGACGAAGCGCGCGATCGCGGCCGCGTAGCGCGTCGAAAGCCCGCCGCCATCGGCTGCCAGCAGGCTGCTGCCGACCTTCAGCACCGCGCGCCGCCACGGCGGCAGCACCTGTTCGCCGAAGCGGGCGGCAGCCGTCGTGCTCATGACCCGCCCAGGGCCTCCCAGCGTGCGCGCAGTTCATCGAGCCGCAGGTCGGCGGCCGCGCCCGGCGAGACGCGGGCGGCAAGACTGCCTTCCGGCGTCCGGCCCTCGCCCGCCTGGTCGGCAGCGGCGGCGGCGGCGCGATAGGCCTCGCGGAACGGCACGCCGGCGATCGCGGCCTCGATCGCCACGTCGGTGGCGTACATGCCGGAATCGATGGCCGCGCGCATCCGCTCCGGCCGCCATTCCAGGTTGGCCAGCAGCGCCGGCAGCAGTTCCAGCGCCCCAAGGCCGCGCGAAAAGCCGTGGAAGATCGCGCCCTTGGACGCCTGCAGGTCGCGGTGGTAGCCCGAGGGCAGCGACAGCAGCTGTTCGATCTCGGTGCGCGCCGCGGCCACGCTGGCATGGGTGGCGCGCATCAGCTCGACCACGTCCGGGTTGCGCTTGTTGGGCATGATCGAGCTGCCGGTGGTGTACTGCGCGGGCAGCGCGACGAAGCCGAACTCGGCGCTGGTGAACAGCGACAGGTCCCAGGCGATCCGGCGCAGGTCGAGGGTGGCGCTGCCCAGCGCCTCCAGCGCGGCCAGCTCGAACTTGCCGCGTGACAGCTGCGCGTAGACCGGGTTCACCTGCATCCGCGAAAAGCCCAGCACCGCGGTGGTGTGCTCGCGGTCCAGCCCCAGGTTCACGCCGTAGCCGGCGGCGGTGCCCAGCGGGTTGCAGTCGACCAGCTTCAGTGTGTCGGCGGCACGCACGGCATCATCGATATAGGCCTCGGCCCAGCCGGCCCACCACATGCCGGCCGAGGACACCACCGCGCGCTGGATGTGGGTGTAACCCGGCAGCGGCAGGTCCTTCTCGACGGCGGCGCGGTCCAGCGCCACCTTCGCCACCTCCCGGCACAGTTCCGCCACGCGGGAAAGCTTTTCCTTCAGCCACAGCCGCGTGGCGACCAGGACCTGGTCGTTGCGGCTGCGGCCGGTGTGGATCCGGCGGCCGGCATCGCCCAGCCGTTCGGTCAGCCTGGCCTCGATCGCAGAATGGCCGTCCTCGTAGCGCCCGTCGAGCACGAAGGACCCGCTGCGGAAGTCGTCGGCCAGGATCGCCAGCTCGCGCCTGATGCCCTCCAGCTCCGTGTCCGAGAGGATGCCGATCCGGTGCAGGCCTTCCGCATGCGCGGTGCTGGCGGCGATGTCGTGCAGGAAGAACTCGCGGTCCAGTACCACGTCGTCGCCCGCCAGGAACCGCTGGATCTCCGCGTCCACCGCGATGCCGGGTTTCTGCCACAGGAGTTCGCTCATGCCGCCTCCGCGAAACGCTGGTCCATGGGGATGCCCGCGAGCTCGTCGAAGCCGAAGGCGATGTTCAGGTTCTGCATCGCCTGCGTGGCCGCGCCCTTGAGCAGGTTGTCGAGGGTGGAGACCACGACCACGCGCCTGCCGCCGGGAGGCACGGCGAAGCCTCCGATCTCCGCGCCGTGGCGGCCGGCGATGCGGCTGACCCAGGGCGCGTCGTCGACCACGCGCACCAGCTTCTCGCCCATGTAGCGCTGCTGGTAGCGGGCCTGGATCCAGTCACGCTTCAGCGGTTCGGTCAGCCACAGGTTCACGGTCATGGTGATGCCACGGAAGTGTGGCGCCACGTGCGGCATGAACTCCACCGGCACGCCGAGGTGGCGCGAGACCTCCCGCTCGTGGACATGGTCCACGAGCGAGTATGGCATCAGGTTGTCGCGCAGCAGTTCGGGGTTGTTGCGGTCCGAGGGCGTGGTGCCGGCGCCGGAATAACCCGACACGCCAAAGCACTGTGGCGGGCCGGCCAGGTATTCGAGCAGTGGCCAGATCGCCAGCTGCATGGCGGTGGCGTAGCAGCCGGGATTGCTGATCCGCCTCTGCCCGCGGTAATTGCCCCGGTTGATCTCCGGCAGGCCGTAATGCCAGCGTTCGTCGAAGCGATGGTCGGCGGACAGGTCCACGACCACCGGGTCGGCCCCGGACGCGTCGATCGCGGCGAGGAAGTCCCCCGAGCGGCCGTTGGGCAGCGCCAGCACCACCGCATCCGCGCCCTTCGCGGCGACCGCCTCGGGCGACAGGTTCTCGAAGCACAGGTCCCCACCGTAGGCGGCGTTGTGGTCGGCGACGCGCTGGCCGTCCAGCTCACGCGAGGACACGAAGGCCAGCTCGAAGTGCGGGTGGCCGGCGATCAGCCGGATGAGCTCGGCCCCGGTGTGACCGCGCGCGCCGACGATGCCGATGGTGGTCCTGGACATTGGACGAGCCTCATTCATGCGTCATGCCTCCCGCCTTCCCCCCGTCCACCCAGCTCGCCGGGCGCGATGCGGTGTGTGCCGCGCAGCGCGCGATGTCGTCGAAGTCGTGGATGCCGTACCAGAACAGCTTCCACTTCTCCTGCTTGTAGCAGCCGTCCGACTCGCTGTAGTAGAAGATGTTGACCTGGTTGTTGTGGCGCGAACGCCAGAACATCTGCGGGTTCTCCTCGCGTGCGATGTTCCAGACCGCCCGCCCCAGGCCCTCGCCCTGCGCCTCGTCCAGCACCGCGAACTTGTCCAGGTACGGGAAGCCCTCCTCGCGCGTGATGATCATCGCAGCGCGGTAGTTCTCGCTGACGTAGATCCGGTACGGCACGGTCTTCTCGAAGTAGTCCGGCACCAGCACGCGGCCGAAGCTGGACTCGATCAGCGCTTTCATCCGCGCCAGGTCCACGCCCTCCCAGGATTCGAAGCGCAACACCTTCTCGCCGCGCCGGACCAGGGTGCCGGAACCGCGGTGCGTGAACAGTTCCTTGGTCAGTTCCGACGGCCTGGTGATCGACACCGACGAGGTCAGCGGCAGGCGGTCCAGCAGGTCCTTGATCTGCTCGAGCTTCACCCGCATGCCGCCGTTGATCCACGGCTGCGCCATCAGGTGCTCGTACTCGGTGGACAGGTTGATCGACTCGATCACCCTGCCCTTCTCGTCGAGCAGGCCGCCTGTGCCGGTGAGGAAGATGATCTTGTACGGCTGCAGCACCTGCACCAGCTCGTTTGCGGCGAAATCGGCATTGATGTTCAGGATCTGCCCGCCCTTCGTCTCGCCGAGGCTGGCGATCACCGGGATCGAGCTGGCGCGCAGGCTGGCCTCGATGCAAGTCAGGTTGACGCCGGTGACGTCGCCCACCAGGCCATAGGTGTCGCGGTCCTTGAACTCGGCCTCGAACACGCCGGAGACGATCGAGGTGGCGCGCACGCCCTCGCGCTGCAGCGCCTCCACCAGCTCCAGGTTCTGCCGCAGGAACACCCTGCGCACGATCGCCAGCACCTCCGGCGTGGTCACGCGCAGCCCCCCCACCGTCTTCTTCTCGATGCCGGCGGCGGCCATCTCCTCGTCGAGCTGGGGGCCGGCGCCGTGGACCACGATCGGGGTCAGCCCGACCTGTTGCAGGAACGACAGCGAGGACACCAGCGCGTCCATGTCGTCGCGCAGGATCGCGCCGCCGACCTTGACCACGGCGAAGCGCTTGGCGTCCAGCTCCGAGAAGCGCTTGAGGTACTGGCTGATCTCCTTCGCGCTGGCCATGCTCGAGAGCAGGCGCACGATGGTCTGGCGGGTCTGGCGGTTGGCTTCGATGTTCATGCGGATGCGAGGATGTTGCGGACGTGGACGCCGTAGCGTTCAAGCTGTTCGAGCGAAACCCATTCGTCGGCTGTGTGGGCCTGGGCGATGTCGCCCGGGCCGTACACCAGCGCGGTCAGGCCTGCCGCCGAGAACAGCGAGGCCTCGGTCCAGAAATCCACCGCGTCGCCGACCGGCAGGCCGAGTCCGTCGGCCAGGTCGCGCGCGGCGAGCCGGCGCGCCCCGGCCTGGGCGACGTCGCCCGCCGGCAGCGGCGGTCCCCAGAACGTCGGCTCGTATGCGGCCAGCGCGTCCGGGTCGGCCAGCGAGCGGAAGCGTTCGTGCAGCTGCCCCGCGTCCTGCGACGGCAGCGGCCGGAAGCCGAAGCGCACCTCGGCCTCGGGGGCGATCACGTTGGCCTTGATCCCGCCCTCGACCCGGCCGATGTTGAAGCGCAGGCCGGTCAGGCCCCCGAAGCGCTGGTGCTGCTGGGACTCCACGAAATCCAGCGCCGCCGTGCCCCAGCGCATGGCCTGGTGCAGCGCGCTCCGGCGCAGCGCGTCGCCGGAGCTGGCATGGCCGGCCCGTCCGCGGAAGGCCATGCGCACCGCGGCGATGCCGCGGTGGGCGAGCACCGCCCGGCAGCCCGTGGGCTCGGCCACCACGACCTCGGAAAAGCCGTGGTCGCGGGCGAGGAACCCCGCCACGCAGCGCGCGTCGTTGGCCTCCTCGTCGCTGGTGAACAGGAACGCGGCGTCGCCCCGCGTGGCCTGCGCGGCCGCGAGCAGGCCGGCGGCCGCGCCCTTGATGTCGCAGGCGCCCAGGCCGATCGCACGCCCGTCCTCCACGCGCAGGCACAGCGGGTCCGCGCTCCACGCGGGCGAGGACGGCACCGTGTCGAGGTGCACGTTGAACAGCCGGCGCGGATGGCCGCGCACGGCCAGCAGCGACACCGCGCCGGCGCCATGGTCGGTCACCTCGACGTGGAAGTCCGGAAGCTGGGCGCGGATGTAGTCGAAGATCCCGCCGGTCGTGATCGCGCGCGGCGGGTTGCGGGTGTCGAACGACACCAGCGCCTCGAGGTGCCTGAGGATGTCCTGCAGCATCGTGGCGGCCCGTGGATTGGCCGGGACCTGGTCCCGGGGGTCAGCGGTTGACTTCGGCCCAGAGCGTGCTGCTCATGCCGAACAGCTTGATGAAGCCCTCGGCCTCCTCCACGCCCCAGTCCGCCGATTGCGCGTAGGTCGCGCCCTTCGATGCCAGGATGTGCGGCGAACGCACCGCGACCGCGTCCACGCGGCCACCGCGCGTCTCCAGCACCACCTCGCCGTTGACCATGCGCTGCGAGGACGCCAGGAAAGCCTCCAGGTCGGTCTTCAGCGGGTCGTGGTAGAAGCCCTCGTACACCAGTTCCACCCACTTGCGCGCGACCTCGGGCTTGAAGCGGTTCTGGTGCTTGCTGAGCACCGCTTCCTCCAGGGCTCGGTGCGCGACCAGCAGCGCGGTCAGGCCCGGTGCCTCGTACACGATGCGTCCCTTCAGGCCGATCACGGTGTCGCCGGTGTAGATGCCCCGGCCGACGCCGTACGGCGAGAACAGCCGGTTGAGCCGGGCCAGCAGCTCGGCGCCGGGCAGCGGCTTGCCGTCCAGTTCCACCGCCTCGCCGCTGGCGAACTTCAGGGTCACCGTCAGCGGTTCGGCCGGCCACGCGCTGCGCGGCGCGCACCAGCCGCGCGCGCCCTCGCCCGGGGCCTCCCACTGGTCGATCTCGCCGCCGGACATGGTCACGCCCAGCAGGTTCTCGTTGATCGTGTAGGCCTTCTGCTTCGAGCGCACGCCGAAGCCACGCTCCTCGAGGTACTTCTGCTCGTAGGCTCGGGTCTGGGTGTGTTCCTTCTGGATCTCGCGGATCGGCGCCACGATGCGCCAGTTGCCGCTGGCCTTCACCGCAAGGTCGAAGCGCACCTGGTCGTTGCCCATGCCGGTGCAGCCGTGGGCGATGGCGTTGGTGCCCAGCTCGGCCGCGCGCTTCAGCGCCGCCTCCACGATCAGGTAGCGGTCGGAGACCAGCAGCGGGTACTGCCCCTGGTAGCCCTCGCCGGCCCACACGAACGGCTTGACGAAGCCTTCCCAGATCGCCTCGCGGCCGTCCACCGTCACGTGCGAGGCCACGCCCAGCTCGGCTGCACGCCGCTCGATGTAGGCACGCTCCTCCTCGTCCACGCCGCCGGTGTCGGCGAACACGGTGTGGACGTTCCAGCCGCGCTCCTTCAGCCAGGGCACGCAGAAGCTGGTGTCCAGGCCGCCGGAGAAGGCCAGGACGATGTCGCGGGATTCGTTGGGATTGCTCATGGTCGGTACCGTGGGGAGGGAATCCGGGGGAGGAAGGTTCAGCCCACCAGGGCGGCCATCACCGCCTTCTGCACGTGCAGGCGGTTCTCGGCCTCCTCGATGGCGATGCAGTTGGGCGAGTCCATGACCGCGTCGGTGGCCTTGACGTTGCGGCGCAGCGGCAGGCAGTGGCTGA
>CALLKI010000037.1 GCA_938008415.1 uncultured Luteimonas sp. | reverse complement strand
ATCGACGACATCCAGTTCTTCGCCGGCAAGGACCGCACCCAGGAGGAGTTCTTCCACACCTTCAACGCGCTGTTCGAGAGCCGGCAGCAGATCATCATGACCTGCGACCGCTACCCGCGCGAGGTGGATGGACTGGAGCCGAGGCTGAAGTCGCGCCTGTCCTGGGGCCTGTCGGTGGCGATCGACCCGCCGGACTTCGAGACCCGCGCCGCGATCGTGCTGTCGAAGGCACGCGAGCGCGGCATCCACGTGCCGGACGAGGTCGCGTTCCTGCTCGCCAAGAAGATGCGTTCGAACGTGCGCGACCTCGAGGGCGCGCTCAACACGCTCGCAGCGCGCGCCAACTTCACCGGGCGCCCGATCACGGTCGAGTTCGCGCAGGAGACGCTGCGCGACCTGCTGCGCGCGCAGCAGGCGGCGATCAGCATCCCGAACATCCAGAAGGTCGTGGCCGACTACTACGGCCTGCAGATCAAGGATCTGCTCGGCAAGAAGCGCACCCGCTCGCTGGCGCGCCCGCGCCAGGTGGCGATGGCGCTGGCCAAGGAACTGACCGAGCACTCGCTGCCCGAGATCGGCGACGCCTTCGCCGGCCGCGACCACACCACGGTGCTGCACGCCTGCCGCCAGATCCGCAACCTCATGGAGACGGACGGCAAGCTGCGCGAGGACTGGGACAAGCTCATCCGCAAGCTCAGCGAATGATGCCCCGCCCCCGGGACTGCCGCGGGCGCGCGCTCCGGCGTACACTCGCGGCCCAAGGGGCCCGAAGTCTGGGGGCAAGGCGCGCGCAACGGCGGGACATCCTGTGGACAATCCCGGGCACGGAAATCCATCCACAGCTTGTCCGCCGGAACCAGGAGGGTTTGCCCGCAGCCTTGTTTCCGTGAAATAACCTTTAAAATCAACAACTTGGGTTATTTTTCCCGGATTTCCACGCCCTCCAGCACCACCGCCCTTTTCCAGATATCCACTTTCTCAGGAACGGCCAACAGGAACCCTTACGCATGCGCTTCAGCCTGCAACGAGAAGTCCTTCTGAAACCCCTGGCCCAAGTGGTGAACGTCGTCGAGCGCAGGCAGACGCTGCCGGTGCTGGCCAACCTGCTGACCCAGGTCAGCGGCGGACAGCTGTCGCTGACCGGTACCGACCTCGAGGTCGAGATGGTCGCGCGCAGCCAGGTGGACGAGGCGCAGGACGGCGAGACCACGATCCCGGCACGCAAGCTGTTCGACATCGTCCGGGCCCTGCCCGACGGCAGCAAGGTCACGGTCTCGCAGTCGGGTGACAGGATCACGGTGCAGGCCGGGCGCAGCCGCTTCACCCTCGCCAGCCTGCCGGCCAACGACTTCCCGTCGATCGACGAGGTCGAGGCCACCGAGCGGGTGAGCGTGCCGGAGGCGGCGCTGAAGGAACTGATCGAGCGCACCGCGTTCGCGATGGCGCAGCAGGATGTGCGCTACTACCTCAATGGCCTGCTGTTCGACCTGGCCGACCGGCGCTTGCGCTGCGTGGCCACCGACGGCCACCGCCTGGCGCTGTGCGAGACGACGCTGGAGGCCGGCGTGCAGGGCAAGCGCCAGCTGATCGTGCCGCGCAAGGGTGTGCAGGAGCTGCAGCGCCTGCTCGAGGGCGGCGACCGTGAGCTGGTGCTGGAGCTGGGCCGCAACCACCTGCGGGTCAAGCGCGACGACGTCACCTTCACCAGCAAGCTGATCGACGGGCGCTTCCCGGACTACGAGGCGGTGATCCCGATCGGCGCCGAGAAGGAGGTGCGCGTGGACCGCGAGGCTCTGCGCGCGGCGCTGCAGCGCGCGGCGATCCTGTCCAACGAGAAGTACCGCGGCGTGCGCATCGAGGTCTCGCCCAACCTGCTGCGGATCAGCGCCCACAACCCCGAGCAGGAGGAGGCGCAGGAGGAGGTCGAGGCCGAGACCCGCGTGGATGGCCTGGCGATCGGCTTCAACGTCAACTACCTGCTGGACGCCCTGACCGCCCTGCGTGACGAGCACGTCGTGCTGCAGCTGCGCGACGCCAACTCGTCGGCCCTGATCCGCGAGGCCGGCAGCGAGCGTTGCCGCCACGTGGTGATGCCGTTGCGGCTGTGATGGCGGCAGCCAGGCCGGAAATGCTTCGAGAACGCCCGGCCCCGTCCGGGCGTTCTGCTGTCGTGGCCTCGGGGAGGGCCCGGCCGTGCGCGTGACCCGCCTCGTGGCGCGCAACGTGCGGATCCTGGCGGACGTGGAACTGCGGCCCGGGGAAGGGATCAACCTGCTGCTCGGTGACAACGGCGCGGGCAAGACCAGCGTGCTCGAGGCACTGCACCTGATGGCCTACGGGCGCAGCTTCCGCGGCCGGGTCCGGGACGGGCTGGTGCGCAGCGGTGCGGAGGCGCTCGAGGTCTTCGTCGAGTGGACCGTGGCCGGTGCCAGCGGTCCGGCCACGCGCCGTGCCGGGCTGCGCCACGGCGGGCAGGCCTGGGAAGGGCGCCTGGACGGGGAGCCGGTGGACCAGCTCGGCCGGCTCTGTGCCGCGCTCGAGGTCGTGACCTTCGAGCCGGGCAGCCACGCGCTGGTCGAGGGCGGCGGCGAGCCCCGCCGGCGGTTCCTCGACTGGGGTTTGTTCCACGTGGAACCAGGTTTCCTTCCGGTCTGGCGCCGCTACCAGCGCGCCCTCAAGCAGCGCAACGCCCTGCTCAAGTCCGGTGCCGGCGACGCCCTGCTGGACAGCTGGGACCGGGAGCTGGCCGAGGCCGGCGAGCCGTTCGGCCGCTACCGTCGCGCCTACCTCGACCTGTTGCGTCCCTGGCTGCAGCCGGCGATCTCCCGGCTGGCACCGTCGCTCGGGTCCGGCGAACTGGTCTACCAGCCCGGCTGGCGCGAGGAGGAACTGTCCCTGGCCGATGCGCTGCTGGTGGCCCGGGACCGTGACCGGGCCGTCGGCCACACCACGGTCGGCCCGCACCGTGCCGACTGGCGGGTCGTGCTGGACATCGCCCCGAACCGCGAGCCGCTGTCCCGTGGGCAGGGTAAGCTGCTGGCCCTGTGCTGCCTGATGGCGCAGGCCCAGGCGCATGCCGGGGCGCGGGGCAGCTGGCCGGTCATGCTGCTGGATGATCTGGCCTCGGAGCTCGATCCAAACCACCAGCGTCGGGTGCTGGCGTTCCTGCAGGAAAGTGGCGCCCAGGTGTTCATCACCGGGACCGTGCCCCCGGAGGGGCTCGGGACGCTGGCCGCGGACCGGACCGTGATGTTCCACGTGGAACGCGGCGAGGTGCGCCCCGCCGGCTGAGTGTCATCGCCCGGCCGGGCGGGGGGGGCGGGGTGCTATAATTTCCGTTTCAGACCCTATAGATACGGTGTGTCCCGCCGCGGCTTTCCGGCCGTGTCCGGCCGCCGTGCCACGACGACGCACGATGACCGACGAAACCGTCCAGACCGGCACCGACAACCGGTACGACTCCAGCAAGATCACCGTCCTGCGCGGCCTCGAGGCCGTCCGCAAGCGGCCGGGCATGTACATCGGCGACGTGCACGACGGCACGGGCCTGCACCACATGGTGTTCGAGGTCGTCGACAACTCGATCGACGAGGCGCTGGCGGGGTACGCCAACGAGGTCGTGGTGACCATCCACGACGATGGCTCGGTCTCGGTGCTCGACAACGGCCGCGGCATCCCGGTGGATATCCACAAGGAAGAGGGGCGTTCGGCGGCCGAGGTCATCATGACCGTGCTGCACGCCGGCGGAAAATTCGACGACAACAGCTACAAGGTTTCCGGCGGCCTGCACGGCGTGGGCGTGTCGGTGGTCAACGCGCTGTCCGAGAAGCTCGCGCTCGACATCTGGCGCGACGGCTACCACTGGCGCCAGGAGTACTCGCTGGGCGAGCCGCAGTATCCGCTCAAGCAGCTGGAGGCCTCGGAGCGCCGGGGCACGCTGATCCGGTTCTGGCCCTCGCCCGGGATCTTCACCGACACCGAGTTCCACTACGAGATCCTGGCCCGTCGCCTGCGCGAGCTGTCGTTCCTGAATTCCGGGGTGAAGATCGTCCTTGCCGACGAGCGCGGCGAGGGGCGCCGGGACGTGTTCCAGTACGAGGGCGGCATCCGCAGCTTCGTGGAGCACCTGGCGCAGCTGAAGACGCCGCTGCATCCGAGCGTGATCTCGGTGAGCGGCGGGCAGAACGGGATCACGGTCGAGGCGGCGCTGCAGTGGACCGACGCCTACCAGGAGACGATGTTCTGCTTCACCAACAACATCCCGCAGAAGGATGGCGGCACCCACCTGCAGGGCTTCCGCTCGGCGCTGACCCGTACGCTGACGAATTACATCGAGCAGAGCGGCATCGCCAGGCAGGCCAAGGTCAACCTGTCCGGCGACGACATGCGCGAGGGCCTGATCGCGGTGCTCTCGGTCAAGGTCCCGGACCCGAGCTTCTCCTCGCAGACCAAGGAAAAGCTCGTCTCATCCGAGGTGAGACCTGTTGTTGACAGCACGATCGCAGCACGTTTGGAGGAGTTCCTGCAGGAACACCCCAACGAGGCCCGTGCGATCGCGGGCAAGATCGTCGAGGCCGCCCGCGCCCGCGAGGCCGCGCGCAAGGCCCGCGACCTGACCCGCCGCAAGGGCGCGCTGGACGTGGCCGGCCTGCCCGGCAAGCTCGCCGACTGCCAGGAGAAGGACCCGGCGCTGTCCGAACTGTTCATCGTCGAGGGCGACTCGGCCGGAGGCTCGGCCAAGCAGGGCCGGAACCGGAAGAACCAGGCGGTGCTGCCGCTGCGCGGCAAGATCCTCAACGTCGAGCGGGCGCGCTTCGACCGCATGCTTTCCTCGGCCGAGGTCGGCACGCTCATCACCGCGCTGGGCACCGGCATCGGCAAGGACGAGTACAACCCGGACAAGCTGCGCTACCACCGCATCATCATCATGACCGACGCGGACGTGGACGGCTCCCACATCCGCACCCTGCTGCTGACCTTCTTCTA
>CALLKI010000036.1 GCA_938008415.1 uncultured Luteimonas sp. | reverse complement strand
GCAGAGGAACGCACCGCCACCGCGACCTCGCCGCCGCCGTTGTCGGCGCACAGCTTCGCGTAGGCCTCGCGGATGTCGCGCTCGAGGTCGGGCTGCAGCGGGGCCCCGGTCACCCAGCCGCGGATCTCGGCACCGGCGGCGGTGAGCGCGGCCACGTCCTCGACGTCGAGGCTGGCCAGCCGGCTGTAGATGCGCTCGTGCAGGTTGTTGTGGGCGATGAAGGCCCGGAACGCGTCGGCCGTGGTGGCGAAGCCTCCCGGCACCGAGACGCCGAGCCGGGCGAGGTTGCCGATCATCTCGCCAAGGGAGGAGTTCTTGCCGCCGACCTGGGCGAGGTCGGACAGGCGAAGGTCTTGCAGCCAGAGGATGTTCGGGGCAGGGGTGCTCAAGACGGCGCTCCGCGGGATGAGGGGAAATATGCGAAAAGGCCGGGCAGGCCCCGACCAGAAACGTTATTTTACCCGCCCGACCGGCCACGTCGCGCCGCACGGAGTCCCGCCTTGTCCACGCCGCCCGTCCGTCCCGTGTTCTACGTCTCCGATGGAACCGGTATCACCGCCGAGACCATCGGGCACAGCCTCCTGACCCAGTTCACCGGCAGCCGGTTCGTATCCGACCGGATCCCGTTCGTGGACAGCCCGGAACGCGCGCGGGAGGCGGCCGGACGCATCCGCGCGGCCGGCGAGGCGCACGGTACCCGCCCGATCGTGATCACTTCCTGCGTGGACCCGGAACTGACAGCGCTGGTCAGCGAGAGCGGGGCGCTGATGCTGGATGTGTTCGCGCCGTTCATCGAGCCGCTGGAGAACGAGCTGGGCGAGAAGCGCAAGCCGCGCGTCGGCCAGGCCCACGGCATCGCCGACTTCGACGTCTACCACCGCCGGATCAACGCGATCAATTTCGCGCTCAGCCACGATGACGGCGTGGCCACGGACTACGAGGATGCGGACCTGGTGCTGGTGGCGGTGTCGCGGGCGGGCAAGACGCCCACCTGCCTGTACCTGGCGCTGCATTACGGCATCAAGGCTGCGAACTACCCGCTGACCGACGAGGACCTCGAGCAGGAACGGCTGCCGGCGCGCCTGCGGCCGTACCGCAGCAAGCTGTTCGGACTGACCATCGACCCGGTGCGCCTGCAACAGATCCGCCAGGAACGCCGGCCGAACTCGCGCTACGCGCAGCTCGACACCTGCAGGCGCGAGGTCGCCGCGGCGGAGGCCATGTTCAGGGCGGAGCGGATCCCGGTGCTCAGCACCACGAACACCTCGATCGAGGAGATCGCCAGCAAGGTGATGAGCACCCTGGGCATCCAGCGCGAGATGTTCTGAAGGCGCGGCGCGGCAGGCGCGGAAAAAGAGCGGAAGGCTTCCACACGTTAGGGCGTCCGCCGCGGGCCGTCAATCTGCCCGCGCGTGACGCATGCGTGTAGCATCGGGCGCATGCGCTACGTGCTTCCCCGCGAGATCGGCATCCCGTGCCTCAGCCGCTTCGGCTGGCTGATGGGCCTGTACGCCGAGAACTACCGGCAGGTAATGCGGCTGTTCCGGCCCGTCGACCTGGCGCCGGGCTGCTACCTCTCGCGCGCGGGGGACGGCATCGACGTGCGCCTGGACGTGCTGGAGCAGCACCGCTACACGACCGGGCTGCGGCTGAGCTACGTGATGACCGACCCGGTGACCGGGGAGCCGGATCCGTCCGCCTACCTGCGCGTGTACCGCGACGCGAGGCAGGCCGAAGCCACGCATTGCTATGTCGGCCGCCGCTGGCAGGACGTGATCGGCCTGTACCCGCCGCCTTCCGAGGTGCTCGACCACCGGCTGCGCATGAACACCTTCCTCGGCAAGTGGCTGCAGTACCTGGCCGAGCGCGGCCACGGCGTGGCCACGCTGCGCCCCGCGGACGAACTGGAGTGCCAGCCCGTCTGCGAGCACTGAACGGGCACCGGGCGCGGTGGGGCCGGGCTGGCTGGCAGGGGCGGTTCGCCGGACCGCACGCCGCCCGGCCCGGCTCAGCCGTGCCGGCCGATCATCACGCTGCGGCCGCAGCCCATCCGGAGCAGGACGCCGGTCGGGATGCCCAGCGACCGGTGGCATTCCCGCGCGATGTGCCCGGCCCGCTGCATGGCGCTGAGCTTGTCGAGCCCGCGGGCGAAGACCTGCCCGCCCATGTCGACCGGCCAGCCCTCGCTGTCGCGTTCCACGGCCACGAATGCACGCTCCATCGCGTTTCCTCCCGGGAGACGGAACGGGGGCTTCCAGCCCGGGGCTTGGCGGTGCGTCCCTGCACGCCGGACATGCCGGCGGCCAGCGCTGTGTGACGGGCGGCAGGATCGCCGGGAGCCGGGGCGCGGGGAGTCGGCTTCCGGCGCAGTGCCGTGCAGGACTTTTCCCGGGGGCTGTCGGCGCATCGCGGGTGGTCCCGGATGGCGCGCAGGCCGGCGTGCAGCAAAGTGCTTGCAAGTCCTCCGGGGGCCCAGTTAAACTTTCGTCTCTCCGCTGTGGGGCCATAGCTCAGCTGGGAGAGCGCTTGCATGGCATGCAAGAGGTCGCCGGTTCGATCCCGGCTGGCTCCACCAACAGGATTCCAGTCCCGCGCCAGACAGACGGGGTCGCGGGAATCGCAAATCCGGTTTTCGCGTCCCCATCGTCTAGAGGCCTAGGACACAACCCTTTCACGGTTGCGACCGGGGTTCGAATCCCCGTGGGGACGCCATCATGCGAAGCACGGCCCGCCTTGCGCGGGCCGTTGCTTTTGCGGCATCCCGCCAGCCGGGCCGGCGGTACCGTCTCAGAACCAGACCCGGACGCCGGCCACCCAGCCGTGGTCGTCCGCGGGCTGTCCGGCGTCGCGGCGGAGGTCCGCGGTGCCGCCGAAGGCGCGCGACCAGGCGTAGCCCGCGTACGGCGCGAAGCGGCGCGTCACCTCGTAGCGCAGGCGCAGGCCGGCCTCGACCGTGGCCAGCCCGGACCCGGTGCCGCGTTCCGGGTCCGCCCGGCCATAGGCCCTGGCCTCGAGCTTCGGCTGCAGGACCAGGCGGTTGGTCAGCAGCAGGTCGTAGCTGGTTTCGAGGGCGGCTGCGGTGCGACCCGATTCGCCGAGGTAGAAGGTGGCCGCGACCTCGAACCAGTAGGGCGCGATGCCCTGTACGCCGATGGCCAGCCAGGTGCGGCCGTCTCCGGGGAGGAATTCGTGGCGGACGCCGGCCACGAGGTCCCACCACGGCGAGACGCTTCGCCCGTAGAGGGCCTCGAGGTCCGCCGCCCGCGTGCGGCCGCCTTCGCGTTCGCCTTCGCCGCGCAGCCACAGGCGGTGCAGGTCGCCGCCGATCCACGCGTTGCCTTCCCAGGCCTGGCCGGTGCCGTCATGACCATGGCGCGCCTCGAGCCGGTCGAACAGCACGCGCCAGTGCACGTCCTGCGCGTGTTCCATGTGCCTGGAAAGGGGAGGGAAGGCGGCGGCCCGGTCGGCATCCGTCACCGGCGGGACCGCCCCGTGCGGATGCGCGCCGTGCGACGCTGCATCCGGTTCCGGTTCCAGCTTGCAGTGGCCCATGGCGGCATGTTCCGGCGTGCAGCCGTGCGCCTGGCGGGTGGGGGTGGGCGTGCAATGTCCCATCGCCGCGTGCTCGGGCGTGCAGGCTGGCGGGGGAGACGGCGGGTGGTGTGCGCCATGCCGGGCGAAGGCCGGCGTCGCGGGCGCCAGCGCGAGCAACGGGACGAGCACGAACGGGGCGGCCTGGATGCGCGTCATGCCCGTTCCTCCACGCGCACCTCGCGCATCATCCCGGCTTCCATGTGGTAGAGCAGGTGGCAGTGGTATGCCCAGCGGCCAAGCGCGTCGGCGTGCACGCGGTAGCTGCGCTTCGTGCCCGGCGGCATGTCCACGGTGTGCTTGCGCAGGTGGAATCGGCCGTCCCCGTCCTCGACGTCGCTCCACATGCCGTGGAGGTGGATCGGGTGCGTCATCATCGTGTCGTTGACCAGCACGATGCGCACGCGCTCGCCGTAGTTCAGGCGCAGCGGCCCGGCGTCGGCGAACCGCATGCCGTCGAACGACCAGGCGAACTTCTCCATGTGCCCGGTCAGGTGCAGCTCGATGGTGCGCGAGGGCTCGCGGCCGTCGGGGTCGTCGAACAGGCTGCGCATGTCGGCATAGGTGAGCACGCGGCGGCCGTTGCCGCGCAGGCCGATGCCGGGGTCGTCCAGTCGCGGTTCCGGCGCCGTCGCCTGCATGTCCACCAGCGGGTTGCGGCGCTCGCTCTCCGGGTGCGGCTGCATGGCGGCGCCATGGCTGCCGTGTCCACCATGCGTTCCGCCTGGTCCATGCGCACGGTGCATGGCATGCGCGTGCGCCTCGCCCGCGTGCATGCCGTGGTGGCCGTCGTGCCCGCCGCCATGGTCCATGCCGTGATCCATGCCATGGCCGGCGCCGTGACCATCACCGTGACTGTCACCGTGGCCCGTGCCATGGCCCATGTCCTGCATGGTCAGCAGCGGGCGCGGGTCGGGCGCGGGAATGGGGGCCTCCAGGCCGTGTTCCACGGCCAGCGTGCCGCGCGCGTAGCCGGTGCGGCCCATGTCCTGGGCGAAGATGGTGTAGGCGTCCTGCCCGGAAGGCTCGACGATCACGTCGAAGGTCTCGGCCACCGCGATCCGGAACTCGTCCACGGTCACAGGATGCACCGGCTGGCCGTCCGCGGCGACCACGGTCATCTTCAGCCCGGGGATGCGCACGTCGAAATAGGTCATCGCCGAGGCATTGATGAAGCGCAGCAGCACCTTCTCGCCGGGGCGGAACAGGCCGGTCCAGTTGCGCGCGGGCGTGAAGCCGTTGCACAGGTAGGTGTAGGTGTGGGCGTTGACGTCGGAGATGTCGCTCGGCGTCATCCGCATCCGGTCCCAGGCGGCGCGCCCGGCAAGGGCGGCGCGCCAGCCGCGTTGCCTGGCGTCGCGCAGCAGGTCGCCGACGGTCGGCCGGTACCAGTTGTCGTGCCCGGGCATCTTCTTCAGCCGCCGGAACAGCGCGGCCGGGTCGAGGTCGGTCCAGTCCGACAGCAGCACCACGTGCTCGCGGTCCCAGCGGTACGGGTGCGGCTCCACCGGTTCGACCACGATCGCGCCGTACAGGCCGGCCTGTTCCTGGAACAGCGAGTGGCTGTGGTACCAGTAAGTGCCGGATTGCTTCAGCGTGAACCGGTACAGCCAGCTTTCGTCGGGCGCGATGCCGTCGAAGCTCATGCCCGGCACGCCGTCCATGTTGGCCGGCAGCAGGATGCCATGCCAGTGGATCGAGGTGATCGCGTCGCGCAGGCGGTTGGTCACGCGTACCGTCACCGTGTCGCCTTCGCGCCAGCGCAGCACGGGTGCGGGCAGATAGCCGTTGATGGTGATCGCGGGACGGGTGATGCCGGTGAAGTTCACCGGCATCACGCCGATGTCCAGGTCGAAGTGGCTGCCGCGCAGCTCGAACGGCGGCAGAGGTGGCGGCATGGTCCCGCCGTGCCGCGGCCAGGCCGCGAGCAGCGGCGCCGCGGCCAGTCCCGCCACGAAGCGGCGGCGCGATGCGTCCTGGAGGTCTTTGCCGGGGAAGGTCATCCTGTATCGCCCGTGGTCAGTCGAGTCTGGCCCAGTTGAGCCGCAGCGCGTTGCCGACCACCGAGACCGAACTGAGGCTCATCGCGAACGCGGCGAACATCGGGCCGGGCAGCCAGCCGGTGAGCGGGTAGAGCGCGCCCGCGGCCAGCGGCACGCCCACTGCGTTGTACACGAAAGCAAAGCCAAGATTCTGCTTCATGTTCGCGACCGCGGCATCGGAAAGGGCCCGTGCACGCGCGATGCCGCGCAGGTCGCCCTTGACCAGGGTCACCTGCGCGCTGGACATGGCGATGTCGGTGCCGTCGCCCATGGCGATGCCGACGTCGGCGGCGGCGAGGGCAGGGGCGTCGTTGATCCCGTCGCCGGCCATCGCCACGCGCCGGCCTTCGGCCTGCAGGCGGCGCACCAGTTCCGCCTTGTCCCCGGGGCGCATTTCGCCATGGACCTCGTTGATGCCGAGTGAGCGCGCGACCGCGCGCGCGGTGGCGGTGCCGTCGCCACTGGCCATGACGATGCGCAGGCCCGCCTCGCGCAGCGTGGCAAGCGCTTCGGGCGTCGATTCCTTGACCGGGTCGGCCACGGCGATGAGCCCGGCGGGCCGGCCGTCCACGGCGACGTAGACCACGCTGGCGCCTTCGCCGCGCAGGCGTTCGGCCTCCTCGCGCAGGGGCGCGATGTCCGCGCCCGCGTCCTCCATCAGCCGCGCGGTGCCGACCGCAACCCTGCGTCCCCCGAGGATGCCGCGCACGCCGGTGCCGGTGACGGACTCGAAATCCCGGGCGTCGGCCAGCGCCAGTCCGCGCCGCCGCGCCTCGGCGACGATGGCCGCGCCGAGCGGGTGTTCGCTGTGACGGTCGAGGCCGGCCGCCATGCGCAGCACCTCGTCGCCGTTCCAGCCGTCCGCAGGAACGACCGCGCGGAACGCCGGACGGCCTTCGGTGAGCGTGCCGGTCTTGTCCACGACCAGGGTATCCACGACGTGCAGGCGTTCGAGCGCCGCGGCGTCGCGGAACAGCACGCCGGCCCTCGCGGCGCGCCCGGTCGCGACCATCACCGACATCGGCGTGGCCAGGCCGAGCGCGCAGGGGCAGGCGATGATCAGCACCGACACCGCGTTGACCAGGGCATAGGTCCACGACGGCTCCGGGCCGGACAGGCCCCAGGCCAGGAACGCGACGGCCGCGACGGCCACCACGCCCGGTACGAAGCGCGACGCGACCCGGTCGGCCAGCCGCTGCATCGGCGCGCGCGAGCGTTGTGCCTGTGCCACCAGTTGCACGATCTGCGCCAGCACGGTCTGCGCGCCGACCTTCCCGGCGCGGATCAGCAGCGCGCCGTTGCCGTTCCGGGTAGCGCCGATGACGTGCGCGCCGGGCGTCTTTTCCACCGGCACGGGTTCACCGGTCAACATGGATTCGTCCACCAGCGAGCGGCCTTCGAGCACGATGCCGTCCACGGGCACCTTCTCGCCCGGGCGCACGCGCAGGCGGTCGCCGACCTGGACGTGGGCGAGGGGAACGTCCTCCTCGCTGCCATCGTCGCGCACGCGGCGCGCGGTCGGCGGAGACAACGCCAGCAGCGCCTGCAGCGCGGCGGAGGTCTTCGCCCGCGCCCGCAGTTCCAGCAGCTGGCCGAGCAGGGTGAGCAAGACGATCACCGCCGCGGCCTCGTAGTACACGGCCACGCGGCCGTGCATGTGGAACCCGGCCGGGAACAGGTCCGGCGCGAGCGTGGCCGCGAGGCTGTAAGCGAACGCGGCGATGACGCCGGTGCCGATCAACGTCCACATGTTCGGGCTGCGGTGGCGGATCGACCGTGCCCAGCGTCCCAGGAACGGCCAGCCGGCCCACAGCACCACAGGCACGCTGAGCAGCAGTTCCAGCCAGCTGCGCGTGGTCCCGGACAGGGGCAGGCGGTGGCCCCACATCGCCAGTGCCACCACGGCGGCGGTCAGCGGCAGCGTCAGCACGAACCGGCGGCGGAAGTCGATGTATTCGGGATCCTCGCCGGCATCCGGGGCCGGCAGCTCCGGTTCCAGCGCCATGCCGCAATGCGGGCATGCGCCCGGGCCGGGCTGGCGCACGTCCGAGCACATCGGGCAGACGTAGGCGGCACTGGGCGCGGGTACGGCCGCGCCCCCGCATCCGTGCGCGTGATCCGCATGGCCATGCCCGCGCGTATGCGCGTGCCCGTGATCCGGATGCGCGCCATGGTTGCCGTGGCAGTTGCCGGCCTTGGCCTTGTTTTCCCCGCCGTGCCGCCCGTGGCCGTCACCATGGCAGCAGGCGTGCTTTTCATGCGCCATCGTCGTCTCCCGAAAGCGCCGCCAGGATCGGGCAGCGGTCGGCCGGGCCGTGGCCCGGGCAGGCCTCGACCAGTCCCCGCAGGGCGTCCCGGACCCGGACCAGTTCGGCGATCCGGGCCTCGACGTCACGCAGCCGGTCCCGGGCGGCGGCGCGGACCGCGGCCATGTCGGTGCCGCCGGACAGGTCCAGCAGCTCCCGGATCTCGTCCAGGCTGAAGCCGAGCGCCTTGGCACGCCGGATGAAGCCGAGCCGGCGCACGTCGCCGCGGCCGTATTCGCGGTAGCCGGATGGCGTGCGCTGCGGTTTGCCAAGGATGCCGTTGCGTTCGTAGTAGCGCACCGTGTCGACCGAGACGCCGGCACGCCGTGCGAGTTCGCCGATCTTCATCGCGGGTCCCCGTGGAAGGGAGGCGGCCGGATCCGGCCGCGGAAGACCAGTGTCTCCCTGGACCCGGGTCCAGACTCAAGGGCCCGTCCGGCTGGCGGCACATCCCGTAAATTGTTTCCGCGATAACCCATTGATCAGCTGAGAAATCCCAGAATCTGGGACATCTCGTGACCGCAACGAATGCGCGCGCTTGAAGATGGCAGCGCAACGCACTGGCACTGCTGTTGTTTATCCCGCATTCGCGGACTGGAAAGCCCACTATGAGTCAACGGGTGACCCGCGATGGTGCGGCGCCGGGACTGACCTGAGTATGGAACTTGTAGCCAATCAGGCAGTGAGTCCGGGGTGAATGGTATCGGGTTCCGACCAGTTCCGGCGCACGGGCCGTCGTTTACATAAGATGTATTATGCGAAATTATAGGTGTACTACAAGATACGTTGAGCGTCCCGGCTCCGGTGCATGCTTACCGCTCCCTTTCCAGATCCTGTCTGTGGCCACGCACGCGTGCATCCATCGCCAGGCATCGCGTCCTGTCGTCGTGTGGCGGACAAGGCCATCTGCGCAGGCGCAGAAAAAAAAGCGCCCCGGAAGCCCAGGGCGGCGACAACAGCAGGGATCAGCGATCGAAGAGAGGAAGACGAGAGATGATGGAACCACGCCGATGCGTCATGCATCCTGCGCAGCTTCCGTCCGGGTTAGACGCGGAAGTGGGCTCGCACCCTACCCGCGGCCCGCGTTCGTGGCCTTGGACGACGAAGGCCGGCAAGGGGTTCAGGAAACATCGCCGCCACGTCGGGAAGCGGCGGTGTGGCCGGATCTGGATTTGCGTGCCGCACGGCGGGCTTCGCGCAGGCGGTCGAGCTTTTCCTTGAGCTTGAGCTCCATGCCGCGTTCCACCGGGTGGTAGTAGATCCGGTCGCCCATGCCGTCCGGGAAGCAGGTCTGGTCGAGCGCGACGCCGTCCTCGAGGTCGTGGTCGTACTGGTAGCCCTTCGAGTAGCCCAGTTCCTTCATCAGCTTCGTCGGCGCGTTGCGCAGGTGCATGGGCACCTCCCGGGTGCCCGACTCGCGCACGTCGCGCATGGCGGCGCCGAAGGCCTTGTAGGCGGCGTTGGACTTGGCCGTGCTGGCCAGGTAGATCACCAGCTGCGCGAGTGCCAGCTCGCCCTCGGGGCTGCCGAGGCGGTCGTAGGCCTCCCAGGCGTCGATCGCCATGCGCAGGGCGCGCGGGTCGGCCAGGCCGATGTCCTCGACCGCCATCCGGGTCATGCGCCTGGCCAGGTAGATCGGGTCGCAGCCGCCATCGAGCATCCGGCACAGCCAGTACAGCGCGGCGTCCGGGTCGGAGCTGCGCACGGATTTGTGCAGGGCCGAGATCTGGTCGTAGAACTGCTCGCCCCCCTTGTCGAAGCGGCGGGTGCGGTCGGCCAGCACCTGTTCCAGCGTCTCGCCGGTGATGCTGCCGCCCTCGCCCGCCAGTTCCGCGGCGATCTCGAGCAGGGTCAGCGCCCGGCGCACGTCGCCGTCGGCAGCGGTGGCGACGAGCCGCAGGTGTTCGTCGGAAATGTGCAGCCCCCGCCCGCCCAGCCCGCGTTCTGCATCCTCCAGCGCGCGGCGCAGGGCGAGCACGATGTCGTCCTCCGACACCGGCTCCATCACGTGCACGCGGCAGCGCGACAGCAGCGCGGAATTGAGCTCGAACGAGGGGTTCTCGGTGGTGGCGCCGACGAAGATGATCGTGCCGCGCTCGATGTGCGGCAGGAACGCGTCCTGCTGCGCCTTGTTGAAGCGGTGGACCTCGTCCACGAACAGCACGGTGCGGCGGCCTTCGGCGAACCGGTGCCCGGCCTCGGCCAGCACCTGGCGCACCTCCGGCAGGCCGGCCAGCACCGCGGAGATGGCGCGGAACTCGGCATCGGCGTAGCGGGCCAGCAGCAGGGCCAGCGTGGTCTTGCCGCAACCGGGCGGCCCCCAGAGGATCATCGAATGCACGCGGCCAGTCTCGACCGACTTGCGCAGCGCCGAGCCAGACGCGAGCAGCCGCTTCTGCCCGACCATCTCGTCGAGCGTGCGCGGGCGCATGCGCTCGGCCAGCGGCCGCATCGCGGTGCGGTCGACGCTCAGCAGGTCGTCGTCTGCCGCGGTCGGATCGGGTCGGGTCCTGGACACGGGAACGGGTATGGGGTGGCTGGTCCAAGATAGCAAGCGCCCGTCGCAGGCACTGCGACGGGCACGTGTCAGTCCAGATCGTAATTGACCCGCAACCAGGCAGCCCGCACGGTGTCGTACAGGGCCCTGATGCGGACCTGCGAGGTGCCCTCGGGCCCCAGGTCGGCCAGACCGCCCGCCTCGATCCGCAGGAAACGGCTGCCGAGGGCGGTCGTGGAAATCCGGTCCAGCTGCAGCCAGGTGCGCGTGCCCGCCTGGCGTTCCAGTTCCGCGGACACCTGTTCGTCGAGCTGGCGGACCAGGGTGGCGTCGTTCGGCAGCGGCCTGCCGGTACCGGCGAAGCTGACCACCGGCTGCCCGGCGCTGGCGAAGGTGGCGTCCCAGGTGGTGCGGTAGCGGAACGGGATCCACTCCTGGTCGTCGGCGACGCGAACCCGCCCTTCCCCGCTGACCAGCCGGTCGCCGCCGTTCAGCGGGCGGACGTCGACCGAATCCAGGCGCAACGACACCGGCTCGCCGCCGAATTGGGCCCCCAGTTCGGTCAGCAGCACCGCGGCCACCGCGTTGTCGAGGGTCTCGTCCCCGCTGGTCACCTGCCCGGCACGGGGCATGGGCGTTTCCTGCGCGGCGGCCGGAACGGACCCCAGCAGCGGCAGGCAGGCCAGGAGGACGCCCGCCAGGCGTTGCAGGTGCGTCCCCAGGGTATTCATGCCGGCGTCGTTCCCTCGTGCCCCGGATCGCATCAGCCGTCGCCGATGACGTCCGCGCCGGGCGGCGGGGTGAAGCTGAAGGTGTCGCGGGAGAACGCCGGGTTGCGCTTCCAGCCGTGGAACTCGATCTCGGTACGCTGGCCCAGCGCGTCCACGATGTCCATGCGCGCCACGCCGGATGCGTCCAGGCCGATGCGCGCGGACTCGAACGGCGCGTCGCCACCACCCGCCTTCGGCTTCAGCACCACCCAGTCCAGGCCACCGGAACTGCCGCCGTCCTCGACGGCGTAGTCGCGCTCGAGACGGGAGGGATCGACCAGCACAGCGAGCGGGCTGTCCTGCTCGGCTTCGCCCTGCGGGCGGCGGGTGACCTGCTCCAGGTCCGGGTCGTACACCCAGACCGTCTTCCCGTCGGCCACGATCAGCTGCGGATATGGCTTCTGGTATTCCCAGCGGAACAGGCGCGGCGCGGAGAGCGCGACGCGGCCGCTGGTGCTTTCCTTCAGCTGGCCGTTGCCGTCATAGACGCGTTGGATGAAGTGGCCGTCCAAGCCCTGCAGGCCACGGCTGAAGGCCTCGAACCGGGCACGGGCGTCGGCGGCGGAAGCGGTGTCGGAGGCCAGTGCGATGGCGAGTGCGAACCAGTGGAGGAGTCGGGTCATCTCTCGTGCTTCCGGGAATGCCATTGCGTCCAGTGTGCCGGCACGCAACTGAATGCGTGCCTTCGGCCCCGGTCTCGAGGTGGCAACAGGCTGAACGTTATTTCGGCGGCGGCGGGGCCAGCACGGTGCGGTCGCCATTGTGCTCCGGCGGCGACACGATGCCGGCCGCCTCCATCGCCTCGATCAGGCGCGCGGCGCGGTTGTAGCCGATCTTCAGCCGGCGTTGCACGCCGGAGATGGAGGCGCGGCGGGTCTCGGTGACGATGCGCACGGCCTCGTCATACAGCGGGTCGGACTCGTCTCCCGCCCCGCCGGCACCGGGCTCCGGCAGCCCGGTGGCACCGATGGCGGTGCCGTCGTACATCACCTGGGTCTCGTCGAGCACGCCCTCGACGTAGTCCGGGCCGCCGGCGCTCTGCTTGAGGTGCTCGACGACGCGGTGCACCTCGTCGTCGGAGACGAAGGCGCCGTGCACGCGCTCGGGCATGGCCGTGCCCGGCGGCAGGTAGAGCATGTCGCCGTGGCCGAGCAGCGTCTCCGCACCGGACTGGTCGAGGATGGTGCGCGAGTCGATCTTGCTCGACACCTGGAAGGCGATGCGCGTGGGGATGTTGGCCTTGATCAGGCCGGTGATCACGTCCACCGACGGGCGCTGGGTGGCGAGGATCAGGTGGATGCCTGCGGCGCGTGCCTTCTGTGCAAGCCGCGCGATCAGCTCCTCGACCTTCTTGCCGACGATCATCATCATGTCGGCGAACTCGTCGATGATGACGACGATGTACGGCAGCGTCTCCAGCGGCGGGGGCGCCTGGCCCGAATCCGGCTCGGCCTTGAACAGCGGGTCGAGCAACGGCTGGCCGGCGTCCTGTGCGTCCTTGACCTTCTTGTTGAAGCCGGCCAGGTTGCGCACGCCGACCGCGCTCATCAGCTTGTAGCGGCGCTCCATCTCGGCCACGCACCAGCGCAGGCCGTTCGCCGCCTCCTTCATGTCGGTGACCACCGGCGCCAGCAGGTGCGGGATGCCCTGGTAGACGCTGAGCTCCAGCATCTTCGGGTCGATCATCAGCATCCGCACGTCGCGCGGCGAGGCCTTGTACAGCAGGCTCAGGACCATGGCGTTGATCGCCACCGACTTGCCCGAGCCGGTGGTGCCGGCGACCAGCAGGTGCGGCATTCGCGCCAGGTCGGCCACGGTCGGGCGGCCGGCGATGTCCTTGCCCAGCGCCAGGGTCAGCGGGCTGGGCGACCTGTCGTATTCCTTCGAGCGCAGCAGCTCGCTCAGGTAGATCATCTCCCGGTGCGAGTTCGGGATCTCCAGGCCGATCACCGACTTGCCGGGGATCACGTCGACCACGCGCACCGACTTGACCGACAGGCCGCGGGCGATGTCCTTGTCCAGCGAGCTGATCTGGCTGACCTTCACGCCCGGCGCCGGCTCGATCTCGAACCGGGTGATCACCGGGCCCGGGTAGGCGCCGACCACCTGCGCCTCGATCCGGAAGTCGCGCAGCTTGAACTCGATCTGCCGCGACAGCGCCTCCAGCGTCTCCTCGTCGTAGCTCTTGGGCTGCGGCTTGGGGTCGTCCAGCAGCGAGAGCGGCGGCAGGCCGCTGCCGTCGCCGACGTGGAACAGCGGGATCTGCTGCTCGCGCCTGGCGCGCTCGCTCTTCTCCACCACCGGGGCCGGCGGCGGCTCGATCTTCACCTTTTCCCGCTTCGCGCGCAGTTCGGTCTCGATCTTGCGCAGTTCCTGGCGTTCCTCGCGGTGCGCCCTCGCCGCCTGCCATTCCGCCGCCTGCTTGCTGCCCCTGCGCAGCAGCTCCGGCAGGGCCAGCACCCAGGCGCCGATGCGGTCCATCACCGCCAGCCAGGACAGGCCGGTGGCCAGGGTCACCGAGGTCAGCAGCAGCGCCAGCAGGAACAGGTTGCCGCCGACCAGGCCGAAGCCGCGGTGCAGCGAGTTGCCGACGAGCCGGCCGAGGATGCCGCCGCCCCCGGCGGGCATGCCCTCGACGTTGCCCAGCCGCAGCGAGAGCAGGCCCGCGGCCGCGACGATGAAGCCGACGATGCCGACCAGGCGCAGCGCCGGGCCAAGGTCGATGTTGCCGTCGCCGTCGCTGTCCATGCCGAACAGCGCGATCCACGCGATCGCGCCGAGCAGGAACGGCAGCAGGTAGGCGACGTAGCCGGTCAGGCCGAGCAGCACGTCCGCCAGCCAGGCGCCGACCGGGCCGCCGGCGTTGTGCAGTTCGCCGGTGACGCTGCCGGCGCTGTGCCAGCCCGGGTCCTCCGGCGAATGCGTGACCAGGCAGACCAGCAGGTAGAGCAGGAAGGGGGCGATGAGGATCAGCGCGATGTCGCGGAAGACGCGCTGGCGGCGGGAATTGGGCATGGCGGACGCTTCGCCGGTCGCCGCCCGCTGGCGTTTGCTACGTTCCGTGGTCGGTCGCGCCACCGTGATCCATCGCCTTAGGAAGTTGGTCCAATCCATTGATACTACGTCAAAGTTCCATGGATTGCAGCGCCGGGTGCACCAGCCTGCCCTGCTCGACGTTGATCCCCCGGGCCAGCGGCGCGTGGCGGCGCCAGTCGCGGTCGGAGGCCAGCCGGTCCACCCAGGGCAGGATCGCCGCGCAGATCGCCTGCGAGGAGGTCTGCGGCACCGCGCCGGGCATGTTGGTGACGCAGAAGTGGGTCACACCCTCCTCCACGTAGGTCGGCTCGGCCCAGGTGGTCGGCCGCGAGGTCTCGAAGCACCCGCCCTGGTCGATGGCGATGTCCACCACCACGCTGCCGTCGGCCATGTCGCGCAGCATCTCCCGGGTCATCACGTGCGGGGCGCGGGCGCCGGTGACCAGCACCGCGCCGACGACCAGGTCCGCCGAGGCGACCTCGCGCGCGACCACGTCGTGGTACGGGTACAGCGCGGTGACGTTGCGGCCCAGCCGCATCATCTCCTGCATGCGGTCCTGCCGCATCTCGAACACGGTGACGTTGGCGCCGGATGCCGCCGCGAGCTCGGCCGCGGCGCCGCCGGCCTTGCCGGCGCCGAACACCACGACCCTGCCGCGCTCGGTCGAGGGCAGCCCGCCGAGCAGCTTGCCCTTGCCGCCGAGCGGCTGGTGCAGGTAGTGGGTGCCGACCTGCACCGCGATCCTGCCCGCGATCACCGACATCGGCGCCAGCAGCGGCAGCTCCCCGTTGTCGAGCTCGACCGTCTCGAACGCGACCGCAGTCAGGCCGATGCCAAGGAGCCTGCGCGCCAGCGCCGGCTCCGCGGCCAGGTGCAGGTAGCAGAACAGCAGGTGGTCGCCGCGCAGGTGCTCGAGGTCGCCCCCGATCGGCTCCTTGACCTTGACGATCAGCTCGCCCTTCTCGTACAGCGCCGCCGCGTCGGGGGCGATCTTCACCCCGAGCCGGGCGTAGTCCTCGTCGCGGAACCCGGAGAGCAGGCCGGCGCCCTTCTCGACCCACACCTCGTGGCCGCGCTTGACCAGGTCGCCGGCCGCGGCGGGCACCAGCGCCACGCGGCCCTCGAGGGTCTTGGTTTCCCGCGGAACACCGATACGCATCGTCATGATCTCCGGGCTGCGGCGCGTGCGCAGGCGGGACGCGCGCGGAACGTGCCTGGCGCCTGGACGTGGAACGGCATGGCCAGTTGCGCCTCCCCTCGCGCCGTACACGCGGATCGTACTGAATGTTCCGGTACCGGTGCCGATCGCGCCTTGTGCCGCCGCGCCGGCGCCTCCAAGCTATACGTCCCGGAACGCAGCCGTTCCATATCGTCCGCGAGTATAGCCGTACATGAACACGCCCAGGCATTCCCGTCTGCTGATCCTCGGTTCCGGCCCCGCCGGATGGACCGCCGCCATCTACGCGGCCCGTGCCAATCTCAGGCCGGTGGTGATCACGGGGATGCAGCCCGGCGGGCAGCTGACCACGACCACCGAGGTGGACAACTGGCCGGGCGACGTGGACGGCGTGATGGGCCCGGACCTGATGGCGCGGATGCAGGCGCATGCCGAGCGCTTCAACACCGAGGTCATCTTCGACCAGATCCACACCGCCGACCTGTCGCAGCGGCCGTTCCGGCTCAAGGGCGACAACGGCGAGTACACCTGCGACGCGCTGATCATCGCCACCGGCGCCACCGCCAAGTACCTGGGCCTGCCTTCGGAAGAGAAGTACAAGGGGCGTGGCGTCTCCGCCTGCGCGACCTGCGACGGCTTCTTCTACAAGGACCAGGACGTGGCCGTGGTCGGCGGCGGCAACACCGCGGTCGAGGAGGCCCTGTACCTGTCGAACATCGCGCGCAAGGTGTACCTGGTGCACCGCCGTGACACCCTGCGCGCCGAGAAGATCATGCAGGACAAGCTGTTCGCCAGGGTCGCCGCGGGGAAGATCGAGCCGGTCTGGCACCACGTGGTGGACGAGGTGCTCGGCGACGACGCGGGCGTGACCGGGGTGCGGCTGAAGTCGGTGCTCGACGGCGGCACCCGCCGGATCGACCTGCATGGCCTGTTCGTCGCCATCGGCCACACTCCGAACACCACCCTGTTCGAGGGCCAGCTGGAGATGAACAACGGCTACATCGTGGTCCGTTCCGGTCTGTCCGGCGGCGCCACCGAGACCTCCGTCCGGGGCGTGTTCGCGGCCGGCGACGTGGCCGACCAGGTCTACCGCCAGGCGATCACCTCCGCGGCGTCCGGCTGCATGGCCGCGCTCGACGCCGAGCGGTTCCTCGACAAGGAAGGCTGAGCCCGCCACCGGGCATGGCCGTCGTGGCCGTGCCCGGGCCCGGCCGGCCGGAAGGCTGACATGGCGACCGTGCGCATCCTCGGTTCCCTTGGCGACGTGCCCGCCCGGGACTGGGACGCGCTGCACGACGGCCGCAACCCCTTCGTCTCGCATGCGTTCCTGCACGGGCTCGAAGCGTGTGGCTGCCTGCGTGCGGACCGGGGCTGGACGCCGCACCACGTGACCCTGTGGGAGGATGGCGCCCTGGTCGCCGCGGCCCCCGGCTACCTCAAGGCCAATTCCCACGGCGAATTCGTGTTCGACCACGCCTGGGCGCATGCCTACGCGCGCCACGGGCTGGACTACTACCCCAAGTGGCTGGGCGCGGTGCCCTATTCCCCGGTCACCGGGCCACGGCTGCTGGCCCGCGTCCGGGCGGCACGCAGGCGGCTGCTCGCAGCGGTGGTGGAGGAATGCCGCCGGCTCGGGCTGTCCTCCGCGCACGTCAACTTCCATACGCAGGACGAGGACGCGGACTTCGGCGGAGACTGGCTGCCACGGCTGGACGTGCAGTACCACTGGCGCAACGACGCCGGCTGGACGGACTTCGAGGACTTCCTCGCGGCGATGGACCACCGGCACCGCAAGAACATCCGCCAGGAGCGGCGGAAGGTCGCCAGCGCAGGCATCTCCTTCCGGGTGGTGCATGGCGACGAGGCCGGCGAGGCGGACCTGGAGGCGATGCACGGCTACTACGTGGACACCTTCGCCGCGTACGGCAATCTCCCGGCCCTGACCCTGGCGTTCTTCCGCCATCTGGCCCGGGCCATGCCACGTTCGCTGGTCCTGTTCCTGGCCGAGCGCGATGGCGAGCCGCTGGCCGGTGCGCTGTGCCTGCGCGGCGGCGACACCCTGTACGGCCGCTACTGGGGCTGCCGCGAACAGGTGCCGGGGCTGCATTTCGAGGCCTGCTACTACCAGGGCATCGAGTACTGCCTGGGGGAAGGGCTGCCCGTGTTCGAGCCCGGCGCCCAGGGCGAGCACAAGATCGCGCGCGGCTTCCTCCCCACCTTCGTCCGCAGCCGGCACTGGATCGCCGACCCGCGTTTCCGGGAGGCGCTGGCGGCGTGGTGCGACGAGGAGGCCCGCTTCCTGCGCGGCCACGCGGAAGTCCTCGCCCGGCGCTCCCCGTTCCGTCATGGCCCCTGAGCGTGGCCCCGTCGGCACCCGGGCGGCGCCTACAATGCGGGCGTGAGCCTGCACCTGCCACGCCTCGCGGACGACCCGCACGCGCCCTTCCCCGCTCCGGAACGGGCCCTGTCCCATCCGAACGGGCTGCTCGCCTTCGGCGGCGACCTGTCCCCGCCACGGCTGCTCAACGCCTACCGCAACGGCATCTTCCCCTGGTTCTCGGAGGGACAGCCGATCCTGTGGTGGTCCCCCGACCCGCGGGCGGTGTTCCGCACGGAGGCCCTCCGCCCTTCCTCCCGCTTCCGCCGCTCGCTGCGGCGCTCCGGCTGGATGGTCCGCGCCGACACCGCGTTCGCCAAGGTCATCGGCCTGTGCGCCACCGTGCCCCGGCGCGGGCAGGACGGGACCTGGATCACCGGGCGGATGCGCGAGGCCTACATCGGCCTGCACCGGCTGGGATACGCGCACAGCATCGAGGTGTTCGACGGCGCGCGGCTGGTCGGCGGCCTGTACGGCGTGGCCATCGGCCGGATGTTCTTCGGCGAGAGCATGTTCAGCGCCGAGTCCGGCGGCTCGAGGGTCGCGCTGTACGCGCTGGCCCGGTGGATGCGGGAGCGGGGCTGGCCGCTGATCGACGCCCAGGTGGAGAACCCGCACCTGGTGGCGCTCGGGGCCGGGCGGATGCCCCGCCCCGCCTTCATCGCGGAAGTGGCGCGCCTTGCCGCCCTGCCCGGCGAACCCGGGCCGTGGTGCGACGCGTTCGCCCCCCTCCCCGCCGCGGCGCTGGCCGGCTAGCCCGGGTTTTGCATCGCCGCCTGCGCGCATGCGAGAATGGCGCGCTTTGTTCCGGACGGCCCCGCCCGCCCAACCATCTGGCATCAGGACGAATGGCGAAAGACGACGTCATCGAATTCGAAGGCACGGTCACCGAGACGCTCCCGAACACCATGTTCCGGGTCCGGCTCGAGAACGGCCACGAGATCATCGCCCACATCTCCGGGCGGATGCGCAAGAACTACATCCGCATCCTCACCGGTGACCGGGTCAAGGTGGAAATGACGCCTTACGACCTGACCAAGGGGCGCATCACCTACCGCATGAGGTAACCCGCGCAACGCATTGATTGAAAAGGCGGTCCTTGGACCGCCTTTTCGTTTTCGCCCGCCTCGTGCCGTGCCTGCCGGCATGCGCGGGGCGGACGGGCAAGGCGGCCCGCAGGCCGCCTTGCCACATCGCGGCCGGACCGTGCCGTCAGTCGACCGTCGCCGGCAACAGCCGCTCCGGTTCGGGCTGGGCCTCGACGACCAGCTCGCCATCGCGCACGTCGATGCTGACCCGGCCGCCGCCCACCAGCTTGCCGAACAGCAGCTCGTCGGCCAGCGGGCGCTTGATCCGGTCCCGGATCACCCGCGCCATCGGCCGGGCGCCCATCAGCGGGTCGAAGCCGTGCCGCGCCAGCCACTCGCGCGCCGGCTGCGTGGCGGTCAGGGTCACGTGCTTCTCGTTCAGCTGCATCTCCAGCTCGATCAG
>CALLKI010000035.1 GCA_938008415.1 uncultured Luteimonas sp. | reverse complement strand
CGGCCACGTGGGCGAAGTTCTTGGCCGCCGCGCGCAGCATGGCCGGGCCGCCGATGTCGATGTTCTCGATGATGTCCTCGAACTTCGCGTCCCGGTTGGCGGTGACCTGCTCGAACGGGTACAGGTTCAACACCAGCAGGTCGATCGGCTCGATGCCGTGCCCGGCCATCACCGCGTCGTCCACGCCGCGCCGCCCGAGCAGGGCGCCGTGCACCTTCGGGTGCAGGGTCTTGACCCGGCCGTCCATGATCTCGGGGAAGCCGGTGACCTCGGAGACATCCTTCACGGCCAGACCGGCCTCGCGCAGGGCGCGGGCGGTGCCGCCGGTGGACAGCAGCTCGATGTCGTGGGCGGCGAGGGCGCGGGCGAGTTCGATCAGGCCGGTCTTGTCCGAAACGGACAGCAGGGCCCGGCGGATGGGCTGCAGGTCTGGCATCGCAGGGGGAGGTGCTTGCGGACGGGCCGTGTATTGTAGTCTGCGGGCGGCAGGTCCCCCGGGGGAATGCATGGAGATCGGCGCGTTGTTTGGGCGGTTCCCGGGCCGGTTGCGCCCGCGTGCGCCCGGTGCGGGCGGAAACGGGGGCGGGTGATGCCCGCGGCGGCCGGCCGGCTCGATCCTTCCCGCCACCCGTGGCTGGCGCGCGGGATCCCGCTTGCGTGGGGATTCGCCGAGGCGACGTTGTTCTTCGTGCTGCCCGAGATGTGGATCACCTGGGTGGCGCTGCACGGCCTGCGCCAGGGCATGGCCGCGGCGGCCTGGGTGCTGGCGGGCGCCCTTGCCGGTGGCATTGCGGTCCATCTCGCCGCGCACTGGAACCAGATGGCCGTGCTGGCGCTGATGGAGCGGATCCCGGGGATCGACGCCCCGCTGATCATGCGCGCCTACGACCAGCTCGAGCGCCACGGCTGGGCGGGACTGCTGCAGGGTGCGCTCGGCGGCGTGCCCTGGAAGCTGTACGCGACGGTGGCCGCTGGCCTGGACTTCGGGCTTCCTGTGTTCGTCGTGGCGACGGCGGTCGCGCGCGGGTTGCGCTTCGCCCTGTTCGCGCTGGCGGCGTGGCTGGTCGCGCGCTGGTGCCTGCCGCGGATCGGGATGGTGCGTCTGCGCCTGCTCTGGCTTGCGGCGTGGATCGCGGGCTGCGCGCTGCATTGGGCGTAGCCGCGGGCGTGGTGGTGGCCAGCGCCGGTCCGCGCCACGCGTGAATGCGCCGGATGATCTAGATGATCCCGTACTCGCGCAGCTTCTTGCGCAGGGTGGCGCGGTGGATGCCCAGCAGCGTCGCGGCGCGGCTCTGGTTGCCGTCGCAGTGGTTCAGTACTTCCACGAACAACGGGATCTCGAGCTCGCGCAAGGCGATCTGGTAGAGGTTGTCGGTGGAGTTGCCGTTGAGGTCCCCGAGGTAGCGGCGCACGGAGTTCGCCACGTGCTCGCGCAAGGGCGTGCGCTGCGGGGCGTCGTTGCGGTCGCTGCTGTTCAAGCCTGGTTCCCGGATGCTGTTGCCGTCTTCCGCCGCGACAGGTGGCGGGACAGGCGAGTCTAGCGCGTCCTCCGCGCACGCGCCAAACGCGCCACGTATTCAGCGCAGGTCGAAGGAGAACGCGACGACGTCGGCCGCCGGCTCGACCACGTCCAGCCTGATTATGGCGCTCTGCCCGCTGGCCAGCGTTTCTTCCGCGGGCGGGCCGCCCAGGTATTCCTCCGGCGCGAACGCGCGCACGCCGGCGATGCGGCCGTCCGCATCGGACAGGGTCAGCACCAGCGTCGGCCATGCCTGCGGCCAGCGCGCGTCGTTGCGGAAGGTCGCGGTCGCGCGCAGCACGCCGGGACGGCCGGGATCGGGGCGCACGTCGCGCGAGAGCAGGGTGAGCGCGGCAGGTTCGCGCCATGGCGGCAGGGAACAACCGGACACCCTGCACAGCGCGGCGACGATCGGGCGCCACCCGGCATCCATCGCCAGTCGCGCCCGGTTCGCCAGCAGGACCTGCAGTACGAGCAGCAGGCCCAGGGCGGCGATCGCCATGGGCATGGCCCGGCGCAATCGCGATGGCGCGGATGGGCGCGGACTGCGGGGTGCGGCGAAACTCGGGGCGGGTTTGCCCGGCGCTGCGGGGATGGCGGGCCCGGCAGCGTCCCCCGGGCCGCCGCCGTTGGCGGGCGCGGGCGCGGGCGAGACCGGGGGCGCGGTATCCGCGGCATCCGCGGTATCCGCCGTGGCGTCCGTGGCGTCCGTGGCGGCGGCCATTTCGGCGGTTCCGCCGGCATCCACCGTATCCGGGACGGATGGCGGCCCGGGAGGTGCGGGGACGACGGAAGGAACTGCCGGTTGCGCTTTCGTGTCCGCGGCATCGGCGAGCGCGGTGGCCGCCGGGGCGGTGGACACGGGGACCGGTGCCGGTGCAGGCGCAGGTGCCGGCGCGTCGTGCCCGCGCAACCGCCCCGCGCAATGCGGGCAGCGCTCCGGCGGTTCGTCGGTCACGGGGTCGGTCGCGACCAGCGCGTTGCAGTGCCGGCAATTGGTGAACATGCGGTTATTCAAGCATGCCGTGGCACGCGCGATGCGTGCGCGCGGTCACTTGCGCACGCCGTCGATGCGGATCCAGTCGCCTTCGCGCGCCACCTGCAGGTGGTCGAACCACTGGCGGTAGCGCCGCAGCAGCTCGTCTTCCTGGCCGTCGAGAATGCCCGACAGCGCGATCCGGCCGCCGGGCGCGGTGCGCTCGGCCAGCAGGTCGGCGAGCGCGTCGAGCGCGGAAGCGAGGATGTTGGCGACGACCACCGCGCAGGCTTCCGCCGGTGCTTCCTGCGGGGCGTACACGGCGATGCGGTCCGCCAGCCCGTTGCGCTCCGCGTTGTCGCGGGTGGCGGCGAGCGCCTGCGGGTCGTTGTCGATGCCGATGGCGCGCGCCGCGCCCAGTTTCAGCGCGGCCAGCGCGAGGATGCCGCTGCCGCAGCCGAAGTCGAGCACGGTGCGGCCCTGCAGCGCGCCTTCGCCGGCCAGCCCGTCCAGCCAGCGCAGGCACAGCGCGGTGGTGGGGTGGGTGCCCGAGCCGAACGCCAGGCCCGGGTCGAGCCGCACCACGGCGGCGTCCGCCGCCTGTGCTTCTTCCGGGGCTTCGCGGTTCCAGGGCACGATCCACGTGCGCCCGCCGAAGCGCAGGGGCTCGTACTGGTCCATCCACGCGCGTTCCCAGTCCTGGTCCTCGACCCTGCGGAAAGCCGCACGCGTCCAGTCCACGCCGGGATCGAACGCTTCCAGTGCGGCCAGCAGCACCAGGGGATCACTGCCGCCGGGGAACAGCGCGGCCAGCACCATCTCGCGCCACAGCGGCGTCTCGCCGACGCCGGGCTCGAAGATCGCCTGCTCGTCGGGCTCGTCCAGGTGCGCGTCCTGCATCGTCACCGAGAGCGCGCCCACGTCTTCCAGCGCGCGCTCGATGCGCGGCTGCTCGGCGTCGGTGCAGGGGATGGAGAGCTCGAGGAAGGGCATGGCGCGGGTACCGGAGAGCGGGGCGGGAATCGTAGCCCATGCCGCGGGAGCGGCCGTGATCCGTGCCGGGCATGTTCCGGCCGGCCTCCGCATCATCCGTTCATGGACGGGACAGCAAGGCGCGGGCCCGGGGATTCAGGGGGGTGGTTAGAATGCGGCGCTCCTTCCGGGCTTGCGCGCGCCGGCGCATGCCCGGCAGTCCCAGCAGCGACGCCCGATGCGCAACGAACCATCCACGCGGACGATGGTAGGCGGCCTGCCTGCAAGGCGTGCGGGCGGGCGCATCTGCGTCGTGTTCGGGGCGGGCCTGGCCGCGCTGCTGCTGCTGGCGCTGGCGCAGGCGTTCCGCATGTCGCCCCCCTCACCCGCCGCGCCGGTCGCGGCCGCGGGTGGTGCCGTGGAAACCGGGCCGTCCGTACCGTTGGCCGCCGCGTCCGTGCAGGCCACGCGACCGCCCGTCGCCGCTCCGCCGCGGGCCGCGCTGGCCACGGTCGTGCCGTCGCGCCTGCGTCGGATGTTCGACCATGCCGACGACCTCTATGCCTATTCCCGCGAACTGGTGCCGGAGATCCGTGCCGGCAATGCCGAGGCGATGTGGCTGATGAGCCGCGTGGTCGACTATTGCGCCTCGTACGCGTCCAACCCCTCGGCATATGCCGAGGACAGCCGCGCGCTCGGCACGCTGCGCATACCGGCATCGGTGGCGATGGCGGCCGCGCGCAACCGGGTCGGCGAGCGTTGCAGGCGCTTCACCGCCGGCGACGGCTTCACGCCTGCGCTGGCGCGGCAGTTGCGTCTGGACGCGGCGAGGGCGGGCAGCCTGGCGGCCGAGGCGGAGCTGTTTTCCGCGGGCGAGCCGATCTCGCCCGACGCGGACTACGCCGGGGACCTGGTCGACCGCGTGCGCAGCTCGCGTGACCCGGACGCGTACAACGCGATCGCCCCGGCGATGGCCGGCGAGGGGTTTGCGGGCACGACGGCATTGCCGGATGGACTGGACAGGCTCGCGCCGCAGTTCCGGATGCTGGTCTGGCAGCTCGCCGCCTGCCGGCTGGGCCTGGATTGCGGCCCGGACAGCGCGCTGATGACGGCCTACTGCGTCAATGGCGGCATCTGCTCGCGCGACCCGGGACAGGGGTTCGAGGATTTCGTGTTCGACGCCGCCATTCCGCGGCAAAGCGCCGGGCTGGTCAGGAAACTGGTCGACGCGCTGGTGGCGGATATCGGAGGAGGTCAATGAAGTTGGGCTTCAGGTTCCGCAGGTTCAGTGCACTGTTCTGGCTGCTGCTGTTCACGGCGTATTCGGTGGCCGCGATGGGCGTGGTGATCCTGGATGCGGCCGACGGCGGGCTCGACGGTTTGTCGGGGGTCTCGACCGTGACGATCCACGCCGACGAGGAGATGCGCAGTCTGGGCGCCTCGCAGCTGGCGGCGGTGTACCGCGCGCGCAGCGGCGTGCCGTTCATGTCGCTGCCGCCGGGCAGCACGGTCAAGGTGGTCTGGCCGGACGGGTCGAGCGAGTACGTCGTGGTGGTCGATCCCGCCTCGCGCACGGGCATGAAGCCGGTCCCGGGCACCCAGCAGCCGGCCCCGGATGGCGCCGGGGCCGGAAGCATGAAGGCCCCGGCCACGGCCCCGGCCCCGGCCCGGGAAGAGGGGTTCTGAGTCAGCCGATCGAGAGCGACTTCTCGCGGCGCTCGGCCAGCCGCTTCTCGAGGTAGTGGATGTTCTGGCCGCCGGCCTGGAATCCGCCGTCGGCCATGATCCGCTGCTGCAGCGGGATGTTGGTCCTGATCCCGTCCACCACCATCTCGGACAGCGCCACGCGCATGCGCGCGATCGCCTCGGCGCGGTCGGCGCCGTGCACGATCAGCTTGCCGATCATCGAGTCGTAGTTCGGCGGCACCACGTAGCCCTCGTAGATGTGCGAGTCCACGCGCACGCCCGGTCCGCCGGGGGTATGGAAATGCTGGATCCGTCCCGGCGAGGGCAGGAAGGTGTCCGGGTCCTCGGCGTTGATCCGGCACTCGATGGCGTGGCCGCGCAGCACCACGTCCTCCTGCCGGATCGTCAGCTTCTCCCCGGCGGCGATCTTCAGCTGCTCGCGCACCAGGTCGATGCCGGTGACCATCTCGGTGACCGGGTGCTCCACCTGGATGCGGGTGTTCATCTCGATGAAATAGAAGCGGCCGTTCTCGTACAGGAACTCGAACGTGCCGGCGCCGCGGTAGCCGATGCGCAGGCAGGCCTCGACGCAGATCCGGCCGATCTCCTCGCGTTGCTCCGGGGTGATGCCCGGCGCCGGCGCCTCCTCCACCACCTTCTGGTGGCGGCGCTGCATCGAGCAGTCGCGCTCGCCGAGGTGGATCGCGTTGCCCTGGCCGTCGGCGAGCACCTGGATCTCGATGTGGCGCGGGTTCTCCAGGAATTTCTCCATGTAGACCTCGCCGTTGCCGAAGGCGGCCCTGGCCTCCGACTTGGTGGTCTCGATCGCGGTCCTGAGCGCGGCCTCGGAATGCACCACCCTCATGCCGCGCCCGCCGCCGCCGCCCGCGGCCTTGATGATCACCGGGTAGCCGATCTCGCGCGCGATCCTGGCGTTGGTCGCGAAGTCGTCGTCGAGCGGACCGCCGGAGCCGGGCACGCAGGGCACGCCCGCGGCCTTCATCGCGCGGATTGCCTCGACCTTGTCGCCCATCAGGCGGATGGTCTCCGGGCGCGGGCCGATGAAGATGAAGCCGGATTTCTCCACGCGCTCGGCGAAGTCGGCGTTCTCGGAGAGGAAGCCGTAGCCCGGGTGGATCGCCTGGGCGTCGGTGACCTCGGCCGCGGCGATGATCGCCGGGATGTTGAGGTAGCTCTCGGCCGACGGTGCCGGGCCGATGCACACCGATTCGTCGGCCATGGCCACATGCTTGAGGTTGCGGTCCACGGTGGAGTGGACCGCGACGGTGCGGATGCCCATCGCGTGGCAGGCGCGCAGCACGCGCAACGCGATTTCGCCGCGGTTGGCGATGACGACCTTGTCCAGCATCGGGCGGACCTCAGTTGATCACGAACAGCGGCTGGTCGAACTCGACCGGCTGGGCGTTCTCGCACAGGATCGCGACCACGGTGCCCGAGACGTCGGCCTCGATCGGGTTGAACATCTTCATCGCCTCGATGATGCCGAGCGTGTCGCCGGCCTTGACCTGCTGGCCGACGGTGACGAACGGCGGCTTGTCCGGGGCGGGGGCGGCGTAGAACGTGCCGACCATCGGTGACTTGACGACGTGGCCGTCCGGCAGCGCGGGTCCCGCGGGCTCCTGGCGGCCGCCGGTGGCGGCGTCCACCGGCGAGCGCATCGGCATCACCTCGGCTGCGGGCGCGGCCGGGGCCGGCGCCGGGACCGCGACGGCCGGCTGCTGCACGTAGGCCACCGGCGCGCCGGAGACGTGGCGCGACAGGCGCACGGATTCTTCGCCTTCCCTGATCTCCAGTTCGGCGAGGTTGGATTCCTCGAGCAGGTCGATGAGCTTCTTGATCTTGCGAAGATCCATGGCGTGCCTCTTGGACGTGAATCGTCTGGAACGGGAATGGGGGTCAGCGCCCGGCGCCGAGTTGCCAGAGCGCGGCGGCCAGCGCCAGCTCGTAGCTGAGCGGGCCGAAGCCGCAGACCACGCCGGTGGCGAGGTCGCTGAGGTAGCTGGTGTGGCGGAACGGCTCGCGGCGGTGGGGGTTGGACAGGTGGACCTCGATGAAGGGGATGGCCACCGCCGCCAGGGCGTCGCGGATGGCGACGCTGGTGTGGGTGAATGCCGCCGGGTTGATCAGGATGAACGCGGTGCCGTCCCCGCGCGCGGCCTGGATCCGCTCGACCAGAGCGTGCTCGGCGTTGGACTGGAAGCTCTCCAGCTCATGCCCGGCCTCGGCGGCGCGCGCGCGCAGCCCGGCGTCGATGCTGGCCAGGTCGGTGTGCCCGTAGATCTCCGGCTCGCGGGTGCCGAGCAGGTTCAGGTTCGGGCCGTGGAGGACGAGCAGCTTTGCCATCAGGGTCACCGGCGGAACAGGCGCGCAGTCTGGGGCAAGCCGCGGATGCTGTCCAGTTCGGCGAAGTTTCCCGAATTTAAGCAGTTGTTTGAGTCGGGGCTCTAGACGCCTGCCGCGGCAGGTCCATCCGGATGCGCATGGGGCGGGGCATCCAGGTCCCTGAGGTAGCCGGCGATCATGGCGCGGCTCGCCCGCAGGGTCCGCATCTGCGCATCCAGTTCGGCCAGGGCCTGCCGCAGTGCGGCGCGGATCCCGTCGCAGGATTCGAACAGGGGCCCTTCCCCCTCGCGCATGCAGGGCAGCAGTTGCCGGATGGTCGCGACCTTGAGGCCGGAGGCGCTGAGCAGGCGGATGTGCCGGGCGGCCCGCAGTTCCGCCTCGCCGTAGTCGCGGTAACCCGAGGCGGTACGCGCGGGGCGCAGCAGGCCCTCTGCCTCGTAGTAACGCAGCATCCGTGCACTCAGGCCGCTGCGGCGCGCCAGTTCGCCGATCTTCATCGTGCCGCCCGGGAGGGTTGACCTTGACAGTACTGTCAAAGTCTAGCATCCGCGCCCCGACCCCACGGAGCCGCGAGGATGGAACAGAACGAGCCCATGACCGCCACGCTGTCGGCCGGACCGGAGCCGGCCGGGGAGCGCCCTGCCACCGCCACGGACCTGGCGCCGCTGGCCTTCGCCGGTTACGCGCACTTCACCGCCATGCAGGTGCGCGGAGGCGGCGTGCGCGGACTGGACCTGCACCTGCAGCGCCTGCGCGAGGCCTCGCTGGCCATGTTCGGCCGTGCACTGCCCGACGACGTGGTGCGCGCGCGCCTTCGCCAGGCGGTGGCGCGCCGGCCGGATGCGTCGCTGACCGCGACGGTGTTCTCCCGGGCCGGGGAGTTCACCGCGGCCGACGGCGGGCTGGACCTGCTGGTGCGCACCGCCGCGCCGGCACGGCCGCCGGCTGGCCCCCTGGCCCTGGCGGCGGTCGTGCACCAGCGCACGCTGGCGCGCTACAAGCATGTCGGCGAGGTCGCCAAGACCTGGTACCTGCGCGAGGCGGTCGCCAGGGGGTTCGACGACGCCGCCTTCATCGATCCGGCCGGGCACGTCGCCGAGGCCACGATCTGGAACCTGGCCTTCTGGGATGGCACGGGGGTGGTCTGGCCGGCGGCGGATGTGCTCCCCGGGGTGACCATGGGCATCGTCCGCCGGCAACTGCGGCGGATGGGCGTGCCCCAGCGCGAACAGGCGCTGACCCTGGAGGACGTGGCCGGGCTGGCCGGGGCGGTGGTGATGAATTCGTGGACGCCGGGGGTGCCGGTGTCGCGGATCGGGCAGGTCCGGCTGCCGGCCGCGCCACGGTTCGTGCAGTGCCTGCACGAGGCCTACGCGGCGGAACCGTTGCAGGCGCCGTGAACGGCGGGCCGTGTTCCTGCTACCGGGTGGCCCAGGCGTCGATCTCGCCGGGTTCGAACGGGCCGATCTTCTGCTTCAGGAGGCGGCCGTCGGCCGAGACCAGCACGGTGTAGGGCAGCACGCCGCGCACGTTGCCCAGGCGCACCCCGGCATCGGCGGGACCGGGGGCGTCGAGCGCGATGGGGTAGGAGACGGGGATGCGGCCCAGGAAGTCGCGGACCGCGGCTTCGTCGTCCAGGGCGATGCCCAGCACCTGCACCCCGGCGTCGCCCTGTCCGCGGGCGAAGCGGTCCAGCTCCGGCATCTCGGCGATGCACGGCCCGCACCAGCTCGCCCACAGGTTGACCAGCAGCGGCCGGCCGGCGAAATCCCCGGGCACGCGCAGGGTGCCGCCGTCGAGCGCGGCCACGGCCAGTGGCGGCACCGGCTCGCCGCGCCGGGCCACGGCCACCCCTTCCGGCGCCGGGGCGGTGGCGGTGAGCGCGTCGTTGAGCAGGCGCTGGCCCAGTTCCGTGCCCAGCAGCGGGCCGGGGCCGTTGACCAGCAGCCCGGCGGCCAGGCCGAGCAGGCCGGCGACCACCGCCGCGGCGACCACCCTGGCGGGCGTGATCCTCATCGCCGCGCGCGCTCCAGGGCCGCGGCGACGATGTCCCCGGTGAGGATCGCCGGCAGCACCTCGCCCTCGCCGCCGCCGGCCGGATAGACCACGTACAGCGGCACGCCGACCGCGCCGTGTTCGGCGAGGTAGGCGCCGATGGCCGGGTCCACGTCGGTCCAGTCACCGACCATGTACACCGCGTCCGCCGCCTCCAGTGCCTCGCGGAACGCGGGGCGCGACAGCACCCGGCGCTCGTTGGCCTTGCAGGTGACGCACCAGTCCGCGGTCATGTTCACGAACACCACCCGGCCGGCCTCGCGCAGGGCGCGCAGGCGTTCGGCCGAGTACGGCACCTGCCAAGCGCTTTCTCCGGCCGCGCGTGCCGGCGCGGCCATCGAGGACACCCGCAGCACCGGCAGCAGCGACACCGCGAGCAGCACCAGCGCCAGCGCGCGCGCCAGCACGCCCGGGCGCCAGCGCCGGCGCTCGAGCCACCACAGCGCGAGCGCGAACACGGCCAGGCCGGCGGCGACCAGCGCCATCGCGTCCACGCCGCGCTGCCGGCCCAGTACCCACAGCAGCCAGGCCGCGGCCAGGTACATGGGGAACGCCAGCACCTGCTTGAACGTCTCCATCCATGCGCCCGGCCTGGGCAGGCGGCCGGCCAGCGCCGGCACGAAGCCGACCAGCAGGAACGGCAGCGCCAGGCCGAGGCCGAGCGCCAGGAACACCAGCATCGCCAGCGCCGCAGGCGCGGTGAACGCGAACGCCAGCGCGCTGCCCATGAACGGCGCGATGCACGGGCTGGCGACCACGCAGGCCAGCACGCCGGTGAAGAAATCGCCGGCCGGGCCGGTCTTCGAAGCGAGCGTGCTGCCTGCCCGGCCGACGCCGATGCCCAGGGTGAACACGCCCGAGAGGGAAAGGCCGACGGCGAACATCAGGTACACCAGCGCCGCCACGAACCAGGGCTGCTGAAGCTGGAAGCCCCAGCCCAGGGCCTGCCCGCCCGCGCGCAGCGCCAGCGCCAGCGCGCCGACCACGGCGAAGGCGGACAGCACGCCGGCCGTGTACCAGAGCGCGTGACTGCGCGCGCGCTGCCGGCTCTCGCCGCTCTGCGCCAGGCCCAGCGCCTTCAGCGACAGGATCGGCAGCACGCAGGGCATCAGGTTGAGCACCAGGCCACCGAGCAGGGCCAGCAGCAGCGCGCCGGACACGCCGCCCGGCGGCAGCGCGGCCTTCGCCGGCGGGGGGCTGCGCATGGTGTTGTCGGCGGCGGCATCAGGCGGTGGCGACGGCGCATCACCGGCCTCCGGCGTCACGGCCGCATCGCCTCCGCCGGTGGCTTCCGCGGCGGACGCGGCATCGTCCGTGGGTTGCGAGGCAGGCGTGGCGTTGACGTTCCCGGGCGGCAGCGACAGCCCGACGCGCCGGGTCATCGGCGGGTAGCAGATGCCTTCGTCCTGGCAGCCCTGGAAGGTCGCCACCAGCACGGCCTCCACGGCGCCGGGCACCGTGCGCCGCAGCGGCAGTTCCACCTCGACCTGGTCGAAGTACACGGTGACATCACCGAAGTGCTCGTCGTGGTGCGCCACGCCCTTCGGCCAGCGCGGCGTGCCCGCGGCGATGCCGTCCGCGCCCTCGATGCGGAAGCTGTTGCGGTCGCGGTAGAGGTAGTAGCCCGGCGCCGGCGTGAACCGCATCAGCACGGTGTTGCCGTCGGCGGCGATGGCCTCGAACGCGAAGGCCTGTTCCTCCGGCAGCGGCGGCGCATCCCGGGCGCCGGCCGCGCCGGCCGGCCGCAGCACGCCGCCGCCCGCGAGCGTACGTGCGAACGTGGAAAAACCCGGATCCTCCGCGCCGCCGGCGCCGGTGGCGGGCGGCAGCACGACCTGCAGCGTGCGCGTCTGCGGCGGGTAGCAGATGCCGAGGTCCGCGCAGCCCTGGTACTTCACCTGCAGCGTGACCCGGTCCGCGCCCCCGGTGGCTTGGCCGGGGAGCACGGCGGCGAGACGCCCGCGGTAGGTCTCGACGTCGCCGAAGAATTCGTCGGTGTACGGCGTGCCCGGCGGCAGCCGCAGTGGCTGCGCCTCGAAGCCGCCTTCCAGCACCTGCACGCCGATGCGATGGCGGTACAGGTAGTAGCCGTCGGCGATCTTCCATTCGATGTCGATGCCGTCGCGCGAGGTGGCACGCGCCGAGAGCGCGAAGGCCTCGTCCACGGGCAGCAGGTCGCGCTCGTCCACGGCCGCGGCCGGCAGCGCGGCCGCCAGCAGCGCCGCGGCCGCCAGCAGCGCCCGCCAGGTCCGCATGGCCTTCATGGCTTCGGCTCCGGCGCGGTCTCGCGCGCGACCCAGTCGAGGTAGGCCGGCAGCCCGGCGACGATGTCCGCGGCGACCACCTCCGGCACCTCGTAGGGGTGCAGTTCCGTGATCCGCGCGGCCATCGCGTCGAAGCGGTCGCGTGCGGTCTTGACCAGCAGCAGGGTTTCCCGCGCCCGCTCGACCTTCCCCTGCCAGCGGTAGACCGAGGTCACGCCCGGCAGGACCTGCACGCAGGCGGCCAGGCGCTCCCCGACCAGCACCTCGGCGATGCGGCCGGCGGTCGCGTCATCGGGGCAGGCGCAGAGGCAGAACAGGGCGTTCATGGCCGGTCGTGATCTCCACGGGGCCGGATAGGGTAGCCGAGGCGGCCAGCCGCTGCTGTCCAGGCATCACGGGTTCGCCGTGCCGGGGCGCGGATGGAACGCGCCGTGCCGGCGTGGCGGGTGCGCCCGCGCCGCACAGGCATTATCCTCGCGCACCTTCCCCCATGCTCCCGGACGGATCCATGCGTCATCCCTTCCGCGCCCGCATCGCCTGCATGCTGCTGGCCCTGTCCGCGCTGCCTGCCTTCGCCCAGCAGGTCGAGGTCGGCGCCGGCATCTCCTTCACCCGCGACAACGAGGACACCCCGGTGTTCGCCCTGGCCTGGCTGCCGGAATGGCGCGAATGGAAGGGCGGCACGGTGCGCTGGGAATTCGGCGCGATGCACGTGCGCGGCCGCAGCCATTCGCATTACGACAACTTCGACGACGTCACCGTGTTCCACGGCGGCGTGCGCTACGAGCGCCCGGGCGGGCTGGTGGCCGGCTTCGGCGTCGGCGTGCAGACGGGCAAGACCGAGGCGCTGTCGGGCGACCCGCAGTTCGTCAGCACCCTCGGCTGGCGCTGGAACCGGTTCTCGCTGCTGGCGCGCCACATCTCCAACGCCAGCATCCACCAGCCGAACGACGGCGAGACGATGCTGCAGGCCGCCTGGCGGTTCTGACGCGGCTCAGGCCGCGCCGGTGTAGCGGCGCGGCACGCGCTTGAGCCCGGTGAGCAGGCGGTAGGGGCTGCTGCCGCTGCGCGCGGCGACCTCGGCCACCGGCAGGTCCGGGCCCCACAGTTCGACCCGGCTGCCGAGGCCGGCCTGCGGGTGGTCGGTGAGGTCCACGGTGAGCATGTCCATGGACACGCGCCCGATCAGTTCGCCCGGGCGGCCGTCGATCCGCACCGGCGTGCCTGCGGGCGCGTACTGCGGGTAGCCGTCGGCGTAACCCACCGCGACCACGCCCACGCGCGTGGGCCGGGTGGTGACGTAGGTGCCGGCGTAGCCGATCGGCTCGCCCGCCCCCAGCTCGCGCACCGCGATCACCCTCGACTCCAGGGTCATCACCGCGCGCAGGGCGCCGGCCTCCGCGCGCGGGGCGTCGAGCATGTGCGTGCCGTACAGCATCAGCCCCGGGCGCACCCACTCGCGCCGCGCCGCGGGCCAGGCCATCAGCCCGGCGGAGTTGGCGATGCTCGCCTGCGGCCGCTCCGGCAGCGTAGCCACCGTGGCATCGAACACCGAGAGTTGTTGCGGGGTGTGGCCGTGCGCAAGCTCGTCGGCGCGGGCGAAGTGGCTCATCGCTACCACTTCCTCGACCCATGGCAGCGCGCGCAGCCGGCGCCAGGCGTCGGCGTACGCCTCCGGCGGCAGCCCGAGCCGGTGCATGCCCGAGTCCAGCTTCAGCCACACCCGCCAGGGCCGCGTGGCGCGGTGGCGCTCCAGCATCTCCAGCTGCCAGGGCGAGGCGACCACGGTCCACAGTCCGTGCCGTTCGATCAGCGGCAGCTCGCCGGTGTCGAAGAAGCCTTCCAGCAGCAGGACCGGCTTCGTGATCCCGGCCTCGCGCAGTTCCAGCGCCTCCTCGATGCAGGCCACGCCGAAACCGTCGGCCTCCGGCTCCAGCGCGCGCGCGCAGGCCGCAGCGCCATGGCCGTAGGCATCGGCCTTGACCACCGCCAGCGCGCGGCCGCCGCCCAGCGCGCGGGCGTGGCGGTAGTTGTGGCGCAGGGCGTCGAGGTCGATGGTGGCGAACGAAGGGCGCATCAGCGCAGTCCCGATGGTTTCGGCCAGGGGCGGTCGTAGCGCGAGATGTCCAGGCCCTCGGTGTCGATCTCCGGCCGGCGCCCGTCGATCAGGTCGGAGAGGTAGCGCGCCGAGCCGCAGGCCATGGTCCAGCCGAGGGTGCCATGCCCGGTGTTAAGCCACAGGTTGCGGTATTTCGTGGCGCCGACCACCGGCGGACCATCGGGCGTGGACGGGCGCAGGCCGGTCCAGAAGGTCGCCTGCGACAGGTCGCCGCCGTACGGGTAAAGGCTGCGTACCACCATCTCCAGCGTTTCCCGCCGCCGCTGCCGCAGCGACAGGTCGTAGCCCGAGACTTCGGCCATGCCGCCGACGCGGATGCGGTCGTCGAAGCGGGTGATCGCGACCTTGTAGCTCTCGTCGAGCACGGTCGAATGCGGCGCCATCTCCGGGCGCGTGATCGGGATGGTCAACGAGTAGCCCTTGAGCGGGTACACCGGCAGGCGGATGCCGAGCGGCGCCAGCAGCAGTGGCGACCAGCTGCCCAGCGCCATCACGTAGGCGTCCGCGGCCTCGCGACGGCCGTCGATGCGCACGCCCGCCAGGCGGTCGCCGTCGGACTCCAGCGCCTCGACCCTGCTGCCGAAGCGGAACTCCACGCCCGCGGCTTCGGCCATCGCCGCCAGCCGGGTGGTGAACAGGTGGCAGTCGCCGGTCTCGTCGCCGGGCAGGCGCAGCGCGCCGACCAGGGTGTCGGCCACCTCCGCCAGCGCCGGCTCGACCCGGACGATGCCGGCGCGGTCGAGCACCTCGTAGGGCACGCCGTACTCGCGCAGCACGGCGATGTCGCGCGCGGCGGCGTCGAGCTGGGCCTGGGTGCGGAACAGCTGGGTGGTGCCCAGGGTGCGCTGCTCGTACTGGATGCCGGTCTCGCGGCGCAGCTCGGCCAGGCAGTCGCGGCTGTACTCGGCCAGCCGGACCATCCGCGCCTTGCTCACCGCGTAGCGGTCCCGGGTGCAGTTGCGCAGCATCGCCCACAGCCAGCGGTACTGGTCCGGGTCGGCGGTGGGCTTGATTGCCAGCGGCGCGTGCCGCGACAGCAGCCACTTCACCGCCTTCAGCGGGATGCCCGGGGCGGGCCAGGGCGAGGCATAGCCGGGCGAGACCTGGCCGGCGTTGCCGAAGCTGGTGGACAGGGCCGGGCCGGACTCGCGGTCGACCACCACCACTTCGTGCCCGCGCTGGCGCAGGTACCAGGCGGTGGTCACGCCGATCACGCCCGAACCGAGGATGAGGATGCGCATGGGGAGGACAGGCTTTTCCAGGGACAGGGCCGCGGCCGGGACCGGATCCCGCGCCGGGATATCCGCCAGTATAGGCAGCAGTCAGCAGCAAAAATTTCCGTATACAGGCCTGTAACCGGGTAATATTCCTGGAAAATGACATGTGGTCAGGACGAATGAAAGCCCGGGAACTTGACCGCATCGACCGCCGGATCCTGCGCATCCTGCAGCGGGAAGGCCGGATTTCCTTCACCGAGCTGGGCGAGCGCGTGGGGCTGTCCACCACGCCCTGCGCCGAGCGGGTGCGCCGGCTCGAGCGGGAGGGGATCATCACCGGCTACCACGCCCGGGTGGCGCCGGAGGCGGTCAAGGCCGGCCTGCTGGTCTTCGTCGAGGTCAGCCTGGCCTACAAGTCCGGCGACATCTTCGAGGAGTTCCGCCGCGCCGCCCTGCGCCTGCCCAACGTGCTCGAGTGCCACCTGGTCTCGGGCGACTTCGACTACCTGATCAAGGCCCGGATCTCGGAGATGGCCTCCTACCGCAAGCTCCTGGGCAGCACCATCCTGACCCTGCCCCACGTGCGCGAGTCCAGGAGCTACATCGTCATGGAGGAGGTCAAGGAGACCCTGGAGCTGCCGATCCCGGATTGAGCCGGGACGGGGGCGGAAAAAATTTTTTCGCGCCCCCCTTGAAACCCGGCCCGGCCCCCCTCACATCCCGGGGCACCTCCCGGCCAGACCGGGATTGCTGCGCCCGCGGCATTGGCAGTCGCCAGGGGAGAGTGCCAATGTTGCCGAGTATTTCCCAATAAAATCAATCACTTGCGAGGATTGAACATGAGCAACATCAAGCCGCTGTACGACCGTGTGGTCATCAAGCGCATGGAAGAGGAGAAGGTGTCCGCCGGCGGGATCGTGATCCCGGACACGGCCGCCGAGAAGCCGATCAAGGGCGAAGTCGTCGCCGTCGGCGAAGGCAAGGTCCTCGACAACGGCAGCGTGCGCGCCCCGAAGGTCAAGGTCGGGGACAAGGTGCTGTTCGGCAAGTACAGCGGCACCGAGGTGAAGCTCGACGGCGTCGAGTACCTGGTGGTCCGCGAGGACGACATCCTCGCGATCCTGGGCTGACCCGGGACCTTCCGCGGTTCCGCCCGCGACACACACGCATTCCGATGGCGGGCCTGGCCCCGCCCCACAAAATTCTTTCGAGGTAATCGCAAATGGCTGCCAAGGAAATCCGTTTCAGTGAGGATGCGCGCGCCAAGATGCTGCGCGGCGTCAACGTGCTCGCCAACGCCGTGAAGGCGACGCTGGGCCCGAAGGGCCGCAACGTCGTGCTCGAGAAGAGCTTCGGCGCCCCGACGATCACCAAGGACGGCGTGTCCGT
>CALLKI010000034.1 GCA_938008415.1 uncultured Luteimonas sp. | reverse complement strand
ACCACCTCGGCCGACTCGCCGCGCTTGACCTCGATGTAGATGCGCATGCCGTCCTTGTCGGACTCGTCGCGCAGCTCGGCGATGCCGTCGATCTTCTTTTCCTTGACCAGCTCGGCGATCTTCTCGATCAGCCGTGCCTTGTTGACCATGTAGGGGATCTCGGTGACGACGATCGCCTCGCGGCCGTTGTCACCTGTCTCGATCTCGCACCTGGCGCGGATGCGCACCCGGCCGCGTCCGGTGCGGTAGGCCAGGTGGATGCCGCCGACCCCGTTGATGATGCCCCCGGTGGGGAAGTCCGGCCCGGGGATGTATTCCATCAGGCCATCCACGTCGATCCCGGGGTTGTCGAGCAGCGCGACCAGCGCGTCCACCACCTCCGAAAGGTTGTGCGGCGGGATGTTGGTGGCCATGCCCACCGCGATGCCGGCGGCGCCGTTGACCAGCAGGTTCGGGAACCGGGTCGGCATGACCGTCGGCTCCAGCTCCTTCTCGTCGTAGTTGGGCTGGAAGTCGACGGTGTCCTTGTCGATGTCGGCGAGGATCTCGTGCGCGATGCGGGACATCCGCGCCTCGGTGTAACGCATCGCCGCGGCGGCGTCGCCGTCGATCGAGCCGAAGTTGCCCTGCCCGTCCACCAGCAGATAGCGCAGGGAGAACGGCTGCGCCATGCGCACCAGGGTGTCGTACACCGCCTGGTCGCCATGCGGGTGGTACTTACCGATCACGTCACCGACGATGCGCGCCGACTTGTAGTACGGCTTGTTGCTGTGCGCGCCCAGCTCGTTCATCGCGTACAGCACGCGCCGGTGCACGGGCTTGAGGCCGTCCCGCACGTCGGGGAGCGCACGGCCCACGATCACGCTCATCGCGTAATCGAGGTAGCTGCGGCGCATTTCGTCTTCGAGGTTGACCGGGATGATTTCCTTGGCGAGATCGGTCATCGGGCAGGTGGATCCTGGTTCGGGCCGGGCGCGCTGCGGCCGGCGGGGACGGGCCCCGGAAACGGGCGGCGGAGCCCCGAGGCTCCGCCGGAAACATCTGCCCGATCATACCACGCACACGCCCCGGTTTCCAGCCGTTTTTGCCGGAAAAACAATCACTTGCGCGCATTCCGTAGACACGGCCGCGGACCTGGCGCCGGGACGCGCCGGGATGTGCTGAACGCAGGCCGGAAAGGTCGCTCAGCCGGCCTGGGCCCAGGCCCCGAACAGGGCCCGCATGGCGGCCGGATCCGGGCGCTCGACGATGCCCTTCTCGGTGACGATGGCGTCGATCAGTGCTGCCGGGGTGACGTCGAACACCGGGTTCCAGGCCGGTACGCCCTCGGCCACGGTGCGGGTCCCGCCGATGCCGTAGAGTTCGGCCGGGTCGCGCTCCTCGATCTCGATCAGGTCGCCCGAGGCGGTGGCCATGTCCACGGTCGAGGATGGCGCCACCACCATGAACCGCACGCGATGGTGGCGGGCGACGATCGCCAGCTGGTAGGTGCCGATCTTGTTGGCGGTGTCGCCGTTAGCGCAGATGCGGTCGGCGCCGACCACCACCCACTGCACCTTCCCGGTCTTCATCAGGTGCGCGGCGGCCGAGTCGGCGATCAGCGTGGCCGGGATGCCGTCCTGCAGCAGCTCCCAGGCGGTCAGCCGCGCGCCCTGCTGCCAAGGGCGTGTCTCGCCGGCATACACCCGGGCGATCCGCCCTTCCGCCACCCCGGCGCGGATCACGCCCAGCGCGGTGCCGAAGCCGGCGGTGGCCAGCGAGCCGGTGTTGCAATGGGTGAGCACGCCGCTGCCGGGCTCGATCAGCGAGGCGCCGAGCGTGCCCATCCTGCGGTTGGCGGCCAGGTCCTCGCTCTCGATCGCGCGCGCCTCCGCCTCCAGCAGGGCGCGCCATCCGTCCTGTCCGGCTGCCTGCGCGCGGGCGAGCACGGCACGCATGCGCGCCAGCGCCCAGGCGAGGTTCACCGCGGTCGGCCGCGCGGCGTTGAGCCGCTGCATCGCCGGTTCGAGCAGGCGGGCCGCACCGGCCGCATCGGCCGCATCGACCGCGCGCGCCGCGAGGACCACGCCCCAGGCGGCGGAAATGCCGATCGCGGGTGCGCCGCGCACGGCCAGTGCGCGGATGGCCCCGGCCACCTCGTCGCTGGTCCGGCAAGCCAGGTATTCCACCGCGAACGGCAGCTTGCGCTGGTCGAGCAGTTCCAGGGCCTCGCCGGTCCAGCGGATCGGGCGGATGCGGTCGTAGCGTTCGTAGTCGATGTTTCCGGCCATCCGGCGATTCTACTCGCCCCGGCTCAGGCGCGCGCGAAGTCGAAGGCCAGCACGTCGGCGATGCGCTGCGTCCCCAGCATCGCCATCAGCAACCGGTCCACGCCCAGCGCCACGCCGGCGCAGGCCGGCAGGCCGTGCGCCAGCGCGGCCAGCAGGCACTCGTCGGTCGGTGGCACCACCTCGCCGCGCGCGCGCCGGACCTCGCAGTCGCGTTCGAAGCGGCCACGCTGCTCGGCGGCGTCGGTCAGCTCGTGGTAGCCGTTGGCCAGCTCCAGCGCGCCCAGGTACAGCTCGAAGCGCTCGGCGACCTGCACTCCGTCGCGCCACGCCAGCCTCGCCAGCGCGCACTGCGAGGCCGGGTAGTCGTGCACCACGAGCAGCTGGTTGGGCGGGAACAGCGGCTGGATCCGGTGCGTCATCAGCAGGTCGAGCCAGTCGTCGCGGCCCAGTCCCTCCGGGTCGATGTCACCCGCGAAGGCCGCCTGCAGTTCGCCGGTGCCGGCGGTGAAGGGGTCGATGCCGAGGGTCTGCCGGTACAGCTCGCGGAAGGTCACGCGCGCGACCGTGGCCTGCCGCCCGGCCAGCGCCAGCGCCTCCTGCACCAGCTCCACGGTCTCGTCGGCCAGGCGCAGGTGGTCGAAGCCGACGCGGTACCACTCCAGCATGGTGAATTCCGGGTTGTGGCGCCCGCCGGCCTCGCCGTCGCGGAACACGCGTCCCAGCTCGTAGCAGTCGCCGATGCCGGCGGCCAGCAGGCGCTTGAGCGGGTACTCGGGCGAGGTACGCAGCCAGCGCGTGCGCGGCGCGCCGTCGGTGCGGCCTGAGAATTCCAGCGCGAACGAGGCGATGTTCGGGTCGGTGTTGCCGGCGCGCGAGAGGACCGGCGTCTCCACCTCGAGCACGCCGCGCCGGGCGAAGAAGTCGCGGATGAGCGCGTACAGGCGCGCCCGCAGCCGGATCGCCTCCGCCGTCGCCGAGGGCCGCCAGTCGGCGCTCATGCGTGCTCCGCCAGGAAGGCCAGCAGCCGCGCCTCGTCCCAGACCTCGATGCCCAGCTCCTGCGCCTTGGCCAGCTTGGA
>CALLKI010000033.1 GCA_938008415.1 uncultured Luteimonas sp. | reverse complement strand
CCCCGTTTTGTTGCCTCGAGAACAACAATTCTGCCGGGTCGGACGTGCGCCTCTCTCCCCTCAGTTGGGAGAAGAACCTTTTTTCAGGCCGGAAAACTGACGCATTTCAGGCCGGAAAACTGACGCAGCGAGTCAATTCCTGACGCGGCATACCCCGACACCGCCGGGCAACCGGCGCCAGCACGATCCATTGGGGCCGGAACAGGCGGTTCCGATCAGAGCTGGCGGAGCCGGAACTCCCCGTTGAGGGCGCGGACCAGGCGCGCGATCTCGGGGGTCAGGCAGGTATTGAACGTGGCCATGTCGCTGCAGCGCGCGGCGATTTCGCCGGCCCATTTGTCCAGGCCGAATCCACCCAGGACGCCGCGGGCCTTCTGGAAGCATTCCTCGCCCGCCGAGCCCCGGCGCAGCTCGCCGTGACGCGCCTCGCACCAGGTCATCGCGGCCGACAGGGCGGCGGCATTGGCGGCGTACAGGGCGGCCTGCCGGGTGTCGGACCCGGAGGCAGCGGCGGCGGAAGCCCCCATCCATATGGCCAGCGCGGCCACCAGGTGCTGTCTGCGGTCGATACGCGGCATTTCCCTGTCCTCCCGGCATGCAACACGGGATGGCATGCCGCCGCATCCAAGCGTACATGCACGCCCGGGCGGATGCGACCTCCGGCCCGCCCCCTCTCCTGCACGCGGGCGCCAGCTTCGCAAGCCGTCGCGATGGGGCATGCCCGCCACGCAGCGCCTGCTTCCCCGGCGCACCCCGGGCGCCCCTACAATCCCGGCGACGCCGCACGCGGCCGGACAGGACAGGGAGCCCACAGATGACGCAGGACACCACCATCATCGAGCACATCGGCAATGCCTACGACCGGCTTCCCTACCTGTCCGCGGCATTCCCGCAAAGTTCGCCCGCGCGGCTCCATGCGATCGCAAGGCTGTTCGGCCTGGATGCGCCGGACCCGGCCACGGCGCGGGTGCTGGAGCTGGGCTGCTCGGCCGGCGGCAACCTGCTGCCGTTCGCGGTGATGCACCCGCGGGCACGCGCGGTCGGCATCGACCTGTCCCCGGTGCAGGTCGAATCCGGGCGCGCCATCGTCGGACTGCTCGGGCTGGACAACCTCGAGCTGCGCCACATGAGCATCACCGACGTCGGCCCGGAGCTCGGCGAGTTCGACTACGTCATCTGCCACGGCGTGTACAGCTGGGTGCCGCCGGAAGTGCAGGAGAAGATCCTCGACATCTGCAGCCGCAACCTGTCGGCCAATGGCGTGGCCTACGTCAGCTACAACACCTATCCGGGCTGGAAGGCCAAGGAGATCATCCGCGACGCGATGCTGCTGCGCGGCACGTCGCGCCCGGACCCGGCTGAGAACCTCGCCTACGCACGCGGGATGATCGAGTTCATGCACGAAGTGGCACGGCCCGACAGCGTGCTGAAGAAGGTGCTGGACGAGAACATCGGGATGATCCGCGACGGCCAGCCCTACTACCTCATCCACGAGTTCCTCGAGCCCTGCAACGCGCCCTGCTACTTCAGCGATTTCCTGGCCAGGGCCGGGCAGCACGGCCTGTGCTACCTGGGCGAGGCGGACCTGTGCTCGATGTTCGCGTCCAACTTCGGACCCGAACGGGCCGCGGCGCTGATCCGCGAATGCGGGCAGCAGGAGCCGCTGGAGCAGATGATGGACTTCCTGACCAACCGCCCCTTCCGCCAGACCCTGCTGGTCCACGACGCGCGCAGGCAGGACCGCCGGTACAACCTCGGCCGGGAACGCATCCTCCCCCTGCACATCAGCGGCGGCTTCCGTGCCAAGGCCGGCGCCGGCGACAGGCCGGAGCCGGACGTCATGGTGTCGGCGAGGAACGGCCAGTCGCTGAACATGCTCAACCCGTCGGTGAAGCGGCTGGTGGACGCGCTGAATGCCGCGTTCCCTTCCAGCGTCCCGGTGGCGGAGCTGGCCGCCGGTGACGGCAACATGCCCGCCATTGTCGAATCGCTGCTGATCAGCGGCGCGATTTCCGTGCACTCGACGCCATTGCCCCCGGCCCCGGCGGCCATCGGCGACAGGCCCGTGGCGTTCGCGGCGCTGCGCAGGCTGGTCGCGCACCACAACGACGGCCATGCCCTGCCGGTCGCGCTGTTCAACCGCAACCACGAGACCCTGCCCGCGCTGGACGTGGTGACGCTGGCGCTGATCCCCCTGCTCGACGGCACCCGCACGCAGGCGGACCTGGAGGCGGAAATCGAGCGGGCCGCGGCTTCCGGCAGGATCACTTTCCACCAGGACGGCAAGGCATTGGATACGCCGGAGCGGCGCGCCCCGGCGATCCGCGGGAGCGTCGAGCGCGCGCTGCAGCGGCTGCGGCAGCTGGCCGTACTCGAGTAGGCCGGGACCCGGGCCTACTCGTCGAAGCGCAGGTGCCGCACGGACTTGCCGTGGCGGCGGATCAGGCGCAGGGCCTCGATCCCGACCTGGATGTGGCCCTCGACGAAGCGCGCGCTGACCTGGGCGTCGCTGGCCTCGGTCTTCACTCCTTCCGGGATCATCGGCTGGTCGCTGACCAGCAGCAGCGCGCCGGACGGGATGCGGTTGGCGAAGCCGGCCGCGAACACCGTGGCCGTCTCCATGTCGATGGCCATGCAGCGCATCCGCCGCAGGCGCTCCTTGAACGCGTCATCGTGCTCCCACACCCGGCGGTTGGTGGTGTACACGGTGCCGGTCCAGTAGTCGTAGCCGAGGTCGCGGATCATGGTCGAGACCGCGCGCTGCAGGGCGAACGCCGGCAGCGCCGGCACCTCGGGCGGCAGGTAGTCGTTGCTGGTGCCCTCGCCGCGGATCGCGGCGATCGGCAGGATCAGGTCGCCAAGCCGGTTCTTCTTCTTCAGCCCGCCGCACTTGCCGAGGAACAGCACCGCCCTGGGGCTGACCGCAGACAGCAGGTCCATCACGGTGGCGGCATTGGGGCTGCCCATGCCGAAGTTGATCATGGTGATGCCGTCGGCGGTGGCGCTGGGCATGGGCCGGTCCTGGCCCACGATCTTCGCCCCGGTCAGGCGGCTGAAGTGGGACAGATAGCCGCCGAAATTGGTCAGCAGGATGTATTGCCCGAACCCCTCCAGCGGCACGCCGGTGTAGCGCGGCAGCCAGTTGGCGACGATTTCACCTTTCTCCTTCATGCGCTCTCCTTTTTCGGCACATTTTGTCATGCCATCCATGACCTTCGGCTGTTTGGCCGGGCGCGGGGGGACCGTTAACTTCGGGTGATCCACCGGGGAGACCACCGATGCTTCGACCATTGACCGCAGCCTTGTGCGCGGCCCTGCTCGCCGGGTGCGCGAGCACGGCCGCGAAGAACCCGCCTCCACCCGCCTCCGCCACCCCGGCCGATCCGGCCCGGGAGGCCTTCGCCAGCACCTACCGCCCGATCGCCGCGCCGCCGGTGCTGATCACCAACGCGACCGTGCTCGTCGGCGACGGCCGCCGCCTCGACGGCGCCGACGTGCTGATGCGCGAGGGCAGGATCGTCGAGGTCGGCCACGGGCTGGCCGCCCCCGCCGATGCGGTCCGCGTGGACGGCACCGGCAAGTGGGTGACCCCGGGGCTCATCGACGCGCACTCGCACCTGGGCGTGTACCCGAGCCCGGGCACCCAGTCGCACAGCGACGGCAACGAGATGACCAGCCCGGTGACCGCCCAGGTCTGGGCCGAACACTCGGTCTGGCCGCAGGACCCCGGCTTCGGCACCGCGCTGGCCGGCGGCATCACCACCCTGCAGATCCTGCCCGGCTCGGCCAACCTGGTCGGCGGCCGCGGCGTGACCCTCAAGAACGTCTACGCCAACACCGTGCAGGACATGAAGTTCCCGGGCGCGCCGCACGGGCTGAAGATGGCCTGCGGCGAGAACCCGAAGCGGGTGTATGGCCAGCGGGGCGGCCCGGCCACGCGCATGGGCAACCTGGCCGGCTACCGTGCCGCCTTCATCGATGCACAGGCCTACGCGAAGAAGGCCGGCGACAAGGACCGCAAGCGCGACCTGAAGCTGGAGACCCTGGCCGGCGCGCTCAACGGCGACATCCTGGTCCACATCCACTGCTACCGCGCCGACGAGATGGCGCAGATGCTGGACCTGGCGAAGGAGTTCGGTTTCCGCATCTCCGCGTTCCACCACGGCGTGGAGGCGTACAAGATCGCCGACCGCCTGGCCGCCGAGGGCGTGTGCGCGGCGCTGTGGGCCGACTGGTGGGGCTTCAAGATGGAAGCCTGGGACGGCATCCAGGAGAACATCGCCCTGGTGGACCGTCCGCAGGGCAGCTGCGCGATCGTGCACTCCGACTCCGAGGAGGGCATCCAGCGCCTCAACCAGGAGGCGGCCAAGGTCATCGCCGCGGCCCGCCGCGTGGGCATCGAGATCGCGCCCGAACGCGCGATCCGCTGGCTGACGCAGAACCCGGCCAGGGCGCTGGGCATCCTCGACAGGACCGGCACCCTGGAGCCGGGGAAGATGGCCGACGTGGTGCTGTGGAACGGCAATCCCTTCAGCTCCTACGCGCAGGCCGAGAAGGTCTGGATCGACGGCGCCCACGTGTACGACCGCCACGACCCCTCGCGCCGTCCCGTGTCCGACTTCCTGCTGGGAGGTGTGCGATGAGCCGCCGTTTCCGCATCGTCACGAAGGCCGCCGCCCTGGCCCTGGCCCTGTGCGCCTGTGCCGGCGCCGCGGCCCAGGACCTGCTGATCCGCAACGCCAGGGTCCACACCGCCACCGCGCAGGGCACGCTCGAAGGCACGGACGTGCTGGTGCAGGGTGGCGTGGTGCGTGCCATCGGCAAGGGCCTGTCCGCCTCCGCCGGGGTCCCGGTGGTGGAAGCCAGCGGCCGTCCGCTGACGCCGGCGCTGTTCGGCGGCATCTCGGGCGTCGGCATCGAGGAAGTTTCCGGCGAGCAGTCCACCACCGACGCCGCGCTCGCGCTGGGCAACGGCCCGAAGGACATGGTGGTGCGGCCGGAGTTCGACGTCACCCTGGCCTACAACCCCGACTCGATCCTGGTGCCCGTGGCGCGCGTCGGCGGCATCGGCTTCACCCTGCTCGGCGCCGACAGCCGTCCGGGCGGCTCGATCGTCGCCGGACAGGGCGCCGTGGTCCGCCTCGACGGCAGCCCCGACCCGATCGGCCCGCGCGTGCTGTTCCTGTCGCTGGGCGCGGGCGCCTCGGGCCTGACCGGCAATTCCCGCGCCGGGCAGTGGATGCTGCTCGACCAGCTGGTGGACGAGGCGCGCGGCAGGATCGCGCCCGATTCCCCGCACGCGCTGCTGACCCCGGCCGGCCGCGCCACCCTCGCGCGCTACTTCTCCGGCAACGGGCTGGTGGTCGCGCGCGTGGAGCGCGCCGCCGACATCCGCCAGCTGCTGCGCTGGTCGCAGCGCCACGGCGTGCGGATCGCCATCGCCGGCGGCGCCGAGGCCTGGAAGCTGGCGCCCGAACTGGCACGCGCGAAGGTGCCGGTGTTCGTGGACGTGCTGGCCAACCTGCCGTCGAACTTCGACCAGCTCGGCGCGACCATGGAGAACGCCGCCAGGCTGCGCGCCGCGGGCGTCCAGGTCGGCTTCACCCAGTCCGGTGACGCCTCGCACAACGCGCGCAAGGTACGCCAGCTCGCCGGCAACGCGGTCGCCAACGGCATGGCATGGGAGGACGCGCTGGCCGGCCTGACCCGGGTCCCCGCCGAAACCTTCGGCGTGGCCGACCGCACCGGCACGATCGCCGTGGGCCGCAGCGCCGACCTGGTGCTGTGGACCGGTGACCCGCTGGACGTGGCCAACACCGCCGACCAGATGTGGCTGGGCGGCCGCGCGGTCCCGATGCGCTCGCGCCAGACCGAGCTGCGCGACCGCTACCTGCGCGGCGAACCGTCGCGCGAAGCGGGCCAGCTGCCGCTCGCCTACCCGGCCGGCACGCGCTGACCCCCGCCGTGCGCGTGGCCTCAGGGCCACGCGCACGGATCCGGGCGTTCGTGACGCGCGTCACATTTCATCCGGGCGCAGTGCTGCTAGCTTCCGGGCTTCCACGGGGGAGGAAAGCGTGATGCGCATCGGGATCGTCGTCGATTCTGCCTGCGACCTGCCGGCCGACTTCATCGAGCGCCATCGCATCGTGCTGCTGCCGATCACGGTGCGCATCGGCGAGGCGGTCCTGGCCGACCAGCGCAACGAGGAGGCCACGCTGCAGTTCCTGCACGCGCACGTGGCCGAGCGCGGGCACGAGGCCGAGACCATCCCCTTCACGGTCGAGCAGATCCGGGACCTGTTCCTGCAGAAGCTGGTGATCGACTACGACCACGTCTTCTGCCTGACCATCTCCAAGCTGCGCAGCCAGATCCACGACAACGCGCTGCAGGCCAGTTTCGCGATCCTCAACGAGTACCGGCCGATCCGGCAGGCCGCCGGCCACAACTCGCCGTTCGCGTTGCGCGTGATCGACACGCTCAGCCTGTTCGCCGGGCAGGGCGTCTCCGCGATCGAGGCGGTGCGGCTGCGCGAAGAGGGCCAGACCCCGCCGCAGATCCGCATGCGGCTGGAGCAGCTGGCGACGAACACCTACGGCTACATGGTCCCGCGCGACCTGTACTACCTGCGCGCCCGCGCGCGCCACAAGGGCGACCGCAGCGTTGGCCTGGTCGGCGCGGCGCTGGGCAGCGCGCTCGACATCAAGCCGGTGCTGCGCGCCTACCGCGGCGAGACCTCGCCGGTGGCCAAGCTGCGCGGCTACGACAACGCCGTGCGCCGGCTGTTCGAATTCACCGCCAGGCGCGTGCGCGAAGGGCTGCTGACCCCTGTCGTGGTGATCGGCTACGGCGGCGAACTGGAGGAGATGCGGGCCCTGCCCGGGCACGGGGCGCTGCGCGAGGCCTGTGCCGACGCCGGGGTCGAGGTGTACGAGACCGTGACCAGCCTGACCGCGATGGTCAACGTCGGCAAGGGCGCGCTCGGCATCGGCTTCGCCGCGCCACCCCACGCGCCGGACTTCTGAGGCCGTGTCCGCGCGCTGGTACTTCGACTTCGTCTCGCCGTTCGCCTGCCTGCAGTGGCGCAGGCTCGCGCCCGTGCCCGCCGGCCACGCGATCGAACCGGTGCCGGTGCTGCTCGGCGCGATCCTCGACGCGCTGGGCCAGCGCGGGCCGGCCGAGATCCCGCGCAAGCGCGAGTTCACGTACCGCCACGTGCTGTGGCGGGCGCGCCGCGACGGCATGCCGCTGCGGTTCCCGCCAGCGCATCCGTTCAACCCGCTGCCGGCGCTGCGCCTGTGCATCGCCGCCGGGACCACGCCCGCGGCCATCGACGCGCTGTTCGACTGGATCTGGGTGCAGGGCAACGCCGCAGACAGCGCGGAAGCGCTGGCGCCGGTGGCGCGGCGGCTGGGCGTGGACCTGGAAGCCCTGTCCTCGGCCCCGGTGAAGGACGCCCTGCGCCGGAACACGCAGCAGGCCCTGGACGCCGGCGTGTTCGGCGTGCCCACGCTGCAGATCGGGGAGGCCCTGTTCTGGGGCGACGACGCCCACGACTTCGCGATGGCGGTCCTGCGCGATCCCGCCCTGCTCGACGGGGAGGAGTTCCGGCGCGTGTCCACGCTGCCGGTCGGCATCGAGCGCCCCGGCAGCCGCCGCGGCTAACGGATTTTTGCCGCATCCGGGGCTACGCTGGTTGCGACAACCGATCCCGGGGGGATGCATGCCGGTCCGCTACTTCGTCACCCTTCCCGACCCCGCCCGCGTCCGCGACGCCGGGCAGTTCGCCTTCACCTCGCAGGGCGCCGGGGGCCTGGCGGAAGAACTGCAGGCCGCGTTGCGCGGCGACGCCCTGTTCCAGCGCTGGCGCCGGACGCTGGACGACCCCGACGACGTCGATCCCGCGCTCGGCGCCACCGACCCGTCCGCCACCGTGGAAGGCCTGCAGCACGACCTGCACATCGACCTGGTGGTGACCACCACGCTGCCTGGCGAAGTGTTCCGGCACCGGATGCGCCTGCTCGCGGGCAACGCCTGGGAGCTGCGCGACGTCACCGCCGCCTGATGGCGCGCACGCCGGTCCTGCTCGCCTGGAGCGGCGGCAAGGATGCCGCATGGGCCCTGCACGTGCTGCGCCAGCGCGGCGACCTCGACGTCGTCGGCCTGCTGTCCACGATGACCGTGGACTACGGGCGCGCATCGATGCAGGGCATCCGCCGCGAGGTGCTGCAGGCGCAGGCGCGCGCCGCCGGCCTGCCGTTGCTCGAGGCCGGCATCGCCGCCGGCTCCGGCAACGCCGACTACGAGGCGGCCATGGCCGCAGCACTCGCACAGGCGCGGGCGCGCTGGCCCGGATTGCGCACCCTGGCCTTCGGCGACCTGTTCCTGGAGGACATCCGTGCCTGGCGCGTCGCCAGCCTGTCTCGCATCGGCTGGGACGTGGCGACGCCGCTGTTCGGGGCCGATACCGGTGCGCTCGCACGGGCGATGATCGAAGGCGGCCTGCGCGCACGGCTGTGCTGCGTGGACACGCAGCAGCTCGACGCCCGCTTCGCCGGACGCGCGTTCGATGCGGCCCTGCTGGACGAACTGCCACCGGCCGTCGACCCCTGCGGCGAGCGCGGCGAGTTCCACACCTGCGCCTGGGCGGGACCGATGTTCGCGGCACCGCTGCCGGTGGTCCCCGGCGACACCGTGCTGCGCGATGGGCGCTTCGCCTATACCGACGTGTTGCTGTCCGGCTGAACCGGGTCAGAAGCCGGTGGCGCGGCTGCCGTCGCAATGGACGCGCAGGAATTCGAGCGCGTCGTACACGCGTGCCGCGGTCTCGCCGGAATCCAGCAACAACACCGCATCGGTGGTGTTGCCCGCGAAGCGCAGGTGGACCTCCTCCCCCATCCGTCGCAACGCCCGGATGTTCCCGAAATGCATGCCGACCGGATCGCCGATGACCGGCCCGCCCAGCAGGTCTTCCACCGCGGCTTCGGTGGTGTCCCACGCATCCTGCGGGTTGCGCACCACGAACCAGGTCTGCGAGGCATCGGCACGCAGGCGCGACACGCAGGTGGACACCGGCGCGGCATCGATGATCCGCGGCTTCGGATCGAAACCGCCGCGCAGGCCTTCCCGACGCGCCTGGTCCAGCATTTCGGCCATCGGCGTGGATACGTAGCGGTTGCCCGGTAGCATCATCGAAAGAAACGTCTGCGCACTCTCCACGGTGCGCGCGGCCGCGGTGTCGCCGCCTTCCGCCGCGGTCGCGGCTGCCATCGTCATCGCCAGCGCGAGTCCCACCGCAGCCAGCCCGCCCTTGCGTTCCGCCATGCCTTTCCCCGTCACCTGGTTCATGCCGCCCGCAAGGCTTTCGCGTGGTGCGCGATGTGCTCGCCGATGAAGCTGGCGACGAAGTAGTAGCTGTGGTCGTAACCCGGGCGCATGCGCAGCTCGAGCGGATGGCCGGCCTGCGCGCAGGCCTGCTGCAGCAGCTGCGGGCGCAGCTGGGGCTCGAGGAACTCGTCGTCCGCGCCCTGGTCCACCAGCAGCGGCAGCTGCTCCCGGGCGGTGCGCACCAGCTCGCAGGCGTCGTATTGCCGCCATGCCTCGCGGTCGTCGCCGAGGTAGGCGGCGAAGGCCCTCTGCCCCCACGGCACCTGCGACGGGGCCACGATCGGCGCGAACGCCGACACGCTGCGGTAGCGGCCCGGGTTGCGCAGCGCCACCACCAGCGCGCCGTGGCCGCCCATCGAGTGCCCGCTGATGCCCCGCGCGCCCGATACCGGGAACTCCGCCTCGACCAGCGCGGGCAGCTCGTGCACCACGTAGTCGTACATGCGGTAGTGCGTGGACCACGGGGCCTGCGTGGCGTTGACGTAGAAGCCGGCGCCCTTGCCCAGGTCGTAGCCCTCGGCGTCGGGCACGTCGTCGCCGCGCGGGCTGGTGTCCGGGGCGACGATGGCGATGCCGTGCTCCGCCGCGTAGCGCTGCGCGCCGGCCTTGGTGATGAAGTTCTGCTCGGTGCAGGTCAGGCCCGAAAGCCAGTACAGCACGGGCAGGCGCGCGCCTGCTTCCGCCGCCTGCGGTGGCAGGTACACGGCGAAGTTCATGTCGCAGCCGAGCACCTCCGAACGGTGCCGGTACACGTCCTGCCAGCCGCCGAAGCAGGCACGGTGTTCGATGCGTTCCATGGCCTTCCTCAGAAATGGATCACGGTGCGGATCGACTTGCCCGCGTGCATCAGATCGAAGGCCTCGTTGATCCGCTCCAGCGGCAGGGTATGGGTGATGAACGGCGCCAGCTCGATCTCGCCGCGCATCGCCTGCTCGACCATGCCCGGCAGCTGCGAGCGGCCCTTCACGCCGCCGAACGCGGTCCCCATCCACCGGCGGCCGGTGACCAGCTGGAACGGGCGGGTGCGGATCTCCTGGCCGGCGCCGGCCACGCCGATGATCACGCTCTGCCCCCAGCCGCGGTGCGCGCATTCCAGCGCCGCGCGCATGACCTCGACGTTGCCGATGCACTCGAAGCTGTGGTCCACGCCCCAGCCCGTCATCTCGATGATCACCTGCTGGATCGGCTTGTCGTGGTCCTTCGGGTTGACGCAGTCGGTGGCGCCCATCTTCCGCGCCAGTTCGAACTTCTCCGGGTTGATGTCGATGGCGATGATCCGCCCGGCCTTCGCCTGCTTCGCGCCCTGGATCACCGCAAGCCCGATCGCGCCGAGGCCGAACACCGCGACCGAGTCGCCAGGCTGCACCTTCGCCGTGTTGTGCACCGCGCCGAGGCCTGTGGTCACGCCACAGCCGAGCAGACAGACCTGTTCGTGGTCGGCCTGCGGGTTGATCTTCGCCAGCGACACTTCCGCCACCACGGTGTACTCGCTGAAGGTCGAGCAGCCCATGTAGTGGTAGACCGGCTGGCCCTTGTAGGAGAAGCGCGTGGTGCCGTCCGGCATCAGCCCCTTGCCCTGGGTGGCACGCACGGCGATGCACAGGTTGGTCCTGTTGCTCCTGCAGAACAGGCACTCGCCGCACTCGGCGGTGTAGAGCGGGATGACGTGGTCGCCCGGACTGACGCTGGTCACGCCCTCGCCGACCTCGACCACCACGCCCGCGCCCTCGTGGCCGAGCACGCAGGGGAACACGCCCTCCGGGTCCTCGCCGGACAGGGTGAAGGCATCGGTATGGCAGAGCGCGGTGTGGGTGATCTTCACCAGGACCTCGCCCTTCCTCGGGCCCTCCAGGTCCAGCTCGACAATCTCCAGCGGCTTGCGCGGCCCGAACGCGACGGCGGCACGGGTCTTCATGGCGTCATTCCCTCCCGGTTTCGTTGCCGGCGGCGCAGGTGCCGCCGGTGTTGTCGTTCACTTCAGGTACGAGCGGATCAGCCCGGCCATCTCCGCCACGCGCGCCTCGCGCGCGGCCTGGTCCGCGGCCGCATGGCCGAACTGCTCGCGCAGGTGCGACTCCAGCACCTCGCTCATCAGCCCGTTGACCGCGCCGCGGATGGCGGCGATCTGCTGCAGCACCGCGTAGCACTCGGCGCCTTCCGCGATCGCGCGCTCCACGCCCTCGCACTGGCCACGGATGCGGCGGATGCGGGCGAGTACCTTGCGTTTTTCTTCCGGGGTGTGCGGCATGGCCGGTTCCCGTCATACCCAGGGGGAGTATACATCCCGGCGACGCGCCGGCACATACCATGGCCACTCCCCTGCCCGGAGCCCGCGCCATGCGCCTGTGGTCGCTGCACCCCCGTCACCTCGACCCGCCGGGCCTGGTGGCGCTGTGGCGCGAGGCCCTGCTGGCACGGGCCGTGCTGCATGGCCGGACCCGTGGCTACCGCCACCACCCGCAGCTCGACCGCTTCCGGGCGCATCCCCGGCCACCCGCGGCGATCGACGCCTACCTGGCCGCGGTGCACACCGAGGCCACCGCCCGCGGCTACCGCTTCGACCGCTCGAAGTTCGGCCGGCCGCGCGCGGTCGAGCCAATCGTGGTGACGACCGGGCAGCTGGAACACGAGTGGGCCCACCTGCTGCGCAAGCTGGCGGCACGTGATCCGGCGCTGCACGCGCGATGGGCCGGCACCGGCCATCCGGACCCGCACCCCCTGTTCCGTGAGGTGCCCGGCCCGGTGGCGCCGTGGGAACGCGCGTCCGGCTGAGGCTCAGCCGGTGTTCTGGATGCCCGCGGCGATGCCGTTGACCGTGGACACCAGCGCGCGCAGCAGCGCGTCGTCCTCACGGCCGCCCTCGCGCCAGCGCCGCAGCAGGTCCACCTGCAGCAGGCTCAGCGGGTCGACGTACGGGTTGCGCAGCCGGATCGACAGCCGCAGCCGGTAGTCGTCGGCGAGGATGCGGTCGCGCTGCTTCAGCAGCAGGATCGCGTCGCAGGTGCGCAGGAACTCCTCCGCGATCACGGGGTAGAACACCGCGTGCAGGTCGCCGGCGAGCCGCGAGTAGCGCTCGAAGATCGCCAGGTCCGACTTGGCCAGCACCATCTCCACGTCGTCGAGCAGCGCGGCGAAGAACGGCCACTCGCACGCCATCTCCGCCATCGCCTCCTGCCCGTATTCGCGGATGCCGTGCTGCAGGGCATGGCCGACGCCGTACCAGCCGGTGAGGGTGGAACGGTTCTGCGACCAGGCGAACACCCACGGGATCGCGCGCAGGTTGCCGATGCCGCCCTCGCGCCGGCGCGAGGGCCGCGAGCCGATCCGCAGCCGCTCGATCACGTCGATCGGCGTGGCCGCGCGGAAGTACGCCGGGAAGTCGGGGTGCTCGTGGACCAGCGCGCGGTAATGCCGGCGGGATTCCTCCGCCAGCACCGCCGCCATCGCCTTCCAGCGCTCCTCGCGCGGCTCGGGCGGGCGCGGGCGCAGCGTCGCGCGCAGCACCGCGCCGGCCGCCTGTTCCAGGTTGCGCAGCGCCAGCGCACGGATGCCGTACTTGCGGTGGATCACCTCGCCCTGCTCGGTGACCCGCAGGCTGCCGTCCACCGAGCCGCGCGGCGCGGCGATCACCGCCCGCCCGGTCTTGCCGCCGCCACGCGAGACCGAACCGCCGCGGCCGTGGAAGAACATGATCCGCACGCCGTATTCCGCGGCCAGCGCCGACAGCTCCGCCTGCGTGCGCTGCAACGCCCAGCGCGAGGCCAGCAGGCCGCCGTCCTTGGCGCTGTCCGAATAGCCAAGCATCACCGTCTGCTCGTTCCGGCGCCGGGCCAGGTGCGCGCGGTAGAGCGGGTCCGACAGCAGCGAGCGCATGGTCTCCGGCGCCGCCTGCAGGTCGTCCACGGTCTCGAACAGCGGGGTGACGTCGAGCGGCACCATGCCGTCCTCCGTGCAGCCGGCGATCCGCGCCAGCGCCAGCACCGCCAGCGCGTCGGCGGCGCTGCGGCTCATGCTGACGATGTACAGCCCGGTCGCCCCGGCACCATGGCGGTGACGCACGTCGAGCACGGCGCGGAACACCTCGAGGGTGGACGCGGCGACCGGATCGCCCGTGTCCGCGGCCACGGCCTCGCGGCCCTCGAGGACGGCATGCAGGCGCGCGACGCGCTCATCCGGACCGCGCGCGCCGAAACCCGGATCGCCGAGCAGGGCCGCGAGCGCGGCGTCATGCACCGCCGAATCCTGGCGGATGTCGAGGGCCGCGAGGTGGAAGCCGAAGGTGCGCGCGCGCCACAGCAGGCGGCGCAGCGCGAAGCGGCCGGCGTGCTCGCCACGGTTGCGCGACAGGCTGGCGTCGATCAGCTCCAGGTCGGCGATGAACTCCCGCGCGGTGCCGTAGCCGCGCGCGTCGTCCCGCGTGGCCAGTTCCAGCCGCCGCTCCATCAGCCCGAGCAGGCGGCGGTAGGGCATGTCGGCCAGGCGCGGGCTGAACTCCGCCACGCGCTCCGGCAGCTGCGCGGCATATTCCCCGATGCGGTCGGACACGGCCGGGTCCACGCCGACGCGGTCCGGCGACTGGGTCAGCGCGCGCCCGAGCGCGGCGACGTCGCGCCGGTACTGCGCGATCACCTGCGCGCGCTGCGCCTCGAGCGCGGCGCGGATGGTGCCGGCGTTGACGTTCGGGTTGCCGTCCATGTCGCCGCCGACCCAGGTGCCGAAGCGCAGCACCTGCGGCAGCTCGATCCTGCGGCCGTACACCGCCTCGATCGCGTCGGCGAAGGCCTCGTAGAACACCGGCACCACGCGGTACAGGGTGTTGGCCAGGTAGTAGCCGACGTGCTCGACCTCGTCGGCCACGGTCGGGCGGTACGCGGGCTGATCGCTGGTCTGCCAGGCCGAGGTCAGCGCCTGGCGGATCCGCGCCAGGTCGGCGCGGCGCTCGACCGGCGTGCGCGTGCGGTCGATGTCCGCGACCAGGCGCTCGACGATGTCGCGCTCCTTCTCGAGGATCGCGCGGCGCACGATCTCGGTCGGGTGGGCGGTGAACACCGGCTCGATCCACAGCCGCGGCAGCGCCGCCGCCAGCTCATCGAAGCCGACGCCGTCGTCCCGGAGCGCGCGCAGCACCGCCACGAACCCGCCCGGCTGCGGCTGGTCGCTGCTGCGCTCGTAGTCGCGGCGGCGGCGGATGCGGTGCACCCGCTCGGCGAGGTTGACCGCGCCGAAGTACGCGGCGAAGGCGCGCACCACCGCCTCGGCCTCGCCCGGCTCCAGCCGTGCCAGCCGTTCCGCCAGCGCGTCCACCGGCAGGCCGCGCTCACGGCGCGCGATGGCCTCGCGGCGGATGGCCTCGACCCGCTCCAGCAGTTGCGGCGATTCCTGCTCGGCCAGCACCTCGCCGACCAGCGCGCCCAGCCTGCGCACGTCGTCGCGCAGCAGGGCGTCGGTCTCCGCGAACTCCAGGTGCTCGCGCAGCGGGGGTTGCGTCGATGCGGCCATGCCCCGAAGGCTAGCGCAATTGCACCCCGCAACGCGCGAAGGTTGCGCCCGTGACGATCCGCCCGGGGCGCGTCAGTAGGCGAACTCGCGGAACACGCGGTCGATGTCGCCGTTCCACTCGCCGTGGAACAGTTCCAGCTTGCGCTCGGCCGGGGTCTGCCCCGACTCGGCGATCTCCACCAGCGTATCGAGGAAGCCGGCCTCGTCCGCGCCCTTGCTGTTGAGGCGCGCCCGCCGGCGCAGCCCGGTGGCGGAGATCTTCAGCGCCTCGCGGGCCAGGTCGCGCACCGTGCCGTTGCGGAACGGCAGCTTCAGCCCGTGCCTGGGCACGCCGTCGCGCAGGGCGTGGCGCTCCTCGAGGGTGAAGTCCTTCACCAGGTCCCAGGCGGCGTCGAGCGAGGCGTCGTCGTAGAGCAGTCCGACCCAGAACGCCGGCAGGGCACAGATCCGGTTCCACGGCCCGCCGTCGGCGCCGCGCATCTCCAGGTACTGCTTCAGCCGCACCTCGGGGAAGGCCGTGGTCATGTGGTCGGACCAGTCGCGCAGCGTGGGCAGCTCGCCCGGCAGCCCGGGCAGCCGCCCCTCTAGGAAGTCGCGGAAGCTCTGCCCGGCGACGTCGATGTACCTGCCTTCGCGGTGGACGAAGTACATCGGCACGTCGAGGAGGTAGTCCACGTAGCGCTCGTAGCCGAAGCCGTCCTCGAACACGAAGTCGAGCATGCCGGTGCGGTCCGGGTCGGTGTCGGTCCACACGTGCGAACGGTAGCTGAGGAAGCCGTTGGGCCGGCCCTCGGTGAACGGCGAGTCGGCGAACAGCGCGGTGGCGACCGGCTGCAGCGCGAGTCCCACGCGGAACTTGCGCACCATGTCGGCTTCGTTTTCGAAATCGAGGTTGACCTGCACCGTGCAGGTGCGGGTCATCATGTCCAGGCCCAGGTTGCCCACCTTCGGCATGTAGGCGCGCATGATCCGGTAGCGGCCCTTGGGCATCCACGGCATGTCCTCTCGCCGCCACTTCGGCTGGAAGCCCATGCCGAGGAAACCGATCCGCAGCTCGTCGGCCACCGCCTTGACCTCGAACAGGTGGCTGCCGACCTCGCGGCAGGTCTGGTGGATGTCCTCGAGCGCCGCGCCGGACAGTTCGAGCTGGCCGGCCGGCTCCAGCGACACCGTGGCGCCGTCCTTGCCCAGCGCGATGACGCGGCCGTCCTCGGTCACCGTGTCCCAGCCGAAGCGGGTCAGCCCCTGGAGCAGCGCCTCGATTCCGCGTTCGCCCTCGAACGGCGGCGGCCGCAGGTCGTCGAGCCGGAACCCGAACTTCTCGTGCTCGGTGCCGATGCGCCAGCGCGCGCGCGGCTTCTCTCCGGCGGCGATGGCCTGGACGAGCTGCCCGCGCGAGCTGACGGGGGTGTCGGAAGCGTGGCTGGGGCTGGACAAGGGGATACCCGGTCGGACTTGCGCAGGGCGGCACTATAGACCGGCGCGGGGCGCCGTGGCATTCCGCCACCGGAACACAGGATGCGCGCGATGCATACGAATGCATCGCGCCGCAGTATTGTCCCCACGCCACGGGCGCCGATAGCCTCGGCGTGGACCACACCGGGGAACCGACCATGCGACCCGTGCTGCTGTTCGGCCTGCTGCTGGCCCTGGCCACGTCCGTGCACGCCGCCGCCGTCGAGCGGATCGAACCGGGCAACTGGTGGGTGGGCATGAAGCACCGCCAGGTGGAACTGATGGTCCACGGCCCGGGCATCGCCTCGACCACCCCGCGCCTGGACCACCCGGGCGTGCGCATCGTCCGCAGCGAACGCCTGGACAGTCCCAACTACCTGTTCGTCATGATCGACATCGGCGACGACGCGAGGCCGGGCGAACTGGAAATCGCGTTCCTGCGCGACGGCCAGGTGGTCGCACGCCACCCGTGGCGGCTGGAGGCCCGTGAACCGGCGCCGGGGCGCGGCTTCGACGCACGTGACGCCATCTACCTCGTCACACCGGACCGCTTCGCCAACGGCGACCCGTCCAACGACAGCGTGCCCGGGATGCGCGAGGCGGCCGACCGCGCCGATCCCTACGGGCGCCACGGCGGCGACATCGCCGGCCTGCGCCGGCACCTGGACTACATCGCGGGCCTCGGCTTCACCATGCTCTGGCCGACGCCACTGCTGGAGAACGACCAGGACCAGCAGAGCTACCACGGCTACGCGATCACCGACCTGTACCGGATCGACCCGCGCTTCGGCAGCAACGAGGACTTCCGCGCGCTCGCGCGCGAGGCCCGCGAACGCGGCATCGGCCTGGTCATGGACGTGGTGCTCAACCACATCGGCGCCGGGCACTGGTGGATGCGCGACCTGCCCGGCCGGGACTGGATCAACCACGGCGGGCGCTTCGTTCCCACCAACCACCGCCGCACCACCATCCAGGATCCGCACGCCGTGCCGGAGGACCGCGCCGGCTTCACCGACGGCTGGTTCGTCGAGGCCATGCCCGACCTCAACCAGCGCAACCCGCACGTGGCCCGCTACCTGATCCAGAACACGCTGTGGTGGATCGAATACGCGGGCCTTGCCGGCATCCGCGAGGACACCTTCGGCTACGCCGACGCGGATTTCCTCTCCGCATGGGCGAAGGCGGTGATGGAGGAGTACCCGGACTTCGCCATGGTCGGCGAGGAATGGAGCCCGAACCCTGCGATCGTCGCCCACTGGCAGCGCGGCAAGGCCAACCGCAGCGGCCATGTGCCGCACATGACCGGGATGATCGACTTCCCGGTGCACATCGCGCTGCGCGAGGCGCTGGTCCGGCCCGACACCCGGGAAAGCGTCTGGATGCCGCTGTACGAGATGCTGGCCTGCGACTTCCTGTACCCGGACCCGGACGCGCTGGTGGTGTTCGCCGAGAACCACGACACCCCCCGGCTGCTGGCGCACGTGGACGGCGATACGGGGCTGTGGAAGCTGGGCATCGCCTTCATCGCCACCACCCGCGGCATCCCGCAGTTCTACTACGGCTCGGAAGTGCTGCTGCGCGGGCCGAAGGAGCGCCACGACGGGCTGCTGCGCGCCGACATGCCCGGAGGCTGGGAAGGCGATGCCGCCAGCGCCTTCACCGGCAGGGGCCTGTCGGCGCAGCAGCGCGAGGCGCAGGACTTCGTGCGCACCCTGTTCAACTGGCGCCGGCGCACGCCGGTCGTGCAGACCGGCAAGCTGACCCATTACGCGCCGGAAGGCGGCGTGTACGTGTACTTCCGCCACGATGGCCGGGACACGGTGATGGTGGCCCTCAATCGCAACGGCGCCGAGACCCCGCTGGCCCTCGGCCGCTTCACCCGCTTCCTCGGCGCCGCGCGCTCGGCCACCGACGTGCTGACAGGGCGCCGGGTGGAGCTGGGGGATACGCTCCTGCTGCCGGCGAGGGCGCCGCTGATCCTCCAGCTCGAGTAGGCCCCGCGCGGACGCGGCTGGTTCGCATTTCGCCATCGCGCCCGGGACCGTTCCAGAATGTACCCGGTCCCGGCAGGAGAACACGCATGGCCAGCCGCAACCCCGGACTCCACCGCAGCCACCGCGCCGGCTGGCTGCGCGCCGCGGTGCTCGGTGCCAACGACGGCATCGTCTCGGTCGCCGGCGTGGTCGTCGGCATCGCGGCCGCCAGCGCGAGCCACGAGACCGTCCTGGCCACCGGCGTGGCCGCGACCGTGGCCGGCGCCTTCTCGATGGCCGCCGGCGAGTACGTCTCGGTGAAGTCGCAGGCCGACACCGAGGCCGCCGACCTCGACATCGAGCGCCGCGAACTGCGCGAGGATCCCCAGGCCGAGCTGGAGGAACTGGCCGCGATCTACCGCCAGCGCGGCCTGGAACCGGAACTGGCGCGGACCGTCGCCGAGCAGCTCACCCGCCACGACGCGCTCGCCGCCCATGCCCGCGACGAACTCGGGATCACCGAGGAACTGCGGGCACGGCCGGTGCAGGCGGCGATGTCCTCCGCCGCCGCCTTCTGTGCCGGCGCCGCCCTGCCGGTGCTCGCGGCGCTGCTGGCCCCGCGCGCGTACGTGGAGGTGGTGGTTTCCGCGGCCACGGTGGCCGGGCTGCTGATCTCGGGCGCTGCGGCGGCAAAACTGGGCGGCGCGCCGGTGCTGCGCGGCGCGCTGCGCGTCGGGTTCTGGGGCGTGCTGGCGATGGTGGCCGCGTCGGCGGTCGGCCGCCTGTTCGACGTCGCCGCCTGATTACAGCGGCCGCACGTAGACCTGGAACGCCAGGTCGCGCACGCCCGTCCCGCCGCTGCCACCCAGTTCGACCCAGACGGGCGGATTGGGCGCGGCGATGTACCAGGCCTTGCCGGCGGCGTAGGTGTCGCCGTCCGGCCCGGCATAGACCCCGCAACTGCCCTTGCCCTTGATCCTCAGGACCACCGCGTAGGTGCCCGTCCCGAGCAGGGGCGGATGCGTGAACTCGACCATGCGCATGCCCACCGCCGGCAGGGGAACCGAAGTGAACAGCGTGCCCGGCAGTTCCTCGTACGCCAGCACGCTGCCGTTGGGCGCGCCGGACTTGTCGACCTTTTCGATGGTGACCCGCACGCCGGCCGTCGGCTGGCAGGTGACCGGCACCATCACGTGGCTGAGGTAGCCCGTGGTCGAGAGGGTGAATGTCTGGGCCAGCTGCTGCGACGAGGCCCCGCCCAGCGCGAGGGTGGACGAGGCATTGATGCCGGGCTGTTCGGCGGCCAGACGGGGATGCACCGCGCCCGCGGTGCCGGTCGCGAGCAGGAGGGCCAGGCCGGCCACGATCCGCTTGTCCATGGGTTCCACCTGTTCCGGCAGCGGGATGCCGCCTTCCATGCGGGCATACGCAGGAACCGGCCGGGAACTGCCACCTACAGCCCGAGCCAGCCGGCGACCACGGCGCGGGCCTCCTCCACCCCGAGCTTCGACTCGGCCGAGAACGCCTGCACCCCGATCCCGCCACCGGAAGACTCCAGCTCCCGGCGGACCGCCAGCACCGCGGCTGTCGCGGCCCCGCGCGAGAGCTTGTCGGCCTTGGTCAGCAGGACGTGCGCGGGCAGGCCACGGCGCACGGCGTAGTCGAGCATCTGCCGGTCGTAGTCCTTCAGCGGGTGGCGGATGTCCATCACCACCACCAGCCCGCGCAACGAGGCCCGGTTGCGGAAATAGCCGTCGATGAAGGACTGCCAGTGCGCCTGCAGCGCCTGCGGCACCTTCGCGTAGCCGTAGCCCGGCAGGTCCACGAGGTAGCGGCCCGGGAACTGGGGCAGTTCGAAGTACACCAGCTGCTGGGTGCGCCCCGGGGTCTTGGACACGCGCGCGAGCGCGTTCTGCCGGCACAACGCGTTGAGCGCGCTGGACTTGCCGGCGTTGGAGCGGCCGGCGAAGGCGACTTCCGCGCCATCGTCGGGCGGCAGCTGCTTCACGGTGTGGGCGGCCAGCAGGTAGCGGGCGCGTTCGAGGGGATTGCTCATGGCTTCCCGGGGGCGGGCAAGGGCGGATAGCTTCCCACACCCGGGGCGCCGCCCGCGGCGGTTTGACCGTTTCCGGGACGGAAACGATAATTCCGGGCCTTGCGGCCGCTTCCGGCGTGCCGCGCACCAGATTCACGGAGCCAAAGCAGATGCGCCACGTTCGCGCTTACGCCTTTGCCGGTTTCGCCGCCCTCGTGGCCGGCGCGGTTGCCTTCGCCCAGACCACGGTCGAACCCCTGCAGGACAATCCGCCGGTCGACGCCGCGCCGCTGGATGCGGACATCCTCGCGGCCGTCGAGCAGGCCCGGCCCGGCGACCCGCAGCGGGGCGCGACCCTGGCCGGCGCCTGCGCCGCCTGCCACGGCCTGGACGGCAACGCCGAGGCCGACCCCAGCCTGTACCCGCGCATCGCCGGCCAGAGCGAGCGCTACATCGCCCGCCAGCTCGCGCTGTTCAAGAGCGGCCAGCGCCAGAACGCGATCATGGCCCCGTACGCCGAGCCGCTGAGCGCGCAGGACATGCGCGACCTGGGTGCCCACTTCGCCTCGCAGACCTCCGGCGCCGGCCTGGCCGACGATGCCGAGGTCACCGAGGGCCCGTACGCGGGCATGAAGTTCTACGAGATCGGCCAGAAGCTCTTCCGCGGCGGCGACGCCTCCCGCGGCATCCCGGCCTGCCTGGCCTGCCACGGCCCCGCCGGCCAGGGCAACCCGGGCCCGGCCTACCCGCACGTGGCCGGCCAGCAGTCCTGGTACACCGCGCGCCGCCTGCAGGAGTACCGCGCCGGCACCACCCAGGAGCAGGACCGCCACCTGTTCGACATCATGGCCGAAGTGGCCCGGAACCTGACCGACGAGGAGATCCAGGCGCTGGCCAGCTACATGCAGGGCCTGCATCCGCGTCCGGACGCGAAGACCCGGGCCGCGATCGAGGCCGCGGCGAAGGCGTCGTCCGCGCAGGATGCCGCGCCCGCGGAGGCCGCGGCGCCCTGACAGGATGCCTGACGCGGCCCGGCCCTCCGGCCGGAACCCTTGAACCAGAACGCCGGCGTGGCCATCCTGCGCCGGCGTTTTCTTTTTTCCCCGACACAACGCCGATGAACACACGCCTGACCGCGCTCCTGTTCGCGCTGTTCCTGCTCCTGCCGGGCGTGGCCACCGCGCAGCACCACGGCCACGACCACGGCCCGGGCGATGGCTACGAAGTCATCGCGGATGGCATGCGGCTGGCGCCGCCCGACGGGAAGATCGAGGTGGTCGAGGTCTTCGCCTACACCTGCGGGCACTGCAACAACTTCCAGCCGCTGGTGGACGAGTGGCTGCGCAGGCTGCCGGCGGATGTGCGCTTCGCCTACCTGCCCGCCGCGTTCGACCCGAACGACGCCTACGCCCGCAGCTATTTCGCCGCCGAGGCGCTGGGCCTGCTGAAGCGGACCCACCACGAGACCTTCGCCGCGATCCACCGCACCCAGGCCCTGCCGCCGCGCGGCGCCACCCACGTCGAAATGGCGACGTTCGCCGCCGGGCTCGGCGCCGACCGCGAGCGCTTCCTGGCCGCGATGACCAGCCCCGAGACCGACCGGCGGATGGCCCACGCGCGCGAATTCGCCGTGCGCAACGGCGTGTTCGGCACGCCGACGCTGGTGATCAACGGCAGGTACCGGGTGCAGGGCCGCACCTTCGCCGAGACCCTGCGCATCGCCGACGAGCTGATCGCGCGCGAACGGGCCGGCCATTGATTCATGCCGCGCCCGCTATCCTTGCCCCATCCGCTTTCCCCATTCGCACAGGACCAACCGCATGCCCCTGCGCCACGCCCTGATCCCCGTACTGCTGTCCCTGCTGCTGGCCGCCTGCGGCAAGCAGGCACCTGAAGCCCCGGCCGAGCCGGCCGTGCCCGCGCCTGGCGCCGACGTCCCGGCCGGCGATGCCGCCGGCGAAACCACTCCGGCCGGGACTCCCGGCGCGCCCGGGGAAGCCGCGCCGGAGGCGCCCGCCGCCGGCCAGGAAGCCCCTGCGGACAGCAGCAGCGCCCCCGCGCCGGCCACGGCGCTCCCGCCGCCGACCGAGGTCCCGGGCCTGGTCCGTGGCCGCGACTACGAGATCATCCCGAACGGCCAGCCGTTCACCACCGGCAACGGCATCGAGGTCGCCGAGGTCTTCGCCTACTGGTGCGGCCATTGCGCCCAGTTCGACCCGCTGGTGAAGGCATGGAAGGCGCGGCAGCCGGCCGACGTGCGCTTCACCTACGTGCCAGCGGTGTTCAACCCGCAGGACAACTATCCGCGCGCGTTCTACGCCGCCGCCGCGATGGGCCTGGCCGACAAGGTCCACGACGCGCTGTTCCGTGCCATCCACATCGAGCGCAGCCTGCGTCCCAACGCCAGCGCGCAGGACCTGGCGGCGTTTCTGGCCAGGTTCGGCGTCTCCGCCGACCAGGCGCTCAGCACGATGGGCAGCTTCGCGGTGAACGCCAACATCGGCCGCGCCCGCCAGTTCGCGGTCCGCAGCGGCGTGGAGGCCACGCCCACCCTGGTGGTCAACGGCCGTTACCGCGTGATCGGCACCAGCCACGAGAACCAGCTGCAGATCGCCGATCGCCTGGTCGCGCACGAACGCGAGGCCGCGGCGCGGTGATCCCGCGGTTGCAGGCATGCCGACCCGGCTGAAGCTGTTGAGTGCGAACATCCAGGCCGGCACCAGCACACGCCGCTACAGCGACTATGCCACCCGCAGCTGGTCGCACGTGCTGCCGGCCGGGGGCAAGCGCGACGCGCTCGACGCGATCGCGCGGCTGGCGCGCGAGCACGACATCGTCGGCCTGCAGGAAAGCGACCCCGGCAGCTGGCGGTCCGGCTTCACCAACCAGACCCACTACCTGGCCGAGCGCGGCGGCTTCGACTTCTGGGCCCACCAGCCCAACCGCCGCGTCGGCACCCTGGCCTCCAGCGCCAACGCCCTGCTGAGCAAAATCCAGCCGGTCGAGGTCATCGAGCACCCGCTGCCGGGGCGGATCCCCGGGCGCGGCGTGCTGGTCGCCCGCTTCGGCGAGGGTGGCGCCGGCCTGACCGTGGCGGTCGCGCACCTGTCCCTGGGCGCGCAGTCGCGTCGCTCGCAGCTGGCCTTCATCGCCGAGCTGCTGCACGACCATCCGCACGCGGTGCTGATGGGCGACTTCAACTGCCGGCACGACCAGCCGGAGATGGAGATCCTCTACCGCGGGACCCGGCTGCAGCCCCCGGCGTGCCCGCCACACACCTTCCCCAGCTGGAGGCCGCAGCGCGCGATCGACCACATCCTGACCACTTCGGCGCTGCGCTGCGAGGGCATGCGCGCGCTGCCGGCGGCCCGCTCCGACCACCTCGCGCTCTCGGCCGTGCTCGAGGTGCCGGACGAGGCGCTGGTACGCCAGCCCGGGCAGGCCTAGGATGGCTTCCCCCGGGACCACGGAGCTGGACATGCGCATACGCCCGATCTTCCGCTGGCCGGCCTGGCTGCTGGCGCTGACACTGGCGGTGCTGGCCGGCTGCGCCGGCAACAGGCAATTGTCCGCACTGGAGCAGGCGCAGCATGCCTGGTCGGCCGCGATCCGCTGGAGCGATTTCGAGGGCGCGCTCGCCTTGGTGGATCCCGGGGTCCGGGCCGCACGGCCGGTCTCCGCCCTGGAGCTGGAGCGCTACCGGCAGGTGCAGGTGTCCCAGTACCGCGAGCTGTCCTCGCGCGCCGGCGAAACCGAGGCCGTGCGCGTGGTCGAGATCGGCGTGATCAACCGCCACACCATGGCCGAGCGCACCACCCGTTACACCGAGCGCTGGCGCTACGACGCGCAGGCCGGGCGCTGGTGGCTGATCAGCGGCCTGCCGGACTTCTGGGCGGGCGAATGAGCCCGCCCGCGGGCTGTGCGACAATCCCCGCCCGCCGTTGAACCCGCAATTGCCGTGAATCTCGAAGAACTGCTGGCCTTCCTCGGCCGACACCCCATGCTCTCGCTGGCCCTCGCGGGCATCACCGCGGCCATCGTCTACACCGAGCTTGCCCGCCTGTTCCGCGGCTTCAAGGCACTGCGCCCGGCCGAGCTGACCCTGCTGATGAACCGCGAGAACGCCCTGGTGGTGGACCTGCGCCCCATCGCCGACTTCGACAAGGGCCACATCCCCGGCTCGAAGAACGTGCAGATGAGCCAGTTCGACCCCGAGAACCGGCATCTGGCGCCTGCCAAGGGCCTGCCGGTGGTGCTGGTCTGCAAGACCGGCATCACCGCGTCCGAGGCCGCCCGGCGCCTGAAGAAGGCCGGCTTCGAGCGCGTCTACGTGCTCGACGGCGGCATCGCCGGCTGGCAGCAGGCCGACCTGCCGCTGGTCAGGGGCCGGGGCTGAGCCCCCGGGATGTCATAATTGCCGACTTCACCCCCTATCACTCCCCGGAGTAGCCAGATGTCCGAGCAAGCCCCCAACGGCGCCGCCACGCCGGAAGGCACCCCCCAGCAGCCCCCCGTGTTCACGGTCGAGAAGATCTACGTCAAGGACGTCTCGTTCGAGTCGCCCAAGGCGCCGTTCGTCTTCAATGAACAGGGCCAGCCGCAGATCAACATGAACCTCAACCAGCGCGTCCAGCGCCTGGGCGAGACCACCTTCGAGGTGGTGCTCGGCATCACCCTGACCTGCTCCGTGGGCGAGGGCGAGAACAATGCCGTGTGGGTGACGGAAGTGCAGCAGGCGGGCGTGTTCCGCCTGGCCGGCCTGGAGCCGCAGGTCGCCGACGCCCTGCTCGGCACCCAGTGCCCGAACGTGCTGTACCCGTATGCGCGCCAGCTGATCTCCGAGCTGATCCAGGCCGGCGGCTTCGCGCCGTTCCTGCTGCAGCCGATCAACTTCGACGCGCTCTACGCCGAATCCCTGCGCCAGCGCCAGCTGCAGATGCAGCAGGAGCAGCAACAGCAGCAGGGCTCCGGCGACGGCGACCTGGCCAGCAGCGGGACCGCGGGCAACGCCTGAGCGGGCCATGGCGATACCGACCGGACCGGTCGCGGTCCTCGGCGCGGGGTCCTGGGGCACCGCGCTCGCCGCGCTGATCGCACGCCACGGTTTCCCCACGGTGCTGTGGGGCCGGGACCCGGCGGTCATCGCGGCGATCGACGGCCGGCACGAGAATCCGCGCTACCTCCCGGGCATCCCCCTGCCCGAAGGCCTGCGTGCCACCACCGGCCTGGCCGCCGCCCTGCGCGACGCGGGCCTGGTGCTGGTGGCGGTGCCCTCGCACGCGTTCGGCGAAACCCTGCGCGCGCTGGCCCCGCTGCGCCCGCCGCACGCGGGCGTGGCCTGGGCGACCAAGGGCTTCGAGCCCGGGACCGGCCGGTTCCTGCACGAGGTCGCGGCCGAGGCGCTCGGCCCCGGCGTGCCGCTGGCCGTCGTCACCGGCCCCTCGTTCGCGAAGGAAGTGGCGCAGGGCCTGCCGACCGCGTTGACTGTGCACGGCGACGATGCCGCCTTCGTGCAGTCGGTCGCCGACGTGCTCCACGGCCCCTCGTTCCGCGCCTACACCGGCAACGACATCCGCGGCGCCGAGCTGGGCGGCGCGATGAAGAACGTGCTGGCGGTCGCCACCGGCGTGGCCGACGGCATGTCGCTCGGCCTCAATGCCCGCGCCGGGCTGATCACCCGCGGCCTCAACGAGATGCTGCGGCTCAACGCCGCCATGGGCGGGCGGCCGGAAACATTGATGGGCCTGGCCGGCCTGGGTGACCTGGTGCTCACCTGCACCGGTGACCTGTCGCGCAACCGGCGCCTGGGCCTCGCCCTCGGCCGCGGCCAGAGCATCGACGAGGCGGTGCGCGGGATCGGCCAGGTGGTCGAATCGATCCAGACCGCGGACGAGGTCATGCGCCTGGCCGAACGCCATGGCGTGGACCTGCCGATCGCGCGCAACGTGCGCGACGTGCTCCACGGCGACATCACCCCTGCCGAAGGCCTGGCGCGGCTGATGGCACGCGAACGCAAGGCCGAATACCCGGACGGGCTGTTCGGCTGACTTCCCGCCGCGCACGGCGCGGCCACGCGCCGCGCGGCCCTGCCCGTACCGCAGACGGAAAGGCCCGGCCGTTGCCGGCCGGGCCAGGTCGCGACATCGGGAGAGAGGGGAAGGGAGCAACGTCGCGGCTTTGGTTTTCGCCCGGGCGCTTACCAGGTGAAGCGCGGGCCGACGAACCACTGGGTGTCGCCGTCGGAGAACTTCACGTCGCCGTTCAGCGCCCAGTTGCGGTTGAACTTCACGGTCGCGCCGAGGCGGCCATAGAAGTCGCCGTCCACGTCGTCGCCGTCGGCATAGCCGGCCAGCGCGTAGCCCTCGAAGTTGTCCGTGAGCAGGCCACGGGCGCCGGCCTCGACGCTCCAGCCATCGGCCCTGGCGACGCCGGCGTCGATCTTCTCGTAGGCCACGCGGGTCAGCAGGTCGGCCCGCGGCGACAGGCTGTGGTTGTAGCCCAGGCCGACGCGCCACTCGTCCACGTCGACGCTGGTGCCATCCACGTCCTGCTTCGAGTAGTCGCCGAAGAGGTGGAAATTGGGATGGAACGCGACCGAACCGCGCAGGCCGAAGCCGTCGGCATCCGGCAGTCCATCGAGGTTGGTGGCGACGTAGCCTGCCTCGACGTAGTTGTACGACAAGCCATCGGCCGCGGAAGCGGCGAACGGCAGGGCGGCGAGCAGGCCAAGGGCGAACAGGGAACGCTTCATCGGGGGAGCCTCTTTGTTGTGGGTTCTTCGTGTGCTTCTGGAAACGCGTGAAGGCCGTTCCGGAAGCGCCGGGGGAGGGGGAACAACCATCCTGGGGGAGACATGGCGCTGCCGGAACGGTCGGCCGCATTCTCGAAAACGCGGCGCAACCTCCCCTGAACACACGTTCGATGTGTTCAGGAACTTTTCGGGTTGGAATGCATCCGCGCCATGCCCGCCGCGATCGCACCACCCGCAGCGCGAAAGCCCCGGCGCAGTCGCCGGCGCCGCCTTCAGCCCGCGCCGGCGAAACCGAGCTGGCGCCAGGCCTCGAATACCACCACCGCCACCGCGTTCGACAGGTTCAGGCTGCGGTTGCCCGGGCGCATCGGCAGGCGCAGGCGCCGGTCATCCGGCACGCGCGCCAGCACGTCCCCGGGCAGCCCGCAGGTCTCGCTGCCGAAGAGGAACGCATCACCCTCCGCGAAGCGCGGTGCGTCGTAGCGCACCTCGTTGCGCGTGCTCAGCGCGAACAGGCGTGGCGGCGCGATCGCCGCGAGCGCGGCGTCGAGCGAATCGTGCACCTGCACCGTCGCATATTCGTGGTAATCCAGCCCCGCGCGCCGCAGGTGGCGGTCGTCCATGTCGAAACCCAGCGGCCTGACCAGGTGCAGCCGCGCGCCGGTGTTCGCGCACAGGCGGATCACGTTGCCGGTGTTGGGCGGGATCTCCGGCCGGTGCAGGATCACGTCGAACATGCGGGCATTATCCGCGACGGGCTCGCCGGTGTCGCCGCGCCGCCACGCCCTGGTCCGGCCGCGGGGAGCCTGGCCGGACGCCGGCCGGATTCGCGTGTTCGGGTACGCAGGCCGTTGACACCCCGAACGGGGTTCGGGCACTTTTGGCCGGAGCGGGTCCCCGGCGGGCTCCCCACATGCCGCATCACGCGAGGTTCATCCCTGAGTTCCGCGCGATGGCGCCATGGGTGCCCATTGCCATCCTGCTCTGCGGCCTCTGCGGCACCGTCCCCGCGCAGGAGCCGCCGTCGCCCGGCCAGGACGACGAGGCGACGGACCTGGACGCCGTCGTCGTCACCGCCCGCAAGCGCACCGAGTCGGTCGTGGAAGTCCCCATGAACATCTCGGTGGTGGGCGCATCCGAACTCGACAACCGCAACGCGGTCACCGTCCTGGACATCTACCGCACCATCGCCGGCGGCGCCAATCCGCTCGGGCAGCTGATCCTGCGCGGCCTGGTCGGCGGCAACACCCCGACACCCGGCACCACCAGCCAGTTCGTCGATGGCATCCCGCTCGGCTTCGGCTACGTGCACGACATCGAGCAGGTCGAGGTCCTGCGCGGCCCGCAGGGCACGCTCTGGGGCTCGAACGCGATCGGCGGCACGGTACATCTGCGCACGCGCGCCCCGCAGTTCAACGATTTCGAATTCAATGGCAACGCAGTCGCCGGGACGGAGAAGAGCCTCCACGGCACCTGGACCCGCGCCAATGCCAGCATCAACATCCCGCTGGTCGACGACACCCTCGCCATGCGCGTGAGCACGGGCGTCCGCAACGTGCCGGGCAAGATGGTCAACGCCCACACGGGCACCCGCTACGAGGCGGACTCCGAGTTCATCCGCACACAGCTGCGCTGGCAGCCGGCGCGGGACCTCGACCTCATCCTCGGCCACATCTGGGTCGCCACCGATTCCGTCGGCCCCGATACGGCCGACCGTTCGATCCCCGGCTTCTACTGGGTTCCCATCCTGACCCCGAACCCCGACTCGCCGTGGGGATACGATGTCGACTTCGAACAGGTCGAATGCCCCGCGGGAGCGGAACGCCCGGCCTGCCGCGCCGCGGATTCGCAGCCCGTCCGGTCCAACCCCAAGTACACGATCTGGGAGCGGGTGGACGGATGGGCGCGCAGCGCCCTCAACCTGTTCTCGCTGCGCGCCGACCATGACAACCTGTCCGGGATCATGTCGGCGCATTACGTCGGCACGTACCGCTACAGTTTCTACAGGTCCCGCGGCAGCAGGTCCCGCCAGGACATGGAAGACATGGCGCGCACCTGGGTCACCAACCATTCCAAGACCTACCAGACCACGCACGAGCTGCGTTTCCAGAGCCTGGAGCACATCGGCGGCCTCGACTGGACCGTGGGTTTCTTCCAGGACCGGTCCTGGGAAGGATACGACCCGGACGGCCAGTGGCAGTACCACGATACCGACCCGCGCAGCATCGCGATCTTCTCGGCCTGGAACGACTACTTCGAATACGGCTTCACGGACCTCGGCATCCGCAACATCGCCGAACTCGGCCAGGCGCTGTACGGCAACCCGGGGGCCAACTACAACACGACCACCCTCCATTACTACGCCCGCGAGCGGGCAGTCTTCGGCGAGCTGGGCTACCTGCTGGAGACCGGCATCGGCAGGTTCGAGTTCACCGGTGGCCTGCGCCGCTTCCGGTTCGAGGACTCCATGGCCTTCCGCAGCAGCGGCATCTGGCTCGGCACCAATGGTGATTCACCGTACTTCGACGAGGCATATTCAGGCAGGGAATCCGGCACGCGCAGGAAGTTCAGCGTGTCCTACATGCCGAGCGGCAACCTCAACGTCTACGCCCTGTACTCGGAGGGCTACCGCCCGGGCGGCAACAATCCCCCGCTGCCCAATTCCTGCGCCGCGGACGAGTTCGCCGGCGGCTACCAGCCCCGCTACGGCAGCGACCGGATCGAGAACACGGAGGTCGGCATCAAGGCCAGCCTGTTCGACCGCCGGTTCCATGTGGCCGCGGCCATCTACCACATCGACTGGAGAGACACCTGGTCCACCATCATCATGCCCCGCTGCGGCTTCAGCTACATCACCAACACGCCCGGCAAGTCGGCCCGGTCGCAGGGGCTGGAGTTCGAGAGCACGCTGGCACTGACCGACCGCACCATGCTGACGTTCAACTACGGCCACACCCGCTCCAGGCTGACCGCCGACAACGAGGTCCTTGGCGCGAAGGCCGGCGACGACATGACCATGGTGCCGAAGTACAACGCCTATCTGGCGCTCGACCATGAATTCCGGCTGCTGGGCCGCCAGACGTTCGCGCGCATCGACGTGGCCTCCTACGGGGAGTACAAGTCGCACTTCAACACCCGTCCGGAGGACGTTTCGCCGGCATACACCACGGTCAACCTGTCCGGCCGCATCCGCCTCGACGACAACCTGCAGCTTGGCGTGCACATCGAGAACCTGTTCAACGAGCAGTACATCACCTACCGCACGGCCCGTTCACGCACGTCCAGCAGGTCGCCGATACACGAGCGCTACGGCAACGAACGTGGCATCGCGGTGCGACTCGACTATCGCTTCTGACACGCGCCCCGGGGCCGCGGACCTGGAAGCCGCCCCTTTCCCGCGGTCCCGTCAACGCCAGCGCCGTGCGTTCAGCGCCTCCAGTACCGGGCCGACCCGGCTCGGCCCGACCGCCACTTCCCTGCCGCCTTCCAGCACCAGGAACAGGGCACGGGACCCGCGGCGCCGCATGCCGGTCACGCGCGAAAGGTTGACGATCGTGGAACGGTGCACGCGCAGGAACCGGGCAGAATCGAGCCGGGACTGCAGGGAATCCATCGTGTCCTTCAGCAGGTAGGCGTGCCCGCCCACGTGCAGCGAGACGTAGTCACCCTCCGCCGTGATCACGTCCACGTCCTCGAACCGCACCCGCACCAGGCCGGCGCGGGTACGCACCCAGGCTTCTTCCATCCACCCGGCCCGCTCTTCCGCGCGTTGCCTGCGCAGGGTGGCGATCAATTCCTGCAGTTCCGCGAACCTGGCCTCCGATTGCCGTGCACGCAGCCGTGCACGCGCGCGCTCGATCGCCTGGGCGAAGCGGTCGAAGGCCACCGGCTTGAGCAGGTAGTCCACGGCGTGGAATTCGAACGCGCGCACCGCGTGCTCGTGGAAGGCGGTGACGAACACGATCTCGGGGACGTGGCTTCCGGACGGGATCCCCCCGATCACCGAGAACCCGTCGCGGCCGGGCATCCGGATGTCGAGCACCGCCACATCGGGCTCCAGTTCCCGGATCAGTTCCAGCGCCTGCCGGCCGTTCGCCGCCTTCGCGACCACCTCGGCGTCGGGGATGCCGGCAACCGCCAGTTCCAGCCGTTCCAGCGCCACCGGTTCGTCGTCGGCCAGCAGGATGCGGATCATGCCTTCGCTGCTTCCTGCCACGGGATCGCGATCTCGTTGCGCCAGCCGTCCCCAGTCGGCCCGGCACGCAGGCGCCCTTGGGGCCCGTACAGCGCCTGCAGCTGCTGGCGCACGTTCGACAGGCCGATGCCAAGGCCGTCCGGGGCGTGGGATTCCCCCCGGCCCCCGTCTTCCAGCCACACCCGCAGCATGCCGCCTTCGCGGCGGGCACCGACCCTGATGTGGATGCCATCCTCGCTGTTGCCCAGCGCGTGCTTGATCGAATTCTCCGCGAACGGCAGCAGCACCAGGCTCGGCACCAGCGCCCGGCCGCATTCCTCCGGCACGTCGTAGCTCACCTGCAGGCGGTCGTGGAAGCGCGCACGCTCGATGTCCAGGTACATGCGCAACACCCCGACCTCGTCCGCCAGCGGCACCAGCTCGGTCGGCGTCTTCGCCAGGGTATGGCGCAGGAACCGCGACAGATCGAGCACGATGCGCTCCGACTCCTCCTTGCGCCCCAGCACGATCAGGCCGGCCAGCGTGTTGAGCGTGTTGAACAGGAAGTGCGGGTTGATCTGCAGGCGAAGCGCGAGCAACTGGGCACGGTGCGCCGCGGCCTGCGCCGCGGCCAGCTGCGCCTCGCGCCGGCGCAATTCGATGATCGACGCCGCCCCGACGTACAGGGCGCACCAGGTGAACAGCATCCACAGGTGGCTGGTGAAGGTCCAACCCATCAGGTACGGATCCATCCATTCGCCCGGATTGAGCAGGTAATACGACGTGAACGCCCGGAACGCGTACATGCCGGTCGCGACCAGCAGCGCCGCGGGCACGACGCTCAACGCCATCGCCTTCAGCAGCAGGGGCCACGGCTGGCTGCCGCCCCAGCGCCGCAACACCGCGTACATGCACAGGCAGAGCGCCGCCCCCGTCGCGGCGACGACGATCCGGGCGGTCAGCGTCCCGAGGTCGAAGCTGCGCCCCGGAACGACGTAGGTCAGCGTGTTCACCATCACGAAGTACCCCAGCCACACGCACAGGCTGATCGCCAGAACGCTCTTGTCCAGGGTATCGGGACGGGGAGCTTGCACGGGATCGGATACGCACATCGGCAGACAACCGGAAGAGTAGCATGGAGGCATCGGCGCATCGCGTTCGCGGATCCATGCACAGGCACCGCGACGCATGGCGGGGCCGGGCGGGTCGGCATCGCGTTCCCGGATGCCGCGACCGGGACGCGGCATTCTAGAAGCCGCATGCCGCCGCCACGCGGAATTTCATCGATGCCGATGACGCTTTCGTCGATCTCATGGCGTTCCGATGGACGTAACCCGCGCCTACGCCGATACACGCATGCGATCGCCGGCGATCGGCGTTCGAATTGGGCCGTTTCCCGCATGTAGCGGCGACAGGAGACGTCAAATGAGACGGCAAGACATCCACACGATTCCCGCGCCGGGGACGACGGCGAAGTCCGGCATCGCGACCCGCCTCGTCCCGCGGCTATGCAGCGCGCGACAAGCGGCGCGGCATTTCGCGTTCTGGATCCAACTGCGCGGCAGTTCCCGGATCGAGGCGAGGGAAGGCGCCTTCCGCCTCGTCCCGGGAGGCTGGATCGCGCTCGATCCCGATTCCGGATCGACGCTGCAGGCCGATCACGACGGCCTGGCGATCGGACTGCTGCTGCCCGAGACCGGCGCGTCCAGGAAATCGACGGCGAGCGACTACGGACTGTATCCCGGCAACGGCCGGATGACGCGCGACGAGCTGCGGCTGACGCTGCGCCTGTGGCGCGATTGCGCCGCGCAACAGGATGACCGCGCGTTCAGGCCGCTGCTGCTGCAGCTGCGGCATCTGCAGCGGGGACTGCACGTGCTGGTCGACCGCTGCCCGGGGCGGATGAGCCGGCGACGGCGCCAGGTGCTGGCCCGCATGCAGCGCAT
>CALLKI010000032.1 GCA_938008415.1 uncultured Luteimonas sp. | reverse complement strand
GCCGTCGTGGCCCATGGCGATGCCGTCGTCCACGGCGATGGTGTTGAACTCCCTGGCCACGCCGCCCACGCGTTCGACCTCGCGCGCCACCAGCTGGCCGAGGTCCTTCAGGTGCACGTGCCCGGGCACGAACTGGGTGAAGGAGTTGGCGATGGCGACGATCGGCTTGCCGAAATCCCCGTCCTTCATGCCGGTGGCGCGCCACAGCGCGCGGGCGCCGGCCATGTTGCGTCCGTGGGTGGAGGTCTTCGAGCGGTATTCGGGCATCGGGGGGAGTAATTCCGGAATGCGGTTACGTATGTTGGGGCATCGCCTGCCGGTCCGCGCCGAGGTTTCAATTGCAACGTTTTCGCGTGCAACGAAAGTCGGAAAAAATTTTTCCGGAACCCTATTGACACGGCCGTTCGGGGAAGTTTAGTGTCGGCTCATGCTGCAACGCCACATGGACATCGCGAACGCTCTTTCCGGCACGCGCGCCAGCGCCGCGGCGTCCATTCTCGTACTCGTCCTTATTACCTCGCCAACAGGTGCGGGACGGGTCGACGTGTAACCGAAAAACACGCCAGATCTGCAAGGAACCCCGCACCGCAAGGTCGCGGGGTTTTTTGTTGCCGGTTTTCCCACCCCAGCCACCGACACAACGGACCACGCCATGAGCCAGCAGACCCTTCCCCGCTTCAGGATCGCCATCGTCGGCTACGGCAGCCAGGGCCGCGCGCACGCGCTGAACCTCCGTGATTCCGGCTACGAGGTCACCGTGGGCCTCCGCCCCGGCGGCCCGACCGAGGCGAAGGCAACAGCCGACGGCTTCACCGTCACCACGCCCGCGGAGGCGGTGCGCGACGCCGACCTCGTCGCGGTGCTCACCCCGGACATGGTGCAGAAGAAGCTGTACGAGGAGGTGCTGGCGCCGAACATGAAGCAGGGCGCGGTGCTGCTGTTCGCGCACGGCTTCAACGTGCACTACGGGCTGATCGCCCCGCGCGAGGACCTCGACGTGGTGCTGGTCGCGCCCAAGGGCCCGGGCGCGCTGGTGCGCCGCGAGTACGAGATCGGGCGCGGCGTGCCCTGCATCTGGGCGGTGCACCAGGACCGCAGCGGCAAGGCGGAGGAATACGCGCTGGCCTACGCCGCGGGCCTCGGCGGCGCCCGCGCCAACCTGATCCGCACCACCTTCAAGGAGGAGACCGAGACCGACCTGTTCGGCGAACAGGCGGTGCTGTGCGGCGGCGCCTCGTCGCTGGTGCAGGCCGGCTTCGAGGTGCTGGTCGAGGCCGGCTACCAGCCGGAGATCGCCTACTACGAGGTGCTGCACGAGCTGAAGCTGATCGTGGACCTATTCTACGAGGGCGGCATCACCCGGATGCTGGAGTTCGTGTCCGAGACCGCCCAGTACGGCGACCACGTCAGCGGCCCGCGCGTCATCGACGCCTCGGTGAAGGCACGGATGAAGCAGGTGCTCGGGGAGATCCAGGACGGCACCTTCGCCCGCGACTGGATCGCCGAGTACGAGGCCGGCCTGCCCAACTACAGGAAGTACCGCCAGGCCGACCTCGAGCACCCGATCGAACAGGTCGGCCGCAGGCTGCGCGAGAAGATGACCTGGCTGCAGGGCCAGGACGGCGCCGCCGCCACGGCCACCCCGACACGGAAAGAGGCTGCGTGATGAACGGCGCGCGCTGGCTGGTGCAGGCGCTGGAAGCCGAGGGCGTGGACACGATCTTCGGCTATCCGGGCGGCGCGATCATGCCGTTCTACGACGCGCTGCACGGCGCGTCGCTGCGGCACGTGCTGGTACGCCACGAGCAGGGCGCCGCCTTCGCCGCCAACGGCTACGCGCGCGCCAGCGGCCGCGTCGGGGTCTGCGTGGCCACCTCCGGCCCCGGCGCCTCGAACCTGGTCACCGGCATCGCCGACGCGATGCTGGACTCGGTGCCGATGGTGGTGATCACCGGCCAGGTGCCGACCCCGCTGATGGGCACGGACGCGTTCCAGGAACTGGACGTGTTCGGCATGACCCTGCCGATCGTCAAGCACAGCTTCCTGCCGCGCACCGTGGACGAGCTGCGGCGCGCGGTGCCGGAGGCGTTCCGGATCGCGCGCAGCGGGCGCCCCGGCCCGGTGCTGATCGACCTGCCCAAGAACGTGCAGCTGGCCGACGCCTCGCAGCTGGGCGCGTACGTGCCGCTGGCGCCCGTGCCCGTGCCGCCGGCGCCGGACGCCTCGCTGCACGAGGCCGCGGCGGTGATCGCGCAGGCGCAAAGGCCGGTGATCTACGCCGGCGGCGGCGTGGTGCTGGGCGACGCGGTGGAGGCCTTCCGCGAGTTCGTGGACCTGACCGGCTTCCCCACGGTGATGACCCTGAAGGCACTGGGCGCGCTGCCGCCCGGGCATCCGTGCAACCTGGGCATGCTCGGCATGCACGGCAACCGCGCCGCGAACATGGCGGTGCAGGAATGCGACCTGCTGATCGTGGTCGGCGCGCGCTTCGACGACCGCGCCACCGGCAAGCTGGCCGAGTTCGCGCCGTTCGCGCGCGTGGTGCATATCGACGCCGACACCGCCGAGATCGGCAAGCTGCGCGCGGTGGATGCCGCGGTTCCCGGCGACGTGGCGACCAGCCTGGCCCGCCTGAGCGCGGTCGCGGCGCAGAACGCCGGGCGCCATGCCGCCGCGCGCGAGGCGTGGCGCGCCGCGTGCATGGAACGCGCGTGCCGCCACGCGCCGCGCTACGACGCGCCCGGCGACAAGGTCTACGCGCCCGCGCTGCTGAAGCGGCTGAGCGAGCTGGCGCCGGACGCGACCGTGGCCTGCGACGTCGGCCAGCACCAGATGTGGGTGGCGCAGCACTGGCGCTTCCACCACCCGCGCCGGCACCTGACCAGCGGCGCGCTGGGCGCGATGGGCTTCGGCCTGCCGGCGGCGATCGGCGCCCAGCTAGAGGACCCGCAGGCACGGGTGATCTGCGTCAGCGGCGACGGCTCGTTCATGATGAATGTGCAGGAGCTGGCCACGCTGCGCCGCTACCGGCTGCCGGTGAAGATCGTGCTGCTCGACAACTCCGCCCTGGGCATGGTGCGCCAGTGGCAGGAGCTGTTCTTCGACCGCCGCTACTCGGAGATCGACCTGTCCGACAACCCGGACTTCGCCGGGGTCGCGCGCGCGTTCGGCATCGAGGCGATGCACGTGGACCGCGCCGCGGACGTCGAGGACGCGCTGCAGGCGCTGCTGCGCACGGAAGGCCCGGCGCTGCTGCACGTGGCCATCGACACCGCCGCCAACGTCTGGCCGCTGGTCCCGCCGAACCACAACAACGCGCAGATGATCGATCCGGACGGTGACGAACCGGCCGTCGCCGCCACTTCCTCCCCCACGCCGGACCACAGGGAACCGACCGATGCGTTACCAGCTTGACCTGACGCTGAGGCGCGCCGAGGGCGCGCTGCTGCGCGTGCTCGGCACCGCCGAGCGGCGCGGCTTCACGCCACTGTCGGTCGACGGCGAGGCGCAGCCCGACGGCGACCGCTGGCACCTGCGCATGACCGTCGAGGGCGAGCGCGGCGAACACGTCCTGCAGCAGCAGCTGTCCCGGCTCCACGACTGCCTGGCCGTGCAGGTGCGCCCATGTCCGTGACCGCATCCGTTTCCACGATCGCCGGGGCCGCGGCGGCGAAGCCCCGGGTCTGGTTCGACGGCGCCCTGGTCGACTGGGACGCGCCGCAGGCCCCGCTGGCCACGCACGCCATGCACTACGGCAGCGGCGTGTTCGAGGGCATCCGCGCCTACGCCACCGCCGGCGGCGCGGCCGTGTTCCGCCTGCCCGAGCACCTGGATCGCATGCGCCGCGGCGCGGAGACGATCGGGCTGCCATTCGACCCGGCGCAGGCCACGCAGGCCGTGCTGGCCACGCTGCGCGCCAACCGCCACCGCGACGCCTACATCCGGCCGCTGGCATGGTTCGGCGAGGGCGGCTTCGGGCTGGACGTCGAGGGCCACGTGCCGCACCTGATGGTCGCGACGACCGCCACCAACGTGCACCTCAACGGCACGCGCGCGCGCCTGGCCGTGGCCGGCTGGCGCCGCAACCCGGCCGACTCGCTGCCGCCGCTGAAGCTGTGCGGCGCCTACGTCAACTCGATCCTCGCCAAGCGCGAGGCGAAGGCGCGCGGCTTCGACGAGGCGCTGTTCACCGACCGCGACGGCTTCGTGGTCGAGTGCACCGGCGCGAACGTGTTCATGGTCAGCGGCGGCCGCGTCACCGCGGTCGAGCACCCGGACGCGCTGCCGGGCATCACCCGCGACACCCTGCTGCGGCTGTCCGGCGCCGAGGCGCGCCGGGTGACGCTGGAGGAGCTGCTGCAGGCCGACGAGGTGTTCGCCTGCGGCACCGCCGCCGAGGTCGCGCCGGTGGCGCAGGTCGAGGACCGCCGCTACGGCGACAACCCGGTCACGCGCGAGCTGCAGGCGCTGTACGCGCGCGTCGTCCGCGGCGAGGAAAGCGCCTGGCGCCACTGGCTGACGGAAGTGTGATGGACAGCTGCGTAGCCGCCCCCGCCACGACGGTCACCGCCAGCGACGTGCTGGCGGCGCAGGCGCGCCTGCGCAGGTACCTCGACCCCACCCCCACGCACTACGCCGAGCGCTTCGGCTGCTGGCTGAAGCTGGAGAACCTGCAGCGCACGGGTTCGTACAAGGTACGCGGCGCGCTCAACGCGCTGCTGGCCGCGCGCGAGCGCGGCGACCACCGCTACGTGGTGACCGCATCGGCCGGCAACCACGCACAGGGCCTGGCCTGGGCCGCCTACCGGCTCGGCGTGCCGGTGATCACCGTGATGCCGAGGACCGCGCCGCAGACCAAGGTGGCCGGCGTCGCCCACTGGGGCGCGACCGTGCGCCTGCACGGCGAGACCTACGACGAGGCTCGTGCCTTCGCCGCCGGGCTGGCGCACCAGAACGGCTGGCGCCTGCTGTCGGCGTTCGACGACCCGGACGTGATCGCCGGACAGGGAACGGTCGGCCTGGAGATCGCCGCGGCGATGCAGCCGGACGTGGTGCTGGTGCCGATCGGCGGCGGCGGCCTGGCCTCGGGCGTGGTGCTGGCGCTGAAGTCGCAGGGCGTGAAGATCGTCGGCGCCCAGGTCGAGGGCGTGGACGCGATGGCGCGCGCCCTGCGCGGCGACCGCAGCCCGCGCGAGCCCGCGGCCACGCTGGCCGACGGCGTGCGCGTGAAGGAACCCGGCCACCTGACCGAACGCGTGTTGCGCGACGGCCTCGACGACATCGTCATCGTGCGCGAGGCGGAACTGCGCGAGACCCTGGTGCGCCTGGCGCTGGAGGAGCACGTGATCGCCGAGGGCGCCGGCGCGCTGGCGCTGGCCGCGGGCAAGCGCGTCCCGGGACGGCGCAAGTGCGCGGTGGTCTCCGGCGGCAACCTCGATGCCGGCGTGCTGGCCCGGCTGCTGTCCGAAGTGCGCCCGCGCCCGCCGCGCAGGCCGCGCCGGCTCGCGCGGGAGCGACTTACCACGCCGGCGGGACAGCCGTTCGCGCTCCCCGCCGGCCTCGTTCCCACGCTGCCGCCGCAACCGCAGGCGGCCTCCCGCAAGGCACGCAAGGCATCGCACGAGGAAGTCCTCGCATGAATTCCCCCGGACAGATCCGCATCTTCGACACCACCCTGCGCGACGGCGAGCAGTCGCCGGGCTGCAGCATGACCCCGCAGCAGAAGCTGGTGATGGCGCGCGCCCTCGCCGAACTGGGCGTGGACATCATCGAGACCGGTTTCCCCGCCAGCTCGCAATCCGACCGCGAGGCCACCGCGCTGATCGCGCGCGAGCTGCGCGGCACCACCCTGGCCGTGCTCTCGCGCTGCGTGCAGTCCGACATCGAGGCCTCCGCGCGCGCGCTCGAGGGCGCGGCGAAACCCCGCCTGCACGTGTTCATCTCCACCAGCCCGCTGCACCGCGAGCACAAGCTGCGCATGAGCCGCGAACAGGTGCTGGAATCGGTGGCCAGGCACGTGGCGCTGGCCCGCTCCTGCGTGGACGACGTCGAGTTCTCAGCCGAGGACGGCACCCGCACCGAGGAGGATTTCCTGCACGAGGTGGTGGAGGTCGCCATCGCCAGCGGCGCCACCACCATCAACATCCCGGACACGCTGGGCTACGCCGTGCCGGACGAGATCCGCGGGCTGTTCCGCCGCCTGATCGAGAACGTGCCGGGCGCGAAGGACGTGGTGTTCAGCACCCACTGCCACGACGACCTCGGCCTGGCCGTGGCCAACTCGCTGGCCGCGATCGAGGGCGGCGCGCGCCAGGTGGAGTGCACCATCAACGGCATCGGCGAGCGCGCCGGCAACGCCGCGCTGGAGGAAGTGGTGATGGCGCTGAAGGTGCGCAACGCCTGGTACGGCGCCGACACCGGCATCGCCACGCCCCGGCTGGTGCCGGCCTCGAAGCTGCTGCAGCGGCTGATCGGCAGGCCGGTGCAGCACAACAAGGCCATCGTCGGCGAGAACGCGTTCGCGCACGAGTCCGGCATCCACCAGCACGGCATGCTGCGCAACCGCGCCACCTACGAGATCATGAACCCGTCCGACGTCGGCTGGCCAGACTCGAAGCTGGTGCTCGGCCGCCACAGTGGCCGCGCCGCGGTCGGCCACCGCCTGCGCGCCCTGGGCTACGCGCTGGAGGACGAGCAGCTCGACCTGGTGTTCTCGCGGTTCAAGGAACTGTGCGAACGCCAGCGCACCGTGGACGACGACGACCTGGAGGCGCTGATGAACGGCAGCATCGCCGGCCAGGGCTGGCGCCTGGCCTCGATGACCGTCAGCGACCGCGGCCAGCGCGCCAGCGCGCAGGTCGAGCTGTCCGATCCCGAGGGCCGCAGGCGCAGCGAGAGCGCGCTGGGCGACGGCCCGGTGGACGCGCTGTTCGCGGCGCTGTCGGCCGCGCTCGACGTGAAGCTGGCGCTGGAGAGCTACAGCGTGCACAGCGTCGGCATCGGCAGCGACGCCCGCGGCGAGGCCACGCTCAGCGTGCGCCACGAAGGCGAGGAGTACATCGGCACCGGCACCAGCCGCGACATCATCGAGGCCAGCGCGCTGGCCTGGCTCGACGTCGCCAACCGGATCCTGCGCAACCGGCAGCCGCGGCAGGCCGCGGCCAGCGCATGAACGGACGCACCGGGAGCACGGACACGCCATGACCGGCCATCCACCGAAGACGATGTACGACAAGCTGTGGGACGCGCACGTCGTCGTCCCCGAGAGCGACGACGCGCCCGCGGTGCTGTACATCGACCTGCACCTGATCCACGAGGTCACCTCGCCGCAGGCCTTCGACGAGCTGCGCGCGCGCGGCCTGCGCCCGCGCCGACCGGACCTGACCAAGGCGACGATGGACCACTCCACGCCGACCCTGCCGCCCGGGCCGGACGGCCGCCTGCCCTACGCCAGCGAGGCTTCCGAGCGCCAGGTCGGGCAGCTTGCGCGCAACTGCGCCGAGTTCGGCATCGAGCTGTTCGACTTCGGCTCGGACCGCCGCGGCATCGTCCACGTGATGGCGCCGGAGCTGGGCCTGACCCGGCCCGGCATGACCATCGTCTGCGGCGACAGCCACACCAGCACCCACGGCGCGTTCGGCGCGCTCGCCTTCGGCATCGGCACCAGCGAGGTCGGCCACGTGCTGGCCACCCAGTGCCTGCTGCAACGCAAGGCGAGGACGATGGCGATCACCATCGGCGGCACGCTCGCGCCCGGCGTCGGCGCCAAGGACGTGATCCTGCACGTGATCGGGAAGATCGGCGTCGGCGGCGGCACCGGGCACGTGATCGAGTACCGCGGACCGGCGGTGCGCGCGATGGACATGGAGCAGCGGATGACCCTGTGCAACATGTCCATCGAGGCCGGCGCGCGCGCGGGCATGGTCGCGCCAGACGACACCACCTTCGAATGGCTGGCACGCGCGCCGCGCGCGCCGAAGGGCGAGGCGTTCGAACGCGCCGTCGCGTACTGGCGCTCGCTGGCCAGCGACGAGGGCGCGGAATTCGACGTGGAAGTGCACATCGACGCCTCGGAGATCCGGCCCACGCTGACCTGGGGCACGCATCCCGGCACCGCGATCGCCGTGGACGCGCCGATCCCGCCCGCGAACGACCCGGTGGCGCGCAAGGGCCTGGACTACATGGGCTTCCAGCCCGGCGAGACGCTCAAGGGCAAGCGCGTGGACGTGGTCTTCGTCGGCTCCTGCACCAACGGCCGCCTGCGCGACCTGCGCGAGGTCGCCGGCGTGCTGCGCGGCCGCCGCGTCGCGCCGCACGTGCGCATGCTGGTGGTGCCCGGTTCGGAACAGGTCAAGCGCCAGGCCGAGGCCGAGGGCATCCACGAGGTCATCCGCGCCGCCGGCGCCGAGTGGCGCGAGCCCGGATGCTCCATGTGCATCGCCATGAACGGCGACCTGGTCGGCCCGGGCCAGCTCGCCGTCTCCACCAGCAACCGCAACTTCGAGGGCCGGCAGGGACCGGGGGCGCGCACGCTGCTGGCCTCGCCGCTGACCGCCGCCTGGGCCGCGGTCAACGGCCACGTCGCCGACCCGCGCGAACTCTTCCCCTCCCACGAGCAATCCGAGGTCGCATGATGCAATCCGCCGCCGCCACCCGCCCGGCCTCGCCGCGGCGCGATCCGCTGGTTCGGATCGTCTCGCGCAGCGTGGTACTGCCGCAGACCAACATCGACACCGACCAGATCATCCCGGCGCGCTTCCTCTCGACCACCACGCGCGAGGGCCTGGGCAGGCACGCCTTCCACGACTGGCGCTGGCTGGCCGACGGCAGCCCGAACCCGGACTTCCCGTTCAACCGCCCGGAGAACGCCGGCCGCACGATCCTGCTGGCCGGGTGCAACTTCGGCTGCGGTTCCTCGCGCGAGCACGCGCCGTGGGCGCTGCGCGACCTCGGCCTGCGCGCGGTGGTCAGCAGCGGGATCGCCGACATCTTCCGCAACAACGCGCTCAAGAACGGGCTGCTGCCGGTGGTGCTGCCCGAGCCGGTGGTGCAGATGCTGATGCGGCGCCCGGACGACGAGCTGGAGATCGACATCGCCACCCGCGAGCTGCGCACGCCGGACCGGCAGGTCTTCCACTTCCCGCTCGACGACTTCGCGCGCACCTGCCTGCTGGAGGGCGTGGACGAGCTGGGCTGGCTGCTCGCCCGCGAGAACGAGATCCGACTGTACGAGGAACGCTTCCATGCGCGCTGACATCGTCCTGCTGCCGGGCGACGGCATCGGCCCCGAAGTCACCGCCGCCGCCGCGGAGGTGCTGCGCGAGGTCGGCCTGCGCCACGGCCACGACTTCCGTTTCCACGAGCACGACATCGGCGGCATCGCCATCGACCGCCACGGCGACCCGCTGCCGCCGGCCACGCTCGATGCCTGCCGCAGGGCCGACGCGGTGCTGCTCGGCGCCGTGGGCGGGCCGAAGTGGAGCGACCCGAACGCGAAGGTGCGCCCCGAACAGGGCCTGCTGGCGCTGCGCAAGGCGCTCGGCCTGTACGCCAACCTGCGCCCGGTGCGCCCGCACCCGGCGGCGATCGGCGCCTCGCCGGTCAAGCCGCACCTGCTCGCCGGCGTGGACCTGCTGGTGGTGCGCGAGCTGACCGGCGGCATCTACTTCGGCGACAAGGCCCGCGACGCCGGCGGCGCCAGCGACCTGTGCCGCTACAGCGTCGCCGAGATCGAGCGCGTGGTCCGCCGCGCCTGCACCCTGGCGCGCGCGCGCCGCGGCCACGTCACCTCGGTGGACAAGGCCAACGTGCTGGAGACCTCGCGGCTGTGGCGAGACGTCGCCACCCGCGTCGTGCGCGAGGAATTCCCCGACGTCACCCTCGAGCACCAGCTGGTGGACTCGATGGCGATGCACCTGATCGCCCGGCCGCGCGCCTACGACGTCATCGTCACCGAGAACATGTTCGGCGACATCCTCACCGACGAGGCCTCGATGCTGGCCGGCTCGCTGGGCCTGCTGGCCTCGGCCTCGCTGGGCGACGGCGGCATCGGCCTGTACGAGCCGATCCACGGCTCGGCGCCGGACATCGCCGGCAAGGGCCTGGCCAACCCCATCGGCACCATCCTCAGCGCCGCGCTGCTGCTGCGCCACTCGCTGGGGCTGGAGGCGGAGGCGCGCTGCATCGAGACCGCGGTGGATGCCGCGCTTGCGGACGGGGCCTTCACCGCCGACCTCGGCGGCGACCTGTCCACGGACGCCGTGACCCGGGCGGTGATCGCGCGCCTGCCGGAAGGCTTCTACGTGGTCAGGCTGCGCGATTGACGCGCGTCCCGGTTGCCGGCGGGCGCGGGCACCCGGTCCCGCGCCCGCCGCCGTATCCTGTCGCCCCGGCACGGGAGGCGCGGCATGCACCGCGGCGCATCCGGACCCGTGGACGGCGGCCGTGCGGGCTGGAACGGTTCCGGACAGCCGCGCCCCGACAGGACGTACGATGCGCCCGGCCGTTCGTGCCCGGATGGCGTGCCTGCGCGGTGGCGCCGCGCGGCATCGCCTGGCGCGGCGCGGACGCATCCCACGCCACCGCCATGCTCATCCTGGGGTTCTCGTCGGAAAAGGTCCCGCTCGGATCGGGCAGCTTCCACTGCCCGGCCTGCGACCGCGAATGCCGTTACGTGCTTGCCGGCTGGAAACACCGGGTCACGCTGTTCTTCATCCCGGTGTACACGTCCTCCCCACGCGACGTCCGCGTCGAATGCGAACGCTGCGGCGGCGGATTCCCGCGTTCCGTGCTCGATCCCGGCGGCGCCGCGGCGGCGACGTGGCGCTGCCCGTCCTGCCGGGCGGACAATCCACCGCAACGGGCACGCTGCCGGTCGTGCGGCGCGCCGCGCGCGGGCACGCGGATCCGCGTCTGAGCCGGGCATGCCGTGGCGCGGCCCGCCGGGACCGCGGATGATCCGCCTTGCCGCTCAGCGCGCCTCCGCGGGCCGCACCCGGAACCACGCCGCGTACAGCGCCGGCAGGAACAGCAGGGTCAGCACCGTGGCCACGGTCAGGCCGCCCATGATCGCCACCGCCATCGGCCCGAAGAAGGCGCTGCGCGAAAGCGGGATCATCGCCAGGATCGCCGCCAGCGCGGTCAGCACGATCGGCCGGAATCGGCGCACGGTGGCGTCGATGATCGCGTGCCAGCGATCGTGGCCTGCGTCGATGTCCTGCTGGATCTGGTCCACCAGGATCACCGAGTTGCGCATGATCATGCCCGCGAGGGCGATGGTGCCGAGCATGGCCACGAAACCGAACGGCACCCGGAACAGCAGCAGCGCGAGGGTCACGCCGATCAGGCCCAGCGGCGCGGTCAGCAGCACCAGCGCCACGCGCGGGAAGCTGCGCAGCTGCAGCATCAGCAGCGTGGTCACCACCAGCACGAACAGCGGCATGCCGGCCATGATCGAGCGCTGGCCGCGCCCCGAGTCCTCGACCGTGCCGCCGGTCTCGAGCAGGTAGCCTTCCGGCAGCGCCGCGCGGATCTCCTCCAGCGTGGGCAGGATCTGCGCGGTCACCGTCGGCGGGGTCAGGCCGTCGCGGATGTCGGCACGCACGGTCACCGTCGGCAGGCGGTTGCGGTGCCAGATCACGCCATGCTCGAAGCCGTATTCCAGGCGCGCGATCTGCGACAGCGGCACGCTGCCGCCTGGCGTGGGCACCGCCAGGTCGGGCAGCCCGTCGAGGTCCACGCGCTCGTCGGCAGGGCCGCGCAGCAGCACCTCGATCAGTTCGTTGTCCTCGCGGTAGGTGCTGACCTTCAGCCCGTTCAGCGAGGCCATCAGGAAACCGGCCACGTCGCGGCTGCTGATGCCCAGCGCGCGCGCGCGTTCCTGGTCGATGTCCAGCCGCACCACCTTGCCAGGCTCTTCCCAGTCGAGGTTGACGTTGGCCACGTGCGGGTTGGCGCGCACCTTCTCCGCCACCTGGCGGGCAATCGCCAGCACCCGGTCGATGTGCTCGCCGGAGACGCGGAACTGGACCGGGTAGCCGACCGGCGGGCCGTTCTCGAGCCGGGTGACGCGCATCTGCAGCTCGGGGAACGCCGGCGCGACCTCTTCGATCAGCCAGCTGCGCAGCGCCTCGCGCGCCGCGAGGTCCCTGGCGCGGACCACGAACTGGCTGAAGTGGGCCTGCGGCAGCTGCTGGTCCAGCGGCAGGTAGAAACGCGGCGATCCGGTGCCGACGTAGGCCACGTAGTTCTCGATGTCGTCGCGCTGCGCCAGCAGTTCCTCCAGCCGCCGCGCCTGGGCATCGGTGGCCTTGAGCGAGGCGCCTTCCTCCAGCTCGAGGTCGACCATCAGTTCCGGCCGGGTCGAGTCGGGGAAGAACTGCTGCGGCACGAACCGGAACAGCAGCACCGAGGCGGCGAACGCGGCCGCGGTGGCACCGATCACCAGCCAGCGGCGGCGCAGGCAGGCGTCGAGCAGGCTGCGGAAGCTGCGGTAGAACGGCGTGTCGTACGGATCGCGCCCGTGCGCGGCGGGCGGCGGCGCGATCCAGCGCGCCAGCGCCGGGAAACGCGCGGCCAGGCGCGCGCGCAGCGGCCCCGGCCCGGACGCGCGGCCCGCGTGCGGGTCGGGCAGCATGTGGTAGCCGAGGTACGGGATGAACAGCACCGCGGCGATCCACGACAGCACCAGCGAGATCGTCACCACCTGGAACAGCGAGCGGGTGTACTCGCCCGTGCTCGAGGCCGCGGTCGCGATCGGCAGGAAGCCGGCGGCGGTGACCAGGGTGCCGGTGAGCATCGGGAACGCGGTGCTCTCGTAGGCGAAGCCCGCCGCCTTCATCCGCTCCAGGCCCTGCTCCATCTTCACCGCCATCATCTCCACGGCGATGATCGCGTCGTCCACCAGCAGGCCGAGCGCGAGCACCAGCGCGCCCAGCGAGACCTTGTGCAGGCCGATGCCGAAGTAGTGCATCGCCGCGAAGGTCATCGCCAGCACCAGCGGGATGCTGACCGCGACCACCAGGCCCGTGCGCAGGCCCAGCGAGAAGAAGCTGACCAGCAGCACGATGGCCACCGCCTCGGCCAGCACGCGGACGAACTCGCCGACGGACTCGCGCACCGCCTGCGGCTGGTCGCTGACCTTGCGCAGCTGCATGCCCGCCGGCAGTGTCTTCTGCAGGCGCTGGAATTCCTTCTCGAGCGTCTCGCCCAGGCGCAGGATGTCGCCACCGTCGCGCATCGCCACCGCGATGCCGATGGCGTCCTCGCCCATGAAGCGCATGCGCGGCTGCGGCGGGTCGGAGAAGCCGCGCTCCACGCGCGCGATGTCACCGAGCCGGAAGGTGCGGCCGTTCGCGCGCACCGGGAACCCGAGGATCTCCTCGACCGAACCGAACCGGCCGCCGACCCGCAGCTGCACGCGCTCGCTGCCGGTCTCGACGAAGCCCGACGGGACCACCGCGTTCTGTGCCGCCAGCGCCTCGTGCACCGCCGCCAGCGGGATGCCGAGCGTGGCCAGCCTGGTGTTGGAGACCTCGATCCAGACCTTCTCGTCCTGCAGTCCGACGAGCTCGACCTTGCCCACGTCCGGCACGCGCTCCAGGGCCAGCTGGATGCGGTCGGCATAATCCTTCATCACCGCGTAGTCGAAGCCGGGCGCGGTCAGCGCGTAGATGTTGCCGAAGGTGTCGCCGAACTCGTCGTTGAAGAACGGTCCGATTGCCTCTTCCGGCAGCGTCGCGCGGATGTCGCCGACCTTCTTGCGGATCTGGTACCAGAGCTCCGGGATGTCCTTCGACTTCATCGAGTCGCGGGCCATGAAGATCACCTGCGACTCGCCGGGGCGCGAATAGGAGCGGATGAACTCGTACTGGCCGGTGGTCATCAGCGCCTTCTCGATGCGCTCGGTGACCTGGCGCGAGACCTCCTCGGCGGTGGCGCCGGGCCACAGCGTGCGCACCACCATGGCGCGGAAGGTGAACGAGGGGTCCTCGGACTGGCCGAGCTGGCGGTACGACCACGCGCCGATCAGCGCCAGCACGACCATGGCGTACAGCACCAGGCTGCGGTGGGTCAGCGCCCACTCCGACAGGTTGAAGCGGCGCATGGCGGCCTACTCCGCCCGCCCGGACCCGGCGGCCGCCGCGATCACCGGGCGGTTGCTCCGGTCCACCGCGACCACCTCCTGGCCCTCGCGCAGCAGGTGGCCGCCCGCGGCCACCACCCAGTCGTCGGCGGACAGGCCTTCCAGTACCGGCACGCTGCTCACGCCGTAGGCGCCGATGCGCACCGGGCGGGCACGCACCGTGGACGTCGCCGGGTCCACCACCCAGACCGAGGTCCCGCCGTCGGCGCTACGCTGGACCGCGGCCAGCGGCACGCCCAGCGCCGTGCCTTCGCCCTCGGGCAGGATGTGGACGCGCACGCTCTGGCCGAGGTCCACCTCCCCGGCCACCCCGTCGTCCAGCGCCACCCGCGCCTGGTAGGTCCGGGTCTGCGGATCGGCGGCCGGCGCGATCTCGCGGATCCGCGCGGGCAGGCGCCGGTCCGGGGCCGCCCAGGGTTCGACCTCCGCCGGCTGGCCCACGCGGAACTGCCGGATGCGCGCCTCGGGCAGCGCGATCACCACCTCGCGGCCGCCATCGGCGGCAAGGGTGAAGACGGTCTGGCCGGCCGCGACCACCTGCCCCGCTTCGGCCTGGCGGCTGGCGACCACGCCGTCGCGGGGCGCGCGCAGCCGGGCGTATCCGGCCTGGTTGCGGGCCACCTCGTAGCGTGCCTTCGCCGCCTCGTACGCGGCCTTCTGGGCGTCGTAGGCCGACTGGCTGACCAGCTGCTGCGCCAGCAGCGCCCGGTAGCGGTCCAGATCACCCTCCAGCCGCACCAGTTCCGCGCGCGCCGCCTGCGCCTGCAGCTCCATGTCGCCCGGGTCCAGCTCGGCCAGCACGTCGCCGCGGCGCACCCGGTCACCCGCGTCGACGTGGCGACGGACGAGCTTGCCGCCGATGCGGAACGACAGCGGGCTCTCCTCGCGGGCGTGGACCTCGCCCGGGAACGTGTTGCCGCTACCGGCCGCCACTGCCACCGGCCGGACGACGAGCACCGGGCGCGGCGGATCGGCAACCGCTTCCTCGCGGCTGCATGCGGACAACAGCAGGATCGCCGTGAGCAGGATCGGGCAGACCGTTCGTGCAACGCGCATGGCAGACTCACCTGCGTCGGGAGGGGGCACGGGTGCCTCGATGGTATATTTACTGAACCGTCTGGTCTAGTATTGTCCCATGCGCCAGTCCAGTTCCAGCCAGAATCTGCAAACGGTGCCTCCGAAACCGGCTGGCCCGGGCCGCCCCAAGGATCCGAACAAGCGCGCGGCGATCCTCGACGCCGCCCGCCGCCTGTTCCTGCGGCACGGGTACGACGGCGTGAGCATGGACCAGATCGCCGCCGAGGCCGGGGTCTCCAAGCTCACCGTCTACAGCCATTTCGGCGACAAGTCCACGCTGTTCGGCGAGGTGGTCCGCGCCTACTGCGAGCAATCCCTGCCCGACGCGCTGTTCGAGCCTTCGCCCGGCACCCCGCTGCGCGAGCGGCTGCTGGAGATCGCCAGCGCCTTCTTCGCCATGGTCAGCTCGCCCGAGGGCATCGCCGGGCACCGCGTGCTGTGCACGCCCCGGATCGACACCGAGCTGCCGCGGCTGTTCTGGGAGGCCGGGCCGCAGCGCACGCTCGACGCCTTCGCCAGGCTGCTCCAGCGCCGGATCGAGGCCGGGGAGCTGGACATCCCCGACGTGGGCCGCGCCTCCTCGCAGTTCTTCACCTTGCTGAAGGGTGAACCGCACGCCCGGATGGTGATGGGCGTCTGCAACGATCCGGACCCCGGGCGCATCGAAGAGCACCTGCAGGCCTCCGTGGACATGTTCCTGCGCGCGTACGCGTCCGCCGGACGTCCGCGGACGCCGCGGGGCACATGACCCTTGTCAGGGCATCGTGGTGACTTCCGGCACTCAGGCCGGGGGCGGGCCACGGCCATGATCCGCGGAGGCCGCGCGCGCAAGGCCGTAGAATGGTGCACCCGGCCGATTCCCTGGAAACAAGAGCGATGACTTTCGATTTCGCCAAGGCAAGGCAACTGATGGTCGAACAGCAGGTCCGTCCCTGGGAGGTGTTCGACGAGCGCGTGCTCGAGACGATGGCGACGCTGCCGCGCGAGGCCTTCGTGCCCGAGATCCACCGCACCCTGGCCTATGCCGACATCGCGCTGCCGCTGGGACACGGCGAACAGATGATGAAGCCGGTGGTCGAAGGCCGTGCACTGCAGGCCCTCCTGCCGCAGCCCGAAGAGGCGGTGCTCGAGATCGGCACCGGCAGCGGCTACCTCGCCGCGTGCCTCGGCACCCTGGCGCGCGAGGTGGTCACGATCGACCGCCACGCCGACTTCGTGGACGCGGCCCGCGCCCGGCTGCAGGCCCAGGGCATCACCAACGTGCGCGTCGGGACCGCGGACGCGTTCGCGTGGAACCCCGGCCGCCAGTTCGACGCGATCTGCGTTTCCGGCGCCGTCGACACCATCCCGTCACGTTTCCTGGAGTGGCTGCGTCCCGGTGGCCGGATGTTCGTGGTCCGCGGGCGCGCCCCGGCGATGGAAGCCGTGCTGGTGCGCAGGACGGGCCAGGATGTCAACGACGTGCAGGTCGAGTCGTTGTTCGAGACCGAGCTGCCGTACCTCGCCGGCGCCGAGCCGGCCCCCGAGTTCAGGCTTTGACCGAAGGATTCCCATGATCCGCCGCATCCTCCCCCTCGCCCTGGCCGGCATCCTGGCCGCCTCGCCCGCCCACGCCGAAGACCTGATGCAGGTCTACGAGCTGGCGCGCAACAACGACCCGCAACTGTCCATCGCCGAATCGAACCGGCAGATCGAGCGCGAGGGCTACGTGCAGGCGCGCGCCGCGCTGCTGCCGCAGCTCAACGGCTCGGCCAGCCTCAGCCGTTCCCACAGCGCCGGGGCCACCGGCACCTCGCGCAGCCGCAGCTACGGCGCCTCGGTGGGCATGCCGCTGGTGGACTTCAGCGCGATCTCCCGCCTGCGCGCCGAGCGCGCCTACCGCGAGGCCGCCGACTACAGCCTGGAGGCGGCGAACGACGACCTGATCTCGCGCACCGCCAACGCCTACTTCGACGTGCTGGTCGCGCTGGAGACGCTGCAGGCCGCAGAGGCCGCCGAGGCCGCATTCCAGAAGCAGTTCGACTACGCCGACAAGCGGCTCGAGGTCGGCCTGGCGCCGATCACCGACGTGCACGAGGCCCGCGCCCAGTACGATGCCGCGCGCGCCAACACGATCATCGCCCGCAACGCGCTCAAGGACGCCTACCAGGCGCTGGCCGAGATCACCGGCACGCCGGTCACCGTGCTCAAGGCGCTGCCCGACGACTTCCGTCCGGTCCTGCCGGAAGGCGGCGACGTCGATGCCTGGGTGCAGCGCGCCGTCGAGAACAACCCCAGCCTGCAGGCCGCCCGCCTCGCGGCCCGTGGCGCCGAGCACAACGTCACCGCCGCGCGCGCAGGCCACCTGCCCACGCTCGACATCAGCGCACGCTACAGCAAGGGCGCGAACTGGTATTCGCCTGACACCGTGGCGCCCCCGGGCTTCCGCTTCGGCGAGGACGAGGGCAATTCCATCGACCTGACCCTGACCGTGCCGATCTTCTCCGGCGGCGCGACCCAGTCGCGCGTGCGCCAGGCGATCGCCAGCCGCGACATCGCCCTGGACCAGGTGGAGCAGACCCGCCGTGCGATCGAGCGCAACACCCGCTACGCCTACCAGGCGCTGCTGGCGGGCATCAGCGAGGTCGAGGCACGGCGCCTGGCGCTGGTGTCCGCGCAGAGCGCCTACGACGCCTCGCAGGTCGGGCTGGAGGTCGGCACCCGCACCGTCATCGACGTGCTGATCAACCAGCAGAACCTGTTCAGCGCACGCCAGGCCTATGCCGCGGCCAAGTACAACTACCTGCGCAACCGCCTGCTGCTGGAACAGGCCGCCGGCACGCTGGACGCCTCGACCGTGCAGGATCTCAACCGGCTGCTGACGGTGGACGTGACCGCGCCGGAACAGCTGTAAGGCGCGTCATCAGACCCATGCGGGAAAGCCGGCGCAACGCGCCGGCTTTTCTTTTTTCCCCGGTCACTCCGGCGCCGTGTCGCGGGGCAGGTCCTCGGCGATCACCTCGAGCGTGCGTTGCAGGGCCCCACGTCCCTCCTCCACCAGGCGCCTGGCGATACCGCCCATGCGCCTGCGCCCCTGGTCGTCCGCGAGCAGGCCCTCGAGGTGCGCGCGGACCTCCCCGGCATCCGCGCCCACGCGCAGCACGCCCGCCTCGCGCAGCTGGCGCGCGACGTCGGCGAAGTTGTGCAGGTGCGGCCCGGTGACCGCCGGCGTGCCGACCGCCGCCGGCTCCAGCAGGTTGTGGCCGCCGATGGCCTGCAGGCTGCCGCCGACGAAGGCGACGTCGGCGCAGGCGTAGAACAGCTGCAGCTCGCCCATGGTGTCGACCACGAACACCGCGTCGTCCGGGTCGGGCCACCGTGTCAGCGTGCGCGTGGCCACGCGCCACCCGGCTTCCACGCAGCGCTGGGTCACCGGGCGGAAACGCTCGGGATGGCGCGGCGCCCACAGCAGCAGCAGGTCCGGCCAGCGCTCGCGCAGCCTGCGGTGGATCTCCAGCACCGGCTCCTCCTCGTCGGGGTGGGTGCTGGCGGCGATCCACACCGGCCGGTTGCCGATGCGCGCGCGGAACTCGCCGGCGGCGCGCGTCAGCGCGTCCACGTCGATCGCGATGTCGTACTTGAGGTTGCCGGCCACGACCACGCGCCCGGGCGGCGCGCCGAGCCGCACGAACCGCTCGGCGTCGCCCTGCGACTGCGCCACCACCCTGCGCAGCGTGCCCAGCGCCCGCGACAGCAGCGGCCGCAGCACGCGGTAGCCGCGCAGCGAGCGTTCCGACAGCCGCGCGTTGACGATGTAGGCCGGGACCCCGGCGTCGCGGCAGCAGAACAGCAGGTTCGGCCACAGCTCCGTCTCCAGCACCAGGGCGATGCGGGGACGGAAGTGCCCGAGGAAGCGCCGTACCGCGCCGGACAGGTCGTACGCCAGGTACACGTGCTCGACCCGGTCGCCCCACAGCGCGCGCACCCGGTCCGAACCGGTCGGCGTGATCGTGGTGACCAGGACCCGCCGCGAAGGGTCGGAGGCCAGCAGCGCGTTGACCAGCGGCGCGGCGGCGTTGACCTCGCCCATCGACACCGCGTGCACCCACACCGGCGTCTCCACCGGCGGGGTCGGGTAGCGCGCGTAGCGCTCGCTCCAGCGCTCGAAGTACGCCGGCTGCCGGAAACCGCGCCAGACCAGGTGGTAGATGGTGACCGGCGCAAGCATGTACAGCGCCGCCGAGTACAGGCCGCGGAGCAGTCGTTCGGTGAGATCGGCCCGCATCCGCAAAGCATAACGGGATTGCCCGGGGCCGCTACACTGCGCGCATGGCATCCGGAACCCGTCCTGCCGGCCGTCCCCCGCTCGGGCCCCGGCACTGGCCGGCGTGGCTGGGCATCGGCGCGATGGCCGCGGCGGCGAGGCTGCCGTGGCCGTTGCAGCGCATGCTCGGCCGCGCCATCGGCGCGCTGCTGCGGCTGCTCCTGCCCGGGCGCAGGCGCGTGGCCGAACGCAACCTCGAGCTGTGCTTCCCGGAACTCGGCGCCACGGAGCGCGAGGCGCTGCTGCGCGAGCACTTCGCCGCGCTGGGCACCAGCCTGTTCGAGTTCGGGCGTGCCTGGTGGGGCTCGGTCGCGCCGATGCGCCGGGGGCTGGTGGTCGAGGGCCTGGAGCACATCGAGGCCGCGCGCGCCGCCGGGCGCGGCGTGATCGTGGTCTCCGGGCACTTCACCACCCTGGAGATCTGCGGGCGCCTGATGTGCGACCACGTGCCGCTCGCCGGCATGTACCGGCCGCACGCCGAGCCGGCCATGGAGTGGGCGGTGCGGCGCGGCCGCGCCCGCTACGCGGCGGCGATGTTCCCCAAGCAGGACGTGCGCGGCGCGGTCCGCCACCTCAGGCAGGGCGGGCTGCTGTGGTACGCCCCCGACCAGGACCCCAGCCGTGGCGACGCGGTGTACGTGCCCTTCTTCGGCCGTCCGGCGCACAGCCTGACCTCGACCCATACCCTGGCGCGGCTGTCCGGGGCCGCCGTGGTCCTGTTCCAGCACGTCCGCCGTCCCGACGGCGGCTACACCCTGGGCCTGCGCCCCCTGCCGGACTTCCCGGGCACCGACCCGGCCGCGGACACCGCCCGGGTGATCGCCGGGATCGAGGAGATGGTCCGCGCCGCGCCGGCGCAGTACCTGTGGATCCACCGCCGGTTCAAGCGCCAGCCGGACGGGCGCTCGCCCTACGGGCCCTGACCCCCGCCCGCGGGCCGGACACCCCAAGTGCTTGTCCGGACTGGGGATATCCGCCATAATGGTCGACTCGCTGCGGCCTGCCCATGCCCTGGACCGGTCCCGGGCCGGAAACGCGATTCCGCCCGCCCAGCGCAGCGATTCCCGCATTGCGTGGCGGTCCGCCCTGTGCGCGACCGCCGGGGCCGCCGCCTCCTTGGCCAAAGGAGGTAACCACGGACACTCTGTCGAGGTGTGCAATGTCCCGAGTCTGTCAAGTCACCGGCAAGCGTACGACGACCGGCAACAACGTCTCGCACGCGAACAACAAGACCCGTCGCCGTTTCCTTCCCAACCTGCACGAGCGCAGGTTCTGGGTCGCCAGCGAGAACCGCTGGGTGAAGCTGCGTGTTTCCACGGCTGCCCTGCGCACCATCGACAAGAACGGCATCGACGCCGTCCTCGCCGAGCTGCGCAAGCGTGGCGAGAAGGTCTGAGGAGTAGGACACCATGGCAAGCAAGCGCGACAAGATCCGCCTGATTTCGTCGGCCGGCACCGGCCACTTCTACACCACGGACAAGAACAAGAAGAACACGCCGGGCAAGATCGAGATCAAGAAGTTCGACCCGGTCATCCGCAAGCATGTGATCTACAAGGAAGGCAAGATCAAGTAACCTGCGCCGCCCGGCCCCGGTGGGCCAGGACCGCCCCCTTCCCGGGGTGCGGCAGCAGACAGGGGAAAGCCCGGCGCAAGCCGGGCTTTATTTTGGTTCTTCTCCCAACTGAGGGGAGAGAGGCGCACGGCCGACCCGGCAGAATTGTTGTTCTCGAGGCAACAAAA
>CALLKI010000031.1 GCA_938008415.1 uncultured Luteimonas sp. | reverse complement strand
TGCGCTCCTCGCGCGTGCGCACCTGCCCGCCGGTGTAGTTGTTCACCTGCACCTGCACGTTGCCGCCGCCGGCCGCCCCGCCCACCGGATACACCCGGCCCGACTGGCCGGGCACGAACAGCTCCGGCTTGCCGCCCTCGCCGACCAGGTACGCCTGGCCGGCCTGCACAGGGCCGCCGCCGGCGCGACCGCCGCCGGTCCAGCCCTTGCCGAACCCTTGCAGGAATCCCGACCAGCCGCCGCCGCCCGCCATGCCGGCGAAGCCGGCCAGCAGACTCTCGAACAGCTTGTCGGCCGCGCGCGCTTTGAGGTTGTCGAAGAACCGGTTGAGCGCGTCCGTGGCCCGGGCGCTGTCGGTGATGATCGTCCTGAACAGGTCCTTGGCACCGCCGCGCAGGAGCTGCATGTCCGTCTCGGCCTCGCGGGCGCGGATGCCGTCCTCCACCAGCCGGCGGATGGCCTCGCGCTGCTCCTCCGTGGCGGCGGCGCCGGCGTAGCGCAGCATGATCATCTTCTGCTGCTCTTCCAGCGACTTGCCAATCAAGCTGTTTTCAAACTCCATCTCGGCGATGAGGTCCGCCACAGCCTTGGAGGCCTGCTCGGCGGCGTCCTGGCGCTGCTGGTCGCGCTGGATCCGCTCGAAATCCAGCTCGCTCCGGCGAGCGTTCACGACCTCCTCGTGCACGGCGATCTCCTCCATGAGCTGCAGGTGATCGCGCTCGGCCTGCGTCAGCTCCTTGCGGGCGCGGGTGCGCTCGTCCAGGTCCGCCGACGCGCGGCCGCCGCCATTCGGGTTGACGAAGAGTGCAGCGTCGTCGGCGGCCGGCGCGTTCGCGCGCGCCGCGGCCCCCAGCGCGCCCATCTCGGCACCCACCTGATGCTCCACGATCGCGCGGGACAGGGTGGCGTAGCGCTGCTGCAGGATGGCCAGCTCCCGCCTGGCCTTGTCGACCATGTCACCGCCCACGCGCCCGAGCGTCGGATCCTGTCCGACGGCGTAAGGGTCGGCACTGCCGAGGCCAGACATCGCCCGGCCAACGCGCCCCTTGGACAGGAACGCGCCCAGCTCGCCGATGCGCGCATGGATGCGCTCGGCCTCCTGCTCCATGCGCACCGGGTCGTCGAACGAGGCGCCGTGGCGCCGCGCGGCGAACTCCTCGCCCCAGAATCGGGCAACCTCCGCGCCCTTGGCCAGGAACTCGGCCAGTTTCGACGTGGCCGTCACCACCCCGCTGACGAAGGTCTGGAACCCTCGCTGCACTTCCGGCGATTCGAGGGTGCGCGCCAGGCCGGCGATCGTCTCGGCCAGGCCGGCCGTGGCGCCCTCGGCGCTGTCCACATCGCCGACCAGCCTGGTCAGCGCGTTGCGCACCTGCTGCGTGGCGCGGGAGACGGTCAGCGGCATCTGGTCGAACTCGGCCTGGATCTTCGCCGACGCCGAGAGCATCGCCGCGGCGAACTGCTCGGAGCTGATCTTGCCCTCGTTGACCAGCTGGCGGACCTTGCCGAAGCTGACCCCGAAGTGGTCGGCCAGCGCCTGCACGATGCGCGGGCTGGACTCGATGATGCTGTTGAACTCTTCCGCGCGCAGGGTGCCGCCGGCCAGCGCCTGCGTCAGCTGGCGAATACCGCCGGCTGCCTCCTGCGAGGTGGCACCGGACACGGTGAACGCCTGCGTGACCGTCTCGGTCAGCTGCGCCACCTGCGCCTGCGACAGGCCCAGCTGGGTGGACGCCTGCGCCAGGCGGCCGTAGAGGTTGACCACGCCCTCCAGCTCGGTGCCGGCGCTCTGGGCGATGCGGAACGTGGCCT
>CALLKI010000030.1 GCA_938008415.1 uncultured Luteimonas sp. | reverse complement strand
GAACCTCCTGGCCGGCAAAAACATGCCAGAAAGTTCTACTTATGGGGTGTCTGCGGATCGGGGAAGCTTACGGGCGTATCGCTCTCCGCGCCCAACTCCCCCGCCAGGCTATACAAGATCCACCGCAAACGCTATCGCGAGATCCCTGGGTGGGAACTGACCTTTCCGCAGTGGTGGAGCCTGTGGCGTTTGAGGTGGCATTCGCGCGACACCAAGCACCTAGTGATTGTGCCGGAAAACAGCCGCCCTCGTGGCGGCTTTTTCGTATCCGTTCGCTACATATGAGGTTGCCAAATCGCATTTCTTTCCTAGCTTGAATGTATGGCTAGCCATGGCTAGCCAACACAGAACGGGAGGAACAGATCATGCATACACAAGCCGTCATCGGGAACACGATCTCACGTCGAGAAAGGGTACTTCGCTGGCAATAGCTGATCTCCGACGTAGCCCTGGCCACAGGCGCTGTCGGGTTCGCAGTTCTGTACTACCTGATCCTGTTTGCTTGACCTGATAGCTAAGCCCATCCACATCCACAAGGACATCCACATGAAAAAGCTCAACTCAACCCGCAATCTGTTCCTGTACTCGTTCCTCGGAATGTTGTTCTGCGTCGCCTCTTTCGTTGACCTGAACAAGCTCACCTCTATGGCCATGGAAAAGCAGATACAGAGGTCCGAGGCCTTCGTTATCAACGCTTTCGGAAGATGAGACATATCTGTATCACTTCACCCAAAGGCGGAGTCGGCAAGACTATTCTGGCCACCAACCTGGCAGGCTGCTACGCCCGAGATGGGCTTCGTGTATGCCTGGTCGATCACGACCCCCAGGGAGGCTCCATGATCTTCGGTGGGCTGGCCCGCAGGGCCGGGCGAGAACTTTCATTCGTGCCCACCAACGCCAGGGTCTCAGGGTTCGACCTGTACATCCACGACTTCGCCCCCGGGATCCTGGAGCGTTATCCCGGCACTGTCCTGGTCATGCCCGTGGTACTCGACGCTCCCTCGGGATCAGTCCACCTCCGCGGCCGACATGTCTTGGCCCAGCGGGGCTACAGGATCGTCGAAGTGGTCTCCCGCTACCGGGCAGACCGGGCACAACCACGCAAGCTCAGGCAGGACAAGTACGCCCACTGCCCTGTGGTGTGCGATCGGACGCTGTACTCGAACCGGTACGGGGAAGGCAAGACTGTATTCGACACGCCCGGAGTTCCCTATATGGACCGGGCCCAAGCTGAAATCGAGGCTGTCCGCCGAGCGATCGACGCGCTGGAGGTGGGCCCATGAGCTGGCACGACATCGACCCCAACGAGCTGGCCAAGCTGTCGTACCCGGAGAAGAAGGGCGTGCGGATCATCCGCCAGTCCGGAGAGCCGGTCATCGTGGTGGAGAAGAGGGTGCCTCGGGGAAGCAAGGTCGTCTACCTGCGGCTTGAGCCTGAACTCCACGACCGGATCAGCAAGGTTGTGGCCGGGGAGGGCAACGTCAGCTCAGCACTGGTGGCGATCATCGAAGAGGCGCTCGATACCCTCGAGGGTGGCGCTCAGACCTGGCGCGTCGTCGGCAAGACCGACGGAACCTAAGAACATGGATCTGGAACTTCTGACTGGGCCGCAGGCGGCCGGCTCCGCCCTGGATCTGTTGGGGGTCGTCCTACCATGACTATCTATTTTGATAGTTTTCGTAAGACGGTGAACCCTGGGGATCCCAAGGCGCGCTGGGCTGTCAGCTACCACAGAGAGCTCGACGGCTGGGAGGTTCGCCTTCGAGAGAAAACCCGGAAGGGTTGGGGTCAGGAGGTCATCTTCTTCCTGGTCGGCAACGACATTCATGCCCACGACGCGCTTCGGGCCTACGACCAACACAGAGACAAACTTTGACCAACGCTCCGCACATCGGGGCGTTTTTTTTTACCAGATTGCGTACCAACACGCAGAAAACACGCTCTAAAAATTTGCCAAAGCGAAATTCCTCCACATACTGGAGTTATAGGGAAACAACAGAAAGCAAGAGGTTTCCCAAGCAGTCAAACAGTCAACACAACATGCTTTGTCAACCGGAGAACACCATGACCATCATCGATCGAATCCTCTACTCACGCGAACACAGCTTCATTGCCTTGCGTTCCACCGCCCCGGTGGTCCTGGCACTCATTGGCCTGGTGGCTCTGACAGCAATCGTGCTGCCGAACATCCTGGCCTGACTCACCCACAAAGGAGACATCCACATGAACATGACAGAACAAGCAATCATCGGAACCATCGTCGTTGCCATCGGCGGGTCAATCATCTGGCTGGGAAGCAAGGCTTTCGACGAGGTCGAGGGTTTCACCGACACCGTGTACAGCATGCCCGAGGAAAAGACGCAGTCTGTTGTATTGGCCGAAATGGCTGAGCTGGAAGCCCAGAGGGCTGAGCTGCTGGCTCGCCAGCAAGCCGAAGGTCTGAGGTGAGCGGGTATGCGAATTGACGCCCACTACCCAGATCTTGGCCAGGCCGGAACCTACGCGGTCATCGCCAACCCCATCGCTGGTGGCTTAGCTGGCAGGAAAGCAATCCGCTTCCGCTTGATCCACTCGGAGAACCCCCACTGGGTCAGGCAGGCCAACATGCTGCGGTCGGTGTCGAAGACTCCGGGGATCACGATCATCAAATGCTTCGACGTCCAGCAGGGCTATGAGGACACCCAGTGGGCCCAGAAGAGCATTGAAGAACTCCACACACTGGCCCGCCGGCTATCAGGACATGAAGTGGCAGGCCACATCCAGCCGAGGAACAAACTATGAAGACTGAGATTTATTTCCATCCCATACGGGACGCCATCCAGAGCCTGAGCCTGAGCCAAGTTGTTTCCACCGTTGAGCGGTGCCGAGCCCACTGCGCCCAGAAGGCCAAGGAAGAGGGCGAGCTGTCCACACACGAAAGCCGGTTGAGCTCGTGCGTGAAGCTCCACACCCACAGCGTCATCGAGTCCCGCGATGAGAATGACCTGACCGTGTTGATGTACGCCTGCCTGCTGTACTACACCAAGGCCAAAGCCAACGATCGGATGGCCTGCCGGGCACTGGACCAGATTTGCGGATGGCTGGTGGAGCAGGGCGCGACCGTCTGGGCCCAGGGTTGCCGGAGGTGGGAGAGAGTCGGTACGAGAAACGGCAGGCCGGTGTATGGCCGGACCGGCGGCAAGAACATCGTGGAAGCGCTGGGCCAGGCCAACCTGCCACCGACCATTCAGAAGTACATCGCCGAGACGAACTCGGAGATCTACAACCGCTTCGATCAGCGTATCGTTGCCTGAGCAAGCTTGTCCCTGAGCTGGCTTACCAGCTCCTGGGCCAGCCCGTACTGCCGTAGTATTTCCAACCCCTCCCGCGGGTCAGTGGGGAACGCCATATCGTTGGACCTGGCCGCAACGAGTCGATCCGACTGCGCTTCGATCTCCGCCAGGCGAGCCTGAGCCTGTTCAAGTTCACGTTCCTGCCGACGGCGGGCAGCCAAGCGCCTGGCTCGTAGCGCTCGCGCCCCAACCTCTTTCCTGGGCTCGTCGAACGGCACCTGGACGAGGCCAACGCGCCGGGCCTTGAGCTGTCCCACGCTGGCTGAGGTCAGCCACCAGTAGTCGCGCATGTCCCGAAGATCGTGCCGGCGAGCGACACCGACCACCAAGGCGTTGGCCTCGATCAGGTCCCACACCGTGCGCCTGAACGCGTCATCGGGCAGCTGGTAGACCTGCAGCTGCTTGTCCTGGTGGACCAGACAACCGGCCAACTTGGACAGGAAGTGCGCCAGGCCCTTGCTCTGGCCGTCGCCATACCGCGTTGCAACACCAACGAAACAGGTGCCGTCGTCGGCCTGGGCGGCGTAGACACGGGAGCGGGGCAGGGCGTGCCTGGCCGCCAAGGCAGAACGGATATCGGACAGCTGGGCAGAGCGCGGGCAATCGACGAGGTGGTTGTCGGAGAGCAGCAGGACGGAGGAGCGCTGAGCGGCCAGGTGGTCGGGGAGGTTGGGGTAGACCAACAAGTCAGTGGAGCGGCGGGACTGCTGGCAGCGACGGCAGCAGACGAAAAAGTTGTCGACGATGAGCGGACCGCCGAGTGAAGGGTGAACGCAGGTAGCCAGGACTGGATAGTTGAAGCCGCGGGGCTGGGACATGTCGAAGGGTTTGTCGCATAACGCGCAAAACGAACCTGGGGCGGCCAGCAATGTGCGGCGCACATAGATAGGCGGCGATAGCGACAGGGGTTTGTCGAGTTGGCGAACCGAGGTGATGAAGTCGGCCGATGTGATGGAGTGTTGGGCTGGCGTCATTGGAATTGGCGTGTGGCGTTTGAACCAGTGTGTAGTGAGGCCGACATTTGGCAAGGTCAGCTGTGGCGTTTGGGTGAGGGTGGGCGGCACCAAGGCTGCGGCCGATGAAGCGCTGACCGACAGCCTTGGCGGAAGAGCGCGAGCCTGGCGAGTCATCGGAAAGCGAACCGGGCGACATTGCGTGCGATACCTGACGAGGTGGAGCCACGTCGTAGCGCAGAGCAAGTCGGGAGCATGGACAACACGCACCTTTGGTGTTTTGCCGCCCCTATGAGGCGGCCCCCTGCAAAAGCACCGCCGGGCCTGTCCTGGTGCGGACCACCGCACCTATTAGGGCTCCTATGAGAACCGAAAGGCCAAATCTGCCCTCCGCCCGCATTGCTTGGCGGTTCGCAGATATATGAGAGCGCTCTTGCCAAATGTCCGTTTCCTCGTAACGTCAAAACACACGACGGAAAAAGAAACGGAAATTACCAATGACAGGCAAAGTGATATCGGTATGGCTCAACAGCAAAGAGCTCGCACGCTTCGACGCAGCAGCTGCCAGGCGCGGGATGTCGATCTCCACGTTCCTCAAAGCCTGTGCTGATGAAGTCATCACCGGACCTGACGTCTCCGCACAGTTCAAAGAACTGGCAGCTGATCTGCGAGCTGATATCGCCAAGTCCATTGGCCGCTTCGCTGAAGCAGCAGCTCTGGCCTCAGAGAACGACCGCGCCAACCACCAGGCTTTCCTCAACGAGCTGTTCGAGCAACAGGTCGATGTAGTCAAGAAAGCTGTTGCCGTCGGGCAACAGTCAACGACATCGGGCCGACTGCCACCTTCAGATATCCCCCCACCACGTTCAACCCCTTCTTTGTTCTAACCCCACAACAGGTACCCAATCATGAAAGCAACCATCCTGACCCTCTCTCTGACCGCAGTACTCGCCGCTGGCCCCGCACTGGGTCAGAACACCGTTGGAACCACCAGCCACGACGGTTCGCCCGTCGGTACAGCAGAGCAGCCAGCTGAAAAGCCCAAGACCGATCGCAAGCGCTTGTTCAAGGCTGGCGGCGTGGGCTGCCTGGCAGGCGGAGCCGTCGCCTTCCTGTCTGGCAAGCGCGACAAGGCACTGGCCGGCTGCGTTGTCGGTGCCGCCGCAGGTTCGATCATGTCGTACCGCAAGCAGCTCGATGAGGCCAAGGAGCTTGCCGAGCAGGCCCGCGCCGCTGGCATGACCGCACAGGTCCATACTCAAGAAGTGGAAGCCGAAGGGCAGAAGGTTCAGTCCTTGTCCCAGGTGGCCATCGCCTACGACCCGGCCACGGTCTCGGGACGCGATCAGAGCACCGCCCAGGTCTACGACCGGATCTCTGCACTGGCGAAGAAGTCCAACACCCCCCTGACCATCACCGTGGAAGGCAGCGACGCCCGCGCCTGCCAGATCCCTCTGGCTGAGCTCCACGTCCGGGGCACGTTCCCCCCGGCCATTGCCGTGGATAAATGCGGCCAGGGCCAGCCCCGGATCCTGATCTCCCCCGTGCCCGACCTGACCTGACCCACCACGCCGGCCTCAACCCCGGGGCCGGCCACTTACCGAGAACGAGAACATGAAAGCCAGAAAAACTCGCACGTCTCTAAGTCCCGCATGCAAGGAGCGCCTGATAAGAAAAGCCGCAATGGGCAACGTCAAGTTATCTGACCTCGAGATGGAGTTCGGTATCTCCAACGGGTACGTCCGCACTCTGCTCAACGGGGCCGGCATTGCTATTGATCGAGGGTGGACTGTCGCCAGCGATGGCTTCGTTCAGTCCAAGAAAGATCCGCAAGCCGCGGCTATGGCTGAATTTGAGATTGCTCTCCAACTACTCAACGAGGCTGCGGCCAAGCTGGGCCTGAACCCAATTTCCTCGCCATGACCCCGACCAACCCCACCGACGACTTCGACTTCGACTTCGACGACCTCCCCGATCTTCCTCTCCTCGAGGACGACGGCGGTTCTGTTCCTCACAACCTTCAGGAGCCAGACGCCGTTGCCCAGGCGAAAGATGACGAGGGGATGGACCTGCCTGAGCCCGTGGATCTGGATCTGCCCGAGGTATCCGCCACTCCTTCTATAGAGAGTGCTCAGCCGGAGTCAGATGAAGCGGTTCCAGTGGCCGAGGCTGAGCCTGGCGTGGAACCGGAGATCGCTCCTGTCGAACCCACTCCTTCTATAGAGCCTGAGCAGGAGGAAGGATCACAGCCAGTGCCTGAGCAGTCCATGGAACCGGAGATCTCCGAGGAAGAGCGGCATGCCGACGCTGTTCTGGAAGACGTAGTTCCCCCTGTCCCGCCGGTCAGTCTGGCCACCGAAGAAGAGACCTTGTCCGAGATCGCCGAGTTCGAACCAGCTTCCCAGGCTGAGCAGCCGCCGAGCGACGAGCCAGCGGATGAGGTTCCAGTCGTAGTAGAAGATCCGAGCCAGGCTCAGCCCGACGCGGCGTTCGTCCAGGATCCCGAGCAGGCTCACAGCCCAGTCCGGTCCCGCAAGCCGCTGATCATCGGTGGAGCGGTAGCAGCTGTTCTGGCCATCGGTATCGGTGCCTTCGTTTTCTGGCCCAGTGCCGAACCTCAGGCTCCAGTACAAGCCAGCGCGTCCGCGCCCAGCAGTCCTGCGGCAGACCCTTCCACACCCGCACCAACGGTCGAGCCAGAACGCGAGTTCACCCCGGCTGACTTGGTCAGTGATGTCCTCTCGGATCAGCCCCAGGTCGAGCCCACTCCCGAGAAGGTTGTCCAACCCTCTGCTCCCGTGGAGCCGACCCCAGCAGTTCAGGCAACCGCGCCTACGGTGAAGTCCGAGCCTGCTCCGACACCCACGCCAACTCCTGCGGCCAAGCCCGCAGCTGTAGTGGCAAAGCCTGCCTCTGCTCCCGCGCCAGCCAAGAAGCCAGCGCCACAGAAAGCGGAAGAGCAAGGCACCAAGTGGCAGGACGAAGCTCTAAATGCACTAGACGCTTTCGAAAAAAGCTTGTGAGTTCGCAAAAGCAGACCTTGCCAAATCGCATTTGCTTACTAGTTTGAAGTAATACCAAACAGAACCCTCCACATGATCCTCGACAAGATTTTCATCCAACTTCGTAAGCCGGGACACCGCCGCTATCTCGCTTCGCGTGTTCTGTCCTGGTACGGCAGGACATTCATCAAGGGGCCAAGGCCTGAGGATGTCCCCAAGCAGGTTGGCCCGGACGTCCAGGAGCGGGTAGCTCGGACCTACTTTGACCTGCCTGTTGATCGCTTCCCTTCGGAGGAGATGGACCACTGGAACATTGGACAGCTCTGGGCGACGCAGCTTCGGATAAGCGAGGAACCCCACGTTGCTCGAGCTGCGTTCATCTTCTCCGCGGTTCTTTGTACCGCCATCTTTGCCTCCGGAACACTCGTTCATGACACGCTGTCAAGTGTTGGATCCTGGGTAGAACAACGCAAGGCGGCGGCTGAGGCAAGGGAAGCTGCCAAGTACCAGGAGAAAAGGGCGGAGCTCTTGTCCAAATGGGAGAAGGAAGCCTCTGGATACAGCGCCCAGCGTTGTATCGACGAAGTATCAGAACTCAGGGTCCGGGAAAAGCAGGAAGCAGCTGACCGCTACTCAGTACTCCAGAAGGCTTGCGCTTCCCGTGTGGAACAGATTGAAGGTATCGCTCAATCAATGTCCCAGAGCAAGTGCATTTCGTATGCGCGAGACATGGTCAATGAGATTGACAACGGCAGAGGTAAGGCCACGTGGGTCGACAACATCATCGCCCCTGTCTGCGGCAGTCGCTTCAGAACTGAAATCACTGAAATGCTTTCGAAGGAGTCCAAATGAGCGCCCAGAACCCCACATCGACCTCCCTGGCAGAGAAGATCTCCATGCGCATTCCCAGCATTTATGACCTGATAGGGTACATGGACATCCTCGGGAAGAGAATCACCTCAATCCTGACTCGCAGTTCGTTCGATATGACATCGGTCGGAACGCGTGAGGGTGTGTACGCGTTGGCCAAACAGCGATTCGACTACCTGGTTCCTAATGAGGACATGGTCAACCTCGCGCCATTAGGGGCAGGTGAGCCACTCCACAACGTGCAGCCCGGCGACGAAGTCGAACTGCGGGCCCTGGGGGCGGTGGAGCGCGACGGTACCTGGTTCATGCCAATCACTAAGAATGAACAGTCCAAGTGGAAATTCAAGAAGTGGTTTCCACGAGCTCCGAAAGACCTTGAAGTGTCTGGTTCCACGATGAAGTTGACAGCCGATGGGCGTTCGACTAACGGCTACATACTACCCGTCGATGAAGTAACCGGCGGGGACTCGACAGCGACAAGTCTCGTGATGGCGGCTTTCCCGGTGTTGTTCGCCTTGTCCATGGTCCTGTGGGGTATACCGTACATCGGGCCAATTCTCGTTATGACAATCTGCGTGCCGTTGATCGCGCTTCATATCATTACGTTGTGGCAGGCAGAAGACGCTGGAACGGTTGCTCGTGTGGTTGCTCTTTCCGGAGGGGTGCCGTTCCTGATGTTCGGCACGGACCTGACGCAAGGTGGTGTGCTCAATCTCTCTGGCATGACCACGATGAAGGCCATCGGAATTGCCGTTGGTGTGGTCGTGCTGGCCATGCTGTTCAAGACCGAAGATAAGAACCAGACCCAGTCCTTCTTCACACGTCTGCGAGATACCGTCCTGGCGCTGGCCGCAGTTGCAGCATTCAACTATGCACTGGCGCTGTTGCCGTCCTCGCTGGACATCTTCAAGCCAATTGGCGTTTTTATCATCGCCTGCGCCTACCCCCTGTACTACACCAAGCAGAACTACCTCGATCGTGCTGCTTTACTGAAGAACCAGAGCATTGCCCTGGCCGGCAAGCAGCAATCCCGGTCTTCGATCCTAGGGCCAACAGCACCGATACGCAGGCAGCAGATCATCTCCGCGGCGCGAGATAGCTCTCCATTCATGCCTATTGGCGTGGCTGATGGTGAAATGGCGAAGTACAACTTGGCTATTGCCCCTGAGCCTGGTCAGGAGATCGGATACACGCTGGAAGACTCCAGAACCCACACGATATTTCTGGGACTGACTGGTAAGGGTAAGACTGCCAAGGGTCTTCGTCCGTACATGCTCAACCTCTCGAAGGTCTCTGTGCCCATTGGCGCAATCGGAGCTGACGGTAAGGGTTCACTGATTGGGGACACCAGGCCGTGGTGGGACATCATCATCGAGCCAGGCGTGAAGTTCGGACCGTTCCAGGGCATGAACTCTCTCCAAGTTGCCGAGGCGTTCGCTGAGGCGAACAACGAGAGCATGGATGACAAGAACTCCATCTGGGTCAAGGGCGCGGGAACACTACACCGCAATGCCTTGGCCGTCCTTGAAGCGTTGGTTGAGCACCAGCGCAATTACAAGAAGGCGCTGGAGAACCGCCTGGAGTACATCGCCCACGAGTTGGAGTACCTGTTGGCCGACCGTGAGCTCAAGAAGCGTGCCGGCGCGGACGTCTTCGAGATCGACGCTCAGATCTCCACTCTCCATGGCTTGGCGTTGACAACGAAGAAGGAAGTCGAAGCGCCACCCGTCTACCGCTGGACACCTGCTTCTTACGCCAAACTCAAGAACATCTTGTGCCAAGTGGTCATGGGCAAAGGCGGCGTCAAACGTGCAAACGAAAAGACGATCCAGCTGTTCGAGTACCTGGGGTACGACTCATCAGCCTATCGTGCCGGAGATCTGACCGATCAGGAGATCCGAGTGGACAAGAATGTCCTGGCTTTGGATCCGGCCGCAGTTCACCCGCACCTCCATGACCCTACCCGTGTGCTGTCGCAGGCGTTGGACTATTTCCTTCGCGTGGTTCCTTCCATGGAAGAGCAGCACCTGTCGTCCTACTCCCTGAACGTGGACGAGGATATCCTGGGCTTCTTCCAGAACGACGAGCTTCGTGGCTCGCTGATCGACGGCGTTGATCACGGTGATGAGGCCTGGTCCAACACCGAGCATGGCGTGGATGTGCTCCAGGCTCTCCATGGGAAGAAGGTCGGTATCAACCTGTCAAATAAATACGGAAAGACGGGTCGAGTCATCTACCAGCTCATCAAGATGAGGCTGTACAACGCCATTCGTCAGCGTCAAGAGACCTATGGCGACGACTGGATGGAGAAGACCGGCCAGACCTTGGTGTACGCGATCTACGACGAATGCCAAGACTTGATCTCGCCCATTGAAGACAAGCTTATCGCGCAGGCCAGGTCCATGGGTCTGTCGTTTGTGTGCGCTACCCAGACCATCGAGTCTTTGAACCCAGTTCTTCCGACACAGGACGACAAGAGCAGGTTCCTCTCCAACTTCAGATCCATAGTGCTGTTCGAGTGCTCGGAGAAGACCTACGAGTTCGTTCAAGGTGCTGTGGGTAAGGCTGAGAAGAAGAAGATCCCGATTGCCGTGGAGGCAACCATCGACACGACGCGTGCGATCGAGGTTTACAGGAACTCCATCTTCAAGGATCCGAACCATCCCAATTCCGTAGCCTTGCGCGATCTGGATCGTCGCGGTGCGGCCCGCTTCCAGGTCGTTGTGCGTGGCATGAAGCACTACATGGGCTTGTCCAGGAAGGTTCCCATCGAAGAGGTTGAGGGACGGAACTATATTGAGGTTCACGCCGGTGGCGAGTACGTCGAGGGTCCGATCCTCGAGCTCCACGAGATGACCGCCAACCTGATGATCGAGGGTAAGGCTCTGGTGGTCCTCAACCGTGCCGGCCATCGCAGGATCGACTTCGCAAAACTGCCCCATATCACTCCTAAGGCTTTCGTCCAGAAGCTCGAAGAGATCAGAAAGCGAAAAACAGAACAGCCACTAGCCGCCTAACCGAGAACAGCCATGTCGAAAAACTACGAGGACATTCTTTCCCCAGGCCGCCGATACAGAAGGTACCAACACGAGTACAACGCTACCTTTGCGGCTGACCCAAACCCAGAAAATCGTCGCTTCGACGAGATGGCTCCGCCCGATAGCGTCCAGTGGAAGCGCCTGGAGGTATTCCGGGGCAACGACAAAGACGCATACGACGCCTGGCGCTCCAACAACGACCCTTTGTTCAAGCCAACGGATAAAGAGAAGGCCATGTGGGAGGCCAATGCCAAGAACGGTTGGTGGGTCAGCCGAGATCGCCGAGATCAGCTCATGTCCCACCATCCGCTGGCGTACAACAAATGGTTGGACATGAGCCCTGAGAAGCGATTCTCAGAACAAGCCCAACGCTGGTTCGAGAAGGCCGAGGCAAAGTATGGCGCAGGCTACGACCAGTGGGCTAAGACCGCAGGAAAGAACGCTGTCTCAAAGGAGACGTATGTAGCTGGCCTGACTGCAGTGGCATACGAGCAATCTATCGCCTCCCGGGCACGGCAAGCTCAGCGCACCCACACCAGCCAGCAAGCCATGGCTAGCCAGGCTGACCAGGCCCAGGCACCGACGCAGACAACGCCCAGGAGCAGAATTTCCGTTGCGAACTTCGAGATCGGTCCCATCGCCAAGGAGATGGAGGGCATGTCCATTGACCAGCTGGGTCAGGTCAAGCAAAGAGCCGAGGCCGCCCACCAGTCCCTGGGCCAGGGTACGGTTGCCGAAGGTGTGGCAAAGCATGAGGCAATCGCCAATTATCAGCGGGCTCGAACCCAGGTACGTGTTCAAGAGATGGAGCTGTCCGAAGTGCGCCAGCGTACGAGGGGGCAGGTGCAATGAAGAAGTCAGCGGGGGCTCTTCTTCTAGCGCTTGCGGTGTCCGGCACCTCCTGGGCAAACGTGCCCAAGAATATCGAAGGCATGTCCCGGATCACCCGGGCCCATGCGCAACAGGCGCTGGACTGCTCCAAGCGCCTTGGGCGGGACCCTGACCTGCTCATCGTGGCCGACATGCGCCTGCCGTCCTCTGCCAAGCGGTTGTGGGCCATCAATCCCAGGACAGGGGAGGTTGTACTGCGCACCGAGGTAGCCCACGGCCGTGGTTCTGACCCGTCCAACGTCGGCCGCGCCCGGGTGTTCTCCAACGAGCCCGGCAGCCTGATGACCTCCGTGGGGCTGTACGCAGTCTCCGAGGAGTACGTCAACACCACCGACAACTCCCGGCGCCGCCGGCTGGATGGCCTGATGGTCGGGTTCAACGACACAGCCAGGGAGCGGGCAGTTGTCCTCCACCCGGCAAACTACGTCCGCGATGGCTGGGCAGGCCGGTCAGAGGGCTGCCCGGCTGTGTCTTACGCCGCGCTGGACCAGCTCAATGCCTACGGCCTGGACAATGCCATTCTCTGGATCGAGGGAGATCAGGAGGGCTTGGCCGAGGCCATCGCCGAGTGCTCTGGCTCGAAGATCCGCCAACGCTTTCGCTGGCCCTGGCAGCCCAAGCTTCCCAAGGTTCCGGTCTGGGAGCCTGACGCCTCCGACCCCACCTTTGACATCGAGGCCGGCATGTGTCTGAACCTCGTGGAAGGCCGCCGCCAGTGGTGGATGGACGCTCCCGTGTTCACTCAGGTAGTGGGCCCGAGCTGGACTTTCCGGATGTAGCCCGCGAAGGCTAGACACGCCGCGATCCCTCCACATGCTGGAGGGATGAGGACAAAGGTTTACGACAGCTTCGGCCGACCCGGCCCGCATATCGACGCGTCAATCCCGGTGCGGCGCTGGGACCTGGGCTTGGCCTACGCCGCCCTGGGCTTCGGATTGGCCTTCACTCCACTGGCGCTGGCCACGCTAGGCGTCCGCGACACACTCCGCGCCCTGAGCCTGGATCCGTCGTTCTACTCCCGGATCGACAACTACACCTTCTTCCCTGACATGGCCTGGCTAGCCGCGGCTAGCTGTGCAGGCCTGCTGGCAGGAGCGGCCCTGGGTTGGGCAGGGTTGATCCCACGCTCCCAGCAGTGGGTTGTCGCCGGGCCTCGCCTGCTGGAAGGCAAACAAGCCATCCAGTCAGCCAGAAAGCGCTCCACCCCGGTCAAACACAGGCCCGCGGATCGCTTCGGCCTGGCCATCCACCCGGACCTATGGCTGTCCAAGAAGATCCTGTCGCGCCACATCCTCATCTACGGCTCGGTGGGCTCGGGCAAGACCCAGATCCTGCTGGCTCTGCTCAAACAGGTCTTCACTAAGGCCGACGCGAAACTATGCCTGTACGACGTCAAGGGCGACATGACGGCGAAGTTCCCCTCCGCCACCATCGTCTCTCCCTTCGATAAGCGCAGCCGGGTCTGGCATGTGGCTCGGGACGTCCGCACCGCCACCCAAGCCGCCGCATTCGCCGACAGCCTGATCCCGGAAGACAGTGGATCGGGCAAGTTCTGGACGCAAGCCGCACGCCAGATCCTGCTCGGCGTGGTTCGCTCCCTTCAGAACGAGAAGCCTGAGGCCTGGACCTGGACGGACCTGGCACAGCGAGTGTCTATGCGTGCCGAGGAGATGGCTCCCATCCTCGAGCAGAACTATCGCAAAGCCTACGGACTGATCTCCAACACCGAGGGCCAGACTGCCTTCAACGTCCTGGCAACATTGAACGGCTACACGAAGTTCATTGACGACTTGGCACGCGCGTGGCCCGACTACGAAATCTACGACTCCAAGGGCAAGCGCCGCACTTTCTCCATCACCGACTGGGCCTCCGACGACTACGACGGCCCGAAGAAGTTCATCGTCCAGTCTGGGCCTGACGCCGGGTTAGCCTCAGCGTACATCTCCGCGATGATCAACGTGGTGGTGCCCACCATCGTCTCCCCGCGTCTGCCTGACAACGAAGAGGGCCGCTTCCTGGGCTTCTTCTTCGACGAGCTTTCCTCCATCGGCAAGATCAATTTCGCTCCTCTGGTAGACAAGGGGCGATCCAAGGGTGTGGTGGTGGTGGCAGGTGTCCAGGACCTGGCGCAGCTGCGAGAGATCTACGGGGATAACTCGGTCAAGGCGCTGGCTGGCATGGTCGGCACGCACATCATCTGCCAGATCCAGATGTCGGAGACTCGCGAGGAGCTCTCCAAGCTCCTGGGGACGAACAAAGTTGCGCGGATGGACTATGCCCCTGGGTCGAAGCTCCACAACGAGGGCCAGCCAGTGGTGTACCCCAACCAGCTCACCGACATGCTGGGCTTCCGCAAGGTCCCCAAGAAGCACAAGACCGATCCGGGCTTCGCCATCCGGGCCATCGTCCAGCAGGGCGGAGACCTGCTGTTGCTGGATTTCCCCGGCCAGCCACTACCTGACAAGCGTAAGGGCCAAGTCGCCGCGGAGTGGACCACCAAGCCGGCCGGGTTCGAGCCAGCCCGGGCCACCAAGACCATTGAGTCTGCAGTTGCTGGCAAACAAATTGGCCAGTCTTTCAGCGCTGAAGAGATTGACGCGTTCTTCGCAAGATAGCGCGCGAGACCTTGCCAAAGCGAAATTATCTTTCACTCTGGAATGACCACATCCACAGGTCATTCCTATGTCGATATTCACCCCAGACGGCTTCTTGCTTCCGCCTGACCAGCTCCGGGCAATGTTGGACAATGGAGCCGATCCCAACGAGATCTACTGTCCCCGGCACAGCGATGAGCTTGTGGCCAAATCAGCCATCCTGGAAGCCTCACAAGACCCTGCCTTGCTGCCACAGCTGAGGATCCTGCTGGCCGATCGCAGGCTGTCTCGCCACACTGCCGACTACGAGGGCAGAACGGCATTACACGCAGCTGCCATGGTCGACAACGCAGCTGCCGTAAATCTTCTCCTTGACGCCGGCTTCTCACCCCTGGCCCGCGACACCTACCTCAACACTCCGCTGCACTACGCCTGCCTGGCCGCAACCAGCCAGTCTCTGATCCTGCTGCTCTCGGCCGGATCTGATCCCAACGCCATCAACTGCCGCGGTCGCACGCCCCTGCGGGAATGCCTCATGGTCCAAACCGGTTCCGACGGATCCAAGGAACTGGAGGACAAGGTCCGCCTGCTGCTGGTCATGGGAGCCGACGCCACCCTCGCCGACGAGCGGGGAATGACAGCGCTCCATGTCGCAGCAGGAGGCGGCTACACCAGTGTCGTCCGTATGTTGCTGGCCAGAGGCGCCGACACCTGGGCCAGGACAACCGATGGCCTGCGTCCTGTGGACATCGTCAACCACCATCTGACCCTGCCGGCTTCTCCGAAGCTCAGGCGGAATCTGCTGGCCAACCTTGTCGTGCTCAGTGAGTTCGATCGTCAGAGATTGGCCGCCAGGGTTGTCAGGGTTCCGCGCGCCGATACACAGATCAGGCCCGCGATGTGATTGCCATATCGCCAGACTCTTCGAGAATGAAAGCATGCTGACCCTTACTCCTCTAACAGCCACAGGAAACAACGCACGCGGCGACAACGTCATTGACTACCTGACTGCCACCGAGAAGTTGGCTGCTTACTACGTCGGTGCCCAAGGGGTGGAGGAAGACACCATGCGCCACCGAGGCCACGGTGCGGCTGTACTGGGATTGGAGGGTCCGGTTCTCAAAGAGCAGATGATAGAGCTTGCCGCTGGATACTCACCTGATGGTAAGAAAGAGAAGCTGTGCCAGAACGCGGGTGTCTTGCCCACCAAGAAACTCAAACTCAATCGCGATGGAAGCCCGAAGCTGGACGCCAATGGGAAGCAGCAGTTCGTGTGGAAAGGTGGGCACCAGGTTGGCTATGACTGTGTGTTCAACGCCCCTAAGTCCGTCTCCCTGCTGTTTGCCATGGCTCCACCTGAGGAGCGTGGAGCCATCCTGGCCGCTCACAGGGCAGCGGTAGACAAGGCACTAGAGTTCATTGAAGACAAGGTGGAAACGCGCCGAGGTAAAGCGGGCAAAGACGTCATCCCTGTCGCCGGCTTAGTCATTACCTCCTGCGACCATCTGGCCAACCGCAAACTCGAACCGCACCTCCACACCCACAACCTCATCTATGGTGTCGCGTACGGCAGCGACGGAAAGTGGTCAACCTGGGAGTCCTCCGAGCTGTTCCGCCACCAGAAGGCAGCCGATGTGGTGTACATGACCAACCTGGCTGAGAACCTGCGCAAACTTGGCTACGGAATTGAGCAGAAGGCAATCCTTACAGAAGCAGATGGGGAAGACACTGGGTTTCGGACATGGGAAGTCGCCGGTATCGACCAGGCCACCATCGACGCCTTCTCCACTCGCAAGAGTGAAATCCTCGACGCAATGGAAGAGGGTATCTCCCACCATCAGGCCTGGGCACAGACTCGAGCACATAAGGACGAACCTTCTCCCCAAGAGCTTTTCGCTACCTGGGAGAAGGCAATTCCAGCTCTAGGACAGGAAGTCGACATCGCCAAGCTCAAAGAGCTACCGGATGTGCTGGCGCCCCAGCGCAGCGACGAGGATGTCCTCCAGGCTTTCCATGCCAGTTCAGCGATTGTCAACGAAGCTGAAATGATGTGGACGCTATACCGGTCCAGAGCGGGCCTGGGCCCGGAGCAGCTGGCCGAGGATCTCGCCCGCCTCAAATCACAGATGGTGGAGATCGCCCCCGAGCGGCAGCATGCCATGGACCAGGGCCTCAGCGTCTCCCGGCGCTACACCGAGACACGTTATGCGGACCGGAAGATTGTGGACTGGGAGCAGGAAGTACTCCAGCGAGCTGCTGCAAGGAAGGAAGACGCTTCTGTCCGTGTACCGCAGCAAACCATGGACAGGGTGGTCCAGCGCTTCGAGAAGGAGAGGGGCTTTACTCTGTCGGATGAGCAGCGCCAAGCGTTGAACCATCTGTGCGTACAGTCCGGTGGCCATGCGGTCATGGCCGGGGTTGCCGGCGCCGGCAAGACCACCGTGGCTGAGCTGTACAAACAGGCATTCGAGGCCAACGGCCAGCACCTCATTGGTGCGTGTGTTTCGCGAAAGGCCGCCGGCAAGCTCGCCGAAGAGAGCGGCATGGAGGCCATGTCGATCACCAGGATCTTGAGCAGGCTGGACAAAGGCCGTCCACTGACCAAAGACATTCCCCGCCTGACCGAGAAGTCTGTAGTGGTTCTGGACGAGGCTGGCATGGTCGACACAGAAGCCGTGCGCCGTCTCATGCGCCATGTCGACGCGGCCGGAGCCAAACTGATCCTCCAGGGAGACATGAGGCAGCTCCAGCCCATCGGGGCCGGCGCCGGCATGGCCTTGGTATCCCAGCAGCTGGGCCATGCGCCGCTGACAGAGATCCGCCGACAGAAGAACGCCGAAGATCGGGACATCGCCATCACCTTCTACGACCGGGATGAGCAGGGCCGGATTGTCCTGGACAACCGGGGCCCCAAGGCTCGCAGCGAGGTGGCGCAGAAGGGAGCAGCGCTGTGGAAGAAACTCGAAGCCAGGGGTGCGATCGACGCATACAACACCCGGGAAGAAGCAGCCGACGCCTGCGTCAAGGAGTGGCTGGATTGTCCTCATAACATCGACAACCGCCTGCTACTGGTCCATGACCATGCCGACGCAAAAATGCTGACCGACAAGATCCGGGATGGCTTGCGGGAGCGTGGGGTGCTGTCTGGACAGGATTACACCTTCCGGGGACGGAGGGACCAGCGGATGTACGACATGGCGGTTGCTGTAGGCGACCAGGTGCGGATCACCAAGAACGATAACAAGCTGGGTGTGGAGAACGGCGACATGGCCGTGGTCGAAGAGATCACCCAGACACCTACCGGCTCCTTGGTCCTGAACTTGCGAGTTGAAGGCCGGCATGGCAAGCCGTCATTTGCCCTGGCAGTGGACACCAGTGAGTTCAACCACCTCCAGGCAGGCTACTGCCGCACGATCCACGACGCCCAAGGACAGGGCCGGGCGGCCGTGTTTCACTTCGCCAACGCCAAGATGATGGACAACCAGAGCGGATTGGTTGCCTTCACTCGCCTGACGTCAGACCGCTACCGTATGTACGGCGCCGAGGTTGAACTCGAGCAGGTCAAGAACCGTCTTGGCGCCGATCGCCTCAAGCAGAACGCCACCCAGGAAGGCCTGCTGCGGGATCGGATCCAGAAGCCGAAGCCGGCACCGACCCTGGAGCAGGATTTCGACAAGGTCCTGCGGCAAAGGCGGCAAAACCCAGGACTCCAGCGTTGAGGGCTCTTTCAGCCCCGTTTCTCCCGTCTGACCGGCCACCCAGCTGTCAGCAGCGTGTACCAGGCCTGGATCCTGCGCCACAGGCTCATGCGCCGGCCAAGCCGGACCACCACGTTGGGCGGCAGGACGTACACCTTCCACCACAGGATATGGGCGATCCAGCGCCAGACGTACTCCCGCGCCTCTGCCTGGGCATAGGTCCCCTCGAACTCCTCGAGGATGACCATGCGGCAGGGGCGCAGCCAGCCTCCCGAGGCAGAGCGGTGCTGGGACAGCCTGCGTTTCGGGTCGGTACTCTGACCGATGTATACGGCACGCTCAGAGTCGAACACCAGAGCGTAGATCCATCGCTTCTTGTTGTGAAAATGGCTGCGTCGTACCCGGCTCACTGTATCCGGCGGCTGACAGTGGGCAGCGTGGCCAGGAAGTCCTCAACACTCATGTCCACGGGACGTATGTCGTTCAGATTGACCTGGCGGCGGGCCTGCTCCTCCTGCTGGGGGGTCTGGATCGCAAGCCCAGCACCCACGAGCAATGACAGGTCTGGCTCCCAGCTCTGGCGAGAGCGGGTCGACCAAACAGCGAAGGCATCGTAGACGTGTTCCATGGTCTGGATTTTCGTCCAGCCATTGACCGACATCAGGTGAGCGAAGGCGTCAGTCCGCAGGCCGCGCAGCTGCGACTGGCCAAACTCCTGGACATTACGGCAGCGGGTACACACGCACGAAAGTTTGCGCAGGACCTGCTTGCCTTCGACGTAGTCGAACCGGCCCACGGCGTCCAGGTAAATCTCGTTGTCAGGATCCTCCAACCCGTCGCACAGATCACACCGCTTTCCGGACCGCTGGCGAATGCCCATCCTCAGCCGCTTGAAGTCGTCCGGGCTCAGACAATCGCGCAGGCCAGTCAGCCAGCAGGTCGACGGCACGAGCTCAACGCTCAATCTTGGACTGCTGGCGAAGGCTAGATCCTCACCTGGCAGTACGTGTATCGGCACGAGTGGCTGAACTTCCCGCCACTGCCGGGCGAGCTTCTCTGCGACCTCATCGCTGCCGTCCGGGGCGTACCACAGCTCCACATCTTTGGCCCAACGCGCACCAAGTTCCTTGGCCTGTTGGCGCTCGCTGTGCGGGATTTTGAAGTATCTAGGCATTGACCCAGGTTATGAAAAGACCTGGATTTGGCAAGGTCGAACATGTCGGCTCGTTCGCACAAAAACACCCCCGACCAGAGGTGCGGGGGTGGGGCGCATAGAGCCCAGCGCCAGGAGCGAGGGAAACCCGGCGCTACCTCAGCATGTGGTGGTGTTGTCCGGAGTCAAGACTCGTTGTCAGCTGGCCGTCGATCAGGCTGCCGCCCGCATTCCCAGCAGCTTACCCATGACCAGAGCCATTTCTTCCTGCGAGAGCTGGGACATGACCTGCACAGCCATCTCGATCTTGTCCTCTGAGGTCGTGATCCCCTTCTTTGCCATCCGGCGCTGGTCAGCCAGGATCATCTTCTCCAGGATGTGCTCGGCGCGGGGATTGAAGTAGCGCATGAAGCTGGCCAGGTCGTCATGGCCGGACATCTTGGCAATCATGGCCACGGGTACATCCGCGCCCAGTTCGGTAATTCGGGTGTGGCGGAGATCGTGGAGCCGCTTGTTCAGAAGCTCCGGAGCGTTGTGTTTCTTCGCAGCCCTCTTCCTGGCCCTGTCCCACGCCTTGGTGATCGCGTCTGCCCAGATCCTCTTCCCCGCTTTGGTGGTAAAGATGGGACCTTGACCAGTGGGGCTGTCTTTGCGACGACGGGCGAGCATTTCGGCGATGGGGGGAGCCAGCGGGACTACGCGCGACTTGACGATGTCTTTGCCCTTGACGCGCCGGCTCTTGGTGTTGTTGAGCTTGGCGGACATGAAGTCCGCGGAGACGTCTTCCCAGTTGAGCTTGACCGCCTCGCTTCGGCGCATGGCCGAGTAGCGGGTCATGAGCACCACATCCCGCGTTGCTGGATCGCATTCGGCCATCTCTTCGACGATCCAGCCGTACTCCTCCTCCGTCAGGACTTCCTCTCGGCCTGGGTCTTTCGTAATCGGGGGCAGGGGAACCCTGGACAGGTCCAGATCAAGGCCCCACTCCCGAATGGCGTGCCCCATCACTGTCCTGATCGTCTGGATGAGCTTGATGGCGGCGTTGTTCTTTGGTGGTCCACCGTTGCGCCCTTTGTAGTGAAGCAGCAGAGCGTGGGGGTGGGTCTTCGGTGTTTCGGTGTAGAAGTCCGTAGGCCGCAAGGTGTCCATAGGCTTGTCCAGCACCCAGCCAAAAGCTGTGTTGCCGGCGTTGGCCCCCTTCTCGGCAATGCCCAACAACACCCTGATCCGGGACCTGTCCGACACGCAGGAACGGTACTTGATCGAGCCGTCGTCCAGCCCTTCCAGATAGCGCTCCAACAGCGTGCGCAAGGTCCAGGCCGACGCCTGGGAACTGCGGGAGTACTCCCGCCCGGACTTGTCCAGCGCGAGCCACTCGGCTTCGGCCCAAGCTTCCGCTTGCCGCTTCCAGTGGCGCAGATCGGCTGCGGTGTACGTCCCTGTCTTCGGATCGATCTTGAGCTTCCACACCCGCAGCCGGTAAGAGTTGTTCACACCCTCGTGCCGCCAGCGGATCCTGACGACCCACCGCGGCTCACCTGAGGCTATAAAGGACACTCCGGGAACGTCGGACTTCCATTCCTGGGACAGTAGAGCCTTGGATTTGGCGCGAGCAGCCAGCACTGCATTGGTGGGCCGAGCCATGATTTCCACATCGGTTTTGTCTCAATTGTGATTTTGCCATAAAAAACATCTGCAATGTCAAGCACTTACGAGACACCTATTTGCCACCAGGAGGCCAAGGTGCGCGACTCGGGCATGGCACACCTGTTCCGGCGCATCGAGATCGTCAGCGAGAAGGACGATGCCACCTACACGCGCCTGCTGGAGGAGTTCGGCATCACCCCGCGGCAGTTCGTGATGATCGGCAACTCGCTGCGTTCGGACATCGTGCCGGTGCTGCGGCTCGGTGGCTGGGGCGTGCACATGCCCTACCACCTGACATGGGCCCACGAGGCGGACGCGGAGGCCGTGGACGGGCACGAACGCCTGCAGGTGGTGTCCGCGCCGGAGGAGTTGCCGGCGGCAGTCGGCCGGATCGCCGCGACTCCGGCCTAGGCTGGCGCGCTGTTGCCATGTGGAGGAACGCCATGCTTCCCGCAACGAGGATCGGACGCATGCTGTCGTGGCCGGCCCTGGCGCTGCTGCTCGTGCTGGCCGTCCCCGCGGTGGCGCAGGAGGGTGGTGCGGGCACGGAATGGGCGCCGCGGACCGGCGATGCCTGGCTCGATGCCGCGCTGGCGGACATCAACGCCTATGCCGCGAGGTACACGGACGCCTTCGCCGACGAACTGGTGCGTTACCAGTCGGCGCCGCGCGCGCTGGTGGAGGAGGAACTGGCCGCGGGGACGAAGCCGGGCGACCTCTATTTCGCCTGCGCGATGGCGCAGGCCCTGGGCCGCGCGTGCCGCGAGCTGGTGCAGGCCTGGCGCGAGGACGGCAGCGGCGGCTGGGCCGGGGTGGCGAAGCGGGTCGATCCCGCGCAGGCCACCGCGGCCCTGCGGCAGGTCAGGCGTGGCGTGGCCGGCAGTTACCTGCGCTGGGCACGCCCGCTGCCACCGGACGCCGCGCCCGGGCGCGGGCGGCGGCCGTAGGCGGCCCGGCGGGTCAGCAGCAGCGGAACCCGCCGCGCCCGCCGTAACGCGCTTCCTGCCGTTCCCGGAAGAACGTGGCGTAGTCCATGACCGGCTGGTCCGGGTGCTTCTCGAGCATGTGCCGGACGTAGCTGTCGTAGTCGGGGATGCCGCAGCACAGCCGCGCGGCCTGCACCAGCCGGCGCCAGACCCGGCGGTGCAGGGCGTAGTGCCCGATCGGGACGAGGGCGGTGCCCATGGTCGTGCCGCCTCCCTACAACCGCGCCTGCGCGGCCAGCTGTTCCGGGGTGAGCGCGACGTACGGCGTCTCCGCGTCGCTGCGTTGCGGGTTGCGCCGCGCCCGGGCGATGGTGGCGAGCGAGAACACCAGGATGCTGGCCACCACGAACAGGAACAGCGCGGTCAACGTCGTGTTGACGTAGGCGTTGGTGATGATCTGCCGCATCTGCCCGACGCTCCCGGCCGGTGCCAGGACCTCGCCCCTGGCGAGCGCGTCCGCGTACTTCGCGGCCTGCGCGAGGAAGCCCTGCGCAGGGTTCGGGTCGAAGATCTTCAGCAGGCCGGCGTAGCCGGTGCAGACCAGCAGCCACAGGGCCGGGACGCCGGTCACCCAGGCATAGCGGTCACGCTTGAGCTTGAACAGCACCGTCGTGGCCAGCATCAGCGCGATGCCGGCCAGCATCTGGTTGGAGATGCCGAACAGAGGCCACAGCGTCTGGATGCCGCCGAACGGATCCACCACGCCCGTGTACAGCAGGTAGCCCCACAGGCCCACGCAGCCGGCGGTGGCGATGATGTTCGCCGCCCAGCTTTCGGTCTTCTTCAGCGCCGGGATGAAGTTGCCCAGCAGGTCCTGGAGCATGAACCGGCCGGCGCGCGTGCCGGCGTCCACCGCGGTCAGGATGAACAGCGCCTCGAACAGGATCGCGAAGTGGTACCAGAACGCCAGCATCGCGTCGCTGCCCCCCGGGATCGCCTGGTGCAGGATCCAGGAGATACCCACCGCGAGCGTCGGTGCGCCGCCGGCGCGGCCGAGGATGGTCGGCTCGCCGATCTCGCGCGCGGTGCGCTCCAGGTCCTCCGGCGTGATGGCAAAGCCCCAGTTCTGGGCGATGTGGGCCGCCGCGGAGACGGTGTCGCCGCCGATCACCGCGGCCGGGCTGTTCATTGCGAAGTAGATGCCGGGCTCGAGGATCGAGGCGGCCACCAGCGCCATGACCGCCACGAACGACTCCATCAGCATGCCGCCGTAGCCGATGTAGGGCATGTGCGACTCGTTGGCCAGGAGCTTGGGCGTCGTGCCGGAGGAAATCAGCGCGTGGAAGCCGGACACGGCGCCGCAGGCGATGGTGATGAACAGGAACGGGAAGATATGGCCCTTCCATACCGGGCCGTCGCCGCTCGAGGCGAACTGCGTCAGCGCCGGCATCTTCAGCTCCGGCATCACCACCACGATGCCGACGGCCAGCGCGACGATGGTGCCGATCTTGAGGAAGGTGGACAGGTAGTCACGCGGCGCCAGCAGCAGCCACACCGGCAGCACCGAGGCCACGAAGCCGTAGCCGATCAGCATCCAGGTGATCCCGACGCCGCCGAAGGTGAACGCCGGGCCCCATTCCGGGTGCGCGCCGACCCTGCCGCCGAGCCAGATCGACAGCAGCAGCAGCGCCAGCCCGATCAGCGAGACCTCGCCGATGCGCCCGGGGCGGAGGAAGCGCATGTAGATGCCCATGAACAGCGCGATCGGGATCGTCGCCATCACCGTGAACATGCCCCACGGGCTTTGCGCCAGCGCCTTGACCACCACCATCGCCAGCACCGCGAGGATGATGATCATGATCAGGAACGCCCCGAACAGGGCGATGGTGCCGGGGACCCGGCCCATCTCTTCCCGCACCAGGTCGCCGAGCGAGCGGCCGTTGCGGCGGGAGGACAGGAACAGGACCATGAAGTCCTGCACCGCGCCGGCGAACACCACGCCGACCACCAGCCACAGCAGGCCGGGCAGGTAGCCCATCTGCGCGGCCAGTACGGGGCCGACCAGCGGGCCGGCGCCGGCGATCGCGGCGAAGTGGTGGCCGAACAGCACGTGCCGGTTGGTTGGCACGTAGTCCAGGCCGTCGTTGTTGAGCACCGCAGGGGTGGCGCGGGTCGGGTCGAGCCGCATCACCCGGCGCGCGATGAACATCGCGTAGTAGCGGTAGGCGACCAGGTAGATCGACACCGCGGCGACCACGATCCACAGCGCGCTGACGGTCTCGCCCCGGCGCAGGGCGAGCACGCCGAGGGAGGCGGCCCCGACCAGGGCGACGGCGGCCCAGATGGCGTGGTTGAACGCTTGCTTCATGCCGGCTCCCTCCACAGATGCCACCGGAAAGGGTGCGCGCGGCCCGTGCGGAGGTCAACGCGGCGGGCGCCGTGCCGCCGTGCCGCCGCATTAGACTTTGGTCTTGGCCCTACAGCCAGCGGATCTTCCGCAGGTAGGCGTACAACGCGACGACCACGACCACCACCACGCCGATCAGTACCGCGTAGCTGTAGCGCCCGTGCAGCTCGGGCATGCCGTCGAAGTTCATGCCGTACCAGCTGGCGATCAGGGTCGGTGCGGCCAGCAGCGCCGCCCAGCCGGCCAGCCGCTTCATCACCTCGCCCTGGGCGAGGGTGACCAGGGCCTGGTTCACGCCCAGCGCGGTGCCCAGCATGTCGCGCATCGCGTCGATGGTCTCGTTGATGCGCACGGAGTGGTCGAGCACGTCGCGCAGGTAGACCCGCACCTCCTCCGGGACCAGCGGGTTCGGCGTGCGCACCAGGTGCGAGAGCACGTCCTGCATCGGCGTGAGGTTCACCCGCATGTAGGTCAGCTCGCGCTTGAGGTCGTACAGGCGGATGACGATGTCGCGGTCGAAGGTGTCCTTGACGATGTCCTGCTCCAGCCCCAGCAGCGTGCCCTTGAACTCGTCCACGATCGGCAGGTAGTTGTCCACGATCGCGTCGAGCACCGCGTACATCGCGTACGAAGGGCCGAGCGCGAGCAGTTCCGGCTCGCGATCGACGCGGGCACGGACGGGCGCGTACGAAAGCGAGGCGCCGTGGCGAACGGTCACCAGGTAGCGCGGGCCGATGAACAGGTGCGTCTCGCCATAGGCGATGCGCTCGTCCACCACCTGCGCGGTGCTGGCGACGATGAACAGGGAGTCGCCGTAGGCCTCGACCTTGGGCCGCTGGTGCGCCTTGCGCGCGTCCTCGATGGCGAGGTCGTGCAGGCCGAATTCCTCCTGCAGCCTGGCGAGGATCGCGTCGTCCGGCTCGTACAGGCCGATCCAGACGAAGCTGCCGTCATCCGCCGCGAGCGCCCCGCCGATCTGGTCCAGGCCGATGTCGCGGCGGCTGCCGTCGCGCGCGTACACCGCGCAGTTGACGACGCAGGCGGGGGTGTCGGGCTGCTGGGTTCCGGCGGCGTCCATGCCGTCATCGTGCCGCCGGCGCCGCCCGCGGGCAACCCGGCATGGTCAGCCGGAGGCCGCGGGCAGGGCCTGGAACCGGATCGCCTGCCCGCCGCCCGGAGCCAGGCGCAGGGCCAGGGTGTCCGCGGCGGTCACCTCGCGGGTCTCGATCACGATGTCCTCGCGGCGGGTCTTCCAGTGCGCCGAGTCGCCGTCGCGGTAGATGTGCGCCAGGTAGCGCCGGCCGGGGTCGAGGAACGACAGCGGGACTTCCAGGGCCCGCGGCTCCCCGCCGGTGACCGCGCCGAGGTACCAGTCCTCGCCGCCGCGCTCCTTGCGCGCGATGGTGACGTAGTCGCCGACTTCGCCGTTGAGCACGCGCGTGGTCTCCCAGTCCACCGGCACGTCCTTGATGAACTGGAAGGGCCCCGGGTTCTTCTCGTAGTTCTCCAGCAGGTCGGCGGCCATCTGCAGCGGGCTGTAGATCACCACGTACAGCGCCAGCTGCTTGGCCCATGTGGTGGCCACGCCGTCCGGCGCGCGCGTCTGCATCCCGAAGATGCCCGGGGTGAAGTCCATCGGCCCGCCCAGTAGCCGGGTGAACACCAGGGTGGGTTCGTGCTCCGGCGGGTTGCCCGGCTGGCCCCAGGCGTTGTACTCCATCCCGCGCGCGCCCTCGCGCGTGACCCAGTTGGGATACGTGCGGCGCAGGCCGGTGTCCTTGACCGGCTCGTGCGGGTTGATCGCGATGCGGTGGCGCGCCGCGGCCTCCACCACCCTCAGGTGGTGCCGCACCATGTCCTGGCCTTCGTGCCAGGCGTAGACCAGGTTGCCGTCGCGGTCGAGCACCTTGGCCTGCCCGGCGTCGGCGACGTAGCCGGTCTTGACCGCATGGATGCCGAGCCGCCCGTACAGCGCGAACGCTTCCTCCAGCTGCGACTCGTAGTGCGCGGCGTGCCCGGAGGTCTCGTTGTGGCCGATCAGCTGCACGCCCTTCGAGCGGGCATAGGCGGCCAGGGCCTCGAGGTCGTAGTCGGGGTAGGGCCGGGTGAAGTCGAATCCGTCGCCGGTGCCGAACCAGTCGCCGTCCCAGCCGATGTTCCAGCCCTCCACCAGCACGCCGCCGAAGCCGTGCTCGGCCGCGAAGTCGATATGCCGGCGCACGTGTTCGGTGGTGGCGCCGTGGCGCCCGCCGGAGGCCCAGGTCTTCGTGCCGAGGTGCATCTCCCACCACACCCCGACGTACTTCATCGGCCTGAACCAGGACACGTCTCCGATCGCGTTCGGTTCGTTGAGGTTGAGGATCAGCGAAGACTCCACCAGGCCGCCGGCGGTATCGGCCAGCAGCAGCGCGCGCCACGGGGTGTGGAACGGCGTCTCGCGCACCACCTTCGGCGCGCCGCCGCTGCCGGGCGTCAACGCGGCCTTGAGCTTGTGGCCGTCGACGCGGGTGAGGTTCATGCCCGAGTAGTCGACCAGCGCGGCCTCGTGGATCGCCATGTGCAGGCCATCCCCGAAGCGCAGCGTGATCGGGGTCTGCGCGTCGCCCACCTCGCGGACGGGAGTGCGGTGGTACAGGTACTCGGCGCGGTTCCACTCGAAGGCCGGGATCCACCAGGCCGTCGCGTCGCGGGCGATGATGAACTCGGTCAGTTCCTCGGTGATGCGCGCGGTCTCCAGGCCGGGCTGCCGGGGAACCTCGTAGCGGAAGCCGAGCCCGTCATCGTGGACGCGGAACACCACGTCGAAGCGGCGTCCCGGGGCTTTCTGCTCGGCGAAGGTGACGGTGAGCTCGTTGTAGTGGTCGCGTACGAGGCGCCTTTCACCCCACGGCTGCTCCCAGGTGCCGTCGTGACTGCGCGTGCGCCGCGCGACGATGGCGAGGTTGCGCTCGAGCTTGGGTGCGTCGGCGAACATCATCCCCAGGCGGGACGGCGCGATCACCGGCTTGCCATCGCGGGAGACGGTGTACTCGGGGCGGCCTTCGCCGTCGGTCGTGACCTGGACCACGATGCGGCCGTCGGGCGAAGCCACGCGGGCGGACGGCGGCCGTTCCTGCGCGGCCGGTCCGGAAGCGGTGGACAGCAGGGCGAGCGCGAGCACGAACCTTCGCAACATCGGCATTCCCTCCCAATGCGGACGTCCCGATTCTGTCACGCCGCCGCCGGCGCGGAGGCCGCATACGTATGCGATGAGCGGGATCAGCCCTGCGCGCGTGGCCTGCCCAGCGCCAGCGCGAGCGCGGCGTGCACGGGCAGCAGCAGCGCGATCCAGTGCGCGTTGCGCTGCGGGGCCTGCGAAAGCCAGAGCAGGAACGGCGACAACGCCGCCAGCAGCGCGACCAGCCAGGCCAGCACGCGGAACATGGCGCCGCCATCGCGCCCGCGCGCGATCCGCCAGCCGCCGTGCAGCAGCAGCAGGCACAGCGGCGGGAACAGCAGCAGGTTGCGGTTGCCCCAGGCGAAACGGTGCTCCGTGCCCAGCCACAGGTACAGCATCAGCACGCCCAGCACGCCGCACAGCGTCCAGAACGGCAGCGCCAGCGCCGCGAGCCGGGCGGGGTGGCGCCGGCCCAGCGCGTGCGCCGCGAAGGCGATGGCCAGCCCGGCAAGCAGCCATGGCCACCATTGGCGCCTGCGTTCCGGCGGTTCGGGCGGCAGCCGGTGCTCCACCAGCGTCTCGGTCGCCACGACCAGCGGGCGACCGTCGTCGCGCCGCGCCTGCGCCAGCGCGTCGGCCAGCCGCATCGGCACGAACGCGTCACGCCACAGCGAGTTGGGCCGGTCGGCGGCCGGGCCGAGGCCGATGTCGAAGCCCAGCCACATCCACCACACCGGCGAGGCCAGCCGCACCGCGTCGCCGCGGAAGGTGTTGCCGCGCGAGCGGGTTTCCATCTGGCGGCGCAGCAGGCCGCCGAGCGCGGCGTCGAGCGCGTCGCGCACGCGGGTGGAGCAGTTGTCGAGGAAGTAGTCGTAACGGTAGCGCGCGTTCTCCGGACGCGCGTTCTCCGCCAGCGCCGCGGCGAGCGCGGCCGCCTCGTTCCCGTCGAGGTCGAGCCACTGGACCGTCACCCCGCGGCCGGCCTCGCGGTAGTAGGCGAGGTCCTCCGCCAGCGGCAGCGCAACCAGCCGGTACTGCATGCGGCCGCGGACGAAGTCGGCGTAGAAGCCGTCCTCCTCCATGTCGAAGAAGCCGAAGTTGTACGACACCGGCCCGCCGGCGTCCGGGTCGTCGACGATGATGGCGTTGTGGCCGAAGCGCTCGAAGAACACCTCGCCCGGCCGCATCGTGGCGACGCCGACCCGGATCCGCGCGGCCGCGGGCAGTGCCGTCGCCAGCAGCAGCCATGCCAGCGCCAGCAGGACGGCGGCGCGGAAGCCGCGCCTGCGCTCAGGTTTCGGGCAGCACCGTGACATTCAGGGCATGCAGCCGGCGCGCGTCGGCGCGGGAGACGCGGAAGGAGAAGCGGCCGAGGGTCAGTTCCTCTCCCACCTCGGGCAGGTGGCCGATCGCCGCGGTGACCAGGCCGCCGATGGTGTCGTATTCGTCGTCGTCGAAGTCGGCGCCGAAGCGTTCGTTGAAATCCGCGATCGGCGTCAGCGCATCCACGATGAAGTGGCCGTCCGCCTGCGCCGCGATCAGCGCGTCCGGGTCCTCGGCCTCGTCGTGCTCGTCGTCGATCTCGCCGACGATCTCCTCCAGCACGTCCTCGATCGTGATCAGGCCGGCGACGCCACCGTACTCGTCGATCACGATCGCCATGTGGTTGCGCGACTGGCGGAACTCGCGCAGCAGCACGTTGAGCTTCTTCGACTCGGGGATCAGCACCGCCGGCCGCAGCAGCTCGCGGATCGTGGCCGGGCCGTTGTCGGCGACCACGCCGCGCAGCAGGTCCTTGGCCAGCAGGATGCCCAGGATCTCGTCCCTGTCCTCGCCGTGGACCGGGAAGCGCGAATGGCCGGACTCGACCACCATCTTCATCAGGTCGAGGAACTTCGCGTCCACGGGCAGGGACACCATCTGGGCGCGCGGCACCATCACGTCGGCGACGGTCATGTCGGACACCGCCAGCGCGCCCTCCATCATGCGGAGGGTGTCGCCCTCGATCAGCCCGTCGGCATGGACGTCGCGGAGCAGCTCGATGAGGTCGTCGCGGGTGCTCGGTTCGCCGGAGATCGCCGAACTCAGGCGCTCCAGCCAGCTGCGCCGTTTCTCCCGTTTTTCCCGTTTGTCCGGCTTTTCCGGATGGTCGGAGGCCTGGTGACTACTGTCGTCCTCGGACATCGCTGCAAGTGGTTGATTCTTCGTCGCCCACGCGGGCGGCAGGGCCAGTCTAGCGTGAGAGGGCGGCTTCGTGCAGGTCAGCCTGCCGGCAGCCCGGCCAGCCGCCGGTAGCCGGCGTGCCAGAGCCATTCCAGCGGGCCGCGGGCGAACCGGCGCAGCCACAGGTGGGCGAACAGCGCCACCAGGCCCGAGACCAGCAGGAACAGCGCGATGGTCACGGGCACGCGGGCACTGGCCGACAGCCGCGCGGCCAGCCCCAGGCCCCAGCCATAGCAGATGGCCGAGGCGAGGATGTTCTGCAGCACGTAGCCGCTGAGCGCGATGCGGCCGATCTCGGCCATGCGCCTGCCGAGCGTGCCGGGCCGCGGCCGCCGTACGTACACCTCGGCCACCAGCGCCAGCAGGCCGATGGCGGCCAGTGGCGCCGTGCCGTAGCGGGCCAGCACCCAGCCGGCCTGGCCGCCGCCGAGCCCGAGGACGAAGTCCAGCGGCAGGGCCACGCCCAGCCCCAGCAGCATCCACCGGCGCCGCAGCGCCGCGCCGCGGCCGTCGAGCATGCCCATCGCGTACAGGCGCGCCCCGGCCAGGAACAGCGCCACCGACATGAAGAACACGAATGCCGGCTCGATGCGGAATGGCACGAAGTTGCGTACGCGCAGCTCGACCAGTTGCCACCAGGTGCCGTCGGCGTAGGGATTGAACGCCAGCACCGGCCCTTCGGGGCGCTGGTCGCCGATCGCCGCCAGCGCCAGCGCCGCCAGCGCGAGCAGCAGGAGGTGGATTGCCGCCGCCGCCCACATCCACAGGCGCTGGCTGCGTTCACTGGTGGACAGCACCCAGGCGACGACCGCGGCGGTCACCGCGTAGCCCATCAGGATGTCGAACTCGGTCACCAGCAGGTAGTGCAGCAGGCCGTCGAGGAACAGCAGCGCCGCGCGCCACGGATAGGCGCCGGGCCAGGCACGTCCCGCGCGCAGCGCCGATTCGCGCTGGATCGCCAGGCCGATGCCGAACATGACCGTCAGCAGGCCGAGGAACTTGCCCTGCGACACCTGCTGCAGGAATTTCTCGACCCACCCGAGCGCGCCCTGCGCGCCCCACGTGGTCTCGATGTAGCCGATCAGGCCCTCGGGGTGGGTGAAGATCCAGATGTTGGTCGCCAGCGTGCCGAGGATGGCGATGCCGCGCAGCACGTCCAGCGACGGGATGCGGGTGTCCGGGTTCCTCATGCGGGCCATTCTGGCACGTCCGTGGCGCCACGCCCCGGTCATGCGTCATCGTGACCGCGGTCACGGTCGGCGCGGTCAGGCGTCGTCGCGGTACGGGTCGTCGATGCCGAGCCCCGCCAGGATCTCGCGCTCGAGCTGCTCCATGGCCTCGGCCTCGCGCGGGTCCTCGTGGTCCCAGCCCAGCAGGTGCAGCACGCCGTGGACGGTCAGGTGTGCATAGTGCGCGTTGAGCGGCTTGCCCTGCTCGCGCGCCTCGCGCGCGACCACCGGCGCGCACAGCACGATGTCGCCGAGCAGCGGCAGGCGTACGCCCGGCGGCAGGCCTTCCGGCAGTTCGGCCGGGAAGCTCAGGACGTTGGTGGCGTAGTCCTTGCCGCGGTAGTGGCGGTTGAGCGCGCGGCCCTCGCGTGCACCGACGATGCGGATGGCGAGGTCGGCCTCGCGGATGCGGCCGTCCAGCGCCGCCGCCACCCACCGGCGGAACGATACCGCCGCGGGCAATCCCTTGCGGGGCACCGCGTATCCCACGGTGACCTCGAGGCGGACCGGGCCGCGGGTCATGGTGCCGCCCCCGTCTGCGCGTCGTTGGCGTCGCGCCGCCCGTAGGCGTCGATGATCCGGGCCACCAGCGGGTGGCGCACCACGTCGCCGGCCTCGAAGAAGGTGAAGCTCACCCCTTCCACGCCGCGCAGCACCTCGATCGCGTCGCGCAGGCCGGATTTCACGTTCCGCGGCAGGTCCACTTGGGTCATGTCGCCGGTGATCACCGCAGTGGAGCCGAAGCCGAGGCGGGTCAGGAACATCTTCATCTGCTCGATGGTGGTGTTCTGCGCCTCGTCCAGGATCACGAACGCGTCGTTGAGCGTGCGCCCGCGCATGTACGCCAGTGGCGCGACCTCGATCACGTTCTTCTCCAGCAGCCTGGTCACCTTCTCCACGCCGAGCATCTCGTACAGCGCGTCGTAGAGCGGGCGCAGGTAGGGGTCCACCTTCTGGGTCAGGTCGCCCGGCAGGAAGCCGAGCTTCTCGCCGGCCTCTACCGCGGGGCGGACGAGGATCACGCGCTGCACCCGCGACTCGTTCAGCGCCTCGACCGCCATCGCCACCGCGAGGAAGGTCTTGCCGGTGCCGGCCGGGCCGATGCCGAAGTTGATGTCGTGCGTGGCGATGGCGTGCAGGTACTTGCGCTGGTTGGGGCCACGGCCGCGGATGGTGCCGCGGCGCACGCGAACGGACACTTCCTGCGGTTCGCGCGCGCCGTCGTCGTCGATTCCGGCCTGGCTCAGCCGCAGGTTGATGGCATGGCTGTCGAAGGTCTCAGTCGCCGCCTCCTCGTAGAGCCTGCGCAACAGCTGCTCGGTGCGGTCCACGGCCTTGCGGTCGTGGCCGGTGACGCGGAACACGTTGCCACGGTTGGCGATCTCGACGCCAAGGCGCAGTTCGATCTGGCGCAGGTGCCCGTCGAACGGCCCGGCGAGGTTGGCCAGGCGTTCGGCGTCAGCGGGTTCGAGGGTGAAGTCGCTGTGGGGCATCGGTTGCATGGCCGGACAAGGGTAGCGCGCCGGGCGTGCGCGCGTCGTGCCCGGAAACGGGCCCGGGGTCCGGCATGCGGATTATGCCCCAGCGTCGACCGGAGCGTGGTGCGGCCGCATGTGATGCCTGGCGGGGCCGGCCGCACATGCCCCGTGCCCCGGCATCCATTAAAGTCGGCGTCCGGTTGAACTTCGGGGAGGGAACGGCATGGGCAACATCCGCCTGCAGGCGCTGGCCATCGCGGCGGCCGGCATGCTGGCCGGGACGGCGTGGGCGCAGACCACGATCGTCACCGCCGCGCGCATCCGCACCATGGATCCGGAGCGCCCGGTCGCGCGTGCCATGGCGTACGACGCGCAGGGGCGCATCCTGGCAGTGGGCACGCAGGAGGATCTGGCCAGGCGCTGGCCGCGGGCCAAACGCCTCGATTTCGGCGACGCCACCCTCATCCCCGGCCTGATCGACGCGCACGGCCATGTTTCCGGGCAGGGCGCGCTGCTCACCCAGGCCAACCTCGTCGGCACGCGCAGCAAGGAGGAGATCATCGAAAGGCTGCGCGAATTCGGGAAAACGCTCGGCGAGGGCGAGTGGCTGGTGGGCCGCGGCTGGGACCAGAACGACTGGCCGGAGAAGGAATTCCCGACCGCCGCCGACCTCGACGGGGCGTTCCCGGACCGGCCGGTGTGGCTGTACCGCATCGACGGCCATGCCGCCTGGGCCAACAGCGCGGCGATGCGCGCGGTGAAGCGCGACCTGACGGGCGACCGGCAGCCGGAAGGCGGCAGGATCCTGCGCGACGCACAGGGCCGCCCGACCGGCGTGTTCATCGACCTCGCCGAGAACCTGGTCGAGGAGGTGCGGCCGCCGCTGGACGAGGCCGGCGCTGAACGGCTGCTGCTCGCGGGAATGCAGGAGGCGGTGCGGCATGGCCTGACCGGCGTGCACGATGCCGGCGTCAGCCTGGCCGAACTGCGCCTGTACCAGCGCCTGGCCGACGCCGGCAGGCTGCCGTTGCGGATCACCGCGATGGCGGATGGCGACGGCGCGACGCTGGACCATCTGTGCGCGTCCGGCCCGGTCGGGCATCCTTCCGGCCGGCTTCGCATGCGCTCGGTGAAGCTGTACGCCGACGGCGCGCTCGGCAGCCGCGGCGCGGCGCTGCTCGAACCCTACAGCGACGACCACGGCAACCACGGCCTGCTGCTGACGCAGCCGGACGAGCTGCGGCGGATCGTGCGCAAGGCGAAGGCCTGCGGCGTGCAGGTCGCCACCCACGCCATCGGCGACCGCGGCAACCGCGAGGTGCTGGACGCGTACGCGGAAGTGCTCGGCGAAGACGCGGCTGGCGACCACCGCTGGCGCATCGAGCATGCGCAGGTGCTGGCCCCGGAGGACCTGCCACGGCTGGCGGAGCTGGGCGTGATCGCCTCGATGCAGCCGACCCACGCCACCAGCGACATGCCGTGGGCGGAGGACCGGGTCGGGCCAAGGCGCATCACCGGCGCCTATGCCTGGCGGCGCCTGCGCGACAGCGGCGCGCGGCTGGCCCTGGGTTCGGACTTCCCGGTCGAGGCGGTCGACCCGCGGCTGGGGCTGTATGCGGCGGTGACCCGCGCCGACGCCGACGGCCAGCCTGCCGGCGGCTGGATGCCGCAGGAGAAGCTGACCGCGTTCGAGGCGCTGCGCGGCTTCACCCTCGATGCCGCCTACGCGGGTTTCGCCGAGGACGAGGTCGGCAGCCTGGAGCCGGGCAAGCGCGCCGACTTCGTGGTGCTGGCGGACGACCCGCTGGCGGTGGCCGGCGCGGCGCTGCGCGAACTGCGGGTGCTGGCCACGTACGTGGACGGCCGCCCGGTGTACGAGGCGGGCGGCGGCGCGGGCGCGCGCTGAAGGAAGTACGGCACCGGCGCGGCCTCAGGCCGCGCCGGCGTCCCGGGTCATCACCCGGCCGCGCAGCGAGTTGGTCAGCGCCGCGGTGATCTCCACGTCCACGAACTGCCCGATCAGGCGCCTGGGCGCCGGGAAGTTCACCGGGCGCATGTTCTCGGTCCTGCCGGTCAGTTCGTCCGGGTTCTTCTTCGACGGGCCCTCCACCAGGATCCTCTGCACGGTGCCGACCATCGCCTGCGAGATGTGCGCGGCGTTGGCGTTGATCGCCGCCTGCAGGCGCGACAGGCGCGCATGCTTGACCTCGTCGGGCACGTCGTCGGGCAGCTCGGCGGCGGGCGTGCCCGGCCGGCGCGAGTAGATGAAGGAGAAGCTCTGGTCGAAGCCGATGTCCTCGATCAGCTTCATGGTCTTCTCGAAGTCGGCATCGGTCTCGCCGGGGAAGCCGACGATGAAGTCCGAGCCGATCGAGATGTCCGGCCGCACCGCGCGCAGCTTGCGGATCTTCTGCTTGAACTCCAGCGCGGTATAGCCGCGCTTCATCGCCGCCAGGATCCGGTCGCTGCCCGACTGCACCGGCAGGTGCAGGTGGTTGGCCAGCTTGGGCACGTCGCGGTAGGCCTCGACCAGCGAGTCGGAGAACTCCAGCGGGTGCGAGGTGGTGAAGCGGATGCGGCCGATGCCGTCGATCTCGGCGATGGTCCGGACCAGCAGGCCGAGGTCGGCGACCTCGCCGTTGCCCATGTCGCCACGGTAGGCGTTGACGTTCTGCCCGAGCAGGGTGACCTCGCGCACGCCCTGCGCGGCCAGTTGCGCGACCTCGACCAGCACGTCCTCGAACGGGCGGCTGATCTCGGTGCCGCGGGTGTAGGGCACCACGCAGTACGAGCAGTACTTCGAGCAGCCCTCCATGATCGAGACGAAGGCCGTCGGCCCCTCGGCGCGCGGCTCGGGCAGGCGGTCGAACTTCTCGATCTCGGGGAAGCTGATGTCCACCTGCGGCTGCTTCTGCTCGCGGCGGGCGCGGATCAGCTCGGGCAGGCGGTGCAGGGTCTGCGGGCCGAACACCAGGTCCACGAACGGGGCCCGGCGCAGCAGCGCCTCGCCTTCCTGCGAGGCCACGCAGCCGCCGACGCCGATGATGAGCTCGCGGCCCTCGCTGCGCAGCTTCTCCTCCTTGAGCAGGCGCCAGCGGCCGAGCTGGCTGAACACCTTCTCCTGCGCCTTCTCACGGATCGAGCAGGTGTTGACCAGGACCACGTCGGCTTCCTCGGGCCGTTCGGTCGGCTCCAGGCCCTCGGCGGCCAGCACGTCGGCCATCCGCGCCGAGTCGTACTCGTTCATCTGGCAGCCGTGGGTCAGGATGAAGAACCTGCCGCGGGCCTGGCCGGCGGACGGGCGGGGGGCAGGGGTGGCGGGGCGGGCCTCGCCGAGGACGGGCAGTTCGGTCATGGCTGTCTCCGGGGCGCGGCGCTGATTCCGGGCCGGAAGGGAAGGTGGAAAGGCCGGATAGTGTAAGCCGTCACGCGTCCGGTCGTGGAACCATTCCGCGTTTCGCAATCAAGGACTTGGCTTGCGGGAACGAACGGAGGACACTGCGCGCATGAACGGGGGCAGGGGACTGCGGGCGATCCTCGGGCTGGCGCTGGCCGCGTCGGCGGCGCCCGTGTTCGCCGGGACCATCTACCGCTGTGACGGCGCGGACGGGGTCACCAGCTACGTCAGCAAGCGCATCCCGGGCGCCGATTGCCGGGTGGTGAGCACGTACCGCAAGGCTCCCGCGCCGGCCCCGCGCACGGCGGCGCCGGCCGGCACCGGCAGCGCCACGCCGGTGGCGAGGGTCGCCGGATCCGCGCCCCGGGCCGGGGCCCCGGCGACCTTCATGGGCGGCGGCCCGGCGTCCGCGCCTGCCCCCGGTACCCAGGGCGTGCGGCGCCTGCGCCAGGGACAGGTGTACTCCTACGTCAAGGACGGGGTGCGGCACTACACCAGCACCCGGCCCCGGGGCGTCGACGTGGCCTCGGTGCGCACCATCCGCTACAGCTTCTTCGAGACCTGCTACGCCTGCGCGGTCGCGCCGGGCGTGGACTTCACCCGGGTCCCCCTGAACACCACGGCCTACGCGGCGGAGATCCGGGCCGCGGCCCGCAAGTACGGGGTCGAGGAGGCCATCGTCCGCGCTATCATGCACGCCGAGTCGGCGTTCAACCCCAACGCGCTCTCGCGCGCCGGGGCGCAGGGGCTGATGCAGCTGATGCCGGACACGGCGCGCAGGTTCGGGGTGACCGATCCCTTCGACCCGAAGCAGAACATCGAGGGCGGCGTCAGCTACCTCGCCTGGCTGCTGCGCCGCTACAACGGCAACCTCACCCTGGCCGCCGCCGGCTACAACGCCGGCGAGGGCGCGGTGGACCGCTATGGCGGCGTGCCGCCCTACAGCGAGACCCAGCGTTACGTCCAGCGCGTCGCCATCCTGGTCGACCGTTACCGCGGCCATCTGGCATCATCCAACTGATTGATTCTCCGGCGGTAGTAACCGGTTGCGCGCCGCATTCGCGCGGCCGGACGTTGTCGCCGGATTCAGCGTTCCGTTACACTTCGTCGCCTTTACGCGGCCTTTCCGGGCGTGCCGGAGGGGCACGTCGCAGCCAAGCCTATTGCCAGCAATAGAGTTGCGGAGTTCCTGATGTCCAATGAAGCGGTGATCGACCCCGCGGGGGAGACAGGCCCGGCCAATGCCGGCAGGCGCCGGTTCCTGACCGCCACCACCGCCGTGGTCGGCGCGATCGGCGCCGGGTTCGCGGCGGTTCCATTCATCAAGTCGTGGAACCCGAGTGCCCGTGCCCAGCTCGCCGGCGCGCCGGTCACGGTCGACATCAGCGGCCTGCAGGAAGGCCAGCGCCTGATCGTCGAGTGGCGCGGCCAGCCGATCTGGGTGGTCAAGCGGTCCCAGGCCATCATCGAGGCGCTGCCGACCCTCGATGACCAGCTGCGCGACCCGCTCTCGGAGAACGCCGAGCAGCAGCCCGTCTACGTCCGCGAGGCCGACCCGCGGCTGCGCTCGCTGCGCCCGGACATCTCGGTGCTCGTCGGCCTGTGCACGCACCTGGGCTGCTCGCCGGAGATGATGGCCGAGATCCGGCCCGAGCCGTTCGACCCGAACTGGAAGGGCGGCTATTTCTGCCCCTGCCACAAGTCGCGCTTCGACATGGCCGGCCGCGTGTTCCAGGGCGTCCCCGCCCCGAGCAACTTGGCGGTTCCGCCCTACCACTTCGCCGACGACAACACCATCGTGATCGGTGTCGATCCGGGAGCCGCGTAAGCCATGTCGAACGTGATCACGCGTACTGCCAACAACGTCTGGGCCTGGTTCAACGAGCGCGCCCCGGGCTTCATGCCCGTGTACCGCAAGCACATGAGCGAGTACTACGCGCCGAAGAACTTCAACATCTGGTACATCTT
>CALLKI010000029.1 GCA_938008415.1 uncultured Luteimonas sp. | reverse complement strand
CAGGGGCCGCATGTGCGCGATGCGATCAAGACCCTGGTGCCGCCTGCGCTGCTGGATCCGCAGGACGTGCCCGGCATCCTCGACGTGGACGAATGGGCCGTCCGCGACAGGCGCCTTGGGCCTGTCCCGGTGATTGGCCGCTATTCCCGCGACAACGCGATGAAGTTCCCGGGCTCGGCCCGGGCGCTGCTGGCGGCCTATCCCGAGGCCGAGGACATCCGGGTCCGGATCATGGGTGGAACCGAAACCTGTGCGGCTTTGTTGCACGGTCGGGACGTCCCGGCCAACTGGGAGCTGCTGCCCTACGGCAGCATGCCGGTCAGGGAATTCCTGGCGGGCATCGACTTCTTCGTCTATTACGACAACGAACACATCGTGGAGGCCTTCGGCCGTTCCATCCTGGAAGCCATGGCCAGCGGATGCGTGGTGATCCTGCCGCACAAGTTCCGCAATGTCTTCGGCGAGGGTGCGCTGTATGCCGAACCAGCCGAGGTGGAAGGCATGGTCCGGCGCATCCATGCCGATCCCGCGCAATATGCGGAGCTCAGCGCACGCGCGCTGGAACACGTGCGCAGGCGTTTCAGCTACGGCGCCTATGCCGACCGCATCATCTCACTGATCGAAGGAGTTGCCGGATGACAGCGAACACCGACAGACAGGGAGGCAGTCTGTCCGCAAGCGGATTCCGCCCGGAAATCCAGGGGCTGCGTGCCATCGCAGTGCTGGCGGTGCTGGTCTTCCACATCTGGCCGGAGCTGCTTCCCGGCGGCTATGTCGGCGTTGACGTCTTCTTCGTCATTTCCGGCTACCTGATCACCGGCATCCTGTTCCGGGACTACGCCGCCACGGGACGGATCCACGTGCGCGATTTCTACGCGCGGCGGATCCGGCGCCTGCTGCCGGCGGCGACCGTGGTGCTCATCGCCGTCGCCTTCCTGACGCCGCTGCTGCCGATGACGCGCTGGCAGGACAACGCGCAGGGCATCGTGGCCAGCGCGCTGTACGTGCAGAACTGGTGGCTGGCGCGGCAGGCCGTGGATTACCTTGCCGCGGAATCCGAGCCGGCGATGCTCACGCATTTCTGGTCGCTGTCGGTCGAGGAGCAGTACTACATCTTCTGGCCGCTGCTGCTGATGCTGGCGGGCCTGCTGCCGGTGGCCAGGCGCGTCAACCCCGGCCGCCTGTTCGCCTGGCTGGTGGCCGCGGTGGTGGCGGCCTCCCTGGCGTACTCGGTGTGGTTGACCTGGACCAACCCGGCGCTGGCGTACTTTTCGACCTTCACCCGTGCCTGGGAGCTGGGCGTGGGTGGCCTGCTGGCGGTGACCACGCGCTGGCGGCAGCTGGGGGAGGGCGTGCGCGAGGCCTTGCGCTGGATCGGCCTGGCCATGATCGCCGCGGCGGTGCTGGCCTATGGCAAGGGCACGCCGTTCCCGGGCTATGCGGCGGCCCTGCCGGTGGTGGGCACGGCGCTGGTGATCGCGGCGCGTGATTCTGGCCGGCTGGCCAGCGGCTACCGCCTGCTGGCGGTCCGGCCGATGCAGTATTTCGGCGACATTTCCTATTCGCTGTACCTGTGGCACTGGCCGGTCATCATCGCCTACAGCGCGCTGTCCGGGCGCAGCCCGGACGTGCTGGATGGCGTGGTGATCTTCGTCGTGGCCTGGGCAATGGCCCACCTGGGCAAGACGCTGGTGGAGGACCCGTTCCGTCACCCGGCCAGGGGGAAACCGGATCCGGCCTGGAAGCCGTTCCTGGTGGGCGCGGCCTGCATCCTGCTGAGCCTGGGCGCTGGCTGGGGTGCGCAGCGGCCGTGGCAGGCGGGTGAGGATGCCCCATTGGAGGCCGCCACGGCCAGCCAGTCCGGTGGTGCCAGCCAGTACCCCGGGGCGGCCGCGCTGACCGATGGAGTCCAAGCCATGCCGGGCATGCCCCTGCGACCCAGCCCGGAAGTGGCCAGGGATGATTTCCCTGCGCCGTATGCCAGCAGATGCCTGAGCCGGGGCGACGACAGCAGGCTCCGGGCCTGCGAATACGGCGACCGCAATGGCCGGTTCAAGGTTGTCGTGGTTGGCGATACCTATGCCGCGCAGTGGCAGCCGGCGTTGGAGGAGGTGGCGCTGGCCAACGGGTGGCGGCTTGTCCTCTTCGCCAAGACCGGTTGTGCCATGGGCAAGGCCGAGCCGGTGAAGAATGATGGTTCCGGCTTCCCGGCCTGTCGGGAGTGGCGGCAGCAGGTGGCGCGCAGGGTGGATGAACTCAAGCCCGACCTGCTGCTGCTGGCCCAGTCCGTGAATGCCCGGGTGAAGGGAGCAGCAGGGAGGACGCAGCGTGCTGCCATGCTGGCGGACAGCCTGGAGGCATTCCTGGCCGGCAGGCAGGTGCAGGGGATGCAGGTGGCGGTGCTGCGCGGCACACCGAGGATGGGCAACACCTGCAAGGGGCGGGACGATCTGGCGAATTGCCAGCACCCGCGGGATGAGGCCCTGGCCGGCCCCGATCCCGTCCTGCTGCTGGCCGAACGCCGGAACGACGTGCGTGTCCTGGACCTGACGGATGCCATCTGCATGGCGAAAGTGTGCCCGGCCGTGGTCGGGAACCTGGTCGTGTATCGCGACAGCAGCTCGCACCTGACCGCCACGTATGCCCGGACCATGGCCCCGGCCATGGCCCGGGCGCTTGCCGGCCTCGGGGTGGAGGGCATGGGAGAAGTGAAGGTCCCGGCGCCCGACAGTCTTCCGGTCCCGGGCAACCTGCGCGAGCGTGCGCTTGCCGCCAGGCGCGACAACCCGGATCTGTACCGGGACGGATGTCATGTGGACCAGGCGTCCAGCGAGCCCCGGTTCTGCGTCTACGGGGACACCAGCTCGCGCATCAAGATCGTGCTGGCCGGCGATTCCCATGCGGCCCAGTGGCTGCCGCCCCTGCAGGCGTTGGCCAAGACCAGGGGGTGGGCGCTGTACACCTTCACCAAGTCCGCCTGCGCTTTTTCGGACACGGCTGTCCAGTCCGGAGGGCGTGAATACAAAGCCTGCACGGAATGGAACCGCCGGGTGATGGCCAGGCTCGAGGAACTGGCGCCGACGGTCGTGGTCACCAGCCAGTCGCGTGGGCAGAATGCGCATGGCGCGAACAGTGCCCAGCAGAGCCAGGCCATGCTCGCGGACGGTTTGGCCAGCCGCTGGGGTAGGCTGCGGCGAATGGGAGCCGGCGTGGTGGCCATTGCGGACACGCCGTGGATGGCCAGGGATGTTCCCGACTGCCTGAGTGCCCCACGGGTTGTCCCCGGGGCGTGTGACACCGGCTACGACCGGGCGACGCGCACCCCGGATTCGATCCTGGCCGCCGTGAAGCAGGTGCCGGGTGTGGTGCTCCTGGACCTGAACCGGCACATCTGCAGTGGCGACACGTGCCCCGCCATGCATGGGGATGCCGTCATCTGGCGGGACCGCCACCACCTGACCGCCAGCTTCACGCGCAGCCTTGCGCCGCAGATCGCGCCTGCAGTCGAGGAGGCGATCGAACGGGCGGTGCACCAGTGAATGCCTGAATCGAGAATCAACCATCCAACAGGGAAACAGAAACCATGGATCGTTCTTCGACCCGCCTGGGAATCATCGGCCTGGGTTACGTGGGACTGCCGCTGGCGGTCGCATTCGGCCGCCGGATGCCGGTTGTGGGCTTTGACATCAACGCGACCCGCGTCCAGGAACTGAAGCAGGGGATCGACCGCACGCTCGAGGTTTCCAGCGAGGACCTGCGGGGCGCGGGCAACCTGGTCTACACGGACCGGCTGGATGACCTCCGCGATTGCAACGTGTACATCATCACCGTGCCGACGCCGATCGACAGTGCGCGCCGGCCGGACTTCGACCCGCTGCTCAAGGCCAGCGCGAGCATCGGTTCGGTGCTCAAGAGGGGCGACATCGTGATCTACGAGTCCACGGTGTACCCGGGCGTGACCGAGGAGGTCTGCGTGCCGGTCCTGGAGAAGGTCTCTGGCCTGAAGTACAACGAGGACTTCTATTGCGGCTACAGCCCCGAGCGGATCAATCCGGGCGACAAGGAACGCACCGTCACGAAGATCGTGAAGGTGACGTCCGGCTCGACCCCGGAGGTGGCCGAGTTCGTGGACCAGTTGTACCGGACCATCATCACCGCGGGCACGCACAAGGCCAGTTCCATCCGCGTGGCCGAGGCGGCCAAGGTGATCGAGAACACCCAGCGCGACGTCAACATCGCGCTGATGAACGAGCTGGCTCGGATCTTCAACCGCATCGGCATCGATACCCACGAGGTGCTGGCCGCGGCGCGCACCAAGTGGAACTTCATGCCGTTCGTGCCCGGCCTTGTCGGCGGTCACTGCATCGGCGTGGACCCGTACTACCTGGCCCACAAGGCGGCGATGCTCGGTTACAACCCGGAACTGATCCTCGCTGCCCGGCGCATCAACGATGAGATGGGACCATACGTGGCCGACCGGCTGATGCGGCTGATGGCGCAGGCGCGCCTGAACATCGTCGATTCGCGCATCCTCGTTCTGGGGTTCGCCTTCAAGGAGAACTGCCCGGATGTCCGCAACACCAGGGTGGTGGACATCCTGGAGCAGCTGCGTCCGACCCATGCCCGCCTGGAGGTTTATGACCCGTGGGTGAACCCGGAGGAGGCGCGCCACGAATACGGGGTGGAGCTGGTGGGAGCCCCGGCGCCGGGGAGTTATGATGCGGTCCTGCTGGCCGTGGCCCACCGGCAGTTCGTGGGGGCGGAGGCCACGCTGGACGTGAAGGCCATGCTCAAGCCCGGCGGTATCGTCTTCGACGTGAAGGGCGTGCTGCCACGCGACGAACAGACTTTCCGGCTCTGAGTTCCTCGGGATTCCATTGGAGGCAACGGATATGAAAACGCACAAGCTTCTCGTGATTACAGGTTTCTGCCTGGTGCTGGCGGCCTGCCAGCGAACCGAGGCGCCGCAGGGGCCGGCCGCCGCGCCGGAGGAGCCTGCAGGGCTGACCGCGCCCGCACCGGAGCCCGTGGTCATGACGGATGGGAATACGGTCGCCGTCGAACCTGCGATTCCTGGTACATCCATCACGATCCATGGGCAGGGCATCACCTTCCCGTTCGAGCACACGCTGCGCTATGACCGGGTGAGGCTGACGAGCAAGTCCCAGCGCCAGCAGCGGCAAGCCTTCTTCGAAGTGAAGGGGGCGGATGTGGATACGGTGCTGGCGCAGGTGAC
>CALLKI010000028.1 GCA_938008415.1 uncultured Luteimonas sp. | reverse complement strand
AGCTCCAGCAGCTCGGCGTCGTCCACCATGTCCGCCTTGTTCAGGAAGACCACGATGTACGGCACGCCCACCTGGCGGGCCAGCAGGATGTGCTCGCGGGTCTGCGGCATCGGGCCGTCAGCCGCCGACACCACCAGGATCGCACCGTCCATCTGCGCCGCACCGGTGATCATGTTCTTCACGTAGTCGGCGTGGCCCGGGCAGTCCACGTGCGCGTAGTGGCGGGTCGGCGATTCGTACTCGACGTGCGAGGTCGAGATCGTGATGCCGCGGGCCTTCTCTTCCGGCGCCTTGTCGATCGCGTCGTACGCGTGGAACTCGCCGCCAAAGCGCTCCGCACCCACCTTCGTCAGCGCCGCCGTCAGCGTCGTCTTGCCGTGGTCAACGTGACCAATCGTGCCCACGTTCACGTGCGGCTTCTTGCGTTCAAACTTTTCCTTGGCCATGGCTGGAAACCTCTAGTCGATAACTTGGGAAGAGACGTCAGGACTTCTTCATCACGGATTCGGCAATGTTCGCCGGGGCCTCCGCGTAGTGGTCGAACACCATCGTGAAGGTGGCGCGGCCCTGGCTCATCGAGCGCAGGCTGGTGGCGTAGCCGAACATCTCGCCCAGCGGCACCATCGCGTTGATGACCTTGCCCGAGGGACCCTCGTCCTGACCCTGGACCAGGCCACGACGACGGCTGATGTCGCCCATCACGTCACCCACGTACTCCTCGGGGGTGACCACCTCGACCTTCATGATCGGCTCGAGCAGGACCGGGTCGGCCTGGGCGAAGCCCTGCTTGAACGCCATCGAGGCGGCAAGCTTGAACGCCATTTCCGACGAGTCCACGTCGTGGTAGGAGCCGAACACCAGGCGGATCTTGAGACCGACCACCGGGAAGCCGGCCAGCGGGCCGCTGGTCATAGCCTCGCGGATGCCCTTCTCGACCGCCGGGATGTATTCCTTCGGGATCACGCCGCCGGTGATCTCGTTGAGGAACAGCAGCTCGTCGCGGTAGTCCGGATGCGCGCGGTCCTCCTCGGTCGCCGGCGAAAGCTCGATCACGACATGGCCGTACTGGCCCTTGCCGCCCGTCTGCTTGACGTGCTTGTAGTCGCTCTTGACGTTCGACCTGCGGATCGTCTCGCGGTAGGCCACCTGCGGCTTGCCGACGTTGGCCTCGACGCCGAACTCGCGCTTGAGGCGGTCGACGATGATGTCGAGGTGCAGCTCGCCCATGCCGGCGATGATGGTCTGGCCGGACTCCTCGTCGGTCTTGACGCGGAACGACGGGTCCTCCTGCGCCAGGCGACTGAGCGCCATGCCCATCTTCTCCTGGTCGCCCTTGGTCTTGGGCTCGACCGCCATCTCGATCACCGGCTCGGGGAAGCTCATGCGCTCGAGCACGATCGGGGCATCCGGCGCGCACAGCGTGTCGCCCGTGGTGACGTCCTTCAGGCCCACCGCCGCGGCAATGTCGCCGGCCAGCACCTCCTTGATCTCGTCACGCATGTTGGCGTGCATCTGCAGCAGGCGGCCGATGCGCTCCTTCTTGCCCTTGACCGAGTTCAGGACGGTATCACCCGCGTTCAGGACGCCCGAGTAGACGCGGAAGAACGTCAGGCTGCCGACGAACGGGTCGGACATGATCTTGAACGCCAGCGCCGAGAACGGGGCCTTGTCGCTCGACTCGCGGGTCAGCTCCTTGGTCTCGTCGTCCACGTCCACGCCACGGACCGGCGGCAGGTCGACCGGCGACGGCAGCAGCTGGACCACGCCATCGAGCATCGCCTGCACGCCCTTGTTCTTGAACGCCGAGCCGCAGAACATCGGCACGATCTCGGTCTTCAGCGTGCGCGCACGCAGGCCCTTGATGATCTCCTCCTCGCTCAGCTCGCCGCTCTCGAGGTACTTGTTCATCAGGTCCTCGTCGGCCTCGGCCGCGGCCTCGACCATGAAGGACCGGGCCTCCTCGGCCTGCCCCTTCAGGCCCTCCGGGATGTCGCGGTACTCGAAGCTCAGACCCTGGGAGGCGGGATCCCAGTAGATGGCCTTCATCTTCACCAGGTCGACCACGCCTTCGAAATTCTCCTCGGCGCCGATCGGGATCTGCATCGGCACCGGATACGCGCCCAGACGGGTCTTCAGCTGGTCACGCACCTTGAAGAAGTTGGCGCCCGTGCGGTCCATCTTGTTGACGAACGCGATGCGCGGCACGTGGTACTTGTTGGCCTGCCGCCACACGGTCTCGGACTGCGGCTGGACGCCGCCGACCGCGCACAGCACGAACACGGCACCGTCGAGCACGCGCAGCGAACGCTCCACCTCGATGGTGAAGTCCACGTGCCCCGGGGTGTCGATGACGTTGAGGCGATGCTCGGGGAAGGACTTGTCCATGCCCCGCCAGAACGCCGTCGTGGCCGCGGAGGTGATGGTGATGCCGCGCTCCTGCTCCTGCTCCATCCAGTCCATCGTCGCGGCGCCTTCGTGCACCTCGCCGAGCTTGTGGCTCTTGCCGGTATAGAACAGGATGCGCTCCGTCGTGGTGGTCTTGCCGGCATCGATGTGGGCCATGATGCCGAAGTTGCGGTAGCGTTCGATGGGGGTCGTACGAGCCACGTGAGGCCTCTCGTTTCTGGATCTGCAATGGGAATCCCGCACCGGGTGCGGGACCGACGCTGTAGGTTCGATGGGCAGTCCCGGATGCATCCCGGGACCGCACCGGTCACCCGCGCGGCAGGACCGCGGGGAATGGCGACAGGACCGACGCCGGAAGGCCCCGGCAACGGGCCGGGGCCGGAAAGCCGCTCACCAGCGGTAGTGCGCGAAGGCCTTGTTGGCCTCCGCCATGCGGTGCGTTTCTTCGCGCTTCTTGATCGCGCCGCCCCGGTTCTCGGCGGCATCCATCAGCTCGGCGGCCAGCTTGCGCGGCATCGAATTCTCGCCACGCTTGCGCGCGGACTCGATCACCCAGCGCATCGCCAGCGTGGCGCGGCGGGAGGCACGCACCTCGACCGGCACCTGGTAGGTGGCACCGCCGACGCGGCGGGACTTCACCTCGACCGTCGGCGCGACGTTCTCGAGCGCCTTTTCCACCAGCTCGAGCGGGTTCGGGTTCTTCTCGCCGATGATGTCCATGGCGCCATAGACGATTTTCTCGGCGATCGACTTCTTGCCGCTCTGCATCACCATGTTGATGAAGCGGGCGATGGTCTCACTGCCGTGCTTGGGATCGGGCAGGACGGAACGCCGCGGGGTATTGCCTTTACGAGACATGACCTGCTAACTCCTCAGCCCTTCGGGCGCTTGGCGCCGTACTTGGAACGACCCTGCTTGCGCTTGGTGACGCCAGCAGCGTCGAGCGCGCCACGGACGGTGTGGTAACGCACGCCCGGCAGGTCCTTGACGCGGCCGCCGCGGATCAGGACCACGCTGTGCTCCTGCAGGTTGTGGCCTTCGCCGCCGATGTACGAGATGACCTCGTAACCGTTGGTCAGCCGCACCTTGGCGACCTTGCGGAGGGCCGAGTTCGGCTTCTTCGGGGTGGTGGTGTAGACGCGCGTGCAGACGCCACGGCGCTGCGGGCAGTTGGCCAGCGCGGGCGACGCGCTCTTGTAGGTGCTGGGCCTGCGCGGTTTCCGCACCAGCTGGTTGATGGTTGCCATTGGATGGTTCTTTCCGGTTGGGCCGTAGCCTGAGCGTGAAAACAACGACAGGCGGGTTCCCCCAGCCTGCCGAGACGAAAAAGTATAGCCAGCGTGGACGGAACCCGTCAACGCAGGCCATACGGCATGACAGCCCGCGGCCGGCGCGGCCGGCCGGGACAGTCACTCACCACTTCCGCCCTTCCCTGGGCCGAAAACGAGGCGCTCCCTGCGCCTCATTTCGAGGTCTGGGCGGCCCGCACGGGGCCGCCGGATTCGTATCGGACGTTAAATGTTACCGGATTCCTGCCCGGTCCCGGCAGGGGCCTCCGCGGCCTCCGGGGCCGCGCCCGGCTCCTGGCCACCGGCCAGCGCCTCCAGCTCGGACTCGGTGACGCCCGAGGCCTGGCGGCGGCGCTGGTTGTGGTAGGCCAGGCCGGTGCCGGCCGGGATCAGGCGGCCGACGATGACGTTCTCCTTGAGGCCGCGCAGGGTGTCGCGGGTGCCTCGGACGGCGGCCTCGGTGAGCACGCGGGTGGTCTCCTGGAACGACGCCGCCGACAGGAACGACTCGGTCGCCAGCGAGGCCTTGGTGATGCCCAGCAGGACCGGCTGGAACCTGGCCGGGATCTCGCCGCGGGCCTCCAGGCGGGCGTTCTCCTCCAGCACGCGCTGCCTCTCGGCCTGCTCGCCGGCCAGGAAGCGGCTGTCGCCCGGGTCGGTGATCTCGACCTTGCGCAGCATCTGGCGGATGATCACCTCAATGTGCTTGTCGTTGATCTTCACGCCCTGCAGGCGGTAGACGTCCTGGATCTCCTTGACCAGGTACGAGGCCAGCGGCTCGATGCCCAGCAGGCGCAGGATGTCGTGCGGGCTCGGCTCGCCGTCCACGATGGTCTCGCCCTTCTCCACGTGTTCGCCCTCGAACACGATGATCTGGCGGTACTTCGGGATCAGCTCCTCGTGCTCCTCGCCGTCCGGGCTCTTGATGATCAGCCGCTGCTTGCCCTTGGTGTCCTTGCCGAAGCTGACCACGCCGGACTTCTCGGCCAGGATCGCCGGGTCCTTCGGCTTGCGCGCCTCGAACAGGTCGGCCACGCGCGGCAGACCACCGGTGATGTCGCGGGTCTTGGACGCCTCCTGCGGGATCTTGGCGACCACGTCACCCACGCCCACCGGGGCGCCGTCCTGCAGGTTGACGACCGAGCGCGGCGGCAGCAGGTACTGCGCCGGCAGGTCGGTGCCCGGGATGTTCAGGTCGTTGCCGTCCTTGTCGACGATGCGGATGATCGGGCGCAGGTCCTTGCCCGCCGCGCCGCGGCGCTTGGGATCGGTGATCTCGCGCGAGGCCAGGCCGGTCAGCTCGTCGGTCTTCTCGATGACGGTGACGCCATCGACGAAGTCCACGAAGCGGACGAAACCTGCCACCTCGGACACGATCGGGTGGTTGTGCGGGTCCCAGTTGGCCACGACCTGGCCGGCCTTGACCTGGTCGCCGTCGCGCACCGACAGCGTCGAGCCGTACGGCACCTTGTAGCGCTCGCGCTCGCGGCCGTGGGCGTCGAGCACCGACACCTCGCCAGAGCGCGACACCGCGACCAGGTGGCCGTTGGCGTGCTCGACGGTCTTGAGGTTGTTGAACTTGATGGTGCCGGTGGTCTTGACCGTGACGTTGTCGATCGCCGCCGCACGCGAAGCCGCGCCGCCGATGTGGAACGTGCGCATCGTCAGCTGCGTGCCCGGCTCGCCGATCGACTGCGCGGCGACGACGCCCACCGCCTCGCCGAGGTTGACGAGGTGGCCACGGGCCAGATCACGGCCGTAGCAGTAGGCACACACGCCGAAGGGGCTTTCGCAGGTGATCGTCGAGCGCACCTTGATCGCCTGGACGCCGGCGTCCTCGAGCTTCTGCACCCACACCTCGTCGAGCAGGGTGTTGCGGGTGACGATCGGATCCTCGTCGTTGCCCGGCAGGTACACGTCCTCGGCGACCACGCGGCCGAGCACGCGGTCCTTCAGCGCCTCGACCACGTCGCCACCCTCGACGATCGCGGTCATGGTCAGGCCGTTGTGCGTGCCGCAATCCATCTCGGTGACGACCACGTCCTGGGCGACGTCCACCAGGCGGCGGGTCAGGTAACCCGAGTTCGCCGTCTTCAGCGCGGTGTCGGCCAGGCCCTTGCGGGCGCCGTGGGTCGAGATGAAGTACTGCTGGACGGTCAGGCCCTCGCGGAAGTTCGAGGTGATCGGGGTCTCGATGATCGAACCGTCCGGCTTGGCCATCAGGCCGCGCATGCCGGCCAGCTGGCGGATCTGGGCCTGCGAACCACGCGCGCCGGAGTCGGCCATGATGAAGATCGAGTTCATCGACTTCTGCTCGACGACCTCGCCCTTGGCGTTCGTCACCTTCTCGGTGCCGATCGCCTCCATCATCGCCTTGGCCACGCGCTCGTTGGTGCGCGACCAGATGTCCACGACCTTGTTGTAGCGCTCGCCGGCGGTGACCAGGCCGCTCTGGTACTGCTGCTGGATCTCCATCACCTCGGCCTCGGCCTCGGCGAGGATCTGCTTCTTCTCCGGCGGGATGATCATGTCATCGATGCCGATCGAGACGCCGGCGCGGGTCGCGAACGCGAAGCCGGTGTACATCAGCTTGTCGGCGAAGATGACGGTGTCCTTCAGGCCGAGGCGGCGGTAGCAGGCATTGATCAGGCGCGAGATGGCCTTCTTGTTGAGCTCGGTGTTGACCAGCTCGAACGGCAGGCCCTCGGGCAGGATCTCGGCCAGCAGCGCGCGGCCGACCGTGGTGTCCACGACGCTGGTGCGGGTCTCGCGCTCACGGGTGGCCGGGTCGACCACGGTCTCGGTGATCCGGACCTTCACCTTGGCATGCAGGCCGGCGACCTTGTTGTCGTAGGCGCGGCGGACCTCGGAGACGTCGGCGAACACCATGCCCTCGCCCTTGATGTTCTCCAGGGCGCGGGTCATGTAGTACAGGCCGAGCACCACGTCCTGCGACGGCACGATGATCGGCTCGCCGTTCGCGGGCGAGAGGATGTTGTTGGTGGACATCATCAGCGCACGCGCCTCCAGCTGGGCCTCGAGGCTCAGCGGGACGTGCACGGCCATCTGGTCGCCGTCGAAGTCCGCGTTGAACGCGGTGCAGACCAGCGGGTGCAGCTGGATGGCCTTGCCTTCGATCAGCACCGGCTCGAACGCCTGGATGCCGAGGCGGTGCAGCGTCGGCGCGCGGTTCAGCAGGACCGGGTGCTCGCGGATCACCTCCTCCAGGATGTCCCACACCACCGGCTCTTCGCGCTCGACCATCTTCTTGGCGGCCTTGATCGTGGTCGCCAGGCCGCGGCGCTGCAGCTTGGAGAAGATGAACGGCTTGAACAGCTCCAGCGCCATCTTCTTGGGCAGGCCGCACTCGTGCAGGCGCAGGGTCGGGCCGACCACGATCACCGAGCGGCCGGAGTAGTCCACGCGCTTGCCGAGCAGGTTCTGGCGGAAGCGGCCCTGCTTGCCCTTGATCATGTCGGCCAGCGACTTGAGCGGGCGCTTGTTGGTGCCGGTGATGGCGCGGCCGCGGCGGCCGTTGTCCATCAGCGCGTCCACCGCCTCCTGCAGCATGCGCTTCTCGTTGCGCACGATGATGTCGGGCGCGTTCAGCTCGAGCAGGCGACGCAGGCGGTTGTTGCGGTTGATGACCCGGCGGTACAGGTCGTTGAGGTCGGAGGTCGCGAAGCGGCCACCGTCCAGCGGGACCAGCGGGCGCAGATCCGGCGGCAGCACCGGGAGCACGGTCAGGACCATCCACTCGGGACGGTTGCCGGACTCGATGAAGGCCTCGACCAGCTTGATGCGCTTGGTCAGGCGCTTGAGCTTGGTCTCGGAATTGGTGGCGGCGATCTCCTCCTTCAGCTTGACCAGCTCGGCCTGGAGGTCGATGGTGCGCAGCAGCTCGTACACGGCCTCGGCACCCATCGCGGCCTCGAAGTCGTCGCCGTGCTCCTGGCGCGCCTGCAGGTACTGCTCCTCGTTGAGCAGCTGGCCGCGCTCGAGCGGGGTCAGGCCCGGGTCGGTGACCACGTAGGCCTCGAAGTACAGGATCCGCTCGATGTCACGCAGGGTCATGTCCAGCATCAGGCCGATGCGGGACGGCAGCGACTTCAGGAACCAGATGTGCGCGACCGGGCTGGCCAGCTCGATGTGGCCCATGCGCTCGCGGCGCACCTTGGCCAGGGTGACCTCGGTACCGCACTTCTCGCAGACCACGCCACGGTGCTTCATGCGCTTGTACTTGCCGCAGAGGCACTCGTAGTCCTTGATCGGCCCGAAGATGGCAGCGCAGAACAGGCCATCGCGCTCGGGCTTGAAGGTGCGGTAGTTGATGGTCTCCGGCTTCTTCACTTCACCGAACGACCACGAGCGGATCAGATCCGGCGAGGCCAGGCCGATCTTGATCGCGTCGAAATCGAGCGTCTGGCGCTGCTGGTTGAAGAGGTTGAGCAGGTCTTTCATTTCGTTCTCCGGGAATGAGGGAATCGAGGCGGCTGCGCTGCCGGCGCGGGAAGGGCCATGCCCTCCCCGCGTTCGCGGCCTCAGTTCTCCTCAAGCTCCATGTTGATCGCCAGCGAGCGGATTTCCTTGACCAGCACGTTGAAGGACTCCGGCATGCCGGCGACCATCTCGTGGTTGCCGTCGACGATGTTCTTGTACATCTGGTTGCGGCCCTGCACGTCGTCGGACTTCACCGT
>CALLKI010000027.1 GCA_938008415.1 uncultured Luteimonas sp. | reverse complement strand
TTGGCGCTGGTGCCCAGCTCCAGGATCGGGAACAGGTCGGTCAGGTAGTCGCGCAGCACGTTGCCGGTGACCGAGATCGTGTCCAGGCCCTTGCGGATGCGCCCGAGCGAGAACTTCATCGCCTCGACCGGCGGCATGATCCGGATGTCGAGGCCGCCGGTGTCATGCTCCTGCAGGTACTGCTCGACCTTGGCGATCAACTGCGCGTCGTGCGCGCGCGCCGGGTCCAGCCAGAACACCGCCGGCGCGCCGGTGATGCGCGCGCGTTCCACGGCCAGCTTCACCCAGTCGCGGACCGGCGCGTCCTTGGTCTGGCACGCGCGCCAGATGTCGCCGGCCTCGACCTCGTGCTCGAACACCACCTTCCCCGCGGCGTCCACCACCCGGATCACGCCATCGCCCGGCGCCACGAAGGTCTTGTCGTGCGAGCCGTACTCCTCGGCCTTCTGCGCCATCAGGCCCACGTTCGGCACGCTGCCCATGGTCGCCGGGTCGAACGAGCCGTTGGCCTTGCAGTCGTCGATCACCACCTGGTAGATGCGGGCGTAGCAGCGGTCCGGGATCACCGCCTTGGCGTCCTGCAGCTCGCCCCTGGCGTTCCACATGCGGCCCGAGTCGCGGATCATCGCCGGCATCGAGGCATCCACGATCACGTCGCTGGGCACGTGCAGGTTGGTGATGCCCTTGTCCGAGTTGACCATCGCCAGCCCCGGGCGCTGCGCGTACAGCGCCTCGATGTCGGCCTTGATCTCCGCCTGCTTCGCCTCCGGCAGCGGGGCGATGCGCGCGTACAGGTCGCCGATGCCGTTGTTCGGGTCGAAGCCGATCTCCCCGAGCACCGCCGCGTGCTTCTCCAGCACCGGCCGGTAGAACTCGGTCACCGCCACGCCGAACATCACCGGGTCGGAGACCTTCATCATCGTCGCCTTCAGGTGCAGCGAGAACAGCACGCCCTGCTCGCGCGCGTCCTCGATCTGGCGGGCGATGAACTGCGCCAGCGCCCGGCGCGACATCCGCGCGCCGTCGAGGATCTCGCCGGCCTTCACCTTCAGCCCGTCCTTCAGCACGCGGGCACTGCCGTCCCTGCCGACGAATTCGATCCGCAGGGTGTCATCGCCGGCGAAGGTCGCCGACTTCTCGCTGCCGTAGAAATCGCCGTCGTCCATGTGCGCCACGTGCGCCTTCGAGTCCGGCGTCCACGGGCCCAGCCGGTGCGGGTGCTTGCGCGCGTAGTTCTTGACCGAGGCCGGCGCGCGGCGGTCGGAGTTGCCCTCGCGCAGCACCGGGTTCACCGCGCTGCCGAGCACCTTCGCGTAGCGCGCGCGCACCTCGCGCTCGTGGTCGTCCTTCGGCTCCTCCGGGTAGTCCGGCACCGGCCAGCCCTGCGCCTGCAGCTCGCGGATCGCGGCCTTCAGCTGCGGCACCGAGGCGCTGATGTTCGGCAGCTTGATGATGTTGGCCTCGGGCCGGAGCGTCAGCGCGCCCAGCTCGGCCAGGTCGTCCGGCACCCGGCGCTCGCCCAGCAGGTCCGGGAACTGCGCCAGGATGCGGCCGGCCAGCGAGATGTCACGGGTCTCCACCGTGATCCCCGCGGCCCCGGCGAACGCCTGCACGATCGGCAGCAGCGACGCGGTGGCGAGGAACGGTGCTTCGTCGGTGATGGTGTAGATGATCCTGGGCGTGTCGGACATGGTCGGGTCTCAGGACTTGGCGATTGAACGATAGCCGGTGCCCCGGCAGTCAATTGCGTATTGTCTCGCGTTTTGGGCTGAAGTAGCGCGTTTGGGGCAATCCTTTGTCTGATATATCGGCGTCAGCCGGGGGGCGGCTGCCGATGCGCCCATGGTTGTTTCCGTTCAAGTCATAGTTTCTTATGTTTCCAGCGTCCTGGGGTGGGGGAATACCGGGCATGGAATCCGGTGCCTGGATGGCCTATTGGGGGAAGGCGGGAAAGTGTGGCGACCGAGGGTCGTATCACCCGCTGGTGTTCCATTGCCTGGATGTGGCGGCCTGCGGGCAGGTCTATCTGGACCGCAATCCCGGCCTGTTGCACCAGTTGGCATGCTGGCTGGGGCTGGACGAGGCGTCCACGCGGCAGTTGCTGGTGTTCCTGCTGGCCGTGCACGACCTCGGCAAGTTTGCCGAAAGCTTCCAGTACAAGGTTCCGGAGCTGGTCGAGCAGGGCTTCGACCCGCCACTTCCACGTCTGACGGGTAGCCGCCGGCACGATGAGATCGGCGCGTTGTTCTACGCCTGGCTGGCGGAGGAAGGGCGGCTTCCGGAACAGCTGCGTGGCTGGGATGCGGACACCTGGGGCGCGTTGCTCGCCCCGGCCTTTGGCCACCATGGCATGCCGCCCCCGACCCTGCCGCCCGGAAGGGGAATGGCCCTGGCCGCCCTGTGCGAGGTGATGTCGCCGCAGAGCCGCGATGCAGCCGAGGCATTCTTTGCCTGGTGCGCCCGCACCTTCCTGCCGGACACCCTGCCCGCTTCCTGCAATGAAGCGAGAGCCAAGCTGGCCTCCTGGTGGATTGCGGGCCTGGCGGTCCTGGCGGACTGGATCGGCTCCAACACCACCTGGTTTAGATACGCAACGCCCGGGCTGCGTGGACTCTCACTGATGGAGTACTGGCAGCGGCATGCCTTGCCGACAGCTTGCCGGGCCGTGGAAGAAGCGGGCGTCGTTCCCGTCCGGCCCCGGCCTTACCGTGCGCCGGAGGTGTTGTTGCCACGCCTTGCCGAAGGACTCCGGCCTGCCCAGGCGGTTGCCGCGGACATTGACATCCCCGCCGAACCGCAGTTGTTCGTGCTGGAGGATGCGACCGGCTCGGGCAAGACCGAGGCGGCGTTGATCCTGGCTGCGCGCCTGATCGATCGGGGGCTGGCCGACGGGCTGTTCTTCGGCCTTCCCACCCAGGCCACCGCCGACCAGATGTTCGAGCGCGTCACCCGGGATGTGCCAGCCTGGTTCGAAGATCCGGCACGTGCCACGCTCGTCCTGGCCCACGGAGCGCGGGACCAGTCGCACGCCTTCCTGCGGCACCTGGCCCAGCTCGACGACGATGTGCCGGGCGAGGGGCGTTCGGCGACCATGCGCCTGTCCGAGTGGCTGGCCCAGGGCAACAAGCGTGCCCTGCTCGCGCAGGTCGGCGTCGGGACGCTCGATCAGGCTTTGCTGGCCGCCCTGCGGGTCCGGCATCAGTCCCTGCGGCTGCTGGGACTGTTCCGCAAGGTGCTGGTGGTGGACGAAGTCCACAGTTACGACCCCTACATGACCCAGGTGTTGCTGCGCACCCTGGAGCTGCACGCCGCAAGCGGTGGGAGCGCCATCCTTCTTTCGGCCACGCTTCCCCTCGCCTTGCGTTCACGCCTGCTGTCCGCCTATTCCACGGGGATCCGTCGCTGGCAGGCCGATGAAAGGCAACCAGGCCGGGGCCGCCGCCGCTCAGCGCCCGTGAAGGCACCGCAGGCACAGTCCACGGATTATCCGTTGTTGACCCGTTGGTCGCCTTCGCTCGGCAGCCAGGTACAGGAGCTGGCATTCCCGTCCGCGCCACACAGCAGGCGGGTTCTGGATATAGAGTACCTGACCGATGAAGGCCAGGTGCTGGAGCGGATCGCAGCCTGGCATGCCGCGGGAGAGGCCGTGGTCTGGGTGCGCAATACCGTTGGTGATGCCTGCAGGGCATGGTCGCGCCTGGTGGAGCGCTTCGGCATCGACGCCTGCACCCTGTTCCATGCCCGATTCGCCGCCGTGGACCGCAGGCGCATCCAGGAGGATGTGCTGGCGGCCCTGGGCCGGACCAGCGATGCGGCCAGCCGCAAGGGCCGCATCGTCGTGACCACCCAGGTGTTCCAGGAAAGCCTCGACGCCGACGCCGACCGGATGGTCACCGACCTGTGTCCGGTGGATGTCCTGTTGCAGCGCCTGGGGCGTTATCGACGGCACCTGCGCGATGCCCAGGGAAATCCGCTGGGAGACGGCTGCACGAAGGATGGGCGTCCACCCGGGGCGGTAGTGGTCTTCGGTCCCGATCGTGGCGAGGATCCCGACGCCGCCTGGTATTCCCGTTTCTCCCGCGGCGCAGCGTATGTCTATGCCGCGCACGGGCGCATCCATCGCAGCGCCTGTGCGATCGGTGACCGCATCGAGCTGCCGGGCCAGTTCCGCACCCTGGTGGAGGCGGTCTACGGCGAAGATGGCGAACCGATCCCGGATGCCCTGCAGACGGCCGAGGACCGCGAGCTGGGCAAGGTCATCGCCCAGGGGACGCAGGCCGCACAGAACGCTGTCTCGCTGTTCGAAGGCTACGGTGGTTCCGGATGGCAGGGCGACGAACGGATCGGCAGCCGGCTGGGCGACAGCATCGAGGCCGTGCTGGTGCGGGTCACTCCCCATGGCCTGGAGGCATGGGCCACCGGTCGTTGCGGGGAAGGCGAGGATGTCTGGGCGCTGAGCACGATCCGTCTGCCGGGCCACTGGCTGGCCCAGGCGGAAGCGCTCGTCTGCCTTGACGGGCGCCTGGCGGGTCTGGCGGAAGAGCTTCGGAACAAGGTGCCGGCCCTGCGCTATCGCCTGATCCTGCCGCTGGCGGAGAACGGGGACGGCATCTGGTCATGCACCTTGGCGGGCAATCCGCCGCTCAGTCTCAGCTATTGCGACAGGCAGGGTTTAAGACGGACCGGCAAGGCCGGGCAGACCTGACCTTGATGTTGGAACGCGAAGGGGGTGTTCTGATGAACCTGATAACGGACCCGTGGATCCCGGTTCACTGCGCAAATGGGGGGTCACGCCTGATCTCGCCGTTGCAGCTGCTGGACGAGGACGATCCGCCCGAGGAGCTGGACGCAATCCGCCCGGATTTCAATGTGGCGCTTGCCCAGTTCCTGGTCGGGCTGATGCAGTGGCTGGCGCCTGACGACGAGGCGGAATGGCGCCGCATCGCCCAGGGACGGGAACGGCCTGAGCTGGAGCGCCTGCATGAGATAGCGTCCTGCTTCGAGTTCGACAACGGCCCGCGGCGCTTCATGCAGGACATGGACTTCGAGCCGGACGAGGCGGGCGATCTGTCCGCGTTGCTCCTGGAGGCCCCGGGCGGCAAGACGTTGCGTGACAACACCGACCTGTTCGTCAAGCGCAGCGAAGGTACGGCCATGTCGCTTCCGATCGCCGCGCAGGCATTGCTGACCCTGCAGATCAATGCCCCCGCAGGAGGCCAGGGGCACCGGACGTCGGTACGGGGGGGTGGCCCGGTTTCGATGCTGCTGTGGCCTGCGAAGTTGGACGGACAGACAACGCCCCTATGGCGCAAGCTGTGGATCAACACGCTGGTACTGGAGGGTGACGCGCCGCGTCTGGAAGTGGTCTTTCCCTGGATGGCGCCATGCCTCACCAGCGAGGGCGGACGCGATGTGCACACCTGCCTGGCCGGGCAGCCACCGAGTGAAATCGAAGAGGTGTTGTTGTGCTACTTCGCCACACCTCGCCGCATCCGTCTGCATTTCGAGGCGGACGGCATCTGCTCGCTGACGGGGCAGCGTGGTCCCTGCGCCACCGCCATGGAAACGCGCAACTACGGTGCCAACTACCGCAGCGACCTGTTCCAGCATCCGCTGTCACCCTATTACATGGACAAGTCAGGCGGCTTCCTGCCTGCGCATGTCCGCGAGACAGGGTTCACCTACGCCGATTGGATCCTGACGTGCGAGGACAGCGAACAGGTCCGCATGCCGCGTGCCTTGAGGATGGATCGCCTGGGGATGGAACTGCGCGCCCAGCTGCCCGTGGATCCCGTGTGGGCCTCGGGTTTTGCGATGGACAACATGAAGTGTCTGGCCTGGCACGAGGTGCGGTTCCGCCACCTGGACCTGGACGAGGAGCGCAAGGCGCCCGTACTGCACGAAGTCCATGCATGGCTGGACGGGGTGGACCATGTTCGTCGCGAGCTTTCCAGGCAACTGCGTCTTGCATGGGGGGCGTCTGGAAGCGGTGACACCAGCGTCGCCGAGCGCGAGTTGTTCAGCCGGACCGAAGAAGCGTTCCACCAGATGGTGGGCGAACTTGCTGCGTTGGATGGGGTGACCGAACAGCAGCGCATGCAATGCCTCCAGGACATGCGTCGTCGTTGGCAGAGGCAACTGGCGGATGTGGCCATGCGGATCTTCCAGCAGCACGCCGAACGGGGGGATGCGGCGGAAGCCAGCGTGCAGGCGCTTGAACGGGTGGCCTTGGCCCACCGGAACCTGTCGCAGGCAGTCCATGGTGGGCTGGCCAAGAAGCTTGGACTCGTAACCCCGGCTGCGAAGGCAGGCCGGGCAACCGGAACCAGGAGGAAGGAGAAGGCAGCATGAGGGATCGCGAACGTTTGGCCTACGCGGTGCGGACAGCCAGCCGGGCCATAGGAAGGAATGGCCGCCTGCGCTCGTCATTGCGTCGGGCCGCCTGCTGCGGCGATGCGGCCGGCTACGAGGAGACAGAGGACTTTGTCCAGGCACTGAAAGCCAGCCTGGGAAAGTCGAGGCTGGAAGACTGCGTGGCCGATGGTGCCATGGTGCTCCTGGCGCAACCCAGGGTGGCGCTTTGGCCAAGAGGCGAAGGATTGGGGGCGCTGCCTGACAGGGGACACCTGCCGCGGCGCCTGGGGCAGCGGACGGGAGAAAGGCGCCTGCTATCGGAACTGAGGTTCCAGCGTCTGCTGCGTGCAGCAGGCAGCGATGAGCGTCTGTTGCACTTGCGTCGCGCCATCGCCCTGCTGGACAGCCCCGTACATCCCCTTGCGGTGGTGGAGGCCTGGTTGGACCTGCATGGCGAACAGGGACGGCGGATCTTCGCCCGCGCCTATTTCTCCGGCGACACAGTCGCCGCCGGGCAGGATCCATTCGCACCCGCTGCCGATGCGGCCTGAGATCATTGACATAATCGAGGACAGAGCAATGAAACACCGCTTCCTGCAACTGCATGTGCTCACCGCCTTTGGTCCCTCCAACCTGAACCGTGATGACCTGGGCATGCCCAAGACTGCCGTGTTCGGTAACGTGCCCCGGCTGCGGGTTTCCTCCCAGAGTCTGAAACGTGCCTGGCGCACCAGCGATGTGTTCCTGTCGGCGCTGGCTGGCCACCTGGGCACGCGCACCAAGAAGATCGGCCAGCTCGCGATGGACGAGATGCTCAAGGCCGGCCTGGATGAGAAGCATGCATTCGAGTGGTCCAAGCTCATCGCCCAGGCCTTCGGCAAGCTCAAGGAGGGCGAGGAAGCTGACCAGGCTGCGGAGGGCGGGGAAGAGGCTGCCGGCAAGGGCAAGCGCGGCAAGGGCAAGAAAGGCGAAAGCAACGAGGTCGAGACCCTGGTGTTCCTTTCGCACGAGGAGCGCGAGGCCATCATCGCCCTTGCCCGCACCCTGGCCCAGTCGAAGCAGGCGCCTTCGTCGGACCAGCTTGCCCTGCTGAGGAAGAACAATGCCACCGTGGACATCGCGCTCTTCGGGCGCATGCTGACGGCGGACAAGTCGCGCAAGACGGAAACCTCGGACAGGCCCCAGTACAGTGTCGAGGCTGCCGCCCAGGTGTCCCATGCGATCACGGTGCATCGGGCCGTGCCCGAAGACGATTTCTTCTCCGCCGTGGATGACCTCAACAAGGACGAGGACACCGGCTCCGGCCATCTCGGAGATCTCGGCTTCGGTTCCGGTGTGTTCTACGAGTACGTGTGCGTGGACCGCGAGCTGCTGGTGAAGAACCTGGGCGGCAACACGGAGCTTGCGGCACGCGCCTTGCGTGCGCTGGCCGAGGCGGTCGCGTCGGTGGCGCCGACGGGCAAGCAGAAGAGCTTCGCCAGCAATGCGAGGGCGAGCTTCGGACTGGCCGAGCTGGGCGATGAAGCCCCTCGCCAGCTGACGGCAGCCTTTCTCAAGCCGGTCGACACTTCGGATGTGGACATGATGGCGCGGGCCGTCGAATGCCTGCGCAGCCTGGTGAAGAAGTTCGACGAGGTGTACGGCTTCGATGGCCTGCGGCTGCACTTCAATGCCACCGACGCCGATGCCTCGGACCTGGACCAGGGCGTGGAGCCGGATGCACGGCCGCGATTCCGGCAGTTCATCGATTTCGTCGCCCTGGGCCTGGATGAAGGCAGCGGGAATGCAGGGGAGTGACCACCATGCACTGGCTGCTGTTCGAGCTTGCAGCGCCATTGGCCAGCTTTGGCGGAACCGCCCCTGGACAGGTGCGTGACACCGAGCTGCTTCCCTCGCGTTCGGCGGTACTTGGCCTGCTGGCGGCGGCCCTGGGTATCGAACGCGATGATGCCGCTGCCCAGCTTGCGCTGGGTGAAGACCTGTATATCGCGGCGCGGGTCAACCCGGGAGCAGGACTGGCACGTGACTACCACACCGCACAGGCGCCTGGCCAGGCTGCACTGAAGGGACGTCCTTGCCGCACGCGACGCGACGAGCTGTCCGTGCCGAAGGATGACCTGAACACGGTGCTGTCCGATCGCTATTACTACTCGGATTATGCCGCCACCATCGGCGTGGCATGCAGATCTGCCGAACGCCTGGATGCGCTCGGCCGGGCCCTCAGGCGGCCCCGCTTCGCCCTGTACCTCGGCCGCAAGAGCTGTCCTCCGGCGTGGCCCATCGTGCCCCAGCTGCTGGAGGCGGATACATGGGCGCTTGCGCTGGCAGGCTACGAGGAGCGTGTTGCCACCAGCATTTCACGCTTCGATGGTTTTGGCGTTGCAGGCTGGCTGCGCAGCCGCAAGGGCAGCTATTTCCACCGCGTGGATGAAGGGATCGTCCCGGGTGAGCTGCCGGGAGCCAGGCAGATGGTGGTGCGTCGTGATCGGCCATTGGATACGTCGCGCCGCCTGTTTGGCGAAGGGCGCCATTGGCGCATTGGCCCGGAGCGGGAGGCTCGGTCATGAGCTGGTTCAGTCGCGTGACGTTGCTGGCCTCGCCCCGTGGCGAGGGAGAAAACCTGCGGGATCTGCGTGTGCATCCCTACCGGCAGCACCAGGCTCTGTGGCGGATGTTCGAGTGCCCGGAGGGCACGCCCCAGCCGTTCCTGTTCCGGCAACTCCCCGACGAGGATGCCGCGGTGTTGCGTTTCCTCGTTGTCAGCAAGGAAAGGCCCAGGGAGATCCCGGGGTGGCGGGTGGAGTGCAAGCCTTACCAGCCCAGGCTGAGGGAGGGAAACCGCTATCGCTTCGACATACGCCTGAACCCTACCCGCACGGAGCCATCCCCGGATGGCCGGGGCAAGCGCCAGGACTATGTCATGTCCCGTCTGCACCAGTTGCAGGTGAGTCCGGCACGACGGGCCGCGGAGCGCCAGCGCGTGGTACACGAGGAGCTTCCCGAGTGGTTGCGGCGTCGGGGAGAAAGGAACGGTTTTGTGGTTGAGTCCTGCCATGTGGGGCGCTACGAGATCTTGCGCATGCAGAAAGGGATCCATGCCATCACCCTGGGGGTTGCCGAGTTCAGTGGCATCCTGCGTGTGCAGGATCCGGAAAAACTCGCGACTGCACTGCTGAATGGGCTGGGGCACGGGCGCAGCTTCGGTTTGGGCCTGCTGCTTCTCAAGCCCTGCTGATGGGCCACCGGGTCCTGCCGGCGCACTGCCAGCAGGACCCGGTGCCGTGGTCGTGCCGGCAGACAGCCAATCGCGAGGGGGCGCCTCAAGATTGCCAGACGATGACCACACCACTTCTGCCACCGTTGAAACCACTGCCGATGAAAGACAGGGTTTCCATGATCTTCGTCCAGTACGGGCAGATCGACGTGCTGGACGGCGCATTCGTCGTGGTGGACAAGAACGGCGTGCGCACGCACATCCCGGTCGGGTCGGTGGCCTGCATCATGCTGGAGCCGGGCACGCGCGTTTCCCACGCGGCGGTGAGGTTGGCGGCCCTGGTGGGGACACTCCTGGTATGGGTGGGGGAATCGGGAGTGCGCCTGTACGCCAGTGGCCAGCCAGGGGGTGCCCGGGCCGATCGTCTGCTGTATCAGGCAAGGCTGGCCTTGGACGACGAGTTGCGGCTGAAAGTCGTGCGCAAAATGTACGAGGTCCGCTTCGGCGAACCCGCGCCATTGCGGCGCAGCGTCGAGCAGCTGCGTGGCATCGAGGGCGTGCGGGTGCGCGAGACCTACAAGCTTCTCGCGCGCAAGTATGGCGTGAGCTGGCGTTCCCGCAACTATGACCGTGAGGAATGGAATGCCGCGGACATCCCCAATCGCTGCCTGTCCGCGGCCACGGCCTGCCTGTACGGCATCACGGAGGCGGCGGTACTGGCGGCCGGATACGCACCGGCGGTAGGGTTCATCCACACCGGCAAGCCGCTGTCGTTCGTGTACGACATCGCCGACCTGTTCAAGTTCGACACCGTAGTCCCGATCGCATTCCGCATCGCCGCCCGGTCGCCCCGGGAGCCGGAGCGGGAGGTGCGCCTGGCCTGTCGTGACCTGTTCCGCAGCGAGAAGCTGCTGGGGCGCATCATTCCGACCATCGAGGAGGTATTGGCGGCGGGAGGCATCCAGCCGCCTGAAGCCCCGGTGGAGTCGGTGCCGCCGGCCATCCCCAATCCGGAGGGGATCGGCGAGATCGGCCATCGCGTGCAGGGATGAGCTTCCTGGTCGTCGTCACGGAAAACGTCCCGCCCCGTTTGCGTGGCAGATTGGCCCTGTGGCTGCTGGAGGTGCGGGCTGGCGTATACATCGGCGATGTATCGCGTCGCACCCGGGAGATGATCTGGCAGCAGCTGTCCGAGGGTTGCGAGGACGGTAATGTCGTCATGGCGTGGGCCAGCCGTCACGAATCGGGTTACGAGTTCCAGACACTTGGCCCGAACCGGCGTGTTCCCGTGGAGTTCGATGGTCTGCGCCTGGTGGCTTTCCATCCCCCGCCGGAGGACGGCGCTCTTTGACAATTCAGTTTGGTAGGATTGTGGCCGCCGAATTTTCTTCGGTGCATCAGTTATTTGCGTCAAGTGTGTTCCCCGCGCACGCGGGGATGACCCGCGGACCCTCGTGTCATCGGCTCGGATCAGGCGGTGTTCCCCGCGCACGCGGGGATGACCCGACGGCGGACAACGCCTACCTGTTCGCCAATCCGTGTTCCCCGCGCACGCGGGGATGACCCGTCGCCGGTGGTGCTGCGGTGCAAGCTGCCCGAGTGTTCCCCGCGCACGCGGGGATGACCCGGTTCCCCCTTACATGGTTGGGATCGGCGAGATGTGTTCCCCGCGCACGCGGGGATGACCCGCTCGCGCCGCGCTGCGTCGCGAACGTCTCGAAGTGTTCCCCGCGCACGCGGGGATGACCCGCAGCTGCTCAGTCAGCGGCCGGGGCCAAATCTGTGTTCCCCGCGCACGCGGGGATGACCCGCGATGAGCCACGGAACGGCGCGGGAGATCGAGGTGTTCCCCGCGCACGCGGGGATGACCCGAAGGCATTGCAGCCCCCAGCGCCCAGCGTAGCGTGTTCCCCGCGCACGCGGGGATGACCCGGCGTGAGACTGGACCAATAGCAACGGCGAGGTGTGTTCCCCGCGCACGCGGGGATGACCCGGGTCATCCTGATCCAATATTTCAACTACGCTCGTGTTCCCCGCGCACGCGGGGATGACCCGACCCTGCCGCTGGCCTGAACCTCGCGCTCAACGTGTTCCCCGCGCACGCGGGGATGACCCGCTGCGGGCCCGGCTGCCCGACCTTGAGCGCGAGTGTTCCCCGCGCACGCGGGGATGACCCGGGGAGGGGGTGGCCGCCAGCAGCCCGCGACGGGTGTTCCCCGCGCACGCGGGGATGACCCGGCATGGGCGGCGGTGGACAGGCTGCGCCTGCCGTGTTCCCCGCGCACGCGGGGATGACCCGCATGGACATTAGCGTCAACGTGCAGGGCTTGGCGTGTTCCCCGCGCACGCGGGGATGACCCGCTCCAGCGGGAGTTCGAGAGCGGGAAGATCAAGTGTTCCCCGCGCACGCGGGGATGACCCGACCAGGGGCGAGTTCGCGGCGCTGCAGGTTGAGTGTTCCCCGCGCACGCGGGGATGACCCGAGCGTGGCCCGTTGGACGTGGCGCAACTTCACGTGTTCCCCGCGCACGCGGGGATGACCCGGCCGGTGATCGAAGTCGGGCAGCCAACCTGCAGTGTTCCCCGCGCACGCGGGGATGACCCGCGGTGTACCTGCCGGAGGACACATGCTGGGTGGTGTTCCCCGCGCACGCGGGGATGACCCGATTCTTGAACGCATCCGATACAGACTCAGTACGTGTTCCCCGCGCACGCGGGGATGACCCGCGTGACCCATCGCGCTTTCCGTATCCGTGGATGTGTTCCCCGCGCACGCGGGGATGACCCGAAAAGCTCGGCAGTTACCGCGCTGCTCGGCAGGTGTTCCCCGCGCACGCGGGGATGACCCGTCCTTGCTTGACGGAGCTGAGCCTGGTCAACTGTGTTCCCCGCGCACGCGGGGATGACCCGCCGCTGGTGATCCGCGTGGACATCGAGGAACGGTGTTCCCCGCGCACGCGGGGATGACCCGACAATCGTCGTGCGCCGCGCGCAGCTTGCTCCGTGTTCCCCGCGCACGCGGGGATGACCCGACTGAGCGATGAGCAACGACACCAGGAGCCGCCGTGTTCCCCGCGCACGCGGGGATGACCCAGACGCAATCGCAGATTGCGGCCCGAGTCGGCTAGTGTTCCCCGCGCACGCGGGGATGACCCGGACGGGACTGTCCTCGGGTTTGCCATGTGGGAGTGTTCCCCGCGCACGCGGGGATGACCCGGTCAAGGCCGCCGACATGGCCGCCGCCATCGAGTGTTCCCCGCGCACGCGGGGATGACCCGCGGATCGAGGACCACAAAACCACCGCCTACTTGTGTTCCCCGCGCACGCGGGGATGACCCGTCTGCCAGTAGCGCGTCGCGCTCTCCGGCAGGGTGTTCCCCGCGCACGCGGGGATGACCCGTCCTCGGTCTCCGACCTCGAGGCGGACTTGGAGTGTTCCCCCGCGCACGCGGGGATGACCCGCCCGCAAACGCCAACCCGGGAGCCTCGGGCTGGTGTTCCCCGCGCACGCGGGGATGACCCGGGTGGGGCGGCCGGTGCTGATCTCCGGCGTTCGTGTTCCCCGCGCACGCGGGGATGACCCGAACCACCATTTCCGCCTCGCGACTCCCTGGTAGTGTTCCCCGCGCACGCGGGGATGACCCGCCGCTACCGCCAAAGGGAACCGTCAAGCTGCAGTGTTCCCCGCGCACGCGGGGATGACCCGGGCGGCGGCGCTGGCGGGCCGGTCGCCCCGGGGTGTTCCCCGCGCACGCGGGGATGACCCGATCATTCGATATCCAGCTCAGGCTGCGGCGACGTGTTCCCCGCGCACGCGGGGATGACCCGGGCTACGGCCGCCCCGACTGCAAGCTGACTCTGGTGTTCCCCGCGCACGCGGGGATGACCCGCTCGGCGTGTCGCCCCGAACGGTCCGCCGGTAGTGTTCCCCGCGCACGCGGGGATGACCCGTCGTGCCGCTCCATCTTCGGCAACTTCAGCAGGTGTTCCCCGCGCACGCGGGGATGACCCGCAGACGTGCCGCCTCCACCAGTTCGTCCAGCTGTGTTCCCCGCGTACGCGGGGATGACCCGCTAGAGGGGGTGGCGATTGTCAGCAGTGGGGCGTGTTCCCCGCGCACGCGGGGATGACCCGTCCCGGACTCATGCGCGTGCTCGCCTGAAGACGTGTTCCCCGCGCACGCGGGGATGACCCGACGTGCGACAGCGCAAGACGAGGCTGCGCATCGTGTTCCCCGCGCACGCGGGGATGACCCGGCCAGCGCGTTATTAATGGCGGACTTGTACCCGTGTTCCCCGCGCACGCGGGGATGACCCGGCCGATGTCTGACGCCCTCATTCACCTGCGCGGTGTTCCCCGCGCACGCGGGGATGACCCGTCCAACAGGATTTGATTGCGCTGGTTCTCGGCAGTGTTCCCCGCGCACGCGGGGATGACCCGCTCTACGAAATGGCTGAGCAGGACATCCTGGAGTGTTCCCCGCGCACGCGGGGATGACCCGTGCACCGCGAGGCGGTAGGATTCGGCGGCGAAGTGTTCCCCGCGCACGCGGGGATGACCCGCCCGTAGGCATACGGGCGGCAACTGGTGATCGGTGTTCCCCGCGCACGCGGGGATGACCCGTCGAAGTAGCGCCGCAGGTGCTCGGGCACCTCGTGTTCCCCGCGCACGCGGGGATGACCCGCGCCTTCAGGTCATTGATACTGGTCATGTCATGTGTTCCCCGCGCACGCGGGGATGACCCGCGATCTTCGGGGATCATCCCGAGTACCTAGCCGTGTTCCCCGCGCACGCGGGGATGACCCGTACTGGTCGGCCTCGCAATGGACATAGCCGGCCGTGTTCCCCGCGCACGCGGGGATGACCCGGCAGCTAATAACGTTGCTGCGATGACCCGCGCCGCTCTGATGTTGTGCTGTGCGTTGAGTACGTTCCCCGAAAACAACGGGATAATGACCGCCCGCAATCCGGGGGGGGAAGGATGCCTCTTGAGGCCTCGCTTGCGCACCGGATGACTTGCCAGCTCCCTCGGCGATGGTTCCCCCACGCATGGCTCCCCAGGGCTTCTACTTGCCCCTTGAGCCGTCGAAAGCCACGGGTCGGTTGATGTCGGCTCGCGCCAGTACACATACAATTGCGCGATGAATACCCCCTACCCCACCGTGCGGCTGAAGAACGCCTGGCGTTCCAGCCATCCCTGGATCTTCCAGAAACTGGTCGAGAAACCGGCGCA
>CALLKI010000026.1 GCA_938008415.1 uncultured Luteimonas sp. | reverse complement strand
ACGCCACTGGTACAGGGCACGGTAGCACTTGGCCTCGGTGCCGTAGCGGGCGATGAACTCGGCCATGGACAGGCCAGCCTGGAACTGCACGGAATTGATGCTCATGACGCCACCTCGTCGCCTTCAGGTGGCCGTATGCTCGGCGGTGGGCGACGCACATCCTGCGACTGGCGGCTGAGGGTCGGGGCTAATCAGGTTCCATTTTCAGATTGGTGGAGTATGCCCGTAATTCGCATACCTAATGTACGAACATTTAGTAGGATGGATTTGGTGCTAAGCGTTGCCAACAAGGATGGGGGTGCGCATGTGGACCCTGAAATACCTGAAGATTATTTCAGAATTAGTCGGGCAAATGCATTGGGTTGGGTTATGTATGTGGATGGGAAGGAAGTCCCGATGGGAAATCCAATTCCGGCCTGTATCCGTCAGATTGGGCATGAATGCATGGAGACAGTCAGTAGGTTGACTGCAAAATAAGGTCTGCCCGTGTTGTTGATGATCGACAACTACGACAGCTTCACCTGGAACCTCGTGCAGTACCTGCAGGAACTGGGCGCCGAGGTGCGGGTGGAGCGCAACGACGTGCTGACGGTCGGGCAGATCGAGGCGCTGGCGCCGGAGCGGATCGTGATCTCGCCCGGGCCGTGCACGCCGGACGAGGCGGGCGTGTCGCTGCAGGTGATCGAGCGGCTCGGCGAACGCATCCCGATCCTCGGCGTGTGCCTCGGCCACCAGGCCATCGGCCAGGCCTATGGCGGCCGGGTGGTGCGAGCCAGGCGGATCATGCACGGCAAGACCTCGCGGATCCGGCACACCGGACAGGGCGTGTTCGCCGGCCTGCCGGACGGCTACGAGGCCACCCGCTACCACTCGCTGGTGGTCGAGCGCGAGACGTTGCCCGCCTGCCTGGAAGTGACCGCGTGGACCGAGCACGAGGATGGCTCGTTCGAGGAGATCATGGGCCTGCGCCACCGCGAGCACCCGGTCGAGGGGGTGCAGTTCCATCCCGAGTCGATCCTGACCGGGCACGGCCACGCACTGCTCAGGAATTTCCTGGAACGGCCGCCGGCGTAGCAGTCCGTGCGCAGACGATGAGGTGCCATGCGGATGTCCATCCCGGCCATGCCCCCGTACCGGCCTTCCCCCGCCAGCCGGGGCGGGAGAGGCGACCCCGGCAAGCGGATCGTACGCCGTCTTCCACGGGCGGACTGTTCTCCCTCCCCCGATTGCGGGGGAGGACCGGGGTGGGGGAGGGAGACACCGCAATTCCGCACCCGTTTCCGTGACAGGCCCTGAAGGCGCCATCCCGCAACCGCATACACCGCAGAACCAGGTTCCAGCCATGCCCATCACTCCGCAAGAAGCCCTGCAGCGCACCATCGAGCACCGCGAGATCTTCTACGACGAGATGGTGGAGCTGATGCGCCAGATCATGCGCGGCGAGGTCTCGCCGGCGATGACCGCGGCCATCCTCACCGGGCTTCGGGTGAAGAAGGAGACGGTGGGGGAGATCGCGGCGGCGGCGAAGGTGATGCGCGAGCTGTCGAACAGGGTCGAGGTCGCCGACCGCACGCACCTGGTGGACATCGTCGGCACCGGCGGCGATGGCGCGCACACCTTCAACATCTCCACCGCCAGCATGTTCGTCGCCGCCGCGGCCGGCGCGCGTGTGGCCAAGCACGGCAACCGCAGCGTCTCGTCGAAGTCCGGCAGCGCCGACGTGCTCGAGGCGCTCGGCGCGCGGATCGAGCTGCAGTCCGGCCAGGTGGCCCGGACCATCGCCGAGACCGGCATCGGCTTCATGTTCGCGCCGATCCACCACCCGGCGATGAAGGTCGTGGCGCCGGTGCGCCGCGAGATGGGCGTGCGCACGATCTTCAACATCCTCGGCCCGCTGACCAACCCCGCCGGCGCGCCGTCGATCCTGATGGGCGTGTTCCACCCGGACCTCGTCGGCATCCAGGTGCGCGTGCTGCAGCAGCTGGGCACCGAGCGCGCTCTGGTGGTCTGGGGCCGCGACGGCATGGACGAGATCTCGCTCGGCGCCGCCACCATGGTCGGCGAGCTGCGCGACGGCGAGGTGCACGAGTACGAGATCCACCCCGAGGATTTCGGCATCGCGATGGGCGGCAGCCGCAACCTGCGCGTGGCCGACGCCGCGCAGTCGCGGGAAATGGTGCTGTCCGTGCTGCAGAACAGGCCGGGCCTGCCGCTGGAGATCGTGGTGCTCAACGCCGCCGCGGCGCTGTACGTCTCCGGCGTGGCCGGTTCGATCGCCGATGGCGTGCCGATGGCGCGCGAGGCGATCGCCTCCGGGGCCGCCATGGCAAAGCTTGGCGAGTTCGTCGAGGCCACCCGCCGGATCACGGGCGATGGAGGATAATCGCGTCCCCGTGCAGAGGACGATGCCATGAACGAGCCGTTCGCCAGGCTGCCGCAGCCGCCGTACTACGCCGTGATCTTCAGCTCCACGCGCACCGGCGTGGAGGAGGGCTACGGGGAAACCGCCGATCGCATGGTCGAGCTGGCGGGCCGGCAGCCCGGTTTCCTCGGGGTGGAGTCGGTACGCGGCGCCGATGGGTTCGGCATCACGGTCTCCTACTGGGAAAGCGAGGAGGCGATCCGCGACTGGCGCCGGCACGTCGAGCACGAGGCCGCGCGCGAGCGTGGCCGCGCGGAATGGTACCGGCACTTCGAACTGCGCGTGGCGCGGGTCGAGCGTGCATACGGCTGGGACCGCGAGGGCGGCCGGCAGCGCGGGAGCGGCGAAACCGCGCGATAATCCACACCACGCCCGCGTGAAATGCGGCCTGCCTGCCAGGTCCGGTGGACCGGCGGGCGCGATGGTCCGGCGCAACGGGTGCGCCGTGCGGACATTGATGCCATGAACAGGTTCCTGCTGAACCCAGCGCCGAAGCGCGAGGACATCCTCCAGGCCATCCTGCGCCGCAAGGCGGAGGAGGTGGCCGCCCGTTCGGCGGTGCTGCCGCTGGCCGAGGTCGCCGCGCGCGCGGCCGGCATGCCGCCGGCGCGCGGCTTCGCCGCGGCGCTGGAGGCGAGGGTCGCGGCCGGGCAGCCGGCGGTGATCGCCGAGGCCAAGAAGGCCAGCCCGTCGAAGGGCGTGATCCGCCCCGACTTCGACCCCGCCGCGATCGCGCGCAGCTACGAGGAGGCTGGCGCCGCCTGCATGTCGGTGCTGACCGACGTGGACTTCTTCCAGGGTTCCGACGCGTACCTGCAGGCCGCGCGCGCCGCGTGCGCGCTGCCGGTGCTGCGCAAGGACTTCACCATCGACCCGTACCAGGTGCACGAGGCGCGCATGCTCGGGGCGGACTGCATCCTGCTGATCGTCGCCGCGCTGTCCGACCTGCAGCTGCAGGAGCTGGCCGGGCTGGCGATGCAGCTGGGCATGGACGTGCTGGTGGAAGTGCACGACATCGACGAACTGGAGCGGGCGATCCAGGTGCCGGCGCCGCTGGTCGGGATCAACAACCGCAGCCTGCGCACCTTCGAGGTCTCGCTGGAGACCACGCTCTCGCTGCGCGACGCGGTGCCGCGCGACCGCCTGCTGGTGACCGAGAGCGGCATCCACACCCCGGACGACGTGCGCTGGATGCGCGAGGCCGGCGTGCACGCGTTCCTGGTCGGCGAGGCGTTCATGCGCGAGCCCGATCCCGGCGCCGCCCTGCGGAGGCTGTTCTTCCCGGCATGACTCCCGCATCCACGACAGCGCGCGATCGGGCGCAGGTCGTCGTCTTCGACTTCGACCACACCCTCTACGATGGCGACTCGGGCGGCCACCTGTGCGCGTGGCTGATCCGGCGCAGCTGGTGGCGCACCCTGCTGGCGCTGCTGGCGGCGCCGGTGCTCGGGCCGATGGTCGCGTTCCTGCCCACGCGCCGCATCGGCATCTCCGGCTTCATCTGGATCGGCACGGTCGGCATGCCGCGTGGGCGCATGCTGGACGACGCCATCGGCCGCTACGTCGCCCTGCAGGCGGGGCAGATCAGGGCGCGACTGCTGCCGGTCGCGCTGGACGTGCTGCGCCGGCACCTGGAGGCGGGTGACCGCGTGGTCATCGCCACCGGCGCGCCGCCGGAACTGGCGCGCGCCATCCTCGGCTTCGTCGCGCACGAGCACGTGCCGGTGATCGGCACCGTGGTCGGTCGGCGCCTCGGCGCCATCATCGCCATCCGCCACTGCCACGCGGAGGAGAAGATGCGGATGCTGCGCGAGCACGGCTACGACCGCATCGACATCGCCTATTCCGATTCCAGTGCCGACCTGCCGCTGCTCAGGGCGGCCAGGTCGCCGGTCGTGGTCAACCCCAGGGCCTCGAACGTGGCCATGTTCCGGCGTGTGCTCCCGCCGGGCACCCCGATCCTCAACTGGGGCTGCCGCCACCGCGCCGGCGATCCCGTCGGAACGCAGGCTCACCTCTCCCGGGAACGGGGGAGGGAGCGGTAATGCCGGCCTGAATCGCCCCGGCCCCTCCCCGCAAACGGGGGAGGGGATCGTAGTGCGGGCCGGGGGCGGGACGGAGTGGTTGTGCGAGGGCTGGGCGGGGAGCAGGCGCAAGGAGGTCTGCAGGGGCGAGGGGACTCCTTGCCCCCGCCTGGAGGCTTCAGGCGAGGAACGCCCGGGTGATCTGCCAGCTGCTGATCGCCAGCACCAGCAGGCCCACCGCGAACAGCACCCAGCGCTCGTTGACGTAGCGCACGAACACCGCGGCCAGCGGTGCGGCGATCATGCCGCCCACCAAGAGGCCGGCCACGATCTGCAGGTGCTGGAAGCCCATGGTCAGCAGGAAGGTCACCGAGACCACCAGGGTCACCAGGAACTCGGCGGCGTTGACCGTGCCGATGGTGTGACGGGCCTTGCCGCCGCGGGCGAGCAGGGTGGAGGTGGCGATCGGGCCCCAGCCACCCCCGCCGGTGGCGTCGAGCAGGCCGGCGACGAAGCCCAGTACCGGGACCCGCCGGACCTCGCCCTGTGGGACCAGCCTGCCGAAGGCGCGCAGCAGGATCACCACCGCCAGCACCAGCAGGTAGGCGTAGACGAAGGGCCGGACCAGTTCGCCGGGCAGTCGGGTCAGGAGGTAGGCCCCGGTCGCGCCGCCGACCATCCCGGGGATGGCCAGCCGGAAGAACAGCCTGCGGTCCACGTTGCGCATGACCAGGTGGGAAACCCCGGACGCCCCGGTGGTGAACACCTCGGCGGTGTGCACGCTGGCGCTGACCGCCGCGGGCGGCAGGCCCAGGCCCAGGAGGATCGAGGAGGAAAGCAGGCCGAAGGCCATGCCCAGCGCGCCGTCGATCAGCTGCGCACCGAGGCCGACCAGCACGAACCAGAGGAATTGCTCGCCGAACTCCATGCGAAGCGTGCACCCGGGTCTGGGAAAGCCCGAGATTATGGGCTGCCGGGTCAGGAATCCGTTATCCGCTCAGGCGTCGCCGAGGTGCTTGATGAAGCGCAGGGTGCCGTCGCTGAAGCCGACGGCACGGTAGAAGGCATGGGCGTCCTTGCGCTGCGAGCCGCTGGCCAGCTCCAGCCGGGTGGCGCCGCCGGCGCGGGCCCGGCGCTCGGCCTCGAGCACGAGCTGCCGGCCCAGGCCCTGCCCGCGCGCGGAGGAGGTGACCACCAGCGCGGTGATCCGGCAGGTGGTGGTGCCCAGCGGGAGGTAGTACATGAAGTCCAGCGCCAGCAGCCCCGAGACCACCCCGCCGACCCGTGCCACGACCAGGGCCTGGCGGTCGTTCTCGATGATCGTGCGGATCCGCCGTTCGGCCTCGGTGCGGTCGCAGGGGTAGCCGAGCTCGGTCAGCAGCCCGGCCACGTCGTCCGCGTCCATCAGGGTCGCGCTGCGCAGGTCGGCGTCCGGCAGGTCACCCCGGGGGCCGAAGTGCAGGACTTTCATCTGGTCCCGTAGAGCACGATCGTTTTGCCGCGGGCGTAGAGCTTGCCGTCGGCCTGGAGCTTCTTCAGCACCCGGCCGGCCATCTCGCGGGAGCAGCCCACCAGCCGGGCCAGCTCCTGCCGCGATACCCGCAGTTGCGTGCCCTGGGGATGGCTCATCGCCTCGGGCTCACGGGTCAGGTCGTGCAGGGTGCGGGTGATCCGGTCGGTGACGTCCAGGAAGGCCAGCCGGCCGGCCTTGCGGCTGGTGTCGAGCAGGCGGCGGGAGAGCTGGGCGCCGATGGCATACAGGATCGAGGTGGCCTCGCCGGCCAGGCTGCACTCCAGCAGCTGGACCAGGCGTTCGTAGCTGATCTCGGCCAGCTCGCACTGGGTCCGGGTGCGCAGGATCACCTCGCGCACGTCGGTCTCGATGAACAGGCCCATCTCGCCGACGAACTCGCCGGGGCCGAAGTAGCCGAGGACCAGCTCGCGGCCGTCATCCTCCTCGGTGATGATGCTGACCGAACCGCTGACCACGTAGTACAGGGTCCCGGCCGGGTCTCCCGGGCGGAAGACCTCGGTCCGCGGCGGGTAGCGCCGGCGGTGGCAGTGGGCCAGGAAGCGCTCGATGGTCGACTGGGACGGGGCCAGCGGGTGCGCTGGCCGTCGGAAGCTGCTGATCAGGGCCACGGGTGTAGGGTTCAATGGAGTTGATGGAACAGGGGGCAGGCCAGAGATTAGGCTGTCCCGGCCCGGGGAGCAAACCGCTGGGCCTCCGCCGGCCGGATTCCGACATCCAGGCGCGGTTTGTCGCATAATTCGCCACTTCGCTTGCCCGACTGCACTGGAAGACGGCCGTGGTCAAACCGCTCCCCCGACTGAAGCTCCAGGGCTTCAACAACCTCACCAAGTCGCTGTCGTTCAACATCTACGACGTGTGCTACGCGGCGTCGGAGGACGAGCGCCGGCGCTACATCGAGTACATCGACGAGGAATACAACGCCGACCGCCTCACCGAGATCCTCACCAACGTGGCGGACATCATCGGCGCCAACATCCTCAATGTCGCCCGCCAGGACTACGAGCCGCAGGGCGCCTCGGTGACCATCCTGATCTCCGAGCAGCCGGTGATCGACAAGGCCGATGCCAAGGGCGTGATCTCGGACGCGGTCGTGGCGCACCTGGACAAGTCGCACATCACCGTCCACACCTACCCCGAGACCCATCCGGACAACGGGATCGCCACGTTCCGCGCCGACATCGACGTGTCCACCTGCGGCGTGATCTCGCCGCTGAAGGCCCTGAACTACCTGATCGAGTCGCTGGAAAGCGACATCGTGGTCATCGACTACCGCGTCCGTGGCTTCACCCGCGACATCAAAGGCAAGAAGCACTACATCGACCACAAGATCAACTCGATCCAGGACTACCTGGCCAAGAACATCAAGGCCCGGTACGAGATGATCGACGTCAACGTCTACCAGGAGAACATCTTCCACACGAAGATGCACGTGAAGGACTTCGACCTGGACGACTACCTGTTCGAGGAAAAGGCGCGGAACCTGTCGTTCAAGGAGCGCATGAAGATCGAGGCGCGGCTCAAGCGCGAGATCGAGGAGCTCTACCAGGGCCGCAACCTGGTCGAGTGATCCTGCGCGCCCGGCAGGGCGCATCGCCACCCGGCCTTCGACGCGGCCGGGCCGGTCCCGGGGCCGGCCCGGCCGTTTTGTTGCGTGCCCCGTGTCCCTTTTGCCCCCACCCCGGCCCTCCCCCGCACGCGGGGGGGAGGGGTGACAATCGCCTGCCGCCGCATTGGGGACGCGGCCCCTCCCCCGCACGAGGGAGAGGGGGATGCCAGACGCCGGCCCGCAGGCGAAAGCGGACGACCCTCCCCCGCACGCGGGGGAGGGAGCCACGCTTGGCAATGGGAGAGGGCGCAGAGGTGACCTTCCCCCGCACGCGTGGGAGGGGGATAGGCGGGGGATAGGCCGGTACAGCGCCGGATCGCCGCCCAGCCCTCCCACGCCCGCGGGCGGCTCGACATGCGCCGCAAGCTCCGCCATCGTCACCCCTTCCTTGCACGCGAGGGCGGGGGATCCGGCATCACCACCACCGCTTGCGCCCTTGGGATTCCCCATCCCCGCCTGGAGGGGGCAGGACGGGGCGAGGGCGCGAAGTGGCCTAGATCCGGTAGGCGATGGTCTTCATCACCTTCGAGGCCGCGGCCATCAGGGCCGGGATCGGCTGCGGCAGGACGCGGGCGCCGGCCCGCTCGGCGTTGTCGGCATGCCGGGCTTCGTCGATCTTCATCCGGCGCAGGATCTCCCGGCTGCGCTGGTCGCCCTCGGGCAGGGACTCGAGGTGTTCGTCGAGGTGGGCCTCGACCTGGCGCTCGGTCTCGACCACGAAGCCCAGGTTCCAGCCGTCCCCGCGCAGCCCGGCCAGTGCGCCGAGCGCATAGCTGCCGGCGTACCAGAGCGGGTTGAACAGGCTGGGCCGGCTGTCCAGCTCGCGCAGGCGCTCGGCGCACCAGGCGAGGTGGTCGGTCTCCTCCCGGGCGGCCGCCAGCAGGTGTTCCCGGGTCCCGGGCTCCCGGGCGACGGCGGCCTGGCCGAAGTACAGGCCCTGGGCGCAGATCTCGCCGACGTGGTTGATCCGCATCAGCCCGGCGGCGTGCCGGCGCTGGGCCTCGTCGAGGGGAACATCGGGGATGTCGCCCGCGGGGTTGGGACGGCTGGCCCGGGGCTCGCCCAGCACCGTCTCCAGCGCGCGCTGGGCCTCGACCAGCAGCCGGTCGAGCGGGGAGAGGGTACGGCTTGCGGCGGTCATGTCGGTACTTCGCGGGAGGGGGCTTAATGGTCGCGCCAACCGGCCCCCGACGCCAGCGGGCAGGGGGGGGGAGTTGCCATGCCAGTCCGGGCTTCGTACAATTCCGCTTCTTTTCCGCCGTACCCACAACGCGAGGCGAAGTTCCGGCCCGCCGGAATCAGCCCGACCATGTACCGAGAAGCCATCGCGCCATGAAGACTTTCACCGCGAAGAACGAGACCGTCCAGCGCGACTGGTACCTCGTCGACGCCACCGGCAAGACCCTGGGCCGACTGGCCTCCGAGCTCGCCCGCCGCCTGCGTGGCAAGCACAAGCCCGTCTATACCCCGCACGTCGATACCGGCGACTACATCATCGTGGTCAACGCCGAGAAGATCGCCGTGACCGGCAAGAAGCTGTCCGACAAGAAGTACCATCGCTTCACCGGCTATATCGGCAACCTGAAGACCGAGACGCTCAGCGAGGCGCTGCAGCGCCATCCCGAGCGCGTGATCGAGATCGCGGTCAAGGGCATGCTGCCGAAGAACCCGCTGGGCCGGGCCATGTTCAAGAAGCTCAAGGTCTACAGGGGTCCCGAGCATCCGCACGCCGCCCAGCAGCCCCAGGTTTTGGAAATCTAAACGATGGCTATCACCCAGAATTACGGCACTGGCCGCCGCAAGTCCTCCACCGCCCGCGTGTTCCTGCGCCAGGGCAGCGGCAACATCACCATCAACGGCCGTTCGCTCGAGGAGTTCTTCGGCCGCGAGACCGCGCGCATGATCGTGCGCCAGCCGCTCGAGCTGACAGGGACGCTGGACAAGTTCGACGTGGTCGCCACCGCCAGTGGCGGCGGCACGACGGGCCAGGCCGGCGCCATCCGGCTCGGCATCGCCCGTGCGCTGGTCGAGTACGACCCCTCGCTCAAGCCGGAGCTGCGCAAGGCGGGCTTCATGACCCGTGACGCGCGCGAGGTGGAGCGCAAGAAGGTCGGCCTGCACAAGGCCCGCCGCGCGACCCAGTACTCCAAGCGCTGACCGGCCCCCTGCCATTGCGGACGCAATGGCGCTACAATTGGTTCCACAGCCCCGTCGCCAAGTGGTAAGGCACCTGACTCTGACTCAGGCATTCGGTGGTTCGAATCCATCCGGGGCTGCCAGATCCATCCGGCATCCATCCGGTGGATGCCGGGAAAACGACAAGGCCCGCCACTGGCGGGCCTTGTGCTTTTCCGGGCCCGGGTCCGCAGGCGCGGGCCGAACCGGGGCGCGCCGGCCCCGCCGGCGTTAGAATCCGCCGATGTCAATGAGCCGATTGTTCACGCCCTCCTATTCCCCCCTCGACAGGGCGCTCGACGACGTCCGCAGCGACGGCTACGCCGCGCTGGCGCCGGACGCGCTCACGGCCCTGGCGGGCGTGGATCCGGCCGCTTTCGCGGCGATGGTCCCGTCCTGGGACGACCTGCCGCCGGACAACTACCTCAAGGACGGCGGCCGCTACCGGCGTCGCCGCCACTCGTGCTTCGTGGCCAGGGGCGGGACGCTGGAGCAGACCCCGCACCGCGCGCACTGGCAGTCCGTGGAATACAACGCCCTGCACGGCGGCATGCTGCGCTGGTTCGAGCCGATCCGGCCGGAGACGGTCGCGCTGCCGGCGTGGCGGCCGCTGCTGCTGTCGCTGGCCGGCTGGTGCTCGGCGCTCAAGGGCGAGCAGCCCTGGTACATCGAGGCCCACCAGTTCCGGATCGACACCACCGGTGGCATCGGCCGGCCGACCCCGGAAGGCGCGCACCGCGACGGCGTGGACTTCGTGGCGGTGCTCCTGGTCGCGCGCAAGGACATCAAGGGCGGCGAGACCCGCGTGTTCGAGGCCGACGGTCCGGTCGGCCGGCGCTTCACCCTGCTCGAGCCGTGGTCCATGCTGTTCATGGATGACGAGCGGGTGATCCACGAGACCACGCCGATCCAGCCGGCGGGCGAGGGCGTCGGGCACCGTGACACCCTGGTGCTCACCTTCCGGGCCAACGGGTTCCAGGGCGATGGCGACCCCGGCTACCCGGACGGCTGAGCGACCGTCGCCACCGCACTGCCCCGTGTCCACCCCGTGCATCGCGGCGATGCCGCACAGGAGGAACCCGGCGTGAGCGAAGAACTGTGCCTGTACTCGTACTGGCGATCCAGCGCCGCCTACCGCGTGCGCATCGGCCTGAACCTCAAGGGACTGTCCTATGACATCGTCCCGGTGCACCTGGTGCGCGAGGGCGGCGAGCAGCACCGCGCCGAGTTCCGGGCGAAGAACCCGCAGGGCCTGGTCCCCGTGCTCCAGCACGGCAACCGGGTGCTGAGCCAGTCGCTGGCGATCCTCGAGTATCTCGACGAGACCTGGCCCGACCCGCCGCTGCTGCCGGCGGACGCGCGTGGCCGCGCGCGCGCGCGCGCGCTGGCGCAGCTCATCGCCTGCGACGTGCACCCGCTCAACAACCTGCGCGTGCTGCAGTACCTGGAGCGCGAATGGAACGTGCCGCAGGGCGGGCGGGACCGCTGGGTCCGGCACTGGATCGCGGCCGGCTTCGATGCGCTGGAGGCGATGCTGCGCGACGATCCCGCCACCGGCGGATTCTGCGGGGGCGAGGTGCCCACGATCGCCGACTGCTGCCTGGTCCCGCAGGTCTACAACGCGCGCCGCTTCGGCCTGGACCTGTCGCCTTACCCGACCATCGTGCGGATCGAGCAGGCCTGCCTGGCGTTGCCGGCGTTCGACGCGGCGCGCCCGGAGCGGCAGCCAGACGCGCCGCAGGCCTGAGGTTCCGGGGCCCGCACGCCGGGTTCCGGCCGCGCGGGCCCGGGCTCAGGTCGTGCCGGTGTCGAACACGTCCGCGTACGGGTCGTGCTCGCCGGTGGCGCCCTCGGAGAGCCTGAACTTCAGGTCGAGGCCCTCGCGCGAGTCGGCCGCGCGCAGCGCGGTCTCGCGGTCGATGCGGCCTTCCTTGTACAGCCGGTAGAGGCACTGGTCGAAGGTCTCGATGCCTTCCTCCAGCGAGTCCTCCATCGCCTGCTTGATCTCGTGGACCTGGCCGCGGCGCAGCAGGTCGCGGATCACCGGGGTGTTGATCAGCACCTCGGTGGCGGGCAGGCGGCGGCCGTCCAGGCCGACCACGAGCCGCTGCGAGACCACCGCGCGCAGGTTCAGCGACAGGTTCATCAGCACGTTCCGGTGCGCCGCCTCCGGGAAGAAGTTGAGGATGCGCTCGATCGTCTGGTCGGCGTTGTTGGAGTGGAGCGTGGCCAGGCACAGGTGGCCGGTCTCTGCGAAGGAGATGGCCGCCTCCATGGTGGTCGCGTCGAGGATCTCGCCGATCATGATCACGTCCGGCGCCTCGCGCATGGCGTTCTTCAGCGCGTTGTGGAAGGTGTGGGTGTCCAGGCCCACCTCGCGCTGGTTGACGATCGACTTCTTGTGCCGGTGCAGGTATTCGATCGGGTCCTCGATGGTGAGGATGTGCCCGGGCATGTTCGAGTTGCGGTAGTCGATCATCGACGCCAGCGTCGTCGACTTGCCCGAGCCGGTGGAACCGACGATCAGCACCAGGCCGCGCGGCGTCATCACGATGTCCTTGAGCACCTGCGGCAGCTGCAGTTCCTCGATGGTGGGGATGGTGCTGCGGATCGCGCGGATCACCATGCCCACCTCGCCGCGCTGCTTGAACACGTTGACGCGGAAGCGGCCCGAGTCCTGGAGCGAGATCGCCATGTTCAGCTCCAGGTCACGCTCGAACTGGGGGACCTGCCCCTCGTCCATGAGCGAATAGGCGATCTTCTTGACCATCCCCGGCGGCAGCCCGGTGCTGCCCAGCGGGTACAGCCGGCCTTCCACCTTGATGTAGACCGGCGCGCCGGTGGTCAGGAACATGTCCGACGCGTTCTTTTCCGTCATCAGCTTCAGGAAGTAGCCGATGTCCATTGACTTCCCCCAATGCCCTGGCAGGAGCGTTGCACGGCCGTCCCGGGCCGATGACAATGACCGAAGTCCCTTTGCGGCGGTTTCCCCTATGAGTCAAAGCTTCGCACAAATCCGTACGATCCTGCAGGCATCGGCATTCGGATGCGTGCTCGCGCTCACGGCATGCGCCAGCCTGCCGCCCCCGACCGGGGAGATCCAGTTGGCCCAGCAGGCGGTCGTGCGCGCCGAGAACGCCGACGCCGACCAGTACGCCGGCGACGAGCTGGCCAGCGCCCGTACCGCCCTTTCCGCGGCCCAGGCGGCGCTCGCGGCGGGGCGCGAGCAGGAAGCTCGCGTGCTGGCCAACCGCGCGGCCGCGCTGGCGGACCTTGCCCATGCCCGCAGCAACGAGGCCACGGTCCGGGCGGAGCTGGCGCAGCGCCAGGCCGAGATCGAGGAACTGCGCCAACGCCTGCGCAGGGAGGACGGGAAATGAGCCGGATGTGGAAGTGTTGCCTTGCCGGCCTGCTGCTGGCGGCGTCCGCCGTGCAGGCCGCCAACCCCGATGCCGACGTGGCCCGGCTCGGTCAGCGCCTGCAGGCGCTCGATGCCGACGCCGCGGCCGCGGGCCTGGCGTCCTACGAGCGGCTCCAGGCACGGCGCGCGGTCGACGCGCTGGCCACGGCTGGCAGCCGTCAGCGTGCCGACGCCCTGCAGCTGGCCGAATGGCGGGTGGAGACGGCCGAGCTGGCCACCCGGACCGAACTCATGCGGCGCCAGATCGCCGGGCTCGAGCGGGAGCTGAACGAGCTGAAGCTGGAGGCCATCCGCCGTGAGGCCGCGCTGGCCCGGGCCGAGGCCGAGCGCCTGCGGATCCAGGCGCAGATCCAGGCGGAGGAGGCCGAGCGCCTGCGCCAGATGGCCGAGGCCGAGGCTGCCGCGCGCCAGGAGGCAGAGACCGTCCTGCAGAACGTCTCGGCCAGGGAGGCGGCCAGGCTCAAGGCGGCCCGCGAGCGCGAGGCCGAGCTCAAGCGCCAGGAGCAGGAGCTGCTCAAGGCCCTGGGCGAGCAGCCCTGACCGGCCCTGCCGCCATCGCCGGGCCGGGGCATGGCCCCGGCCCGGGCTGATTCATGAAAATGCAAAAAATCAACGGGTTGCTGCGATGTGTGCGCATCGCGCGCCGGCGCCGGCACGTTTCTGTACGGAGAATCAGGGACTTGCCGGGTGATCCTTGCCCCTCCCGCCGGGAAGGAGTAGGGTCGGATACCCGGACGGCGGCCTTTCCCGATCCGCCCGTCCGGGCTGGAGCCGGACCGATGAGCGACGCAGCCCTGCCCAAGGAACCAGATGCCGCAATCCATGTCCGCGCGGCGTTCCCGGAGGAGCCCGCCGCGACGGTCCGGACGCAACCCCACGATGACGCCCCGTGCCTGCCGGCCGGGGCGTTTGTATTTCACGAGGAGGTTCCCATGTTCGAAGGGCAGTCCCAGGCCGAAATCGAGGCGCTGATGAAGGGCAACCCGGAGTTCCGGCGGCTGTACCTGCACCACCAGGAACTGGACAAGAAGGTCATGGATGCCGAACTGGGGGTGCTGCCGATCGACGACGTCACCCTCGCGCAGATGAAGCGTGAGAAACTGGCTGCCAAGGATCGCCTCGTCCGGATGTACGACGCCCTGAAGAATTGACGACTTTCCTGGCCGCGGGCGGCGGTGGCATCCTCGTCTGTCGCCGTCGCCTGCGAGCAATCCCGCCGGCCCGGGAGGGGCCGGTCGCGCGGCGGATGCCATAATCGCGGCTGTCCCATTCCTGGCGGGAGCAGCCGCAAGCGCATGACGATCCACGCATCCGTCCTCGAACTGATCGGGAACACCCCCATCATCAAGGCCCAGCGCCTGGACACCGGCGTCTGCGAGCTGTACTTCAAGCTGGAAAGCCACAACCCCGGCGGTTCGATCAAGGACCGGATCGGCCTGCACATGATCGAGGCCGCGGAGCGCCGCGGCGACATCGGCCCCGGTTCGGTCCTCGTCGAGGGCACCGCCGGCAACACCGGGCTCGGCCTGGCCCTCGCGGCCCGGCAGAAGGGCTACCGCCTGATCCTGGTGGTCCCGGACAAGATGAGCCGGGAGAAGATCTTCAACCTCAAGGCCATGGGCGCCGAGGTCATCCTGACCCGCTCGGACGTGGCCAAGGGCCACCCGGAGTACTACCAGGACCTCGCCGAGCGCATCGCCCGCGAAACCCCCGGCGGCTACTTCATCAACCAGTTCGGCAACCCGGACAACCCCGCCGCGCACGAGTTCGGCACCGGCCCGGAGATCCTGCGCCAGATGGCCGAGGTCGGGGGGCTGGACGCGGTGGTGTTCGGCTGCGGCAGCTCCGGCACCATGACCGGCCTGTCGCGCTGCTTCGCGAAGCACGCGCCGCACGTGGAGCTGGTCCTCGCGGACCCGGTCGGCTCCATCCTCGCCCAGTACATCAACGAGGGCACGCTCAGCACCAGGTCCGGCACCTGGATGGTCGAGGGCATCGGCGAGGACTTCCTGCCGCCGATCTCCGACTTCAGCCGGGTGAAGAAGGCCTACCCCATCACCGACCGCGAGAGCTTCCACGCCGCGCGCGAGCTGCTGCGCATGGAAGGCATCTTCGGCGGATCGTCCACGGGCACGCTGCTGGCCGCGGCGCTGAAGTATTGCCGCGAACAGACCGAGCCGAAGAAGGTGCTGGTGTTCGTCTGTGACACAGGCAACAAGTACCTGTCGAAGATGTACAACGACTACTGGATGCTGGACAACGGCTTCCTGGAGCGCGAGCAGTATGGCGACCTGCGTGATCTGATCATGCGCCCCTATCGCCAGCGCGACACCGTGGTCGTGGCGCCCAACGACCTGATCACCACCGCCTACCAGCGGATGAAGCTGTACGAGATCTCGCAGTTGCCGGTGATGGACGGCGACCGCATCGTCGGCATCATCGACGAGAGCGACGTGCTGCTGCACGTGTACGGCGACGAGTCCCGGTTCCGCGACCCGGTCTCGACCGCGATGGTCAGCAAGCTGGACATCCTCGACGTCAAGTCCCCGGTCGAGGCCCTGCTGCCGGTGTTCGACCGCGGGCACGTCGCGATCGTGGTCGACGGCCAGGAATTCCTCGGCCTGATCACCCGGATCGACCTGCTGAACTGGCTGCGCAGGCGCGTGCAGTAAGTCCTTGGCATCGGGGGCGCGGGTGCATAGTAGAATCAGGCGATTCCAGACTGGTACAGGATCCAAGCGATGACGAGGGACCGCAGGGACAGCGGCGACAGCCCGTCCTGGGGGGTGGGCACCAAGGCGATCCACGCCGGACAGTCGCCCGACCCCGGCACCGGCGCGGTCATGCCGCCCATCTACGCCACCTCCACCTACGCCCAGTCCAGCCCGGGCGTTCACCAGGGCTTCGAATACTCGCGCACGCATAACCCGACCCGCTTCGCCTGGGAGCGGGGCGTGGCCGGGCTCGAGGGCGGCAGCCGCGGCTTCGCCTTCGCCTCCGGCATGGCCGCGACCGCGACGCTGCTGGAGCTGCTCGACAGCGGCGACCACGTCATCGCGATGGACGACCTGTACGGCGGCAGCTTCCGCCTGTTCGAGCGGATACGCCGGCGCAGCGCGGGCCTGGACTTCAGCTTCGTCGACCTGACCGACCCGGCGGCCTTCGAGGCCGCGATCACGCCAAAGACCCGGCTGGTCTGGATCGAGACCCCGACCAACCCGATGCTCAAGATCGTGGACATCCGCGCGATCACCGAGATCGCCCATGGGCACGGGCTGCTGGTCGTGGTGGACAACACCTTCGCCTCGCCGATCCTGCAGCGCCCGCTCGAGCTGGGCGCCGACATCGTCGTGCATTCGGCCACCAAGTACCTCAACGGGCATTCCGACATGGTCGGCGGCATGGTGGTGGTCGGCGACAACGCCGAACTGGCCGAACGCATGGCCTTCCTGCAGAACTCATGCGGCGCCGTGCAGGGGCCGTTCGACAGCTTCCTCGGCCTGCGTGGCCTGAAGACGCTGCACCTGCGCATGCGCGCGCACTGCGAAAACGCGCAGGCACTGGCGGAATTCCTCGAAGGCCACCCAGCCGTGGAGCAGGTGATCTATCCGGGCCTGCCGTCGCACCCGCAGCACGAGCTGGCCCGCAGCCAGATGTCCGGCTTCGGCGGCATCATCTCCTTCACACTCAGGGGTGGCCCCGAGGCGGCGAAGCGGTTCTGTGAACGCACCCGGATCTTCACCCTGGCCGAATCGCTGGGCGGCGTCGAAAGCCTGGTCAACCACCCTGCGATCATGACCCACGCCTCGGTCCCGCCGGAGAAGCGCCAGCGGCTGGGCATCACCGACAGCCTGGTCAGGCTGAGCGTGGGTGTGGAGGACGTGGATGACCTGCGCGCGGACCTGGACGGGGCCCTGCGGGAGGGTGCGTAGGCATGTCGTTTGACGTGCAGACGCAACCGGATCTTCCAATAACACGGCATTGTTTTTTTCACTTGTTTTTCGGAGGCGTGGCGGAGGCTGCCGGGTGCATGCCGACGTCCGTTAACGTGAAGGTATGGCGTACTACCCGGCCGGCTCCGGGACGAAACAGCCGATGATCATGGCAGGCGGTTTTCTTCCGGATAAGGCGAAGGTTGGATCATGAGTCCGCAGAGAAGGGTGACGTGGTTGTCGTCCAACCCATGGGGCAAGAGGGTGGCGGTTTTTGTTACGGGAGCTGCCTGTGCGGCCATGCTGTTGCTTGGCCTCTGGCTCGAATCGAAATGGCTTGTGGCTGGAGCCGTGGCCACTGGTGGTGGCGCATTTGCCCTCCTGTTGCTCCTGGTGTTCCGGCGCGTGGGCTACCTGATCGTCCTGCATCGGGCGACCGGGCAGGGGCTGTCCCTGCTGGCCGAAGAGCAGATGCGGCTGAAGGATGGCCTGGACCGGCTGTCCGGCAGGCAGGGACGGCTGGAGGACAGCGTGAACCACCTGTCCCGTGCCCAGCAACGTCTGGCTGGAGACCTCGTGCGGTGGGGATTGCCTGGTTATCGGGAATTGCTGCTCGGCGCATACCGGGAGCATGCCCAGCTGGCCGAAGAGCAGATGCGGCTGAAGGATGGCCTGGACCGGCTGTCCGGCATGCAGGGACGGCTGGAGGACAGCGTGAACCACCTGTCCCGTGCCCAGCAACGTCTGGCTGAAGACCTCGTGCGGTGGGGATTGCCTGGTTATCGGGAATTGCTGCTCGGCGCATACCGGGAGCATGCCCAATCACAGGAATCCATCGGGGAGGCTGTTTCGAAGGCAAAGGACCAGCTGGCGCAGGTGCAACAGCGGATTGACAGGCTCCAAGCGGATATGGGTGTGCTTTCCCGATCCCTCGACGAAACACTGCCGGCGTTGAACATGCGTTTGGCTGGGCAGGAAGAAGGGTTGTCCCGCACTTTGGCGAAATTGGATCGCAGCCTGCAGGAAGCCGTGGATCAGAACGAGCAGAAGGCGGTTTCCCGGCACGCGCAGCTTGAAAAATGGCTGCTGGAACAACTGGCGGAGCTTCTCCGCCAGGGTGGCCAGATGGCCGATCTGCTTGGCAGCGTCGAGGACAGGCTGGCGTCCCAGGAAGAAGGCACCGGCCAGACTGTCCAGGCCATCGAGCGGTTCAGGCAATCCCTCGACCAGGTGGCGGACATGCTGGCCGAAATCAGCCGCCAGTCGGGAAGTGTCGACCAGCATGTGAAGCGGGCCCTGTCCGAGTTGAAGACGGCCAGGGAGGTGGTGTCGGCGCGCAGCGAAGCCATGCAGGGGCTCCTGGAAAAAATCGACCGGAACATCGAGGCCCGGCTGGCAGCGAAGATCGACAAGGTGACCCACGCCATCGACAATGGGGATCTGCGGTTCCCGCTGCTGAACGACATCAATGCCATGAACCGGCTGCAGCAGCGGTTCTCTCCCCCGGCATCACTGCCGATGATGAGCGGCTGGGCACTCGATGCCGTCTCGTTGGAAAGGCTGATCGAGGCTGTCCTGGAGCATCGGCCGCGGACCATCGTGGAATGCGGGAGTGGTGTTTCCACGGTCTGGCTGGCCTATGCCGCCCGCGAATTCGGCGGCAAGGTGGTCGCGCTGGAGCACAAGGAAAAGTTCGCGGAGCAAACACGGGACGACCTGCGCCGGCACGGGCTGCTGGACGTAGCCGACGTGCGGCTGGCTCCATTGGAAGACATCGAGTTCGATGGCCAGGTGTTTCCCTGGTATTGCAAGGAGGCCTGGCGCGACCTGTCCGGGATCGACATGCTCCTGGTTGATGGGCCACCCAAGGCCACCGGGCCGCGCGCCCGCTATCCGGCGCTTCCGGCCCTTGGGAGCAGTCTCTCCAATGGCTGCGTCGTCGTGTTCGATGACATCAATCGCAAGGACGAAAAAGAGATCCTGGATTCGTGGCTTGAGGCATACCCGAAACTGGGCAAACCGGTGGCCATCGGAGACAGGACCGTATTGATGGAGTGGGGAGCTGTTTCATCCGATGAGCATGGAAGGTCTTGAGCGGGATGGCATGGCCGGGAAGGGACCTGCCCGGGTGACGGCCGGGATCGGCGAAGGTCTGCTGCGGCAATCGCTCCGGCATTACCTCGCATGGACCAGGCGGCATCCCGATCCCCATGCGGCCGAGATCCTGGCCCTGCGCACGGCTTCGCGCAGGGCCTTGGACGTTTTGGCCTTGCGTGCTACAGGCGGGCGCATGGTCCTGGAGGAACTGGCAGGCGCACTGGGTCACGGCAACCGGAAGGCCGATTCCAGTCCAGGGCGCCTGCGGGCGGGTGACGTTTCCGTGGGCGACTTTCTTGCGCTGGCCCGGGCGTCCGCGCGGACAAGCCGCGAACGTCGGGATCTGGAGCGGGCCCTTGCGTTGTTCGAATGGGCGCGCCGCGCGCGTGGTTTGGCGGATTTCGACGCCCGGAGCCTGGGCATCTACCAGAGCCTGGCCTACGACCTTGGCGAATACCGCTTGGCCCACAGGCTGTTCGAAGCATACAAGGCTGTCGGCACTGGATTGCAGGTTCGCATCCGCAGCTGCGACCTGTTGAATCCACGGCGCCAGACCCCGTTTTCCGACGCAACGACGTGGGAGCAGCGTCTATTCGGGCTGCTTGGCAACCGGCTGGCTGGACTGAAGCTGGCGGGGAGCACGGTGCAGGCGGCAGCGCCATTTGACCGCCTGCATGCGGAAGCGCCACATGCCATCAACGACGGCCCATTGGTGTCGGTCATCGCGGAGTGCCGGCAGGCGGGTCCTTCTCTGCGTACGGGCGTCGGCTCGTTGCTCGCCCAGTCCTGGCGCAACCTGGAGATCCTGCTGGTCGATGCCGATGCGACGGGCGCCAGTGCCCCGGCCCTGCGGGAGCTGGCAGCCATGGACCCGCGGATCCGGCTGGTTGAAGTGCCAGGCGGTGCGGCGGAGGTCCACGCAAGGAACGCTGCGCTTACCCTTGCTTCCGGTGAATTCGTCACCAGTCATGACCCGGAGAGCTGGTCCCATCCGCAGCGCATCGAAATGCAGGTCGCGAGCCTGCTTGAACGCCCGGATCTGGTGGGCGTGACTGGCAAAGCCCTGCATTGCGACGTCAATCTCGTCTTCAACAGGATCGGTCCGATCGGGCCGCAGGAAGACCCCTGTTCCACGGTGTTCCGGCGCGGGCCGGTCCTGGAGCGGATCGGGTTCTATGATTCCGTGCGTGACGGGGCCGAGGTCGAATACCTGCAGCGCATGCTGCGCGCCTTCGGTGACAAGGCGCATTGCCACATGGACATGCCTGTTGTCATCAAGCGCCGTGATGGGGTGGTCGATCCCGTTGGTGATGCCGTTGCATGGCGCAATGACGAGGCCATGAGGGCATACCGGCGCAACTTTGGATACTGGCATGGACTGGCGGCCTCAGGGGGCGGCTTGCGCCTGGAAGAACGGCCGGATGCTCCGCGGTCATTCCCGGCTCCCGGCAGCATCCTTGGCAATGCAACCCCGGTTGGCAGGTTCGACGTGGTTTTCATGGATGACCTGTGCCCACGGGGAGACAAAACACGTTTGGCTTCGCTTCGCGACGAGATCCATGCCTGCCTGTCCTTGGGGCTGAAGGTGGGCATCGTCCATGTCCGCTCCTTCCGCGCCCTGGCGTTGAGGAAGGTCGAGCCCCTGTGGCAGCCATTCCAGGCGATGATCCACAAGGGGGAAGTGCACGAAATCGTGCCGGGCGAGGAGTCGGAGGCGGACGTCGTGGTCGTCCGCAGTCCCGAGGTGCTGATGTTCGCCGACGGACTGGAGTGCGCGTTGCGTGCCCGGCGCGTGGTGATCGTCGCCGACGAACCCATGCAGGACGCGCGTGGGAGGACGTGGTACTGCCCGGAAACCTGTGAAAGGACAGCGGCCCGTTTGATACAGGGCCCGGTGGAATGGGCTGCCCGACGGACTGTGGTCGAGGCACTCAAGGAGCAGGTGGGCAGGCTTGCGTCCAGGCCGTATCCCGTGGTCGTGGAGCCTGCACATTGGCGCGTGCCGATGCGCAATTTCAATGGACGCCGGCTGGTAATCGGGCGCGTGCTGGAAAACCTGCCGGGCGAGGTGCCCCGTCCCTCGACACGCCTCCTGCAGGCATACCCGGCTACAGATGAAGTTGCTGTTTGTTTCCTTGGAAGCACGGCCAGGCTGAAATCCGCCCTGGCGAATCATCCCTGGCCCGGGAACTGGTCACAGCTCCCGGCCGAATGGGGCAATTACGCGACCCTTCTTGCGTCGTGTGATTTCTATGTCCACTTCGATTCCGGGCGCGGCCCGATTCCAGAGCGCATCGTTGCCCAGGCGCTGGCCTCCGGCTGCGTCGTCATCACGTCGAAGAAACTGGCGTCCGGCTTCGGCAATGCCGTGATCGGGGCCGATGAGGTGGAAGTCCTTGGGGTCATCCGGCGGTTGGCCAATGACCCCGAAGCCTTCCGCCGCCAGGTCGAGTCCGGGTTGGACTACCTGAAGTCCAGGTATGCCGGGAAACACCTCGCCGAATGGCTGGGACTGGATGGCAGGGGCGGGGATAAGGAATCCCGGGCGACGGACGGGACAGAAAAAAGAGGCGCTGGGAACATCTTCCAACAGTATCTGGACCGGGCCCTGGCCCGGAAGGATTCCACGTGCCTTGACGACACCATCCGGCGGACGGCCTCGGTCAACGGACGCGAGCTGCTGGCGTATGCGGTGTCCCGCGGCAGGCTCTCGTTGCAGGGGGTCATGCACCTGGCGGAGTCCTACCGCAGTCCGCATCGGCGCCACCTGGTCATGGCGCAGCTGGCCGAACTGGATCCATCGTGGACACTGCGCCTTGCGCGCACGCTGGCATTGCAGACCTGGCTGCCGGACGATCAGGACAATGCCCTCTCGCTCGCCATGGCCATGTTCGACATCCACGGCGGCAAGGTTTTCAACAAGCAGATGTCCGCGGTGTTCATAGACACCGCTATCCGCATGCGCCGTGCTTCCATCGCCAGGCTCTTCGCCGCAAATCTCGCGTTAACTGCTACTGACAGGCGCCGGATCAGGATTGATCTGTTGAATCCAGCCCTGGGGGGACGGGACGAAAGTCGATGGCTGGAAGCCTTCAACAGGGAATTCGAGAGGCACGGGCTGGAGCCGCTGTCGCTCATGGATGGGCCCGGCGTGAGGTTCGACCGCCTCTGCGCAAGCGTGCCGCCGGTGGATTCCAGTGCCGCGAAGGTGACGGTCGTCGTCTCGGCATGGAAGCCGGGGATCAACCTGTTGACCGCGGTACGGTCCCTGCTGGCGCAGAGCTGGCAGAACCTGGAGATCATCGTCGTCGATGACGCCTCGCCGGCAGGCCACGAGGAGGTGCTCGAGGCTTGTCAGCGGCTGGATCCGCGTGTCAGGGTGGTCCGGCACGAGATCAACCAGGGCACCTATGCGGCGCGGAATACGGCGATGCAGGTGGCCAGCGGCGACTTCATGACCTTCCAGGACTCGGACGATTTCAGTCACCCCCGGCGCATCGAATGGCAGGTCCGGCCGTTGTTGGAAAACGATTCTCTAATAGCGACGCGGAGTGATTCTATTCGTGTTGATCCAGAGATTGTGATTGCAAATCCTGGATCCATGTACATCCAAGGAAATGCGTCGTCACTGATGTTCAGGTTGAAGGATGTGATGGATCGTATCGGATTCTTCGATCGCGTGAGAAAAGGTGCTGATTCAGAATACGCCTACCGCATTGAGGCGGCTTTTGGTGCGGCTGTATCGAATATTGCGGAGAAGGTCCCTCTTGCAATTGTCAGATTGGAGCCGGATTCATTGTCTCGTTCCGAATTCAAGCCGGGGTGGCGGCACAGGGCTAGGTCCAGTTATCGTGAGGCTTATGCGTATTGGCACGAGAAAATATCTTCCGGGGAGGATTCGGCGTATCTTCCTGGTTTCGATGTGCCAAGAAAGTTTCCGGCTCCTAGGCGGTTCGTAATCGATAAGTCAGCGTTGCCAAGAACCTACGACGTGGTGTTCGTCGGTGAATGGCGTGATCATGGGGGGCCGCAGGCCTCCATGATTGAAGAGATTCGAGCGCTGAGGGGCATGGGGTTGCGACTGGCTATTGCCCACTTGGAGGCATTCCGGTTTATGACGCGGGAAAGGCGCCCTTTGTCTGCGCAAATCAGGGGGTTGATCAATGAGGGGGTTGTCGATGAATTGATTGCGGGCGATGAGGTGGAGGTGCGGCTGGCAATATTGCGTTATCCGCCCATCCTGCAGTTCACGCCTGTCCATCCGATGGGCTGGAAGGTGCACCGGCTGATGATCGTGGCCAACCAGTCACCGAGCGAACTGGACGGCAGCGACCTGCGCTACCAGGTCGGAGACTGCATTCGCAACGCCCGCCACCTGTTCGGCGTGGATGGCATCTGGGCCCCGCAGGGGCCGCATGTGCGCGATGCGATCAAGACCCTGGTGCCGCCTGCGCTGCTGGATCCGCAGGACGTGCCCGGCAT